>JAKARC010000083.1 GCA_021822385.1 Pseudomonadota bacterium
CCCCACCGGGCCCGGCTTCGCCGTCACCTGCGTCTTGCTGCTGCAGGCCGACAGGCTCAGCGCCGCTGCGCCCACGGCCACCCACACCAGCACCCGCGATCCGCTCAACCGTTCGGTGATTCGAGACACCATATCCAGTCTCCTGCCAACACTCAGTGAAAGTCCCCCGCCGCCAGTACGCACGCAACTGCGCCCATCCGGCCCCCCGGAGCCGCTGCCGGGAGGTTAACACACCATGACGAGGAGATCGGGCGTACGTGCGAACCGCGCGCGACCGCTATGGGCGCAGTTCGGCGATGGGCAGCGGGTCGGCGAGGAGGAACCCCTGCGCGTAATCGACCCCGATGCGCTTCAACTCATCGAGCACTGGCTGTGCCTCGACGAATTCGGCGATGGTGGCAATGCCGAGCGTGCGGCCAACCTTGCAGATGGCCTCGACCATGCTGCGATCGACCGTGTCCTCGGCGATGCGGCGCACGAACTGACCATCGATCTTGAGGAAGTCCACCGGCAGGCTCTTCAGGTACATGAACGAGGAGAGCCCCGTGCCGAAGTCATCGAGTGCGAACTTGCAGCCGCGGGCCTTCAGCTCATGCATCGCAAATGCCGCGTTCGAGAGGCTGGTGACCGCGGCAGTCTCGGTGATCTCGAAGCACAGCGCCGCGGCGAGCGCGGGGTCCTCCACGTACTGCATGGTGAAGTCGATGAAGGACTGATCGTTGAGCGAGGTCCCCGACACGTTGAGCGCGAGCAGCGGCAGCGGCGCGCCGCGCGCGCGCCACGCCGCGAGGAACTCGAGCGCGCGGCGCACCACCCAGCGGTCGATCACCGAAATGACGTTGTAGCGCTCGGCCGCGGGCACGAACTCCCCCGGCGGCACCAGCCGTCCGTCGTCATCGCGCAGCCGCACGAGCAGCTCGTTGAAGTTGAGTCCCTGGTCGCCGGCCACCGGCCGGATGGGCTGGAAATACAGCTCCAGGTGATTCTGCTCCACGGCGCGCGTCACGCGCGCCACCCAGTGCATCTCGCGATGACGCGGGTGATTGTTGCCCTCGGACTCGTAGAAATGAATGCGATTGCGGCCGGCCTCCTTGGCCGCGTAGCAGGCAATGTCCGCGGCGCTCATGACGCTCGCGGCGCTCTCGGTCTCGGCACCGATGTGCACCACCCCGACGCTCGCGCCCACCGACAGCGTCGCGCCGCCCCAGCCGAAGCGGTACCCGTGAATCGCCTGGCGCACGCCCTCGGCGATGCGCGTCGACTGCTCGACCGAGCAGTTCTCGAGCAGCACGCCGAACTCATCACCTCCGAGGCGCGCGATGGTGTCCTCGGCCCGCACGCGCGATTGCAGCAGTCCGGTGATGTCGCGCAGCAACCGATCACCGGCCTGGTGGCCGCAGGTGTCGTTGACCACCTTGAACTGATCGAGATCGATGTAGAGCAGCGCATGCGTGACCTCGCCGCGCCGGGCGCGCGCCACCGCAGCGTGCACGCGGTTGTCGAACTCCCGGCGGTTGATCAGGCCCGTGAGCGCATCGTGGCTCGCCTGATAGGACAGCGCCCGCTTCAGACGCCGCTCCCGCGTGACGTCATGGAACACCATCACCGCGCCGATCACCCGGTCCTGCCGATCACAGATGGGCGCTGCGGTCTCCTGGATCGCGACCTCGTGGCCGGCGCGGGTCACCAGCACCGCATGCTCGCTCGCACGATTGCGGCGACTCTTGCCGAGCACGCGCAGCAGCGGATTGTCGATCGGCTCGCGGCTGATCTCATCGATCAGGGTGAGCACATCGCCGATCGGCTTGCCGCGCGCCTCCTCCAGAGTCCAGGCGGTGACGCGCTCGGCCGCCGGGTTGATGTAATCGATCCGTCCGTCCGCATCGGTGCTGATCACCGCATCGCCGATCGACTGCAGCGTGACCTGCGCGCGCTCCTTCTCGGCGAATACCGCCTGCTCGGCGCGCTTGCGCTCGGTGATGTCGGCAATCGTGCCCTCGTAGCCGGTCACCCGCCCGCTCGCATCGCGCACGACGCGGCTGTTATCCAACACCACCACCTGCGTGCCGTCGCGCCGGCGCAGCAGGAACTCGGCGTTGCGGATCTCGTCCTGCCGCTCGATCTGCTCGATGAAGCGGGCCCGGTCCTCGGGATTCCAATAAAGACAGGAGACATCCGGCAGCGCATACAGCTGCTCGGCGCTGTCGTAGCCCAGGATGCTGACGAAGGCGGGATTGACCGAGCGCAGCCGTCCGTCCGCGCCGCTCTGATAGACCCCCTCGACAATGCTCTCGAACAGACCGCGGAACTTCGCCTCGCTGGCGCGCTGCGCCTCCTCGGCACGGCGCCGCTCGATGGCAATGCCGGCGATCTGCGCCGCATGCGCCATGATGCGCAGCTCCCGCTGCCCCGGCAGGCCGCTCACCGCGTGATAGACACCGAGACAGCCAAACACCCGGCCATCGGTGGCCTTGATGGGGGTGGACCAGGCCGCGTGCAGACCTGCCGCCACGATCGCCGTGCGATGCTTCTCCCAGAACGGATCGCTCTCCACATCGGCCACCAGCACCTGGCGGCCGAGGCACACCGCCGCGGCGCATGAGCCGTTGTGGATGTCGATGCTGCACTGCTCGAGCGCCGCTTTCAGCGCTGTCGTCATCCGCGGCGCGACCAGCAGCGCGAACTGGCGACCGTCCTCACTCAGGACGGAGATTGCCGCCAGGGTGCCTATGCCGACCGACTCGATGAAATGCGTCACCGAGGCCAGCGCCTCCCCGAGCGGCACATTGCGCGTGAGCTGCTCGAAGACCTCCCGCTCGGCGCTCGCGACCCGCTCGGTCAGTTCCGATTCGCGCGCCCGGTAGGCGAGCTCTGCCGCCTCGTCGGCCATCAGTCGCATCGACTGGACGATGCCGCGGCGTTCGGCATCCATCGCCTCGAACTGTTCACTGACCAGCTGCAGCAGCACCTCGAGATCCGGCGCCGCCCGGCCGCTGCGCAGCGCCGCCTCCTTGACCAGGCTGCGCACCTGCGGGTGCAGCGCGGCATGCTCGCCGAGGTCGAGGCCAGCACGCACGATGGTGGTCGATGCGGTGGAAAGCCCCGCCGGGGGCTCGGGCGGCACTGTCTGGGTTTCGGGGGGGGCCATGGGGGTGTGGATGCGGGATCGGACCGGCACGACGGCTCAGGCCCGCCGGACCGCGGAACGTGCGGCGCCGCAGGTGCGGCCGGAATGCAGAACTCTTCCTAAGGACATGGTCTTATCACTTCTTCGAAACAGCCACGGTCCGTCATTCATTTGACAGTAACGGCAGCGCACGCCGGACGCACGCAGCATATTGAAAAACCTTGACGAATATCACCCCGTTCGCCGCCGCCGGACTCACTCTCGCATAAGCAGTGGCGGGGCATCGATGGCGCCGAGCTGCTCGGCGAGATCGGCCAGGTATCCCTCCCAATGACGCGGCTCGCCGAACCACGGGAAGGCCCTCGGGAAGGCCGGATCCTCCCAGCGCTCGCAGACCCAGGCGGCATGATGCAGCATGCGCAGCGCCCGCAGCGGCTCGATCAGCCTGAGCGTCCGATACTCGATCGCGCCGAAGGACTCATACCCGGCGAGCAGCTCCGCCCACTGGCGCTGCTGGGCCGCGGCATCTCCGGACAGCAGCATCCACAGATCCTGGATGCGCGGGCCCGTGGCGCAGTCATCGAGATCCACGAACTGCGGCCCCGTCTCGGCCCACAGGAGATTACCCAGATGGCAATCGCCATGCACCCGAATCTCCTCCACCGCGCCCACCTCGGCGTACACCCGCTCGATCCGCTCCAGGAGCAGGTCGGCGAGGCGCGCATACTGCGCGCCCAGCGCCTCCGGTAGCAGCGTCGAGGCCTCGACCACGGCTCGCGCCTGCCATCCATAGCGCTCGACGTCGAT
>JAKARC010000042.1 GCA_021822385.1 Pseudomonadota bacterium
GGCTAGTGCCAGAGCCGGTAGAGCACCGTTCCGTGCGCGGCAAGTCGCACGCGCAACGCAGTCGCGGTGCCGATGTTACGACCCTGCCACAGGTTGCGCAGACGATAGCGCCCGGGCAGCAGCGACAACGTTGCGCCAGCGCGGGCTCCGGTTATTCTCCTGTTCTGCGCGAGTGGCAACCTGCACCGCCAGTGCTGGCAGCGCTGTAGATCGTGGTGTGGTGTTCGCACCCGCCGTGGGTCGTGGCAGATCCCGGTATGCTGCGCGTGAGGCATGGCAGCCTCGATTCGGCACCGGACATTGAGCCATGACCACGTTCATCCCCGCATCACATCAAATAGCCCGGGCCCGGCGGCGCTCGACGCAGGGGGTAACGTCGAGCGCCGCGTGACAGCGGTCGCAGCGGACAGGCTGCACACCGCTAGGCTTGCAGCTGCACCTGACTGCGCAGGCGGATATCGGCCGAGGAGGCGCCGAGCATCAGCTCGACCGTGCCGGGCTCGATCACGAACCGATAGCGCCGCTCGTCCCAGTAGCACAGCGCCGGATCGCTGTGCGCCAGTGTGAAGCGCACGATGCGGCTTGCACCGGCGGCCAGGTGCACCCGCTCAAAGCCCACCAGCTGCTTGATCGGCCGCTGCACCGTGCTGCCGGCCACGTGCACGTAAAACTGCACCACCTCATCGCCGGCGCGATCCCCAGTATTGCTCAGCCGCATCTCGAGCTCGATCTGCCCGCCGGGCCGCACCGCCTCGCCGCGCACGCGCAGATCCGAATACGCGAAGCTCGTGTAGCTCAAGCCATGGCCAAACGGGTACAGCGGCACACCCTGGAAGTACATGTAGGTGCGTCCCAGGCGGATGTCGTAATTGTGAAAGCCCGGCAGATCATCGGCGTGCCGGTACCAGGTGGTGCTGACCTTGCCGCCCGGGTTGTACGCGCCGAAAATCACATCGGCCAGCGCGTGCCCCTGCTCCTGGCCGAGAAACATCCCGCCGACGATCGCCGGCAGATGCTCCTGCTCCCAGATCACCGCCACCGGACAGTTGGACACGATCACCAGGATGGTCTTCGGGTTGACCGCGTGCACCGCCTTGGCGAGCTCATGCTGCATGCCGGGCAGATGCAGATACGTCCGGTCGTGCGCCTCGTGATCGATCTGCTGGTTGTCCCCGAGAAACAGCAGCGCCGCATCCGCCCCGCGTGCCGCCTCGAGGGCCGCATCCCAGAGCGCATCCTCCTTCGCCCCTGCCATCGTGCAGCCGATCGCATAAGTGACCTGCGCCCGCGCGTTGCTGAAGGTCATCGACGGCGGGCCGTCGTACTTGTGCGGCCCGAAGTGATCCGACCAGTTCTCGTACCAGTCCTTGCGCGGCGGGCGCGGCGGGGTGGGAATGCCGAACTGATCGAGCATGCCATCGAGCGGGGAAATCCGCTGCGTCGGTCGGCCGCTGTAGTTGCCCAGATAGCAGTACTCGGCCAGCGGCCCGATGACCGCAAGCTTGCGGATGCTCGCCGGATCCAGCGGCAGCGTCCGCTGCTCATTCTTGAACAGCACGATCGACTGGCGCCCTATCTCCCGGCACAGCTGCCGGTGCGCCGGGCTCTCCCGGCACGACACGTCGATCGCGTGATACGGACTCGCCCCCGGCGGATCCAGATCCCCGAGCAAAATCCGACCGGTGAACGAGCGTACCAGCGAATGATCAAGCACCTCCTCGCTGATCAGCATCTGATTGACCGCCTCGCCGAGATAGCGCTGCAGCGTGTCCCCGCAGTTGATGTCGCACCCGGCGTTCACCGCCAGCGCCGCCGCTTCCGCGTAGGTCGGCACAAAGTGATGCGTGCGCGTGATGTCCCCGATCGAATCGCAGTCCGAGACCACATAGCCGCGAAAGCCCCAGCGCCGCCGCAGCAGGTCGGTCAGCAGAAAGCGGCTCGCCGCACACGGTATCCCGTTCAGCGAATTGTAGGCCGCCATGACGGTGAATACCTTGCCCTCGCGCACACAGTACTCGAAGCCGCGGCTGTAGTACTCCCAGAAACTGCGCGGATCGACGCTCGCAGAGGCCGTCTCCCGATCGTCCTCGGTGTCGTTGCAGATGAAGTGCTTGGCACAGCAGATCGTCTTCAGAAAGCGCGGATCATCGCCCTGCATGCCGTGAATCGCCGCCGCTCCAAGCTTGCCCACGAGCAGCGTGTCCTCGGCATAGTTCTCCGCGATCCGCCCCCAGCGCGGATCGCGTGTCCCCATGTTCACCGTCGGCGGCGAGAAGAAGGTCAGCCCCCCCGGAAAGAAAAACCGATTCTCCGTCGGCTCCTTCTGCCCGTCGATCTTGTGCCACGCCCACGCTTCGTCCGAGACGGCCGTAAACACCCGCTGCACCAGCTGCGGGTTCCACGAGCAACCCATGGCGAGCGGTAGCGGAAACGAGGTCACCCGCCCCCGGTACATCAGCCCATGCAAGGCTTCCCCGGAGTAGAAATTGAACGCCGGCAGGTTCAGCCGCGCAATCGCCGGCACCCGCGTGCCAAACTGCGAGATCTTCTCCTCGAGCGTCAGCTGGCTCACGATCTGCGCCGCGCGCGCGCGCGCCGCTTCGAACGCTTCCCGCCCAATCGGTCCGGTGTCAAGCGAGTCCGCCTCGCCCCCGCCGAGTGGAACACCCGGCGGCGCCGCCGCACGCGCCTGCGCCTGCCCCGCCAGCGGCCAGCCGGTCGCGGCCATCGCCGCCGCAAATCCCCCCAGCGTCAGAAAATTGCGCCGGTTGACCTTCGGCTGAGACGCGTTGAATTCATTTTCGGCCATGACTGACAACTCCTCATGCGCAATTGCACGATTGCGCACTCACCGTAAATTTTGCTGTAACGCTGCGCCGTAAGTCGCCGCCGCGCATGTCGCGCCCGATCCCGTCGAGGGCTGATCGATATGCTGCGCGTAGACCGGCGCTCGCTGTACCAGGCCACGGCGATCCGCGCAGGGGGTCGGCGCCGCGCGCGCGGCATGCCCGCCGCACGCATGAATCCAGGGCCATGGTTCGAAAATCGACCCTGCCGTCAGCGCTGCAACCGGCGCTCCTCGCGAACGCCTTCTGCCCTGGCTGACCCACCGTCTTCTGACACATTGAAAATAAAATCCCCACAACCCGGACAATTGATTTTTTGTCGAACGGCAACAGCACCGGCGCTGTTTTCCGGCGCCGCGCCCGCGCGTCCAGTTCCGATTGTACCCCCGCTTGTGGTAGCGCTATCTGCCGACCACCGCAGTATCGTCTCGGCGTCGATTCGATGTCAACCGCCATGGTGCGGCGAATTACTCAGACAATGCGTGACTACTCAGACATGCGATCTCGGCAAGCACTTGGGCGCCTGCGCCTGCGCCGTCGGCTCGCGCCGCTTGCGGGCCCATGAGCAGCGCGGCAGCACCCTCCCTATGGCGGCGCGCCGGCCTCGGTCTGGGGTTTGCCTCGACCGCAGGTGCCAAATGACCTGCACCTGCGCGCCGTGTGCGCGCCTCTGCCACGGCGATGCAGGGATTCGCCCGGCGTTCACGACCGCATCCCCGGGGTAGCAGGACGGATTTGAAATGGTCGAACGCCGCGGCCCGGATGCGGGCCGCGGCGCTCATTCCCAACGTCACCGGATCAGCATTAAGCGCGACGCCGACCGGGTCGCGCCAACGCCCGTCAGTTGCGCTCTGCGAATGCGCGGAAGGAGTGTGGCGCGAGTCGGATCAGGAAACTCGTTTCGTGGCGCTGATCGGGCAGCGGACTCGGCGTCACCGCGCGGGACGGCAGGACGCTGTGGCCGGAGACCAGGTCCACCAGGCGCGCGGCCGGCCGGCGCACAAAGATGCGCACCGTGACGGGCCGGGGCAGGTACGACTCGACGACGAAGGTGTGGTTGTTGTAGGCGAACAGCGCCACGCGCGATGGCGCATTGATGCGCACCGGGAACCGGTTGAGCAGATAGCCGCGCAGCATGTTGAGCACCGGCTCGGGCAACCGATACAGGTCGCCCATGTTGCTCGGCACGTTGAGCACGTACAGCTCGCCCTTGGAGTATCCGGTCATGAGCAGGACCGGCACCCCGTGCGCGGCGGCCTCACCCTGGATGACGGGCCAGGTGTCGTTGGTATAGAAGCGGATCTCGGGGAAGATCACCGCCGCGGCCTTCTCGCCCGGAACATTGAGGCCGAGGGTCGCCGCACCGTTCGGACTGCCGAGGTAATGACGCACCGCGACTGGCATGCCCCGGTAGACGATCCGGGCGATGCTGTCGATGCCCCGATGCTGCAGCGCCGCGAGCAGCCCGGAGGTGATGATCACGTCGGCGCCGGCGCGCAGCCGCGCCTTGATCTGCTCAACCAGATGCGGATCCTTGGCGGCATCCTGGGTCAACAGCACGACGTGCGCATGACTCGGGAAGTGGGGCACCAGGTTGATGGGGATGCCGATGTTGCCGAGATAGCTGTGCAGGAAGTCCTCACCGCTCGAATCGAACGGCCGGTAGCTCGCGATCCCGATGGGCTTGCCGAGCTTGCCGAGGAAGGCGTTGACTTCAGAGAGCGCGTAGCCGGCCACCCGCGCCCAGCCCGGCGCCGCGTCCGTACCGGGGGGCGCCTTGAACGAGCGCACCATCGCGTTCCAATTGAAGCTCGTCCGATCGGCGGCCCACGCCCACCGATCGCCCGGATACGCAACTTCGGCGGTGGCGAGCTGCGGCCAGCTGAACAGCGTGATCTCGGGCGCCTTGGCAAAGGCGGTGTCCCAGAGCTGCTCGGCATAGCGATCGACGTAACGATCGCCGAACGTATCCACCCAGCCGCCGAAATCGGCGTGCGGGCGGATGTTGTGATAGAAGCGATAGATCATGTAGCTCTGGTACTGCTGCAGCATCTGCACGGTGTGCGCTGGATCGCGTGTCTCATCACCGGTGTAGATGCCGCCGAACATTTTCGCCTCCCGATCGAGGCCGAAGCCGAGGCCCTGGAAGTCCGGGTACCAGTTCGGGAACTTGATGATCACCTTGACGTGCGGATTGACCTGGCGCGCCGCGCCGATGATCAGATGCTGCGCGACCCAGCGCATCCTGCGCAGCCGGTACTGCGACCAGCTGAGCTTGCCCTTGGCGCGGATATCGGCGTTCGAGCGCGTATTGAAGAAGGTGAAGTCATCGAGGATGACGGTGTTGAAGTGGCGCGCGGCCATGCGCACGGCGCGCTCGCACAGCGCGATGTCGTGTGGATTCTCGTAGTCGAGCGAGTTGAACTGCCCGTATTTGTTCACACCGGAGAACAGCGTGATGCCGCCATCGACGGTGATGCCGCGCCGCCGGAAGAATGCGGCGATGCGATCGAGGGTGGCGGGATTGGCGAAAATCCGATCACGGTACACCTCGAGGTACACTTTGTTGAAGTGCACCTGGCTCCAGATGCGCTGGAATTGCTCGCGCAGCGTCTGCGGATTGGCAAGCGCGCGAGTGGAGCGCACCGGGATGTAGACGGCCACCGAAAAATTCTTGTACGGGCGCACGGCCTTGACGGGCGCGGCCACCGCCGGGCGCAACCCCGCCGCGCCGAGCGCGCAGCATGCAGCGAGCAGCCAGCCGGCCACTCGAGTCTTGTGCATCATGATCTCTTTCCCCTCTCGATTTTTACGATCGTTCACGCGCTCCAAGGGATCCGCGCCGCATTGAATTGACAGCGCTGTCACCCGGGGGATACAGCATAGACCTGCACCGCACAGCGCACAACTGATCCGCCCGTGCGCCGGTCGCGCGCGAGCCGGAACATGCGTCGATTGCCTCACCAGTCCCACATCGTCCCGTCCGTGAGGCGGGCGATCGGCAGTTGTTTCGGGCTGTACGGGAAGCGCGCCGCCAGCGCCTCGTCGAGTCCGACACCGTGACCCGGACTTTCGCCGCAGTGCAGGCAGCCGTCGCGAAAGGTGTAGTCGTGCGGGAATACGGCAAGGGTCTGCTCGGAGTGCTGCATGTATTCCTGGATACCGAAGTTCGGCACCCAGGTATCGAAGTGCAGCGCCGCCCCCATCGTCACCGGCGACAGATCGGTCGCGCCATGAAAGCCGGTGCGGGCCCGGTGCAGCGCCGCAAAGTCCGCAATGCGGCGCACATGCGTGATGCCGCCGGCGTGCACGAGGGTGGCGCGGATGTAGTCGATCAGCTGGCGCTCGAGCAGCGCCCGGCAATCCCAGATCGCATTGAACACCTCCCCGACCGCGAGCGGCGTCACCGAGTGACGGCGGATCAGCTCGAAACCGTCGGGATTCTCCGCGGGCGTTGCATCCTCGAGCCAGAACAACCGGTACGGCTCGAGGTCGCGTGCGAGACGCGCCGCCTCGATGGGCGTGAGCCGGTGATGCGCATCGTGCAGCAGCTCGACCTGCCGGCCGTGATCGGCGCGCAGCCGCTCGAACAGACGCGGCACGAGATCGAGGTAGGCCGGCGTCGACCACTCGGTCTCGAGCGGCAGCTCGCTTTCGGCCGGCTCGTACGCATTCTTCTGCCGGGTCACCCCGTAGGGCTTGGCAACACCCGGCACCCCGCACTGGGCGCGCACCGCCCGATAGCCGAGCGCGATGAACCGTCCAACATCGGCGCTGGTCTCCTCGAGATCCCGGCCGCTGGCGTGTCCATAGACGAGTACACCGTCGCGACTGCGTCCGCCGAGCAACTGATAGAGCGGCAGGCCGGCCATCTTGCCGAGAATGTCCCACAGTGCCACGTCGACCGCAGCGATGGCCGTCATGGTGACCGGGCCGCGCCGCCAATACGCTCCCTTGTACAGAAACTGCCACAGATCCTCGATGCGCCCGGCGTCGCGGCCGATCAGATTCGGCACGACGTGGTGCTCGAGGTAGGCGGCCACCGCGAGCTCACGACCGTTGAGCGTGGCATCCCCGAGACCGAACACGCCCGCGGCGGTCTCGATCTTGAGCGTCACGAAATTGCGGCCGGGACAGGTGACGATCACCCGCGCGGCGATGATCCGCCGATCGCGCGCCGAGCCCTGCGGTGTCGTGTTGGAATCGACCATGGCCTCGTGTCTCCCGTATGTCGGCGTCCACTATGACGCATTCGCCACGTTGTGCTCAATCAGCTGCGAGTTCAACCGGCCTCAGATGGGGACTGAGCACCTGAAAGATCGCGAGCGCCGCGAGGTACATGCCGCCGGCCAACGTGAACAGCAACGCGTAACTGTGTGTCGTCTCGAGCAGAAAGCCGACCCCGGTCGACACAAACGCTCCGGACACCGCGCCGGCGAACCCGCCGAGTCCGACGACGGAACCCACCGCTGCGCTCGGATACACATCCGAGGTCGTCGTGAACAGATTCGCCGACCAGCCCTGGTGCGCGGCCGCCGCGAGCCCGATCAGCGCCACAGCGGACCATAATTGATGGACGAGCGGGGTCAGCACGACCGGCGTCACGGCGATGGCACACACGAGCATGGCGCCCTTGCGCGCGGCATTCGAGCTGAACCCCCGGCGCATCAGCCAGCCGGCGAGCCAGCCGCCGGCGATGCTGCCGCCATCGGCCATGATGTACACGGCGACCAGCGGCGGACCGAGCGCGAGCAGATCGAGCCCGAAGCGGTGATGCAGATATTTCGGCAGCCAGAACAGCAGGAACCACCACACCGGATCGGTGAGGAACTTGCCGACCACGAACGCCCAGGTCTGACGGTGACGCAGGAGTTTGCGCCAGCGCACCCGCACCGGTTTGCTCTGGGTTGCGGCGGGTTCATCGGCGCGGATATACGCCAGTTCCTCGGCAGTAACACGCGGGTGCCGTTGCGGCGGGTAATACACGAGGAGCCAGACCACGAGCCACGCGATATCGAGCGCCGCCGGAAACAGAAAGGCCGAGCGCAGCCCCCACAGCGCCGCGACCACCGGCACCGCAAGCGGCGCCACGATCGCCCCGACGTTCGAGCCGGCATTGAACAATCCGGTGGCGAAGGCCCGTTCGCGGCGCGGAAACCATTCCGCCACCGTCTTGACCGCCGCCGGGAAATTCGCCGACTCGCCGAGCCCGAGCACGAAGCGCGCG
Source organism: Pseudomonadota bacterium (assembly GCA_021822385.1). Lineage (GTDB taxonomy): Bacteria > Pseudomonadota > Gammaproteobacteria > Steroidobacterales > Steroidobacteraceae > 13-2-20CM-66-19. Next base: position 8,074 of record JAKARC010000042.1, read on the forward strand.
ACGATGAACTGCAGCACGGTGCGCGTCACCGCCTGACTCATGGCCGCGGCGCTCCACACGGCAATCGAGATCGCATAGCTGATGCGCGTGCCGAGCTTGTCGATCAGCCGGCCGGAACCGAGCAGGCCGACGGCATACGCGCTCTGGAACGCAGCGACGATGTAGCCGTAATCCTCCTGCGTCCAGCCGAGGGCATGTCCGAGCGATGGCGCCAGCACCCCGAGTACCATTCGGTCGATGTAGTTGACGGTGGTGGCCCAGAACAGCAGGGCGCAGATCCGCCAACGATAGCGGCCAACGCCGCTCGCCGGCTTGCGCGCAGGTTCTGACTCGGACGCCACGCTCAGCGACCCCCACGGATGCTGAAATTAAACAGCTGCGCATGGTAACGCTCCCATTTCAGGGGCGCAACGGCGCCGCACGGGCGCTACAGGCATAGAGATGAAGCCGTAAGAATGCGTTGACTCGCGCCGGACAAATTTCATTCTTTCATCCCGGCGCCCGCTCGGATATGATAGCGATATCAGCCTGATGCTGAAGGATGGGGGTCGGTACTGTGAGAAGTGCGTCTGTTCAATCGCGTGCCGGCCGCATGTTGCCGGCGATCCTTGCCGTCGCAACCGTGGGACTCGGTCTGCCGGCCGCCAGAGCCGCCGAGCCTCTCTACAAGGACCCCAACGCGCCGGTGCGCGCGCGCGTGCAGGATCTGCTCAAGCGCATGACTCTGCCGGAAAAGCTGGCGCAGATCAGCTCGGTCTGGAACAACAAGTCGGAACTCGAGAACGCCGCACAGAATTTCGATCCGGCCAAGGCGGCGCGCAACTTCCCCTATGGCATCGGCAATCTGGTCCGACCCGACGATTACACGCCGAAGAACCAGTACACCCTGCGCACCACGGCCGAAACCATCCGCTTCGTCAATGCGGTGCAGCGCTTCCAGCTCAAGCACACGCCGCTCGGCATCCCGACGCTGTTTCAGTCCGAGGGGCTGCATGGCTACGTCGCGCGCGGCACCACCAGTTTTCCGCAGGCCATCGCTCTCGGCAGCACCTGGGATCCGCGGCTCATCACTCGAGTGTTTCAGGTCGTTGCCCGTGAGGCGCGCGCCCAGGGCATCGGCATGTTGCTCACCCCCGTGATCAATCTCGGCCGCGACCCGCGCTGGGGGCGGATCCAGGAAACCTTCGGCGAGGATCCCTATCTCGTGGCGCGCATGGGCGTCGCGGAGGTGCGTGGACTGCAGGGCAATTCACTTCCGCTCGGCCCCGGTCACGTGCTCGCCGTGCTCAAGCACTTCGCCGGTTACGGCATTCCGCAGGCGGGCACCAACGTCGGCCCGGTCGAGCTCACACATCGCAAGCTGCTCGAGATGTATCTGCCGGCCTTCCACGCGGCCATCACCCAGGCCCACGCCCAGGTGGTAATGGCCGCTTACAACTCGATCGGCGGGATACCCTGCACGGCCAATCCCTGGCTGTTCCGCACCGTGCTGCGCAAGGACTGGGGTTTCAAGGGCATCGTGGTCAGCGATTACTCGGGTATCGAGCAGCTGATGACCCTCTACCATGCCGAGCCGAATCTCACCGACGCCGGCGCCCGCGCCCTGAACGCCGGGGTCGATGTCGACTTGCCGAACGGCCACGCGTTCCGCGACCTGCCGCGCGCGCTCGCCGAAGGCAAGGTCACCATGCGCGAGATCAACGCTGCGGTGGCCGGCGTACTGCGGCTGAAGTTCCTCTCAGGGATCTTCGATCATCCCTTCGCCAGCGTCCGCTATGCGGAAAAGATCACCGACGACGCCCAGGCGCAAGCGCTCGCGCTCAAGGCCGCGCAGGAAGCCATCGTGCTGCTGAAGAACAACGGCACGCTGCCGCTGAACGTCAATCGGTTGAAGACGCTCGCGGTGATCGGTCCGAACGCCGCCCCAGCGCGGCTCGGCGATTACTCGGGCATTCCCAATCATCCGATCGGTGTGCTGCAGGGCATTCGTGACTACGTCGGCCACCGCGTGCGCATTCTTTATGCGCGTGGCGTGAAGCTGCTCGCCTACGGCAACGCCGACACCAACCGCGAGATCCTGGAGCCGAGCGCGAAAAATCTGCCACGCATCCGCCATGCGGTTGCGGTGGCCCGCCGGGCCGATGCGATCGTGCTGGTGCTCGGCACCAACGGTGGGATGTGCCGCGAGGGCTGGGCCACCTATCACCTCGGCGATCGCGACACCCTCAGACTGCGCGCTGATCAGAACCGGCTCGCGCAGGCGATCTTCGCCCTCGGCAAGCCCGTGGTCACGGTGCTGATCAACGCCTGCCCGGTCACCGTGAACCGCATCGTCAAGAAGACCGATGCCCTGATCGAGGGCTGGAACCTCGGCCAGGAAGGCGGCACCGCCATGGCCGATGTGCTGTTCGGCAAGACCGACCCGGGCGGCAAGCTGCCGGTGACCATTCCGCGCTCGGTCGGCATGGTGCGGTACAACTATGACGAGCAGCCGGCCGCGCACCGCGGCTACCTCTTCGCCAAGAACTCGCCGTTGTTCCCCTTCGGTTACGGCCTCTCCTACACCACATTCCACATTGGCGCCCCGCACCTCTCCGCGCACACCCTGGCCCCCGGCGGCACGGTGACGGTCACCGTCAACGTGCGCAATACGGGCAAGGTGGCCGGCAGCGAAGTCGTGCAGATGTACGTCCACCAGCTGGTCACCTCGGTGGCCGAACCCACCCGGGAACTGAAGGGGTTCAAGCGGGTGTGGCTCGCGCCCGGAGCTGCCCAACAGGTTCGCTTCACGTTGCGGCGGAAGGATTTCGCCATCTGGAATCAATTCATGCGACATGTGGTCGAGCCCGGCACGGTGCACGTGATGGTGGGTCCGAACTCGGTGGACCTGAAGACCGCGACGCTGCAATTGACCGGCCCGCGTGCCTGCGGCACGTGGACCAATCGAGCGGGATGCCCGTAGGGACAACTCAGGCAGGCTGCTCACAAAGACGCCTGCGCGCGGACGCAGGGCCTTTCAAACCCGCCGGCGATCCCCCACACCCCATCTCCCCCGGGGTCAACGGGGGGTCGCCGGCGGGGTTGGTGCTGCGGTCCGTCACCGGGTCGCGGCTCAGCCCGTGCACGACCCGGGTCCCGGCGCAAACCCGCACGGCGGCGCCTGCCCTCCCGCGCACAGCGAGCAGCGACAGTTTTTGTACTGATCGGGGTGGACTGCCGCACATGCAATGTCGCGCGTAGACGCAGTAGCCCGCCGTATCACAGCGGATGCACGCAACTGATGCGGCCCGCAACGCACCTCTCAGCCGCGATAGATGCGCGGCAGCAGCGCCGCGGCTGAGCGCGCCTTCAGGCAAACTCGGCGAACGTGCCCTTCAGATCCCGATACAGATGCTGAAATACGCGCCGACGACTCGCGAGCAACGCGGCGAGCGCGGCATCCGGATACACGACGCGTGCGACCGGGGGCGCGGCGCAGACCTGCGCCTCACTGCCCTCGCCCGCCGCCAGGCGGGCAAGCCGGGCCGCACCCAGCGCGGCGCCAACTTCCCCGCCCTCCCGGTAGGTCAACGGCCGGCCCAACGCGGCGGCGATCAGGCGGCCCCAGAACGGCACGCGTGCACCGCCACCCGTCACGTTGATCTCACCGATCGAGTCGCTCTCCTCGGTGAGTACATCGAGCCCGTCGGCGAATGCGAACGCCACGCCCTCAAGGACCGCAGCAGTCAGTTCCGCGGGCGTCGTGTCGGGCCGCAGCCCGAACAGCACCCCGCGGGCGTGCGGATCATTGTGCGGCGTGCGCTCGCCGGTGAGATACGGCAGGAACAGCGGGGAGTGCCGGGTCAGCCCGCGCGACTCCGCCTCCGCGGCCAGTGTGCCGAGGTCGCTCGCGCCCACGATCTGAGCAATCCAGTCGAGCGTGCTGGCCGCGCTCAGCATCACCGACATTTGGTGCCACCGTTGCGGCAGGCAATGACAAAACGCATGTGCCGCACGCTCCGGGTTGGGACGGAAGCGATCCGTGACTACGAACAGCACCCCGGAGGTGCCAAGCGACAGAAACGCTTGACCCGGACGCACGACCCCGAGTCCCACAGCACTCGCAGCGTTGTCCCCACCGCCGCCCGCCACGAGAACGCGGGGCAGACCGAGTTCGGCGGCCGCGGCGGCCGTGAGCGTTGCCGAGGGGCTCGAGCCCTCGACGAGGCGCGGCATGTGGACCCGGCCGAGATCGGTGGCCGCCAGCATGGCATCGGACCAGTCGCGGCGGCCCACATCGAGCCAGCCGGTGCCGGCGGCATCGGACATGTCGCTCACCCGCTCGCCGGTCATGCACAGCCGCACGTAATCCTTCGGCAGCAGCACGTGCGCCGTCCGCCGGAACACCTCCGGCTCGTGTCGTGCGACCCACAACAGCTTCGGCGCGGTGAACCCGGGCATCATGATGTTGCCGGTAATCCGACGCGCGGCGGGCTCGCGCCGCTCGAGTTCGAGGCATTCCTCGGCGGAACGGCCATCATTCCACAGGATCGCCGGACGGAGCGGGCGATCCTGCGCATCGAGCAGCGTGGCACCGTGCATTTGCCCGGACAAGCCCACTGCCCGGATCGTCGCACGCACGTTGGCGGGCAGCGCCTGTACGGCGTGCACCGTCGCCTGCCACCACTGCCGCGGATCCTGCTCGGAGAACCCGGGCGCAGGCCGGCTCACCTCGAGGCTCGCGGAGGTCTGCGCGGCGATCGCGCCGTGTTCATCGAGCAGCACCGCCTTGACGCTCGAGGTACCGATATCAATGCCGAGGTACAGAGGCGCTGCTCCCATGAGACGAAAGTGCGACGATGGTAGCGATATCAATTCGACAGTGTCAATTGAGCCGCGCGCTGTGCGTGATGCGGCGCTGAGCAGAAAGCGCCACCCGGGTTGTCGTGCGCGGCTGATGCCGTTACGCTGCCGAGCGGGGTCGGGTTTCGCGGCCGCGCCGGGCCGCGCGCCGCAACGCGAAGAGAACGTCATGTCGCCGATGCGCTGCCTTGTCCCGATAATTTGTGTTCTGACCGCCTGGGCGGGGACCCCGGGCGCCGCGTGCGCGCAACGCGCATCGGGCCGCGTTTGGCCCGCGCCGGTGACCTTCACGGCCCGGCAGGACCATCGCAACATGATGGAGCAGCTCGGCATCCAGCAGCTCTGGCCCGGTGGCAGCCGCAGCGAGAACTCACCTCGGCACGCGAACTACGATGAGGCGCTGGCCGATCCCTACGGTCCGCTGCCGCACGCGCTGCGATTTCCCGGCGGCCACCCCGTCAGAAGTGCGCGCGCGTGGTGGCTGCGGCGCAGGCCCGAGCTCGTGGCAGACTTCGAACGCGACGTGTATGGGCGGATCCCGAAGGATGTGCCCCATGTCACGTGGACAGTCGTTGCCTGCGGTCGCGGCACACTCGGCGGCTACGCAATCGCGTTCCGCCGCCTGATCGGTGTCGTCGACAACAGCGCGTATCCGTTGATCCGGGTGAAGATTCCGGTGACGCTGGTGCTGCCGGCCGCACCGCGCCGCAAAGTCCCGGTGTTGATCCTGTTCACCGCCGGCGTGCCGCCGGTACCGCGCACGGAGCCGGAGCGGCACGAGCTCGCCCTGCTGAATGCCGCGCTGCGCACGGCACTCGGCCGGTACAGCCCGTCGGCCCGCGCGGTCTTGCGGCGTCATCCGCGCGCAGCGCTCATCACCGGCTCGATGTCTTCACTGCGGGCGCGCACGGTCGATGGGGGAGCACCGCCAATCGTTCAGTTGATTGCCGCCGGCTGGGGCTTCGCTACACTGGATCCAACAGCGGCACAGCCCGACAGCGGCGCGGGGCTGACGCGCGGCATCATCGGGCTGACCGATCACGGTCAACCACGCACCCCGGGCGAGTGGGGCACCTTGCGCGCCTGGGCATGGGCTGCGAGTCAGACTCTGGCCGAGCTGGGCACCGATCCGGACGTCAATGCGCATGCCATCGGCATTGAAGGTGTCTCGCGCTTCGGCACGGCGGCCCTCGTCACCCTCGCCTTCGATCCGCGCTTTGCCCTGGGCCTGATCGGCTCCTCGGGCAAGGGCGGTGCGACACCGCTGCGACGTAACTACGGGGCAACTGTCGGCAACCTCGCCGGCACCGGCAAGTTTCAGTGGATGGCGGGCAACTTCCTGCGCTACGACGCCGCGGTGGCGGCGTTCGGTAGCCGCAACCCCGGCGAGCTGCCGGTGGATTCGAACGAGCTCATTGCCTTGTGCGCACCCCGTCTGGTGTTCATCAGCTATGGCATGCCCACGCTGGGCAGTACGCGCTGGCTCGACCCGCGCGGCGGCTTCATGGCGACCGTTGCGGCGAGCCGGGTCTACCGCCTGCTCGGCGTCCCGGGCTTGGTTGGCGCCGCCGGTACGGTGCGGCATGTGCACATGCCCGCGATCAACCACGGCCTGCTCGCCGGCCGGCTCGCCTGGCGCGAGGACGACGGCGGGCGCAGCGATGCGCCCAACATGAAGTACTTCATCGCCTGGGCGGATCATTTCCTGCACTACCACAACCCACAGCCGAAGGTGCTCGAACGATGAACTTCTCCACGCGACTCACCCGCCGCACCGTGCGCACCGTCGGCTGGATGTTGGCCGGCTGGGCGCTGCCGTTCGCCGCGCTCGCCAGGATGCCAAACGTCGTGTTCACGCCGCGGCACGCCGATGGCATCTACCGCCTGGGCACGCGCGTCGAGTGGACCGCGACCGTACCGGCGGGAGCCCCCGATCCGCGCGGCCGTTTCGCCTATACCATCAAGGAGAACGATCTCGATGTCGTCAAGACGGGGAGCTTCTCGCTCGCACGCGGCCGGGCCACCTTCGGTACGACCTTCGATGCGCCGGCGATGCTCTACGTCGTCGTCACCTACGAGCCCTCGCCGACGGCACTCTCGCGCTCGGATTATCGGACGCTCAATCAGGGGCTGAAGCGCCTGCTGATCAAGACGGACCCGGCGCTACGCGCTGTGTTCGCCCGCGACCCTCAATATAAACCCCTCGCGCCCCAGCGCCCATTCTGGGCGAATACCGAGCATCGGGTGGCCACCCTCGGGGCGGCGGTGGCGCCGACGCTGCTGCGGCCCTCGCTGCCGCCGCCGCGCGACTTCCATGTCTTCTGGGCTCGCGAGCTCGCCGCACTCGCCCGAGTGCCGATGCGGGCGAAGCTGACGCCGATGCCCACAGCACAAAGCGGAGTACGGCTGCTACGGGTCCGCCTGCAGAGTCTGCACTCCGACGTGCGCGGCTACCTGGCCATGCCCGATCGTCCGGGGAAATTTCCCGCGCTCATCATCTATCAATATGCCGGCGTGTATCCGCTAAAGAGCGCCTGGGCCACCAATCGCGCCGCCGAAGGCTGGCTCGCCTTCGATGTCGACGCGCACGACATTGCGCCGAACAGCAGCCGGGGGGTGCCGGAGAACTATCAGACCCTGGGCGATCAGAGCCCCGAGACGTCGTATTTTCTGAACATGTATCTGCGCGATACCCGCGCACTGCAATACATCCGCCGCAGTCCCTATTGGAACGGCAAGACGCTGGTGCTGACGGGTGTCAGCATGGGCGGTCAGCAGAGTCTGGCCACCGCAGGCTTAAATCCCGGCGAGGAGACCGCCGTGATCGTCGATGAGCCCTCGGGGGCGGATATGAATGGCCTCGCGCACGGACGCCGGCCGGGCTATCCGTTCTTCACGACCACCGATCCGGCCGTGCTCCGCACTGCGGCGTATTTCGATACGGTGAACTTCGCCCCCGATATCACCGCCCCGACGCTGATCGCCATGGGATTCATCGATCCAATCGCCCCGCCCGCGGGCATCTGGACCGAGCTGAATGAAATTCCCGCCGCCAAGGAAGCGGTGCCGCTCGTCGACTCCTCGCACATGAACATCACGCCCGATGAGCAGGCCCCCTGGCTGCAGCGCTCGGAAGAGCTGCTGGCCGAACTCGCGCATGGAGGGACTTTCGTCCCGAATCAGGCCTTGACGCGCCCCGAGACGCGGCGTATCCGCTGATCGAGGTACGCCGCTCAGCGTCTGAGCGCGGTTTCCCCGCGCAGGAGCGCGTCCACGTGCTGCATGCCTGCCAGACTGAAATCCTCGGCCACGGTGTGTTTCAGACACGCCGCCGCGGTCGCGAACTCGAGCGCGTGCTGCGGATCGAAGCCGCTCAGCGCGCCATGCAGTATGCCCGCGGCGAAGGCATCGCCGCTGCCGATACGCTCGATGATGTCCCGGAGCGCATAGACGCGCGAGTGCAGGACGCCGGCGCGCGTTGCCAAGCGGCCCGCGAGTTCCTGCGCCTCGGCCGTCGGTTCGTGGCGCTGCGTGGTCGCGATCTGCTGCACCGACGCGAACTGCGCAAAGACGGCCTGCGCCAGCGCATCGAACATATCCACCGCGTCCCCGGCACTGGCCTCGAGCGGTGGCGGGACTCCGAGTATCAACGCCAGATCGTGCGCATTGGCGAACAAGATCTCGGCGTGGGCCGCAATCTCGCGCAGAACCGATCCGGCCTCCTCGGCACGCTCGCGCCACAGCGACGGGCGGTAATTGCAATCGAACGACACGCGCACATGACGCGCGTGCGCCGCCCGCACACCCGTCGTCAGTGTGCCGGCCGCCTCCGCGCTGAGCGCGGCGGTGATTCCCGACACGTGCAGCCATTCGGCCCCGGCGAGCACGCGCTCCCACGGGACGCCGTACGCGATCTGACGCGCAAAGGCTGAGTGCTCGCGGTCATACACCACCTGCGCGGGACGCAAGCCCGCGCCGCGCTCGAGGAAGTACAAGCCCATCCGGCCGGCGGCGAATTGCACCGCGGCGCTATCGACGCCGTGACATCGCAGTTCGCTTACGCAGCGCTCCCCGAGTGCGCCCTGCGGCACCACGGTGATCATGGCGGTCGGATGACCGAAATGGGCCAGAGCGATGGCAACGTTGGCTTCCGCGCCGCCGACGTGCACCGCGAGCTCACGTGCCGTGCACAGCAGCTCGCCACGGTCGGCGGCGAGCCGTAACAGCATCTCCCCGAAGCACGCAACGCGTGCGCTCATTGGCGCGAGGCCCAGAGAATGCGGCGGATGGGCTCGCCGATGGCCTGCGGCAAGCCCTTGGTGAGGGAGCGGATCAGCTGCACGCGCATCGCGTTGTGCAGCGCCGGGGTCGGCTCACCGAGCATGCCGCGCCCGTTCTTCGGCAGATACGGCACCGGATCCCCGTGGGCACGGAACACATAGTGATCGAACATCATCCGCCAGACCTGCCGGCGGCTCTCGGGCAGCGCCGAGATCGCGAGCAACCCGTGTGCAAGCGCCGCAAACGGCTCCGCGCCCCAGTCCTCGAGCGCATCGAACCACCAGAAGTTCACCGACACGTTCACCGGCTCGAGCGCCTCGACGTTGTGCCACCAGAGGTTCGGGATGTACACCGCATCGCCCGCCTCGACCTCGCAGACCTGAGCCACCGCCAGCGCCTGTTCGAACCGTGGATAGCGTTGCAAATCCGGCGCCGAGACCTTCACCAGACTGGTCGGCTGGCCTCCGGGACCGAGCTCGAGCGGCCCGATGTAAAGATTCTCCAGCTGATCGGGCGGAAAGAACGTGAAGCGCTTGCGCCCGGTCACGATGCAGTTGATCCCGTCCTGGTTGTCGTAGTGCGTCGCGGCGGTCGCGGCGTTACCAACCCAGATCCTAGGCTTGGCAGGTTTGTCGAGAATCGCGAGCGTGCATTCGCGCGCCGCCTCCGGCAGGGTGTCTTCCAGCTTGGTCGCCCCGATGTACAACCACGGTGGGTTCGCCTCCGTGCGGTAGCGCAGAATCTCCGCCAGCACCTCGTGCACCGGACGGAAGGCGCGCTCGAAATTCAACCCCGCAAGGTCGTCGCGAAAGAAAAAGACCCCCTGGATCTCCGGCCGCCCCACCATCACACGCACCGGTCGGCCGCGATCACGCACGCGAATATATTCGCCCAGTGCCTCGGGTGACTCTTGCGCGGCACGCACCATCGGCCAGTCCCGCACCAGCCCCTTCAGTACCGCCGGCTGATCGGCCGGAATGATCTGCTCGCGCAGCATCCGGGCCGTGACGTTGTGCCACTCGCGCGTGCGCGCGAGTGTGTACCGTTCCAGCGGGTTCACACGGGCCATGGCACACACCTCCTCGAGTTTGGGACCGCGGCTATTGTCCGCGCAGCATGCGCAGAATGCGCGCGCGGATGTAGCCGTAATTGTTCGGCTTGAGCGGCCCGAGCAACCCATGCTGCTCCGGCGGCAGATGCGCGAGCGGATGCCCGTGGGTGCGAAACACCAGATGATCGAAAAACGCCCGCCACGCCTGGCGCTCCCGCTCCGGCCGCTCGGCAATGCAGATCATCGCGAGCAGTAAACTCGTGTACGGCGCGTCGGGACCGGCGCTGAAAGCGTCCCACCAATGATTGATCATCACGTTGAACGGCGCGGTCGATTCCACCTGGTGCCACCACAGCTTCGGCAGGTAGAGCGCATCCCCGGGCTCGAGCTCCGCCACCTGCGCCTGATCGCGAATCGTCGCAAAGAGAGGATACCGGTCCTCCTGCCCTGCCGGGGCCGAGGCGGCCAGACTCACCGGCGGACCGGCCATGGTATGGTCGATGGGACCCATGTACAGCTTGCCGATATGCTCCGGCGCGTACAGCGTGAAGCGCCGCCGGCCGGCCACCACGCAGGCGAGATTGTCGTACGCATCGTAATGGCTCGACACATCCGCTGGATGCCCGAGCCAGATCCGCCCCGGCACGCCCTCCGGCAGCAGCGCGAGCGGGTTCGCGGCGCTGAACCGAGGCAGACACAGCGACAGCGGCACCGAGCCCACATACACCGTCGGCGCATCGCTCGCCTCGAGCGTCTCGAGCATCACCTTGAGCGCCTCGAGAAACTTCATCTGCCGCCGCTCGAAATTGAATCCCTTCAGATCGGCCCCGTAGTAGTACTTGCCCCGGATCGAGCGCTCCCCAAAGAACGCCTCGACGTCCGCCCCGACGTCGAATCCGGCCAGGTACTCTTGCAGCTCGCGCACCGAGCGACGTGCCGCCGCAACCGCCGGCCACTCATCGACCAGCCCGCGGATCACCACCGGGCGGCAGCCCCTGACGATTTCTGCAAAGGACTGCGGACCGGACAGATCGCCCGCGGCGATCTCGGTGAGAGCATCGGCCATGGAAAACCTCGAGGCGCCCGCTCAGCCGCCCATGCCGTTGTGCGTCGCGGCAAGTCCCGCGCTCTTCTCCAGCAGCCGCGCATTCTTCGTCCGCGCCATCACCCGCACCTGCTTCAGCGAGGCAATCATCATGTGGATCAGCGCCAGATAGCCCCGCCGGAACAGCTCCACCACCACCGCATCCGGCAACTGCACCAGCACCGCCTGATTCACCGTGTACAGCCCCTGGCAGTGCCGTAGCGTCCCGTCCTCGAACTCCACCTCAATGTCGATCGGCTCGATCAGGTTCAGCTCCAGCAGCCGCGCAATGAAGATCCGCGTCCGCTCAATCCCCGCCTGCAAATCCTGAAACGCCCAGATGATCCGCTGCAGGTACCGGCTCGGCTGCCCCTGCTCCGTGAACAGCGCCTGACCGCTC
>JAKARC010000043.1 GCA_021822385.1 Pseudomonadota bacterium
GGTTGGGATTGAGTCTGTTGTGGCGGCGTCTGCGCCGGCAGACCTGAGCCAACGTGCATCAATGCGACCACGTGATTTCGACGCTGCCGGTGGCCCCTGCGGGCGCCGCCGGCCGCTCCTCCGTACCACGCACGATGGCGAGGTGACCCGCGCCGACAGGCACCGCGATCCGCATCGTTGCAATACCGCCCGTTCCACCTCCGCACGCACCCGGTTCACCGTAGGGTTCATGCCACATGCCGGGCAGGTATCCCTCACCTGGGAACGTACCGCCCGCGCCGCCACGGTTGCTGCACGCGAGACCGCCCTGTGCGCCTGCACCGCCGCCCCCGCCGTAAGCACCCGCTCCGCCCTTGCCCCCGGGGGCGTCCCAGAGACATGCACCACCGCCGCCACCCCCCCCTCCGTAATGTCCGCCGCTGGATCCCGCGTGGCCGCAGCGCGCGCCGCCTGATCCTCCGGGGCCGCCATAACCTAACCCACCGGCGCCAGGAACCGATCCGTGCGCACCACCGCCGCCGCCACCGACGTAAATGAGCACCCTTTCGCCAGCGTAGAGGCACCGGGGTTGGCATGCCCGCCAATTCTTCATGGTGGCAACGACGGGTCGCATGATTCCAAACACCTCGGCGCCGCTGCCGCCGGATCCGCCGCGTCCGCCGCCCAGATCGTGACGCACGCCGCCGCCACCACCACCACCGCCCGGGGCCACCGCGAGCAACGTTCCGCCAACGACGACCGCCGATGCGCCACCGCCACCGCCACCGGCGCCGAAGCAGGCCTGTTCAAGCTGACAGGTATAGGCGAGACCATCGCTCGGGGCGCGGACCCAGCCGGCATTGCCCGCGCCGCCGGAGCCTCCGGAGACCCCAATATCGATCAGGCGCGCGGTCGGTGGAATCGACCAGTGGTGCACGCCCACGGTTCTCCAGGTTCTCATCCCGCCGGCGGCAGTCTCGGCCGCAGTCAGTGCCGGCGGGTTCGGTGTCTTGAGTTTCCCGAGCGCGGCATGCAGCTGCGCGATCTGCTGGGCAAGATCCGCCTTGAGCGCGGCGAGCGAGGTCGCAGTCTGCGCGGCGCGCACCGCGCCGCCGCCCGGGAAGAGGAGCAGCAGCACGGCGAGGAAAATCAAGACGAAGTGGCGTGCGCGTCGCCTGCGGTGCGCGCTGCTGAGTGCTGTCCGGGTTTCACGGCGGTGAGCAGACCGAGCCATGTCAGGTGCCTCCCCGGGGCTGAATTAATCCACCTGCCGCCGGTCTGTCAAGTGCGGCGACCGTGCCGGCGGACGCTGCGGCACCACCGCCGCAGGGTCCGATTCAGGCGAGACTCAGGCGCAGCGCGAGCGCGCCCAGCACGAACAACAGTACCGGGATCGTCAGGATGACACCGATCCGAACGTACTCGCCCCAGGAGATCTTCACGCCCTTGCGGGCGAGCACATGCAGCCACAGGAGCGTGGCGAGGCTGCCGATGGGTGTGAACTTCGGGCCGAGGTCGCAGCCGATGACGTTGGCATAGATCATGGCCTGCCGCACCGGCGTGGCGAGGTGGTGCGCGTGATGAATGGCCAGCGCGCCAATGAGAACCGTCGGCATGTTGTTCATCAGCGCCGCGAGGATGGCGCTGATGAATCCGGTGCCCAACGCCGCCGCCAGCAGTCCGTGTTTGCCGATGGCCCGCAACAGATGCGCCAGATATACGGTCAGCCCCGCATTGCGCAGGCCGTACACCACCAGATACATCCCGAGTGAGAAGACGACGATCTGCCAGGGCGCCTCGCGCAACACCTTGCGGGTGTGGATGACGTGGCCGCGCGCCGCCACCGCGAGCAGCAGCAGCGCACCGACGACCGCTACGGCGCTCACCGGGACGCCGAGGGGCTCGAGACCGAAGTAGCCGAGCAGTAGCAGCGCGAGCACCACCCAGCCCATGCGGAACGTGGTCGGATCGCGGATGGCGTCCTGCGGTTGCTTGAGCTGTCGTGTGTCGTAGCGCGCGGGGATGCTGGCGCGGAAATACAGCAGCAGCACGGCCAGACTGGCTGTGATCGCGGCGATATCCACCGGCAGCATAATTGCGGCATAGGCATTGAAACCGATGTTGAAGAAATTGGCGGAAACGATGTTGACGAGATTCGATACCATCAACGGCAGACTTGAGGTATCGGCAATGAAGCCCGCGGCCATGACGAAGGCGAAAGTGGCCGTTGGCGTGAATCCGAGCGCGAGCAGCATGGCCATGACGATCGGCGTCAAGATCAGCGCGGCGCCGTCATTGGCGAACAGGGCGGCAACCGCGGCGCCGAGCAGCACCAGACAGACGAACAGTGCACGCCCGTTGCCGCGGCCCCAGCGCGCGACCCGCAACGCGGCCCACTCGAAGAACCCGGCTTCATCGAGCAGCAGGCTGATGATGATGGTGGCGACGAAGGTGATGGTGGCGTTCCAGACGATGTGCCAGACCGCCGGCACATCGGCGAGCTGGATCACCCCGGTGAGCAGGGCGGCAAGGGCACCGAGGCTGGCGCTCCAGCCGATGCCGAGTCCGCGCGGCTGCCAGATCACCAAGATCAGCGTGGCGACAAAGATGAGCAGTGCAATGAGCATCGTTTCCATTCCGGCGCAGACGTGGGTGACACCGCCGCGCGGCGTTCTATATGTGCGTGTGCGGGATCAGGCCGTGAGCGCTGAACTACGCATCGGCGCCGGGCCCACGAGCGCCCGCAGCGACTGCGTACCAACCGGCTCATCCCTCAGCCACGGCAGCACGGCGTAACGGGCGGCATGGCGGTGAGCTATTCGATTGATTTCGCGCCGCTCGCCGGCCGCCCGCTGCCGCAGCAGCGGGGCTTCTGGCGCCGCGGCCGCGAGGCTGCCGTTGATGATCCAGGCCCACGGTTCGATCCCCGCGCGCCGCAGATCGGCTTGGAGGCGGGTCGCTGCGAGCACCGGGGTGGTTTCGGCCCGCGTGACGATGAGCACCTGGGTTCGTTTCGGGTCCTGCAATTGCATCACCGGAGTGATGCTTCGCGTCGCGGTCCGGTCCATCTGCTGGATGACTTCGCGGTGATACGCGCCCGTCGCATCGAGCAACAGTACGGTGTGGCCGGTCGGCGCAGTGTCCAGCACGAGGAGCTTGTCGTCCGCTGCGCAGATGATGCGCGCGAACGCCTGGAACACCGCGAGCGCAGGTCTGCCTCCAGCAGGGCGCGCCCATCTGCATCCAGCTTCGGCCCCCGGGTCGCGAGAACGTGCCGGCGATAGCGCTCGGTCGCGACCTGCGGATCGATCCACTGCCGCAGCACAAGGGCGGATCAAACACTTCGATCTTTTCATTGTTGAATTCCAGCAACGGATTGCGCGATCGCGCGCATGCCGCTACCCGTGCAGCGTGCCGATCCGCCCGAGCTCGGCCTGAAGGCGGGGTCGGTCATGCGCGAGTTCCACGAGCGGCAGAGTCAGGAAATCCTCGATGCGTCGGCGCAGGATCCGATAGGCCGTAGTGAAGGCGGCCTCGATGCGCGCGTCAGGCCCGGTGACATGGGCCGGATCGTCCACGCCCCAATGCGCCCGCACCGCCGGTCCGAGATAAGCCGGGCAGGTCTCTCCGGCAGCAGCGGCACAGACCGTGATGACCACATCCGGAGCCGAGGCGAGCGCGTCCCATGATTTGCTGTGCAGGCCCGCTACCGCGATGCCTTCTCGTGTCAGCAGCGCGAGCGCTCGCGGGTGGACCTTGCCGGTCGGATGACTGCCTGCACTCAGCGCCTTGAGCCCCCGGGGGGCGAGGTGGTTGAACGTTGCTTCGGCCAGGATGGAACGGCAGGAATTGCCGGTGCACAGGAATAGAACGATCATGATGCTGCTTTTTTTTTCGCTGCTGGAGTGGACAAGCGCGCTTCGGCGCAGGGCGCGGCCGTGGGTACGGTCATGCACTGCTCGGGGCGGCCCGAACAGCATTCCGCGGTGAGGTAGGAAATCAGATCCAGCATCACCGCAATGTCGGCGCGGTAGCGCTGGAATCGGCCCTCGGGGGTGACGGTCAGCAGGTGCGCCTGCGTCAGCGCCTTCAGATGAAATGAGAGATTGGCAGGAGGTATCTCGAGCGCGGCGGCGATCTCGCCCGCGACCATGCCTTGCGGTGCCCGCTGCACCAGCAATCTGAATACCTCGAGCCGCAGTTCCGATGCGAGGGACTCGAAGATCCTGATGGCGGCTGGCTGCTTCATATTTCAATTATATAACGAATATTTAAATATGAAATGTGCAAGGGATGGGCACTGATAAGTGACGGATATTGAATAAGATAATGGCACGGTCCGACCCGCGGCTCCTGCGCGCCAGTCACCGCGGATGTGGCGGGCCGCGCGGACGAACGTGCACAGTCACCTCAGCGTGCGTGCGCGCCGCTGTCCTGAATCGACGGGTCTGAGCGCCGGAAATGCCATCGCGGCGGACCTTCCAGAACGTCGCCCAGCCACTCCAACCCGGCGAGGTTGCGGCAGGCGATTGCAAATGCGCTCGTCAGCGGTACGGCGAGAAACAGCCCCGGAATACCCCACAACAGACCCCAGAACGTCAGCGCCACCATGATCACCATCGGATTGAGGTTCAGCGAACGGCCGAGCATGATCGTCTCGATGATGTCCGTCAGGATGAAGTGGGCGACGCTCAGCACGACGAGAATGACGAGCGGCGTGCCGATCGAACCGAACTGCAGAAGTGCCATCAGGGCCGGCAAGGCCGCGCCGATGGCGCCCACGACCGGGATGAACGTCAGCAGGAACATCACCACTGCCCAGAATCCTGCGAACTCGACGCCAAGTGCGGCGAGCAGCACGTAGGTGATCAGTCCCATCACCACGCTGAGAAAGCTGCAGACACCAATGTAGGACTGAATGCCGCGGCCGATCGTGCGCAGTGCCGCGGCCGCCTCCCCTTCGTGTGCCCGGCGCAGTTTTGTCAACGTCGCGGGCAGATGGCGTTGTCCGGCGAGCAGGAAACCGACATATACGGCAATCAGCGTCAATTCTGCGAGGATTCCGCCGAGTGAGCCCAGGGCCTCGCCGAGCAGCAGCGCATAGGTCTCGCCCCCCGTGCGGTCCAACTTCAATGTGGGCAGTGCCCGTACCAGCCATCGATGCGAGGACCAGATCGACTGCAGTCGCTGTGCGTACGCGGGAATGTGCTGAGCAAAGGCGGCGGCCTCGGTGCTCAGAATGTAGACCATGAGGTATGCCGCGCCGGCGATCGCCAGGAATGCCATCGTCCAGGCAAGCCAGCCCGGACAGTGCGCCCGCTTGAGAAATTGTGCGCAGGCGTTCAGGGCTGCCCAGGCGATGAGCGCGATCCCGAGTGGTACGAGCAAAGGTCTGCCGACATACAGCAGGAACAGCAGCAGCGCGGCGCTCAGCAGCCAGCTGTTGACCCGGTCTATGGCGATCTTCACCGCCGGTCGCGGGCTCGTGTCGGCCTTGGCACGCACTGCAGCCGTGTCTGCACCGGTGCGTCCGGGAGGCGGCGCATCGGGTGGACCCGGATTTTGTGCATGCATCGTCATCTCGGTCGCCTTGCAGTGCGCAGCGGCTCATCCGCTGATGTCCAACCCGCCCGCCGGTGCGATTGCGTGGCGGCTCGTCGGCCGGGTGCGCCCACTGTACCGGTCGCCGAATCGAACCAGCAACTCGGCTCACAGCATTGCCGCCGGCGCACGCGTTTCCGATCGCGTGCCAGAACGAACCGGTCGTGCGGGACGGCCTGCAGCCTGCGGCCGAGCCCCTGCCGCGCGCGCGGTGCGTGCGATCAGGGCGTTGGGGAGCTGCGCCAGTGTCCGGGCAGTGGTCCGTGGTGCAGCGCGGGTGACTGGGCCGGTGCCGCCACCGGGGCCTCGAGCGTTGCAAAGGCTGAACGGGGGCTTGCGAACCGGCTTCGGTAGGCAAGCCCCCGGATTGGCTGGGGGACTAGGATTCGAACCTAGGTAAACGGAGTCAGAGTCCGTTGTCCTACCACTAGACGATCCCCCAAGATCGGGCGGTAAGCGGAGCGGTCGACTACGCCGACGGGTATTGAAGCGTGCCGCAGCGGCACCTTCAAGCCCCGATCAGCGCTTGGAGTATTGCGTGCCGCGGCGCGCCTTGCGCCGGCCGACCTTCTTACGTTCCACTTCGCGTGCGTCGCGCGTGACAAACCCCGCATCGCGCAGCGGCTTGCGGTAGGTCGCATCATATTCGATCAACGCGCGGGTGATGCCGTGGCGAATGGCGCCGGCCTGTCCGGTAATGCCACCCCCGTCCACAGTCACGCGGATGTCGAAGCGGCTCGTGAGTTCCAACGCCTCGAGCGGCTGGCGCACGATCATGCGCCCGGTCTCGCGACCGAAGAACTCATCGAGCGGCCGGTCGTTGACGGTGATCCGGCCGGTGCCCGGGCGCAGGTAGACCCGTGCCGTCGCCGTCTTGCGCCGGCCCGTGCCATAGTTCAGTTGCTGGACTGCCATTCGATAAACCTCTCAAGGCTCCGTCCCGGGAGCGCGATGTCGGGTCGCTCATCGTGAGCGGACGGGCGTGGGGTCAGTGCCCCGAGCTTTCAAATCGTGAGCGGACGCGGCTGCTGCGCCTGGTGCGGATGCTCCGCACCCGCAAAGACATGCAGTTTCCGATACATGCGCCGACCCAGAGGGTTCTTCGGCAGCATGCCTTTGACCGCGAACTCGATGGCCCGCTCGGGGTGCTCGGCCAGCAGCTTCTCGAGCGCAATCGACTTGATGCCGCCGATGTGCCCGGTATGGTGATAATAGATCTTGTCGCTGAGCTTGCGACCGGTGACCCTGATCTTGCCGGCATTGAGGACCACGATGTGGTCACCCATGTCGACATGGGGACTGTAATCGGCTTTGTGCTTGCCTTTCAGGCGATGGGCGATTTGCGTGGCGAGACGGCCCAGCGTTTTGCCGGTCGCATCAACCACGAACCAATCGCCCCGGACACTGCCGGATTTGGCGAATACCGTCTTCATAAGAGCCTCTGCAGGGGCTTTGATCCAAAAAGGACCCTATCCAAAGGGCCGGCAAGTCTACTGAAGGCGCGCGCGCATTGCAAAAGAGCCGCACGGGGGCCCCAGCGCGCCGCGATCTCTAATATAATGCCATCATGGACGCTTGCCGATCGCTGGATTCCTGGATTGCGGCCGCTGATCGTGCGCTGCGTGCCCTGTGGGCGCCCGCGCACGCCGCGCGACCTGTTCCCGCCGGTCCCGATACGGTTGCGGCCGAGCTTACGATCGACAAACGCCGGCAGGCCGCAGCGCTGATGCGAGTGAACCATGCCGGTGAGATTGCCGCGCAGGCGCTTTACCACGGCCAGGCGCTCGTGGCGCGCGATGAGACGACGCGCCAAATGCTGCTGCAGGCCGCGCGCGAAGAAACAGACCATCTGGCGTGGTGTGCGACCCGCCTCACCGAGCTCAATGCGCGCGCGAGCGTGCTCGATCCCTTGTGGTACGCCGGCTCATTTACCATTGGCGCGCTGGCCGGGCTGCTGGGCGATCGCGTCAGCCTGGGATTCGTGGTTGAGACCGAACGGCAAGTCGAAGGTCACCTGGACGGCCACCTGGGTGCGCTGCCGCCGGAGGATCATCGCAGTCGCGCCATCGTGGAACAGATGCGCACCGATGAGATCGCGCACGGAGCGCACGCCAAAGCCGCCGGCGGCATCGATCTGCCGACGCCGGTCAGGACGCTCATGAGCGTGACCGCCAAGGTCATGACCACCACCGCCTATTGGATCTGACCGTGCACCGGCGGTGGCGCCGTACAAATACGACTCGCATCCTGCCCGTCTCTTGCGGTAGCGTTTTACCTCGCAGGGTAAATTAAGTAATCTTCTGCAAAGCCCATACAAGCAAGGGCACAGCCCATCCAAGCAGGGGAGCCGGCAATGGAAGAAAACGTCGTCAAGCCGCTGAGTGACATTCCGGCGATCAATCGATTCCTCAGTTATTGCCGTATCCGTACCGTACCGTCGAAGACCGTGGTGATTCACGCCGGCGATTTGCCCGACGTTCTCTACTACATCATCAGCGGCTCCGTCGAAGTGATGATCGAGGACGAGGAAGGCAACGAAATGGTCCTCGCCTACCTCAACCGCGGTCAGTTCTTTGGGGAAATGGGGCTGTTTTTTCAGGACGAGGCGCAGCGCAGCGCCTGGGTGCGCACCCGCAATGCCTGTGAGCTCGCCGAGATGACCTATTCGCGCTTCCGCCAGATTGCCGCCGAGAGCCCCGGGCTGGTGTTCGAGCTGGCGACCCAGCTTGCGACCCGTCTCGATCGCACCAATCGCAAGCTGGGTGACCTGGCGTTCGTCGACGTGACCGGACGCGTCGCGCATGCCATCAACAACCTCTGTGAGGAGCCGGACGCCATGACGCATCCGGAGGGCATGCAGATCAAGGTCAGCCGCCAGGAGCTGTCGCGGCTGGTCGGCTGCTCCCGCGAAATGGCCGGTCGGGTGTTAAAAGTCCTCGAGGACCAGGGATTGCTGCGGGCCACGGGCAAGACGATCGTCGTCTTCAACGCGCGCCCGAAAATGCGCACGCGTCCGGTGGTCGTGCCGGTAAAGACCGCGGGCAAGCCGGGCCGCACGGCAGGGTCGGGACCAGAAGACTGAGGTGCCCGCACCGGCGCTCAGGCGCCGGCGAGTTGTGCCCGCATGGCTTGCAGGGTCGCAGCGTAGTCGCTGCTGCCGAATATGGCGGACCCCGCCACGAACGTATCCGCCCCGGCGCGTGCGCAGGCTTGGATGTTATCCACCTTGACCCCCCCGTCGACCTCGAGACGAACCTCGCGGCCACTGGCATCGATGCGCCGGCGAACCGCCTCGAGCTTGCGCAGCGCCATGGGAATGAATTTCTGGCCGCCGAATCCGGGATTCACGGACATGATCAACACCAGGTCGAGCTTCTCCAGGGTGTAATCCAGCCAGTCGAGCGGGGTCGCCGGATTGAGGGCAAGACCCGGTCGACACCCGTGCTCGCGGATCAGTTCGATGGTACGGTCGACATGATCGACCGCCTCGGGATGAAAGGTGATGAAGCGGGCGCCGGCGCGCGCGAAGTCCGGCACGATGCGCTCGACGGGCCGGATCATCAAATGCACGTCGATCGGTACCGGCGTGCCGTGTTTGTGCAGTGCCGCGCACACGGGCGGACCGATGGTGAGATTCGGCACGTAATGATTGTCCATCACGTCGAAGTGGATCAGATCGGCGCCCGCGGCGACGACGGCGTCGACTTCCGCACCAAGCCGGGCAAAGTCGGCCGAGAGAATCGACGGCGCGATCCACAACGCGCTCATGCGGCCGGCTCGCTCAGGCGGCGCAGCGCCTCGTGATATTTCTCGCTGGTGCGAGCAATGATCTCGGCGGGCAGTTTCGGCCCCGGTGCGCGCTTGTCCCACGCGAGCGTTTCGAGGTAATCGCGCACGAATTGCTTGTCGAAGCTCGGCGGGCTCGTGCCGCTGCGGTAGGCGTCCGCCGGCCAGAAGCGCGAGGAGTCCGGGGTCAGCACCTCGTCCATCAACGTGAGCGTGCCGCGTTCATCGAGGCCGAACTCGAACTTGGTGTCGGCAATGATGATGCCGCGCCGTAGCGCGTACGCGGCGGCGTACGCGTACAGCGCCAGGGCCGTGGCGCGCACTTGCGCCGCAAGCGCAGGCCCGAGCAAGCGCTCGGTCTCGGCAAAGGAGATGTTTTGATCGTGCTGTCCGATGGCCGCCTTGGTCGCGGGCGTGAAGATCGGCTCGGGAAGAGCTTGCGCGAGCACCAGCCCCTCGGGCAGCGTCAGGTCGCAGATTCGGCCGCTGCTGCAATAATCCTTCCATCCGGAACCGATGAGATAGCCGCGCACCACCGCCTCGATCGGTAGCGCCCGCAGCCGTTTGACGATGACGGCGCGATCGGCGAGCAGAGCCCGTTCCGCCGCATCGGTGACCGCCGTTTCAATCGGTCGGCCGGTGAGATGATTGGGCACGATATGTCCGGTGCGCTCGAACCAGAACTGCGAGATACGGTTCAGCACCCGGCCTTTGCCGGGAATGGGGTCGGGCAGGACCACGTCGAATGCCGACAGACGGTCGCTGGTGACGATCAGCAATGCATCCGTCCCAAGCGCGTAGATGTCCCGGACCTTGCCTTCGTGGATCTTCTCCAGAGCGCGCAACGAGGTGCGATAGACGGGGGCGGCATCCATGCTTGCTACTATAGCAGTGCATGCCTATCCTGCGCGTCCACTCCAGGCCATGAAGTACACCGGCAAGATCGTCGGGGGCGTGCTCGGCTTCGCATTTGGCCTGGGCCCGCTCGGGGCCGCGGTCGGTGTTCTGATCGGGCATCAGTTCGATGCGTATGCCGAGCGGCACGCCAGCGGCGCGGCGAACGGTGCCGCGCTCGGTGAGCGATTCTTCGGCGCCACGTTTCGGGTCATGGGCTGTCTTGCCAAGGCGGATGGTCGGGTTTCGGAGCGGGAAATTGCCGCGGCCCGCGCCGTGATGACACAGCTGCGGCTGTCGGCGGCACAAGTGCAGGCGGCCATCGCACATTACACTGCGGGCAAGCAGCCGCACTTCGACCTGGAAGGGGAGATTGCCGAGCTGAACCGGCTCTGCGTCGGACGCCGGCATCTGCAGCGGGTGTTCGTCGAGTTGCAGGTCCGTGCGGCACTCGCCGGCAACGATCTGCAGGGTCCGGTGCGGCCGATGCTCGCGCGCATCGCCCAGCGTCTCGGCCTGTCCGCCTTCGAGTTCGCGCAGATCGAAGCGGCCTTGCGCATCCACGCGCATACCTTCGGGCAGGCGAGCGAGCGTGATTCGACGGAGGACCTCGAGCGCGCGTATCGCCTGCTCGGGGTGAGTCCCACCGACAGCGATCGCGACATCGTCAAGGCATACCGTCGCCAGCTCAGCCGCAACCACCCTGACAAGCTCAAGGCGAACGGCCTGCCCGACTCGATGCTCGAGCACGCCAAACAGCGGACCCAGCAGATCATCGAGGCGTTCGAACTCATTCGCACCCGTCGAGGCCTGCGGGCTTGAGCGGTAAAACTCAGTGGGCAACGGCACCCGCCGGGGCGTAATCTTCCGTCCCCATGTGGGCGAAACTCTGGTCATCTCTCGATAACTGGTTCTTCGGCGGGGCCGGTCAGGATCCGGTCGACCGCGGGGCGTTCGTGCGCGCTCTGAGCTACCTCTATGCCGTGGTGCGTGACATCACTCATGGCGAGATCAATCTGCGCGCGATGAGTCTGGTCTATACGACGCTGCTGACATTGATCCCCTTGGCGGCCTTCAGCTTTGCCATTCTCAAGCTGCTCGGTGCCGGTAGCGATCTCGAGCTCGTCGTCTACCAGTTCTTCAGCGCACTCGGGCCGCAGGAGGCGCCGAAGCTCACCTCCCGCGTCGTGGTCTTCGCCAACCGCATTGGCGGTGGCGTGCTCGGCTCGGTGGGCTTCGCCCTGCTCGCCCTGACGCTGATCATCACGATCAAGAAGGTCGAGGACAGCTTCAACTTCCTCTGGCGCGTACAGAAGCCGCGCAGCCTTGCCCGTCGGGTCACCGAGTATCTCACGCTGCTCGTGGTCGGCCCGATCCTGCTGGTGGTGTTCGTCGGGCTGTCACACCGTGCCATCGACAGCGCATCGTTTCGCGACCTCACACATCTGCCGCTGCTCGATATCCTGACGACCGCGGGCATCAAGCTCGCCCCGTACGTCATGGTCGTCGCATTTTTCACCGGCCTTTATACCCTGGTGCCGAATACCCGGGTGCGCTTGCGGCCGGCCTTGATCGGCGCTGCGGTTGCCGGGATCCTGTGGGCGGCGGTCGGACACATGTTCACCGATTTCGTGGTGCACTCGCCGCGTCTGGCGATCGTGTACGCCGGGTTCGCCTTCATCGTGGCGGCGCTGCTGTGGACATACTCCGGTTGGCTGATCCTGCTCGCCGGCGCGCTGCTGTCCTTCTACGTGCAGAATCCGGCGTATCTGCGCCTCGGCCTGCAGGCACTGGAGCTGTCGGGCGCGGAGGTCGAACAGCTCTCGCTGCGCGTCATGTATCTGGTGGGTCGCGCCTACCTGCGGGGCGAGCGGCGGTGGAACCTGAACAGTCTGGCGAGCGAACTCGGTCTGCCGTCCATCGCGGTGGCCGATACGGTCGTACCCCTGGAGAAGGCCGGCATACTGCTGGTAACCGACGAGGACGAACTTGTGCCCGCGCGCGATCTCGGGCGCATCACGGTCGCGCAGATATTGGAGGTCGCCCGGGCCGGGCGCGTGCGCGACTTCAATCCGCGCGTGCTGCCGATCGGCCCGGTAGATCGGCTGTTGGCGGCGATCGACGCCGCACGCCGCGAGCATTGCGGCGACCTCACGTTGCGGGATCTGGTCGAGGAGCCACCCCGGGCGACGCTGGTGTTGGCCTCCGGCAACGGTTCCTGAGCGCGACGCTCTAGATCGTTTCGACACCCGTGGCAGTGCCGACGAGCAGCACATCGGCGGGGCGCAGGGCGAACAACCCGACGGTCACCACACCAGTGAGGGTATCGAGTTCGCGCTCGAGTGCCGGGGGATCGGCGAGCGGCAGTCCCTGCACGTCGATGATCTGATTGCCGTTGTCGGTGAGGAAGTCGCGGCGCCACTCGGCCCGGCCGCCGCGTGCCGCAAGCGCGCGGGTCACCAGCGTGCGGGCCATTGGAATCACCTCGAGGGGTAGCGGAAACGATCCGAGAGTGTCGACAAGCTTGCCGTCGTCAATGATGCACACGAAGCGCTCGGCGGCGGCGGCGACGATCTTCTCGCGCGTGAGCGCGCCGCCTCCCCCCTTGATCAAGTGCCGTGCCCGGGTTGCCTGATCCGCCCCATCAATGTACAGATGCACCGTGCCGACGTCGTTGAGGTCGAACACATCGATGCCTGCGGACCGCAGCAGAGCCGTGGTTGCCGTGGAGCTTGAGACGGCCGCCCGGATCAGGCCTGGGCGGGCGGCAAGCGCTGCGATGAAATAGCCCACAGTCGAGCCGGTTCCGACGCCCAGAACACTTCCGGGATCGATGTAGCGCAGCGCCGCTTCGGCGCAACGGCGTTTCTTGGCGTGGGTGCCGGCTGTCGTCTGCTCGGGTGTGTGCGCTGCCATGAACCTTCCCGGGGCTGAAAACGAATGTGCCCGCTGGCGCGGGCACGAGGGCATCGAACTTTGCTTCACCCGGCGGCCGCCGAAGCGGCCGCCGAGCGAACAGGCCTCACTTCTTCTTTGCAGCTTTCTTTTTCGCGGCCTTCTTCTTTGCCTTCGCCATGTTGGCTCTCCAATTGTCGGGTTAGTCCGAGGCCGAGTATATACATGGAAAACAAAAATACAAGCAAGCCCTAGGTGGATGTGGTAGCCGCGCACGGCAGTCGCGGCGTGTGCGGGTAGGCGTGTTCCAAGCGGGCATCGGTCTCATCGTTGCGGGTTCGTTCTGCGACGCAACGCATGCACCGACTCGTCGCGCATGTATGCGGTCTGCGCGTTGCCGCATGGCATCCGCACGGGGTGGGTGCAGCGAATGATGCCGCGCTCGGTGATCACCATGTCGAGCGGAACGTCGTGCGCGGCTCGGGCGATGTAAGCGCACTGCTGCAGCGAGAAGGCGAGACCGACGAGCAGCGGCCGGTGCCCGCGACTGCGGCAGACGGCGAGCGTGCGGTCGTAATAGCCCCCGCCCATGCCCAGCCGGGTGCCGCGGCGATCGAAGCCGACGAGCGGTAAGAAAATGATGTGCAACGCGCACACGTCAGGCAGCGCCGGCCCGCGCGGTTCGGCGATGCCGAAACGATTGCGGCGGGTTCGTGGACCCATGGGTACGAACTGCAGCGCACACCGCGCGCCGCGGTCCGCAATACGCGGCAGGTAGAGCCGCGCACCCTGCCGGCGCGCGAGCGCAATCAGGGCGTGGGTGTCGAGTTCTTCGGGCAAGGCCGCATACACACCGATGCGACAGGCATGCCACAGCGGTAGTGCGCGAGCGGCGAGGAGGGCGACATGATGCGCCGCGCGGCGGCGCTGTGGCGCCGGGACGGCGCGGCGCGCCCCACGCAGCTCGGCCCGCAGGGACGCGCGGCTCGACTGCAGCTGGCAATCAGTGAGCGTCACCCGCCTGTGCCGGTGCGGGCCGTTGCTCTCGAACCGGAGCAACAGGTGGGACGAGCTGCGACAGGTAAGGCTTTCCGCTTGGAGCGGACTTGCACAATTCTGCCGGCAAGCCCAAAAGTCCCATGGGTGTTTCAATTAGGGTCCGAGGTAACCCGACCCGCGTATCGAGCACCGCAGGTGACGCCCGATCCACTCTACACCAAACCCGCCGCAGGCGCAGGCTCACCGTCGTTCACAGCTCGAGCGACTGGTTCTGTCCGAGCGCGCCTTCGACACGCTCGCGCAGCGCCCGCACCTTGTCGCTGGCCTCGACCGAGACCCGGTTGCCGCGCGCGCGCAGCTGCAGCAGTTCGTTGGCCATGTTGAGCGCCACCATCACCGCTACGCGGTCGAGTCCGACCACCTTGCCGCTGTCGCGCACTTCGCGCATGCGTGCATTGAGGAATTCGGCCGCATCGAGCAGCGCCGGGCGCTCGTCCTGCGGGCACGCGACCATGTAATCGCGGTCGAGGATGCGTACGCTGACACGTGCCGGATCCTCTCTCATGCGCTGTGCTCGAGTGTCTTCAGCCGCCCGATCATGGCTTCGACCCGCGCCCGCACCTGCTCGTTCTTCTGCACCAGCGCAGCGCGCTCGCTGGCCAGGGATTCGTGTCGTTGCTTGAGCGCGTGGTTCTCTTCGCGCAGGCTCGCGAGCATTGCGAGCAGATCTTCTACCCGCTGCGTCAGGCGGGCGAGCTCGGCGTCGAGCGACGGGGGTGCTGCTGGGCTCATGCGGGCGAGACTATAGAGCGAGCCTTACGACCGGGTCAATGCGCCCGTGCAAACGAGGGTCCGAACAGCCGGCGCATCCGCCGGCGCGCACATGCTGCATAATGGTGGGTGATGCTCCCAGGAAACTACGCGGAGATTCAAAGTGCCCTCACCGAGGAGCACGCCCTGACCGATGCGGCCGAAGCGCACGGCACGCTCACCGGTTCGCTGTGCGCCGTCGCCCAGTACGGGTTCGAGGACTGGCTCGGCGATATCCTGCCGCAGGGCAGGGCAGCACCCTCCAGCGCCGCAGTTCTGCGCGCGCTCTACAGCGGCACCGCCGGCGCGCTCGCGGCCCCGGACATGGCCTTCGATCTGTTGCTACCGGCCGATGAGCGTTCGATCGTCGAACGCGCCGGCGCATTGAGCCAGTGGTGCCAGGGGTTCCTGTACGGTCTCGGTCTCGGCATGCTGCAGGATGCCTCGCGCCTGACCGGCGAGCTGAGCGAGATCGTCGCGGACATCACTGAAATCGGGCGCGCTCAGGTCGATACCGACCAGAGTGAAGAGTCGAACGAGGCGGCCTATGCCGAGCTCGTGGAGTTCCTGCGCATCAGTGTGCAAGTGGTGTTTGAAGAGCTGGCGTCGCTGCGCGCGACATCCCCCCCGTCAACTGGAGCGTCATTCCATTGAAGTCCGTAATGATTGCCGATGAGTTCGCGCGCCGCCGCCGAGCGCTGATGCGCAAGATGGGCCGTGACGCCATTGCCATCGTGCCGGCTGCGCCGGTGCGCACGCGCAACAACGATGTGGACTATCCCTATCGTCAGGACAGCGATTTTTACTACCTGACCGGATTTAGCGAACCGGAGGCGGTGGCGGTGCTGGTGCCGGGACGGGCGCAGGCCGAGTACATCCTGTTCGTGCGCGAACGCGATTCCACGCGTGAAATGTGGGATGGACGGCGTGCCGGGCCGGCCGGTGCCCGGCGCATCCATGGTGCGCATGACGCGTTTCCGATCACGGACATCGACGAGATACTGCCGGGACTGCTGGAGAACCGGGCGAAGGTTTTCTACGCCATGGGTCTGTATCCGCAATTCGATCAGCGCGTGGTCGGGTGGGTGAATGGCTTGCGCACCCAGGCGCGCAACGGCGGTCACCCGCCCCAGGAATTCGTGGCGCTCGATCAGGTACTGCACGAGCTGCGCCTGATCAAGTCGCGCACCGAGCTCGAGCTGATGCGCACATCGGCGCGCATTGGCGCGCGCGCGCACGTGCGCGCAATGCGCGCCTGCCGTCCGGGCCGTATGGAATACGAGCTGATGGCCGAGATCTTGCACGAGTTTCACCGCCATGGGACCGACACGTCGTACCCGCCCATCGTCGGCGGCGGCGCCAACAGTTGCGTCCTGCATTACGTCAAAAACGATGAAGTGCTGCGCGCCGGTGAGGTCGTGCTGATCGATGCTGGGTGCGAATACCGCTATTACGCCTCGGATATCACGCGCACCTTTCCGGTCGCAGGGCGGTTCACGCCCGAGCAGCGGGCCGTTTACGACATCGTGCTGGCGGCGAATCTCGCGGCGATCGCCAAAGTGCGTCCCGGCAATCACTGGAACGAACCGCACGAGGCGGCTGTCCGCGTGGTGACGCAGGGGTTGGTGCGGCTCGGACTGCTCAAAGGTCAGCCGGCGAAGCTCGAGCGCGATGGCGCGTACCGGCGTTTCTTCATGCACCGCACCGGCCACTGGCTCGGCATGGATGTCCACGACGTGGGCGACTACAAGACCGGTGATGCCTGGCGCGTGCTCGAGCCCGGCATGGTGCTCACCATCGAGCCGGGGATTTACATTCCGCGCGGTGCCCGCGGCGTGCCTAAGCGCCTGCAGGGCATCGGTGTGCGTATCGAGGACGACGTGGCCGTCACCCGGGGCGGCGCGGAAGTGTTGACCGACGGGGTCCCCAAGGACCCCGATCAGATCGAGGCCCTGATGGGCGAGTCGCGTGCGCATGAGACCGCTCCGGCGCCGCGCAGGCGGGCGGGGGGGGACGGCGCCCGGCGGGGGGCGCGTGTCGGCCGGTAAGCACGGCGCCGCGCCGCACGCCTACGACGTTGCGATCGTCGGTGGTGGATTGGTGGGTGCGAGTCTTGCGCTGGCGCTCGCGGGCGCGGCGCGCCGCGTGCTGTTGATCGAGGGCGTGGCCCCCGATGCGAGCGCGCAGCCGAGCTTCGATGAGCGCACCACGGCGCTCGGCAACGCCAGCCGGCGCATCTTCGAGGGTCTCGGCGTATGGGCGGATCTGGCGCCCGCCGCGGCCCCAATCCGCGCCATTCATGTGTCGGACGCCGGACACTTCGGCGCCGCACGCCTTGCGGCCGAGGCGCAACAAGTCGAAGCATTTGGATATGTGATTACGAATCGGGATATCGGTGCGGCGCTGTGGCGCGCCCTGCGCTCCGCGGCGACTGTCACGCTGCGGGTTCCCGCCCGCGTCACGGCGGTCGAGGTTGCGCCCGACGGCGCGGCCGTGACCGTGCAGGATGGCGCGGGAAACGAAGAGGTGGTCACCGCGCGGCTGTTGGTTGCAGCGGACGGCGCGCAATCCCTGGTGCGCGCTGCGGCCGGCATCGACAATGCGGTGGTGGAGTACGGTCAGGTGGCGATCACGGCGGCCGTCGTTGCCGATCGGCCGAACGACGGTACGGCGTATGAACGCTTCACAGCGGACGGACCGGTGGCTGTGCTGCCGCTGTACACCGGCGGGTACGGGACGGTCTGGGCGTGCTCCGAGCAGCAGGCCGCGCATCTGCTCGCGCTCGACGATGCGGCGTATCTGGCCGCGCTGCAGGCGCGGTTCGGGTGGCGCATCGGCCGATTCCGGCGTGTGGGCGCTCGCGCCTCGTACCCATTGAAGCTCGCGCGAGCCGCGGCCACCGTCGGTGTGCGCACGGTGCTGATCGGCAACGCGGCGCAGGGGCTGCATCCGGTCGCCGGCCAGGGGTTCAACCTCGGCTTGCGTGATGCGGCGCTTCTCGCCGAGCACATCGCCGCTGCCCCGGATCCCGGCGATCCGACGCTGCTCGCGGGCTACAGTCGTGCGCGCGCGGCCGATCGCGGCGGTGTGGTGCGGTTTACCGATACTCTGGTCAGGGTGTTCAGCAGCCGTCTGCCGGGCGTCAGCGTGCTGCGCGACCTTGGTCTGGTGTTGTTCGACCTGTCGCCGCCGGCCAAGCGGGCCCTGGCGCGGGTCAGTCTCGGCTTTGGCGGTCCGACTCCTCGCTTGGCGCGGGGCTTGACGGTGTCATGAGCGGCGGGCGGACGGCGTGGGACGTGCTGATCGTCGGCGGTGGGCCGGTGGGCGCATGTGCCGCAGCGCTGCTGCAGCGCGTCGTGGGCGCAGGACATGCGCCGTTGCGGATTGGACTGTTGGAGCCGGCACCACCGGCACCGGTCGCAGCCGAGTCGCCGATCGACACGCGGGTTTCCGCATGGTCGCGCGCGAGCGAGCGCA
>JAKARC010000044.1 GCA_021822385.1 Pseudomonadota bacterium
GGTACGGAGGAGCGGCCGGCGGCGCCCGCAGGGGCCACCGGCAGCGTCGAAATCACGTGGTCGCATTGATGCACGTTGGCTCAGGTCTGCCGGCGCAGACGCCGCCACAACAGACTCAATCCCAACCAGCCGGCGAACACCGCGAACGGCCAGGCCAGCAGCTGCGGCACCCAGAATCCAAGCACCGCCAGCACGAGCAGCGCCAGCCCCGCAACAGTCAATACGCCTTGCTCGGAGTTGCCGAGTACGCGGCGGTTAGCGATCGCCGCGCCCACCGTATTGGCGAGCCGCAACGCGCTGGCGGCTGCGCGCGAGGAGCTGCCGCCGCGTAGGCTCCGCGAGACGCTCGCCCGCGGCCGCGGCCGGCGTCCCCGCAACACCAGTTCGGTCGAGCACTCCAGATCGCGCAGGTACTGCGCCTGCATCTGTGCGGCGAACCCCGCATCCTCCACGGCGGCATCGAGCTCGCAGTTGGCCAGCCAGCTGGACAGATTGAGGTTGGACGATCCGACGCGGGCCCAGCGGCCGTCCGCCACGGCGGTCTTGGCATGCATCATGCTGCCGTTCCATTCGAACACCCGTATGCCTGCCTCGAGCAGCGGGCGATAGCCGGCGCGAGAGAGCGCGGCGACCGCCGGCAGGTTGTTGGTGCCGGGCACGAGCAGCCGCACATCCACCCCGTCGGCGGCCGCCGCGGCCAGAGCCTGAACATAGGTTGGGATCCCGACGAAATAGGCGTCCGAGATCCACAAGCTCCGGGTGGCCATGGCCGCGATCAGGCTGTCCAATCGGAACATCGCCCCGTGCGCCGGTTGGGTGGCGATGATGCGCAAGGCCACATCGCCGCACGGATCCGGCGCCGGTTGCGGCGCGAACGGCAAGGGGACGCCGAGTCCCGACCAGCTGTCGCGAAACGCCGCCTCGATACCCGCCACCGCCGGTCCCTCGATGAGCAGCCCGCTGTCGCGCCAGGGCGCAACCCCGTGCGCCGCATCACCCAGCCATTTGGCGGCGACACAGACTCCGGAGACCGAGCCGATCCGTCCATCGACACTGAGCAGCTTGCGATGATCTCGCCCAATCCACCCGAGCGGACTGTCCACGCGCGGCCGGTTGAACGCACGCACTGCGACACCCGCGGCACGCAATGGCGCGAAGAAGCGACGTCCGGCGTTGCCAAGCGTGCCGAACCAGTCGTAAATCACCGCCACGTGCACGCCGGCGCCGGCGCGCTCGATCAGCAAATCGCGCAGCCGACGCCCCACGACATCGTCGGCGATGATGTAGTTCTCGAGCAGCACATCGTGGCGCGCCCCTGCGATCATCGCCTCCCAGGCCTCGAAATGCGCGCCGCCGTCGATCAAAAGCCGTACCCGGTTGCCCGCCACCAGAGGCGCTCCCGCAGCACGGCTCAGCGCCTGACCGGCCAGCAGGCGCAGTGGCGCGCGGTTGAGACGCTGCAGATGACTTGCGGGGTTGTGCATCAGGACGACTGTGCGATTTGGAACAGGCCGCGGCGCGCCGGCGTCTCTCCCAACGCCACGGCGAGCAACACCGCCGTGGCGAGCCCGGCGCGGGACACGGCGCACCGCAGCATGAGTCGCTTACTCACGCCGAGCGCCGTCGGCTGCCACCCCGGCGGCGCAGCAGCGGCTGCGCGCCCATGGAATCGATCGCGATCAATGCCAGCGCCCCCCAACCGCCAACGCGTTTCAGTCCCCGGCGATCGTCATCTGCGCGGCCAGCACGGAACCGCAGCGGATCGTGCCGCGGACATCGATGTCGTTGCCGAGGGCCACGATGTTCTTGTACACCTCGCGCAGATTACCCGCGATGGTCACCTCGTGCACCGGATAGGCAATTGCGCCGTCCTCGACCCAGAACCCGCTCGCGCCCCGGGAATAATCGCCCGTGACACCATTGACCCCCTGACCCATCAGTTCCGTGACCCACAGGCCCGAGCCCATTTTCTTCAGCAGATCATCGGCCGTGAGCCCCGGCGCACCTGCGTCGGTCCCGACCAGCAGGTTGTGAATGCCGCCGGCATTACCGGTGGTCTTCAAGCCCAGGCGCCGCGCCGAATAGCCACCAAGCACATAGCCTTGCAGCACACCCTGTTCGATGAGCTCCCGGTCGCGCGTCGCCGCGCCGTCGGCATCGAAGGGCGCGCTGCCCAAGGCCTTCGGAATATGCGGCCGCTCGCTCATGCGCACGAACGGCGGGAAGATCCGCTCGCCAGCTGCATCGAGCAGGAAGGACGCCTTGCGGTATTGGCTCGGGCCGCTGATTGCACCAATGAAATGCTGTATGAGGCCGCGCGCCATCTCGGGAGCGAACAGGACGGGCGCGCGCCGCGTACTGAGCTTGCGCGCCCCGAGCCGCGCGCAGGCGCGACGGGCGGCGCGCACGCCCACCGACTCTGGCGTTTCCAGCTCGAGCGCATCGCGGGCGGCGCTGTACCAGTAGTCGCGCTGCATCTGATTGCCGTGCTGGGCCAGCAAAGTACAGCTGATCGAATGGCTGGTGGCGCAGAATCCGGCGAGAAAGCCGAGGGAATTGCCGTAGACACCGGTGTGCCGCTGGCTGCTGACGCTGGCGCCCTCGGAGTTGGTGATGCGCGCATCGACATCCATGCCGGCACGCTCGCACCGCCGCGCGATGTCGATTGCCTCCTCGGCACTGAGCATCCAGGGATGATCCAGGTCAAGATCGGGAATGTCGCGCGCGAGCGCCTCGGGCTCGATCAGACCGGCATAGGGATCCTCGGCGGTAAAGCGCGCGATGGCGCAGGCTTTGGCAACGATCGCGCTGACCGCGTCCCGACCGAGATCGGCCGTGCTGGCCGCGCCTTTGCGCCGGCCGAAATACACCGTGACCGCCAGCCCCCGGTCACGCTGATATTCGATGGTGTCGACTTCGCCGAGTCGCACCGTGACACCGAGTCCCTGCCCGATGCTCGCGTCCGCCTCCGCCTGCGACGCCCCCAGCCGGGCTGCGTGCGCCAGCGCGAAGCGCACGACATCCTGCAGCGTATCCGCCGCGGCGTTGGGCTCGAGCGCCTGTTGCATCTTGAAGAGTCCTCGTGGCGAGATCGGCTGGCCGCCGCGCCGCAAGGCGGGCATACCCGCCGCGGTGCGCACGCGAACCGACGGAATGCGCTAGTGTAGCAGTCATGGCCTGTCCATCCGCGCATCTTCCCCGTGACTGACCTCGAGCGCACAGTGCCGGATCCGGATGCCACCCGGCCGAGCAAGAGCGAGCGCAAGCGCCGCGCGCACGCCGCTCAGGATCTCGGTGAAGCGCTGATCGCGCTGCGCGAGGCCGACCTCGCGGCGCTCAAGCTGCCCGCGACCCTGCTCGAGGCCGTGCGCGCGGCGCGCTCGATCCGCAGCCGCGCCGCCGGCGCGCGCCAGCGTCAGTACATCGGCAAGCTCATGCGGCACATCGACCCGGAGCCCATTCGCCGCGCCCTCGCCGCGCGCAGTGCCATGGATGTCGAGCAGATGCAGCGCTTCAAACGTGCCGAACACTGGCGCGCGCGGCTGCTTGCGGAGGGGAGCGCCGCCCTCGTGGCCCTCGCCGAGCTGCACCCGGACCTGGATCGAGGGTATTGGCTGGGGCTGGTGACTGCGGCGCGCGCCGAGGGCTCGGCTGCAACGCGGCCCCAGGGCCCGGCCGGCCGAACGCTGTTTCGCGCTTTACGCACCCTCCTTGGGTAGAATTGCGCGGATGCAAGCGCTCATCGGCATCATCATGGGTTCGCGGTCGGATTGGGAGACGCTGAGTGCGGCCGCCGCCCAGTTGGACACGCTCGGCATCGCGCACGAAGTGCGGGTGATCTCGGCGCACCGTACCCCGGACCTGCTCTACGAATACGCCGCCACGGCGCACGAGCGCGGGCTCGAGGCCATCATTGCCGGCGCCGGCGGCGCCGCGCACTTGCCCGGCATGACCGCCGCCAAGACCACTGTGCCGGTGCTCGGCGTGCCCGTACAATCGAAGGCGCTGAACGGGCTCGACTCGCTCCTCTCGATCGTGCAGATGCCCGCCGGGGTGCCCGTGGCGACCTTCGCGATCGGGGCGGCGGGAGCGGCCAACGCCGCCCTGTTCGCTGCAGCAATTCTCGCCGGCCGGCATCCACAGGTGGGCGCCGCCCTGGCGGCATGGCGCCGTGATCAGACCGCGGCGGTGCTCGCGCAACCGGACCCGCGCCTGCCCGCCCGCTCATGACCGTCGGCGTCGTCGGCGGCGGACAGCTCGGTCGCATGCTGGCACTGGCCGGCTACCCCCTGGGGCTTGATTTCCTGTTCCTCGATCCCTCCCGGGAAGCGCCCGCGGGTCGGGTGGCTCCCGTGGTGCACGGTGAGTTCACCGACCCGCAACTCCTGCGGTGGCTGTCGCGCGAATGCGAGGTGCTCACCTTCGACTGGGAAAACTTGCCGGCGGGAGCCTTGCGCAAACATGCACGCGGCGCCGCGCGTGCGCGCATCTGCCCGCCGGTTGCGGCGCTCGCCGTTGCGCAGGACCGGGTGGCCGAGAAGCGGCTGTTCGAGCGCCTGGGCATCCCCACCACGCGCTGGCGGGCGGTCGGCTCACGGCCGGCCCTCGCGCGCGCACTGCGCGACATCGGCCTGCCCGGCGTCCTGAAGACCCGGCGCATGGGCTACGACGGCAAGGGCCAGGCACGTATCCGCAGCGTCGAGGATGCGCAGAACGCGTGGGATGCGCTCGGCAAGGTGCCGCTGCTGTACGAAGAATGGGTGCCCTACGATTGCGAGGTCTCCGTCATCGGCGCGCGCAGCACGCGGGGGGAAACAGTCGTCTACCCGCTGAACGGCAACGTACACGTTGACGGCATCCTGCGGCTCACCCGCGCGCCGTTCGGCCGCGCCGCGTGGCAGCGGCTCGCCACCCGGTATCTGACCCGGTGCCTCGAGCACTTCCGCTACACGGGGGTGCTCACCATCGAATTCTTCGTGCGCAATGGCCACCTGATCGCCAACGAGATGGCCCCTCGCGTACACAACTCCGGGCATTGGACTCTCGAGGGCTGTGTGACCAGCCAGTTCGAGAATCATCTGCGCGCCATACTCGGGTTGCCGCTCGGCTCGACCCGTCCGGTGGGTCACAGCGCCATGATCAATTTGATCGGGGAGTTGCCGGCGCGCGAGCGGTTGCTCGCCTTTGCGGGACTGCATCTGCACACCTACGGCAA
Organism: Pseudomonadota bacterium; assembly: GCA_021822385.1. Lineage (GTDB taxonomy): Bacteria > Pseudomonadota > Gammaproteobacteria > Steroidobacterales > Steroidobacteraceae > 13-2-20CM-66-19. Next base: position 5,216 of record JAKARC010000044.1, read on the forward strand.
ACAGCCCCGTCCGGGCCGCAAACTGGGCCACTGCACCATCGTGGAACCCTCGCCCGCGCGGCGGGACCGGCGCGCACGCAGTCTGCTTGCGCTGGTGGCCCCGCAGGTGCGCCTGCCGTAGCATACCGGCGCCATGTACATCGAACCGTTCCAGCTGAAAGAACTGCCGTTTCGGCTCAGCCCCGATCCCCAGTTCCTGTACCTGTCCAAACAGCACGCCCGCGCCAAGGCGTACATGGAATCGACCATCTGGTTTGCGGACGGGTTCGTGGTGATCACCGGCGAGATCGGTGCCGGCAAGACCACGCTGATCGAGTCGTTCCTGCGCGAGATCCCCCAGGACGTGGTGGTGGCGCAGATCAACCAGACCCAGGTCTCGGCGGTCGATTTTCTGCAGTCGCTCCTCGCTCAATTCGGCTTTGCGCCATTCAAGATGAAAAAGAGCGAGCTGCTCGCCACGCTCAACAACTTCCTGATCGAGCAATACGCGGCCGGCAGGCGGGTGCTGCTGGTCGTCGACGAGGCGCAAAACCTCTCGCAGCGTGTGCTCGAGGAAATCCGCCTGCTCTCGGGCGTGGAGACCACCAAGGAGAAGGTCCTGCGCATCATCCTCGCCGGCCAACCGGAGCTGAGTGCCAAGCTCGATGCGCCGGAGCTGGTGCAGCTGAATCAACGGGTCCGCCTGCGCTTTCATCTGGCGGCACTTTCCCTGATGGAAACGGCCGAGTACGTTCGCCACCGCCTGGAGGTGGCCGGGGCCGGCGCGCGGGAAATCTTTGCCCCGGACACCTTCGCGCAGATCTACCGCTATACCGGCGGGGTGCCGCGCCTGATCAACACGCTGTGCGACACGGCCATGATGTCGGCATTCACCGCCGACCGGGATCAGGTCGGCGTCGCCGACATCGCCAGCGCCGTCGCCGAGCTGCAATGGGTCGAATATGCCGCGCGCCCGCACCGCTCGAGCCCCGCCGGCGCGCCGCGCATGCGCGGCGGACGCGAGCCGGCGCAGCCGCCGCTCGCGCGGCTGCGCGTCGCCGCGGGCGGACACACGCTGCAGGAGCTGCCGCTGCTGCCCGGGCGGATCATCGTCGGACGCACGCCGGACAACGATCTGCAGATCGAGAGCCGATTCATCAGCCGCCATCACTGCCAGATCACCACCACCAACCATGCCAGCATCATCGAGGACTTGAACAGCACCAACGGGCTGTACGTGCGCTCGCAGCGCGTGCACCGCCACTATCTGCGTGACGGTGACGTGGTCCTGATCGGCCGGCATGAACTGCGGTACAGCGACGAGCGGGCGCCGCGCGGCCACGGCAACCTGGATGACACCCTGCCGGGAATTGCTGCGCCGGGCCACGACGAGGCGACTTTAGCCGGTGAGGACGTACCGCTCGAAATTCCGACGATCCTGCCCGATTCTCAATCCTGATCCCGGCCGCGCCGGGGCCGTTCCCGCATATTCTCCGCCGCGTCGTCGCGGCCGGCATAGTGGCGACCCAGGTCGCGGAAATCGCGCCGCCGCAACAGGATCATCATGCCGGCCACCAGGGCGGCAAAGCCGAGCATCCCGATGACAACCGCCAGCACGCCGGCATCGGTGAGTTCATAACTCACGGCGACCGCACCGGCACCGAGCGCGATGTACACCCAGGGCAACCCCTCGTACAGCGGTCGGGAGAAATGCATAGGCACCTCACGCGTGCGTGACTTGAAGGATGCTGTGACGGATCTGCTCGCTCAGGACGAACTGGGCGTCGGCCGCAACGTGTAGCAGCACCGCGTCGAACTCGAGCGACCCCGCGGCGTTGCTGCGCACCACGCCCCGGCTGCGCAACAGATCGATGAAATTCGTGAACAGCGCGCGGTCGAAGAATTCCGGCGAGTTCAGCGCATACAGCAGGGCAATGCGTTGCGCGGCCAGCTGACAACGCTCCTCGAGCGTCGCCTGGCTGATGCTGCCGGAGCCGGCATCGAGCAGCAGCGCAATGGCGAGATAGTACCGTTCTATGGTCTGCAGCGTCGCCTGCGCGAGGATCGACAGCTGCATCGCCTGGGCACTCGAGCTTGGCGGCCGCCGCCACACGCCGCGCGCGGCCACGTGCTCGATCAGGCCATGGCGCGCGAGTTCGGCCAGAACGGCCGCGACCACTGCCGGCACCTCAGCGTCGCTCCAGCGCAGGAACAGCTCGGCGGCAATGTACGGATAGATGCGCCCAGCGAGGCGCTGCATGTCCTCATCCGACACTTCGGCGTTGCTCAGGAACACACACGCCAGGAGCGAGGGCATGGCAAACAGGTGCAGCACGTTGTTGCGAAAATATGCGGCCAGAACCGCGCTCGCGTCGCTCATGCGCAGTACATCCCCCGAGGGATGGCGGTGGCGCTGCAGCACCTTCATCCGCTCGCCATAGTCGATCACCTGCTCGCCGGACAGATCGGTCACGGTGACCCGATCGCTGTAGGGCACCCCTGCGAGCAGGGCCCGATACAGGTCGATCTGGCGGATCAGATCGCTCTGCGGCAAGGCCTGCCGCGGCATGGCGAGCAGGGTCATTGCGAGCAGATTGACCGGCGTCACCACGGCCGCCGCGTTGATGTTGCGCATGATTCGACCGGCGAGCTCATCGACAACGGCGCCGACGCACGCCGAGCGCGCATCCTCGTGCGCGCCGCGCAGCGGCCATGGTCCATGTCGCGCGAGGACCTCGGAGAGCGGGATCGGCGCGCCGAGATTGACTTGCACGCGGCCGAACTTCTCGCGCATCCTGCCGAGCGCGCGCACCAGTCCGAGAATGCTCTCTTTCTCCTTCGGCGCGCCGGAGAGCTCGCCGACGTAGGTACTGCCTTCGACGATGCGCTCGTAGCCGAAGTACACCGGCACGAACACCACCGGGCGCAGTGGCTCGCGCAGAAAGCTGCGCACGGTCATCGACAACATGCCGGTTTTCGGTTGCAGCAGCCGGCCCGTGCGGCTGCGCCCGCCCTCGATGAAATACTCGATCGAATGCCCGCGCCCCATGATGGTCGCCAGATAATTCATGAACACGACCGTGTACAGGCTGTTGCCGCGGAATCGCCGGCGGATGAAGAAGGCCCCGCCCATGCGCAGGAACCGCCCGATCACCGGCAGATTCAGGTTGATGCCCGCGGCAATGTGCGGCAGCGCATAGCCGTTGACATAAATGACGTAGGACAGGAGCAGGTAGTCCATGTGACTACGATGGCAGGGGACGTAGATGATCTCGTTCCCCTGCGCAACCTGTTCGAGCGTCTCGAGATGGCCGACCGCCACCCCGTCATAAAGCCGGTTCCACAGCCACGTCAAGACGCGCTCGAGGAAGCGCACGAAGGCGTGCGAATAATCGGCGGTGATCTCATTGGCGTAACCTGCGGCCTCGCGCAGCGCGGCGCGGCGCGAAATCTTCTTCTCGCGCATCAGCTGCACGACGGCGGCGCGCACGGCGCGGGTACGCAACACCCGGGTCACCACGGTGCGCCGGTGCGACAGGTCCGGACCGATGCGGGCGGTACGGCGCTGTATGAACAGCGCCCGCAACGTTCGGCTGATGCGCCGGCCGCGCGCCGCTGGGCCGTGCTCCTGTGCGATCAGGCGGCGCAGCGAGATCGGTTCGTTGAATTCAACCAGCGTATCGCGGCCATTGATCAGGACCTGCAGAAACTTGCGCACGCCGCTCGAGATCGCCCAGTTCTCCACCAGCAGCAGCCGCAGCCAGGATTTCTCGCGCTGGGGCGCGCGTCCCCAGTAGACCGAAACCGGCACCAGGTCGATGTCCGCGTCTGGATCGAGCTCGAGCATGCGCACCATCTGCTCGAACTGCGGCGGCGGCCGCCGGTCGAGCCGTTCGGTCCAAAAGCCGCGGACGCGGCTGAGGTACACGTATGAGCGCAGCTCGCCGCGACGGCGCAACAGCCGCCTGTGCGGCTTGGGCAACCGCAGCCGCTCGCAGACGTTCTGCAGCACCGCCAGATCGACCGCGCTGCGCCGCTCGAGCACGTAACAGACCGGACGACGCCGCTCGTGCAGCCGGGCCTGCGCCTCCTCCGGGACGATCTTGCAGCGCACCCACGCCGCCAGCACTCGATTGACGAGCCAGCTCATGCGCGTCTCGGCACCGCGACGGCGATGCCGGCTGTGCGCAGAGGCATGCGGTGGGCCCTACACGTCCTCCGTCGCGGGCAGATCGAGTGCAATGAGAAAGTACTCGAACAAATTCTGGATATGGCGGATCTGGTTGTACAGCTGGTGATCGCTGTCGAGCAGGTGTAGAACGGCGCGAGAATCTTGCGCAAAGCGCACACTATGCTCATAAGGTACGACCTCGTCGCGCCAGCCGTGCACCACCGTCGTGGGACAATCGACGATGCCCGAGCGCAACGGTGGCAGCTGCGGGAAATACAACGCCGGAGCCATCAAGAAGATGCCGCGTGCATGCAGGACCGAGGCGCTGGCCACGGTCACGTAGCCGCCGAGACTCGAGCCGACCAGTACCAGATCCCCGCTCAATCCCTTGCAGTACTCGGCCAACCGGGCGATGCGCTCGCGGGGTGCATCGAGGCCGCGGTAATCCACCGAGTGGACCTCGTAGCCTTCCGCGCGCACCACTTCCGCCAGTGCGCTGATCTTGCGTCCCCACGGCCCGCTCGCCTGACCATGCGAAAACACCACATGTCGCTGGGGCGTGCTCACCGCTCGTGAGCCACTGTGCTCAGGCACCGATCGCGCTGCATCGCTCATCGGTCAATCATGCCGGCAAAACGCCCTCTAAGCCATAGGGCGACCCGTCCCTAGTGCGGCAGCGGCACCGTGCAGCACTCATCGCCCACGGCACCCGCCGCCCAGCGGTTGACCGAGACCGCTCGGGTGCGGCTCGACGCCGCCTGGTGACAGACGAGCCAGGCATCGAACTGCCCGGCACGCCGCGCGGCAATCCCGAACAACAGGTTGATCCGGCCCGCCGCGATCGAGTCGGGCGGGTTGATGCGCTCGTCGCACACGACGAAGTAACGTTCCTGCGCCGATGCGCCGACAAACGCCCCCTCGGCTGCACACCGCGCCAGATAAGCATCCACGAGTGAGCGGCCGCGGGCCCAGGTGCCGGGTGCGTTCTGCGCGAACACCATCCAGCGCGTCCCCCGCTCGACCGCGGCCGCGATGCGCAGCCCCAGACGCCGGGCGCAGAGAAACCGCCAATCCGCCGGACCACTGCCGCCGGTCGCGAGCGTGCGCGCGCTCACCGGCAGGAGCTCCTGTGAGCGCGCTGCCATCAGCGTATTGATCCCGGCTTGCGCAAGCCGCAGACGCTGCGCCGGAGAAATATCGGTCGCCGGCTGCAGGCCGGCGCGCAGAATCGGCTCTGCCTCGGCGGCGCCCGCGAGTGGCTGCCGGGCTTCCGCGCGCGCCAGCAGCCCGGCGGCCGCGCCGCAACACGCAAAGGTCTCGAAGCGGCCGCGCAGCCGATCGAAGGCCCGCACCCTGGGGTAGTACAGGACGGCGTGGTCGCTGCGAAACGGCCAGCTGCGCATGGCCTCGAGGGCATCCTGCGGTCGGGTCCAGGCGCTCGGCGGATCGACGATGAGCAGCGCATGCCGCTCGCGGCACAGCCGGGCCGCGACCAGCAGCGTGCCGAAGCCGACGTCGCGCTCACGTGACAGCGGCGGGACGCACAGGAAATCGAACGCCACCGTGCGCAGCGCAAACAGGCCCGTATCCTCGAGCGCCGACCCGATGACATCGTAGTCCGTGATCGGTTCGCCGTCATCGCCGTCGGCATTGGCCATGATGTAGCCGACCGACGCGCCCGCTGGACCCGACCCCGTCGGCTGCGGCCGCTGCTCGGGCAGTGGCGGGACGACTCGCGCCAGCTGCGAACGGAGCAGCAGATCGACGATGTATCGATCCGACTGCGGCTGCAGGGAGGCTCTGCGGAAGATCTCCTGATCCTCCACCCGCTCCGAGCCGGCGGACCGCACCCGCTGCAGTACCAGATTGAACAGCGCCTCGTCCGCGCCGATCCCATCGTAATCAACCGCCGCCCGCAGATATTCCCGTGACCCGGGCTGCAACCCCACCAGATGCAGCGCTGCGGAGCCGGCGGGCAGTGTCAACGTCGGCGCGCGCCCGCCATTGGCCACGCGCACCACGATCGCCTGCGCACCGCCACTGGCGAAGAACTGCTCGATGGCGTAGGACAGCGTCGAGGGCTGCCACAGGCCGCCGAACACGCGTTGAAAGTCCCCGAAGCTCGCGATGGGCACGGCGCGATGCAATGGACCCTTGAGCGTGCGACCGACGAACGCGGTCACGGGCGAGCTGCAGGCCGCTACCGGCTCGCTCGCCTCGTACTCGAGGGAAAAGCTCGCACCGCCCTCAGCCACCGATATATTGCCCCAGCGTTGTTCTTTTCGGTCCGGTGGGACTGTAGCACAAGAACCCGGACGCGGGCGTTCACGGCGCGCGCCGGGCGCGACTGCGCGGCGGCGCGGCCGCCGCGTGGCGCGGCGCGAGAATCGCATCGAGTTGCGCGCTCGTCAGCGGCAGATGGGTCCTGCCGTTCCATGCCGACCCCACCGGCAGACGATTCTGCACCAGCGTTGCCACCAGTCCGCCGTGCACGGCGCCGCGCCCCGAAACCGGCAGCGGCACCACCGGCGGGTGCACGAGCAGGCGTCGCACCCGCTGCCAGTCGATCCGCTGACCGGTCCGCGTCAGATCGCTGATCCACTGGCGCGGCAACAGCCGCGTCAGCAAGGCCGGATCGGTCTTCCACGGTCGCTGATCATCCTGCAGTGCGCCGTACGCCTGCATGTACAACCGTCCGTGGGACCAGGCAAACAGATAGGGCTGATTGACGACACGCACCGGCGTGCCGTTCGGCACCAGCTTGAAGATCTGCTTGATATCCTCCGGATACAGGTGGATGCAGCCGTGACTGACGCGCCGCCCGACGCCGGCGGGCCGGTCGGTGCCGTGGATGAGGATCTCCGGATAGCTCAGGTGCAGCGCATAATTACCGAGTGGATTGTTCGGACCGGCGGCAACCACCGGCGGCAGCGGCGTACCCCGGCGGGCATGCGAGGCGAGGATCGAGCGCGGCACGTACCATTGCGGGTGTGCCTGGTGCCAGGTGACTCGGGTAACCATGGTCGGGGTCGCATGACCGAGCCGCCCGATGCCCACTGGGTGCGTGATCACGACTTGCGGCTGTCCGGGCTTGTGCGGCAGGAAGTAGAACAGACGCATGGCCGCAATATTGACCACGATACCCACATGTGGGGCATGCGGCAGGATGAACTCCGTGGGCACGATCACCCGTGTGCCGGGCGGGGCCAGCCACGGATTGACCGTGGGATTGGCATGTTTGATCGCGTCGTAGCCGACATCGAACAGGCGCGCGACATCGGCGAGCACCTGATGCGGCTTCAGCCGGACCATCTGCACACGCCCGATCATCTCCTGCGCGGGTTTCAGCACGAACCGCTCGGTCTGAACCGGCAGCGGCAACTGCCCCGGACCGCCGGTGTTGCCCGCAGCCCGAACCGCCGCGGCGCCCAGACACAGCGGTGCAGCCGCGAGCGCCGCGCTGGACAGACAGGCGGCGAGAATGACTCTGGATTGGACGTGTCGCATGCACAACATTATGACAGGTTGCCGATCGGGTCGCCCGGCGTACCCTAAAAATGCCCCGATCCTGCTCGGATCGGGGCGATGAGGCGGACTTTACGTGGAGGGGGAGCAGTCCGCCCAGGGGGGACTCAGTGCAGGCGCGCCCACTGCAGAATCCGAATATCCCGCGAGTCCAGATTGAAATTGACCGCCAGCAGATCGCGCAGTTCACGGCGCGCCCGCTGATCGCCGAGGGGCGCGCGCAACTCAACCACGCCGCTCCACTCGTGTGCATCCACCGACGCCCGCTCGGCTCCGCGGGTCAGGAAATGCGTGTAATACTTGATGGTCACGGCCACAGTGTAGGCGGGCTGCGACAGGCGCGACCGTGAAGCGGTACGCAGAATGGTCTGCTCTGGCATCATGATGCCCGCACGCGTGCCGAGCCGCGCGGTCATCCATCCCTTCGCATGAGCAGATACCGTCCGCCACCATCGCCTGCGTCCGCGTACATCACACCCGAGGGGGCTGACCGGTTGCGCGCGGAACTCGATCGGCTCTGGCGCCTCGAGCGTCCGCAGGTGACGCGCGCGGTGGCGGAAGCGGCCGCTCAGGGCGATCGGTCGGAGAACGCGGAATACACCTACGGGAAGCGGCGTCTGCGCGAGATCGATCGGCGGGTGCGACACCTGCGCAACCGCTTGCAAGTCGCCGTGGTCGTGAACCGGCCACCGACTGATCCGGCGCGCGTCTATTTCGGCGCCTGGGTGACGCTAGAGGCCGAGGACGGCGAAGTTCGCTACCGCATCGTCGGGCCAGACGAGATCGACCACGAGCCCGGCTATATCAGCATGGACTCCCCGCTCGGACGTGCACTGCTCGGCCGGCGACTCGGCGACGCGGTCAGCGTGCAACTGCCGGACGGTGTGCGCAACGTCAAGATCACCGGGATCGCCTACACCGCCATCCCTTGAGTGACCTGCGGACTACCAGCTCACCCGCACGTTCTTGAACTGCCACGGATCGTCGGTATCGAGGTCTTCGGGAAAGAGCCGCCCGCGCTCATGCAGCGGCGTCCAGTCGCTGTAGCGCCCCACCACCGGACCCAGGTACGGCCGGCAGATCTGCAGAATGCGCTGGAAATCCATCTCCTCGGGTTCGACGACACCGCGATTGGGGTTCTCGATCGCCCATACCACGCCCGCGAGCACGGCCGCGGTGACCTGCAGGCTCGTGGCATTGTTCCAGGGCGCGAGCCGCCGCGCCTCCTCGATCGAGAGCTGCGAGCCGTACCAGTACGCGTTCTTGGCGTGCCCGGCCAGCAGCACGCCGAGCTCATCGATGCCCTGGGTGATCTCGTCGCGCACCAGCCGCTGCCGCTGCGGCGGCAGATAGTTGCGGCCCGCGAGCTCGTGCAGGGACATCACCGCCGCATCGCACGGGTGGTAGGCGTAGTGAACCGTCGGGCGGTAGAGAACCTGCGAGCCATGGCGGACCGTCAAGTAATCGGCAATCGAGATCGCCTCGCCGTGCGTGATACAAAAGCCGTGCACGGGGCCGGCGAGCGGAGTCCAGGTGCGAACCCGCGTGCCGGCGCCCGGCTGCAGCAGGTAAATCGCCGCCTGGCAGCCCGCCTCGTGGCGGCGGGCATCGCGCGGAAAATTACGCTCGTGACTGCCCCAGCCGATTTCGCTTGGCTGCAAGCCTTCGCTCACGAATCCATCGATCGACCAGGTGTTGACGAACTCTCCGGGTTGCTTGGGGGCGGCGGCACTCTGCGTGTCGCGTTCGGCAATGTGGATGACTCGCACACCGAGCTGATGGGCAAGCGCACCCCACTCGGCGCGTGCGGCGGGCGTGGCGACCTCGAGCCCGTTCGCGGCGGCGATATCGAGCAATGCCTGCTTGACGAAATGCGAAACCAGGCCCGGATTGGCGCCATGCGTCAACACGGCCGTTGGCGCACGCTCATTGCCCGCTCGCAACGCCAGAGCCTCCTCGCGCAGCGCATAGTTCGTGCGGCGCTCGGCCGCGAGCGTCGGGTCCGTGTACCCGCCGGGCCAGGGCTCGATGCACGTATCGAGGTACATCGTGTCCCGTTCCCAGCACAACTTGACCAGCGCGAGGCTCGAGACGTTGACCGAGACGTTGATGAGGAAATCCCCGCGCCCGAGCAGCGGCGCGAGAATGCGGCGGTAATTCTCCCGCGTCAGCGGCTCGCGAATGAAGCGCACGCCGAGCTGCGCAGCCTCTTCGCTGCCCTTGTCTTCGGCGGTCACGATGGTGATGCGCTCGGCGGGAACGGCAAGATGCCGCAGCAGCAACGGCAAAACGCCCTGACCAATGCTGCCGAAGCCTACCAGGACGATTCGGCCGGGAAATTCAACGTGGGTCTCGTACTCGCTCATCTCACTCACAACTGACGCAAGTCATGCCGCGAACGGTGCCGGTGCACGCTTCGCGGCGGCAGGCCGCAGGGTATCAAAGCGCGCCGACGGGTGAAACTGGAGCGCGGCCATCGGCACGCCGCACGGCACGCTGCGTCTTGCTGCACACACGCGAGCGCAGCGTCCGCCCGCACGGACCGGCAGTGACTCAGCGTTTCCCGTGCCCCCCGCGCAGCTCGGGACATGCGTGCGCAGCTAGCCGCTGCGCCAGTGCGGCGGGTAGGTCCGCTGGTAGCCGGGCAACGCCTCGATGCGGGTCAGCCACCGGCCGAGCGCCGGATAATTGACATGCAGCGGCAGGAAGCGAGCGGCAAGTTCATGCGCCGCGGGGCGCTCGAGCGCGCGCCGCAACAACTGAATACCCGGGAATATGACCATGTCGGCCGCCGAGAAACGCTCGCCGACGACCCAGTCGGACTTGGACAAGCGTCCCTCGATGGTGCGTGCCTCGCTTGCCGCCGCATGCATGGCCTGAGTGATGTCCTCGCCGCGCAGGTCGAGGCCGCCGGCGAAGACCGCGCGGGTGATGGTGCGCAGATGCGGCTCGATGTAGGACTGGTACTCGCTGATCACCCGCATGATCGTGCCCCCTTCCTCGGGCGTCGTCCCGAAGACGGGCGGTTGCGGGTATTTGCGCTCGAGGTAATAGAGGATGGCGAGCGACTCGAAGCAGACGTACTCCCCGTCCCTCAGCACGGGCACGCGTCCGCGCGGATTCAACTGCAGCAGATACGGCGATTTGTGCTCCTGCTTGGAGAATTGCAACAGGTGCGCCGTGTACGGCAGCCCCTTGTGTTCGAGGGCAAGCAGCACGCGCCAGGCATACGGACTCCCGCTACCCCAGTAGACCTCGATCGCCATGCGCCCCTCTGCCGTGGTTTATACCGGCAATTGTACCGGGTTCACGGCCGCGCCGATCATTACCGATTGTACGCAGACCGCTTGCCACGGACGCGGTATAGAATGGCAGGGCACATGCTCGATACGCTCATCAGCGCGCAGCAGCTCGCGCAACGTCTCGGCGAGGCGGACCTCGCGATCGTCGATTGCCGCTTCGAGCTGGGGCAACCGCACTGGGGCGCGCAGGCGTACGCCGCGGCGCGCATCCCCGGGGCCGTCTATGCGCACCTTGATCGGGATCTCTCCGCTGCGCCCTCGAGCGCGTCCGGGCGACATCCGCTGCCGGAACCGCAGCGCTTCGCTCGATGCCTGGAGCGCTGGGGTATCGGCGCACGGACGCAGGTGATCGCGTACGACCAGGGCCCCGGAGCGTATGCCGCGCGCTTGTGGTGGTTGCTGCGCTGGCTGGGGCATCCGCGCGTGGCGGTGCTCGACGGCGGACTGGCGGCGTGGGAGGCCTGCGGACTGCCCCTGGAGCGCGGCGCGCCGGGCACACCGGCGCCGCAGCGCTTCCTCGGCACGCCGGATCTGCGCCTGCTGGCCGAGACCACCGAGATTGAACGGCTGGTGGCGACAGGACATCTTCAGCGCGGCGAGGCGGTGTTGATCGACGCACGCGGAGCCGATCGGTTCGCCGGTGAGAATGAGACGATCGATCCGGTCGCAGGTCACATTCCGGGAGCGCTGAGCCTGCCCTTCAGCGGCAACCTCGAGCAGGGCCGCTTCAGGCCGCCGCACATCCTGCGCCAACGCTTTCTCGCGGCGCTGGCCGCGCGTGCGCCCGAGTCGGCCATCTGCATGTGCGGCTCGGGCGTAACCGCCTGTCACAACCTGCTGGCGCTACACATATCCGGCCTCACCGGCGCCCGACTCTATGCGGGTTCCTGGAGCGAATGGATCCGCGACCCGCGCCGGCCCGTGGCGCGCGGCGCATAGGCACGAGAATTTTCACCGCGGGACTATCGCCGCGCGACCATTTTGATATCTTCTCGCCACAACGCACCCCTGCTCGTCGCACGGAAATCATCGACGTGGCCGTAGATCCCAAGCGCATCGCCCAGCGCCAATACAACCCGACCGCTCCCTGGCGTATCGAGGACTCGCTCGATCTCTATCACGTCCACGAGTGGGGCAAGGGTTATTTCGGCATCAACGAGACCGGCCACGTGGTGGTCCGACCCGACACCCAGCCGGGCAGCGACATCGATCTGTACGAGGTGATCGAGGGACTGCAGCTGCGCGATCTCGCCACGCCCGTGGTCGTGCGCTTCTCGGACATTCTGGCGCACCGCCTAAAGCACCTGCACGATGCGTTCGCCCAGGCGATCGCCGAAAACGATTACCGCAATCGCTATGCGGCCGTGTACCCGATCAAGGTGAACCAGCAGCGCCTCGTCGTCGAAGAGGTCTATCGCTATGGTGCGGCCTTCGGCTTCGGACTGGAGGTGGGCTCGAAGCCGGAACTGCTCGCCGTCATGGCGATGACCGAAAACGCTCCGGACCGACTGATCGTGTGCAATGGCTTCAAGGATGACAGTTACATCGAGGCCGTAACGCTCGCGACCAAGCTCGGGCGGACCATCATCCCGGTCGTGGAAAACTTCGACGAGCTGCCGTTGATCCTGCAGCACGCCGAGAAATACGGCGTACGACCGCGCATCGGCGTGCGCGTGAAGCTCGTCACCGAAGGCTCGGGCAAGTGGCGCGACTCGACCGGGGAGAAATCTAAATTCGGCCTGTTCGTGACCGAGATTCTGGAGCTGGTGCGCGAGCTTAAGGCGCGCGACATGCTCGATTGTCTGCAGCTGGTGCACTGCCATCCGGGCAGCCAGCTGCAGGACATTCGCCGCCTGAAGGACGCCATCAACGAGCTTGCTCATGTCTACGCCGAACTGCGGCTGATGGGCGCAGGGCTGCAATACATCGATGTTGGCGGCGGCCTCGGTGTCGATTACGACGGCAGCGGCACCAACTATTCCTCATCCATCAACTACACGTTGAATGAGTACGCAAACGACGTCGTCTATCGCATCGCCAGCGTCTGCAATGCGCGCGAA
>JAKARC010000006.1 GCA_021822385.1 Pseudomonadota bacterium
GCGACGCGCAGAAGAACGACGTAGAGACGGGGAAATCGGAAGAAGACGCGGGCGGACCCAGCACCCGCAGTCGCCTCAAAACCGCGCCCAATCCCCAAAATCACGCGGTTCCTGGCCACCGTTCACAAAAGTCTTGATCTTCAGATTTTGCTTCAGCGCTTTGAGAAAATTTCGACGGCCCAGCGGTCCTCTTAGATCGCGGCCATGGTTTTGGCGGCGAGTCGGAAATTATTCGTCGACAACAGAAACTCCCGCTTGTGCTCGTCGTCATAAAAGCTAACCAGCCGAAGCGCATGGAGGCAATTCTTCTTTGCCTTGGGAACCACTTAAGCTTTCCCGCCCAGCTGCGCAGCCCTTGCTCGATCTTCCGCGAGATGTGCGCATTACCCAGCTCGCAAAAGAGCATCGAGTCGAGCCGCCGCCATCAGCTCACTCCTCGCGCATGCCGCCGGGCATGGAGCCGACGCACCTCGCTCTCGAATTCCGAGCGCGGAATAAACTTGAGAATCTGATTGAATAGGCTGCAAAATCGGTGCACGCTGAGCCTGTCTTTGTATGCCGAATCGAGGTGTTGCTCGCTCAATCTTACGTGGAGAGGCTCGGCGGCTCTCCAGCTAATTTGGACGAAGATGGTGTAATAGACAGGTCCTGTACAGGTAACGGAAGGAGTTTTAGTGATGGCGATTGACCCACGTGCCGGCCAGCCGGCATCCACGCAGATGCTGGTTGACGTGGCAGAACTCACGACTGCCTATTATCAGCGTAGTCCCGATCCTACAGTCGTGGACCAGCGGGTGCGATTCGGGACTAGCGGGCACCGCGGCTCGTCACTAGACCTGACGTTTAACGAAGCGCATATTCTCGCAATTACCCAGGCGGTATGTGATTATCGCCGCGCTCATGCTATTGATGGTCCGGTCTTTCTGGCCAAGGACACGCATGCACTATCAATGCCGGCGGAGCGCACAGCGCTTGAGGTTCTCGCGGGCAATGGAGCCGAGGCCGTGCTGGCACAGGCGCCGGGCATCACTCCCGTACCGGTCATATCCCGCGCGATTGTTGTGCATAATCGCGGGCGCACCGATCACCTCGCGGACGGATTGATCGCCACCCCGTCCCATAACCCGCCGCGTGACGGAGGCTTCAAATATAATCCGCCGCACGGGGGGCCGGCGGGAACAGAAGTGACGGCGTGGATTGAGCGACGAGCAAACGAGTTACTGATGTCCGATAATCGCGACGTCAAACGCATCGCGTATTCTGCGGCCGTGCATGCGACAACGACACATGTAAGAGACTTTATAGCGCCCTATGTTGACGAGCTCGGGCTTGTGATCGACATGGAAGCAATTCGAAACGCACATATGACGCTCGGTGTTGATCCACTCGGTGGCGCAGCGTTGTATTGCTGGGCACCAATTAACGAGCGCTATGGTCTCGACATCGAAATTGTGAATCCAGTGGTAGATCCACAGTTTGCCTTCATGACATTAGATCACGACGGACAGATTCGCATGGACTGCTCAAGCCCGTATGCCATGGCGCGACTCGTGCAGCTCAAGGACCGGTTCAGGCTTGCATTTGGTAATGATCCGGATTCCGATCGCCACGGCATTGTTACGCCATCGCAAGGTCTTATGAGTCCGAATCAGTTTCTGGCGGTTGCCATAGACTATTTGCTAACGCATCGACCGTTGTGGAGCTCCGGGATGGCCGTGGGCAAAACGGTTGTCAGCAGCAGTCTGATTGATAGGGTCGTGTCCCGACTCGGCCGCGCCATCTATGAGGTTCCGGTCGGGTTCAAATGGTTTGCACCCGGACTGCTTGCGAGTTCGCTTTGCTTCGGCGGAGAGGAGAGTGCGGGTGCAAGTCTTTTGCAGCGGGATGGACTGCCGTGGACGACCGACAAGGATGGGCCGGTGATGGATTTGCTTGCAGCTGAGATTACCGCAACGACGGGTCATGACCCGAGCGAGCATGCGCGGCGACTCGCTGAGCTCTTGGGAGCGTCGTACTATACACGCATTGACGTTTCAGCCGATGAAAATGTGAGAGCGGCACTTGCAAAACTGACTCCGGCGGCGGTATCGGAGACACAACTGGGAGGCGCATCAATTACCGGCAAGTTGACGCATGCGCCCGGTAACGGAGCGGCAATCGGTGGTCTGAAGGTGATCGCGGAAAATTGCTGGTTTGCTGCACGCCCATCAGGTACGGAGAATTTGTATAAGATCTATGCGGAAAGTTTCCTGGGTGCTTCCCATCTTGAGAGCGTGGTAGAGGAAGCACAGCAAATCGTTTCCCGTGCCTTAGCGCGGCTTGCTTGAGTGAACGCCGCTGAAGGCAGCGCGCAGCCGCTTGGCGCGACTTGGTGTGAGCATGAGAAAGCTTGGAACTTTGCGCTATATTCCGAGCATGCCTGCGCAGTGAGACTGCTGCTCTACGGAGTAAATAATGTCGCCGAACCGATTCTGAGCTACAGTCTAGATCATCTACGCAATAAAACGGGCCCGATCTGGCATTGTCGCATTGCTGCTGAATCGGCCCCTGGCGTTCGGTATTACGCGTATTCCATTAGTGGTCCGACTGCCAAAGGTCGGACCGATCGTGACAGTTTCGTTCCGAAAAAGCTGCTGCTCGATCCGTATGCGACCGCAATATTATTTCCACCGACATTTGATCGAAAAGCCGCCTGTGGTACGGAGTCGAATGCAGGAAAAGCGGCGCTCGGCGTATTGCCGACTGCTGTCAAGGCATACGACTGGGGCGAAGAGCGAAGGCCGCGTCACACTCACGATACGGTAATATACGAGCTGCACGTTCGCGGATTCACTCGTAGCGAGAGCTCTGGCGTTGATACTCGTCGGCGCGGAACCTATTTGGGATTGATCGACAAGATCCCGTACTTAAAACACCTTGGCGTCACTGTGGTGGAGCTGATGCCGGTGTTCCAATTTGATCCACAGGATGGAAACTATTGGGGTTATATGCCGATCAGTTTTTTTGCGGCACATCGAGGATATAGTGCTGGGGTGCTCGAGGACAGCGCGCGCGAAGAATTTCGAGAGATGGTCAGGGCATTTCATGCGGCGGATATCGAAGTAATTCTGGATGTCGTATATAACCATACTGCGGAAGGTGATGAATCGGGACCAACCTATAGTTACAAGGGGATAGACAACAGTAACTATTACATATTAACCGAAGAATGTGGACATGTTTACGCGGATTTTTCCGGTACCGGCAACACTTTGAAGACCGCAAGCCGCTACGTGCGAAAACTGATTGTCGATAGTCTGCGGTACTGGGTGCGCGAAATGCACGTCGATGGATTTCGCTTTGATCTTGCCTCGGTGCTGGCGCGCGGTCCCGATGGCGCACTTAATTCCACCGACCCGCCTATCTTCGGTGACATTCTGTGCGATCCGGAGTTGGCACAGATACGGCTAATTGCCGAACCGTGGGACGCGGCGGGTGCCTATCAGTTAGGTCATCAGTTTCCGGGCACAGATTGGCTGCAATGGAACGGTAAATTTCGCGATGACATTCGTCGTTTCGTGCGCGGAGACTGCGGCATGATGGGTGCTCTCATGCAGCGCCTGTATGGCAGCGACGATCTGTTTCCGGATAGCATGAAGTATTCATGTCGTCCGTATCAAAGCGTTAATTTCATCACGTCGCATGACGGCTTCACGCTTTATGATCTTGTCTCGTATAACAAAAAGAACAATTTGGCGAATGGTCACGACGATACTGACGGAGCCAGCGAGAATTACAGTTGGAATTGTGGTGTCGAAGGCGAGGAAGGGGTCTCGCTCGCGATACGAGCGCTGCGATTGCGGCAGGTGAAAAACTTTTGTGCGCTGCTGTTTCTCGCCAATGGAACGCCTATGCTTCGTGCTGGCGATGAGTTTCTGCAAACACAAGGCGGTAACAACAATCCATATAATCAAGATACGGCGGCAAGTTGGCTGGATTGGAATCTGTTAAGGAAAAATAAAGACATATTCCGGTTTTTTAGGAGCATGATTCACTTCAGATCCGCGCATCCGACATTGAGCAGAAATAGATTCTGGCGAGAGGATGTGCGCTGGTATGGAAGCCGAGGTGCGGTGGACTTGGGGCATGAATCCCGAACTTTGGCGGTGTATATAGATGGGGCTTCGCAGCGGGACGTGAATCTCTACATTATGATTAATGGGTCCGAGGAGCCGGTGGAATTTGAAAATCAGGTTGCTGACGGGGGTGATTGGCGGCTTATCTTCGACACTGGGCTCAATAGTCCTGAGGACTTTCCAGAGTCATCTGCGCGCATAATGCTGCAGTCGAAAGTGTATCGCGTGGCGGCTCGCTCGATCGCGATGATAGGTGTGTTCCCACAGGAAATATGATGCGGATGATGACAAAAGTGCAGCTGTTGTGGGGCGCAACGTCCTTGGAAGGCGCGGGAAACCGGGAGTGCGTGCGAGTGGAGGTCTGGAAGATAAGGGTGGTGTGCGGCGAAAATGTGCGTAATTACAGGGAACGAGTAACGACAGTGGTCTGCGGGTGAATTGTGGTAGAAATCGGCTCCTCGATGCGTGACGCAGAGCGTCTAAGTCCAGATACTTTCAATGGCAAAGCGGCTCTCCTTTGCATTCAGGACCTATTGCCGTCGCTCCTGTCGGGGTAACTCCGGGCCAAGTTGGCCCCGGCTCGGAGCGGTGCGGAGAGGGCGATCGTGCTGCCATTCATTCGCCGCTGGGTATTGTCGCGTGGGTGCGTACGCGGCCAGTGGAAGGGATGTTCATCGGGATCCAGCCTTGCGCAGTGTTAAATTGAAGCGGTAGGCGCCGAAATCCTGGTCGGTGCGCGCAGCGACGGGTGCAATGCCGTGGAAGAGCATTCGGGAAGGGCCGCCCCATACGAGGACGTCACCGTGTTGCAATTGGATGCGCGCAGGCGGATCGGTGCGGCGAGTGCCGCCAAGTAGGAAGAATGCCGGCAGACCCAGGGAGATCGAGACAATTGGCGCGGTCAAATCACGTTCGTCACGGTCCTGGTGCAATGCCATACGTGCGCCGGGTCGATAACGATTGAGCAGGCAGGCGTCGGGAGAAAATCGTGGAAAGCCGGATAATTCGGCAGCGTCGCGACTGAGAGTTGTAAACAGTTCGGGGAGGTCGGGCCACGGGTTTTGACTGTCGGGATCAATGCGGGTATAGCGGTACCCCGAACGGTCCGTGACCCAGCCGAACTCGCCGCAATTCGTCATGGCGACGGACATGTAGGTGCCGCGTGGTGTCATCATATGTCTAAAAGGTGCTGCGGCCACGACAGCGCGGATAGCGTTTTGTAACTGTGCGGAAAACGGTACGGCAAATCCTCTTAGTAGCATGACGCCCGGCTTGAGAAGCAGGTGCTCAGGGCGTGGGAATAGTTGCTGTTGCATCACGTGGAGAGCGGCCAGCGTGTCCGGTCGTGGAGGGGGTGAAAAGTCTGAGTGCGTGTATACGCCGATAGTAAATGCGGGACGAATCGCTGCGGTACAGGCGTCGAGACGTTGCGGCTAGGGCAACGGTATCATGGCCTCGAATGATTTGCGCGGAGGGTGCAAGTGGCTTGCTCCGCCGCAGCAGTGAAGGGTCGCTGCTGGCACCATCCACTTCTACGCAGGCTGAGCGAGCAGGCGGTTGCTGAGGCACGCGCGGCCGCGGCGCTCGTTTGGTTGGCGGGGAGGCGAAACGATGCTTGAACTGCAGCACGCTGTGTCACGGTGCTTGTCGCCTCGGTACCCGGTAACCGTAAGGGCAATTGGGGAATGGTGGTGGTTCGATACGGCAGTGAATTCTGGGAGCGGGCTGTGGCGCTATGACTTCCGGTGTGCGCGAGCGGATATCCGATGTATCCGATGAGTTGCGCGTGCTGGAAGCGGTGCGAGAACCGGCTGGGAGGATGGTCGAGGGTCAGCCCCGCGCCGGCTTCCGCGCGAAGGGAATTCGGCCCCTCGGACAGCGCGCGGCTGCGGCGCAGTGGACTCGCCGCCCGGTAGGAGGCGTGCATCTTCGGAAGTGCAAAGACCGGCGTGATACTCCCATGCCGTGTTCGAGTTTGGCGCGGATCGGGGATCATGGTGGTTCTTGGCTCCGATGGCCTCTGTGTCTTGGGTGGCGCGCGGATAGCGACGGTTCGCGCAATCGCGAGTGCGTGGAGCAACCGAGCGGACTGCAAGGGTTTGGCCCGCGTCGCAGCGCAATTGAGGGCTGACTCGAGACTGCTGACTGAAATCCCTCAAGGGCGCTTGATGCGGTGTTCACGAAGGCGATCATGCCCTGTCGCGTGCGGCCGACACAATCGGAGCCCCGCCCAGGGCTTGGGTGAGTGTCCATCCTGCGGACGCACAGATGAATGGAGATCCGCTACAGGCTGCAGATTTCCCTTCGGTAACCGATCGGCTGTCTCCGGGGGTGACCCGTAGGCGTTCGATGTCGGCGATGTACGTGCGACGACGTGACCGACGCCTAGTGTGTTATGAGAATAGACCGAACTCAGATGGGGTGTGTCACCGGCCCTCTCAAAGCAAGGGTTTCCCGCGGGACACGGCACTGAACCCCGACTCCGGCCGGCCGTCCCGGAAATCCCTGCAGGGCTCGCCTAGCCCGGGGTCTGCTGCGGGGTGACCGGCAGCACGAGCGCAATCACGCCGAAGGCTGGGTTATCGAAGTAATTGCTCTGATAGAAAAAAACCCGCCGCGTCTCGTTCATGACGAAGGTGGTGCGCGGAGGGGCGCCGAGTCCCGCAGGTGGATGCTGCATGGTGTAATGAATATTCAGTCCGAGATGCAGATACACCCCGCGTTCAAGGTACACCATGCCGTGCAGGCCAGGGATATGGATGCCGAGCTGGCTCAGGTTGAATCCCGCATGCGTGCCCCAGTCGCTCGCCGTCTGGATCCACGCTGCCTGCACGACCGGATGATAGTCCTCGCTATTGCGCAGTTTCGTCCATACCGGGTCGAGCTTGTACACCGAGGGTGGCTCGATGCGCACCAGATGGCCAACGCCGGTACCGGTCTGGGCTTCGCCGCCGCTTACGGTGGGAGCCATGTTGAGCTCTGCATTCCAGTCCTCAGGGCTGCCGAGGGCAACCAGAGCGCGGAACACGATGATCTCGACGTAATATTCGCCTTGGTAGCCGACCGGCGCGGAGGCGGCGGGCGCGGCGGCAGTCGATCCGGCCGCGTGGGCATTGATTGGCGTCTTTGCCTGCGATCCGGGTGTGGCGCAGGCGACCGTCGGCAAGGCGAAGGCGAAGGTCGCCACGAGAGCGAGCAGCGCCGTTGTGAGCCGGTGCATCATGGTGGAAAGTTTAATCGAATCTAGCGCGACTCGCCTGCCAGATCCTGCAGGAGCGCGGCGGCGAACTCGATACGGGCCGCCTCATGGGGCATGGGGCGAGCGATACGCAATTTCATCGCGCCCTCCAGGCGGTAGGTGCGCGGCGCCCGCTGCATCAGCTTGATCACCGTGGCCGGAGTGACGGCGGTGCGCTCCTCGAACAGGACCACCCCACCTTGCGGGCCGAGGTCCACACGGCGGATGCCGAGCGCCCGCGCGCTCAACTTCAGCTTTGCGATGCGCAGCAGATGCTGGGCCTGCGGTGGCAGCGGGCCGAAGCGATCATAAATTTCAGCGTTCAGGCCGTCCAGGGTGGTGGCATTCTCGGCTGCCGCAATGCGCTTGTACAAACCGAGCCGCACGTGCACGTCGTCGATGTAGGTTGCAGGCAAAAGCGCCGGCACGCGTAGCTCGACTTCGGTGGCGGCCGCGAGCGGTCGCTCAAGTTGTGGCTCACGGCCCGCCTTGAGGGCGGTGACCGCCTCGGCGAGCAGATCCAGATAGAGCGCGAGCCCGATTTCCGACAGCTGGCCGCTTTGCGCCTCGCCAAGCAGCTCACCGGCGCCGCGGATCTCGAGGTCGTGCGTGGCAAGGGCGAAGCCGGCGCCGAGCTCTTCCATGGCCTCGATCGCTGCGAGCCGCTTGGCGGCATCGGCATTGAGTGCGCGCCGGGGCGGGGCGATGAGGTAGGCGTAAGCGCGGTGATGCGAGCGCCCGACGCGGCCGCGCAGCTGGTGTAGCTGCGCAAGTCCCATGTGGTCGGCGCGGTCGATGATGATGGTGTTGGCCGTCGGGACGTCAATGCCGCTTTCGATGATGGTCGTGCACAGCAGTAGATCGAAGCGACGATGGTAGAAATCGACCATCAATTGCTCCAGATCGCGCTCGCGCATCTGGCCGTGCCCGATGCGTACGCTCGCCTCGGGCACGAGCGCGGCGATATCGGCGGCGACCTTTTCGATGGTGCGGATCTCGTTGTGGACGAAGTAGATCTGCCCGCCGCGGCGCAGCTCGCGCAGCACCGCCTCGCGCAGCGTCGGACCGTGCCATTCGATGACGAAGGTCTTGATCGCCAGGCGTTGCGCCGGCGGCGTTGTGATCAGCGACAGGTCGCGCAGACCGCCGAGGGCCATGTTGAGCGTGCGTGGAATCGGAGTGGCCGTGAGCGTCAGCACGTGCACGTTGGCGCGCAAAGCCTGCAGGCGCTCCTTGTCGCGCACCCCGAATCGGTGCTCTTCATCAACGATGAGCAGGCCCAGATCCTTGAAACGCGCGTGTGCGTGCAGCAGCCGATGCGTGGCAATGACGATGTCCACGGTTCCGCGCTCAAGGCCCTCGATCGTTGCGCGGGTCTCCTGCGCGCTGCCGAAGCGTGACAGACCGGCGATGCGCACCGGCCAGTCCGCAAAACGGTCGCGGAAGTTGGTCAAGTGCTGCTGCGCGAGCAGTGTGGTGGGGGCGAGCACCGCCACCTGCTTGCCCGAGTTCACTGCGGCGAAGGCTGCGCGCATGGCGACCTCGGTCTTGCCGAAGCCGACATCCCCGCACACGATACGGTCCATGGCGCGCTCGCTGTCGAGGTCGGCAAGTACCTGCGCGATCGCCTGGGACTGGTCCGCAGTCTCCTCGAACGGGAAGGCAGCGACGAAGGTGCGGTACTCGGCTGGATCGACGCTGAGCTTCAGACCCCGATGCGCCTTGCGCCGCGCGTACAGGTCAAGCAGTTCCACGGCGATGTCGCGGATCTGCTCCGCGGCCCGCTTGCGCGCCCGGGTCCATTGGTCGGTGCCGAGCTTGTGCAGCGGGGCGCTTTCACTCGGCGCACCGGTATACCGGGTGACCAGGTGCAGCGATTGCACCGGGACGTAGATCCGATCACCGCCCTGGTACTCCAGCACGAGGAACTCGCCGGCCTCGCCAGCGACTTGCATCGGTTGCAGGCCGACGTAACGGCCGACGCCGTACTGTTCGTGGACCACCGGCGCGCCCGGATTCAGATCCTGCAGGTCGCGTACGATGGCTTCCGGGTCGGCTGTGGCGCGTGCGCGGCGCCGCTGCTGCGGCGCGCGCGGACCGGACAGCTGCACCTCGGCGATGACCGCGAGTGGCGGATCGATAACCCACAGTCCTTGCAGATCCGGGGCGACGGTCAGTGCGAGCGGGCCGCGCGCGGCGAGGAAGGCATCCCAATCGGCAACCGGTTCAACGGGATGTCCCAGTGCGCGTAGCTGCTCCTGCAGGACCTCGCGTCGACCGGGGGAGTCGGCCGCGATGAGGGCCCGGCCACTGAGCTTGCCGAGAAACGCATCGAGGCGCGCCAGCGGTTGCGCGGCGCGGGCATCGATGCGCAACTCCTCCGGTTCCCGCGTCGGGAACACGCGCGCCTGGGGATCGGGTGGCGCGGCAGCGCTCGTGAGCGTGATGGAGGCAAATCGCTCCAGTTCGCCGGCAAGTGCAGCCGGCGTCAAGAACAGCTCCGCCGGCGCAAGTACCGGGCGCTCGATGTCGTGGCGCCGTTCTTCGTAGCGTGACTCGATTTCCTGCCAGGCATGGTCGAGCGTCGCGGTGAGCGCTGCATCGCGTACGATGACGGCATTTGCCGGCAGGTAGTCGAACAAGGTCGCGGTCTGCTCGAAGAACAAGGGCAGGTAGAACTCCACTCCCGCGGGAGCGAGTCCGGCCGAGAGGCTCCGATACAGGCTCGCGCGGGTCGGGTCGCCCTCGAAGCGGGTCCGAAAGCGCCGGCGGAATTCTTTCACGGCCTCGGCATCGAGCGGCAGCTCGCGCGCGGGCAGAAGTTGCACGCGCTCAAGGGTCTGCGCCGATCGCTGCGTTTCCGGATCGAAGCTGCGGATGGTCTCGATCTGCTCATCGAACAGGTCGACGCGCAAGGGCTCGGGAGCGCCCATCGGATAGACGTCGAACAGGGAGCCGCGTACCGCAAATTCGCCGGGACTTTGCACCTGACTGACGCTGGCATAGCCGGCATCGATCAGCCGGGTGCGCAACTGCGCCAGGTCGAGCGACTCCCCGCGGGCGAATTGGAAGGCCCGGGCCTGCACGTACTGCGGCGGCGGCAGCCGCTGCATCAGCGTATCCAGGGTAACGATCAGGCAGCCGTGCCGTAGCGCCGGCAATTCATAGAGCGCACGCAACCGCTGCGAGACGATGTCCGGGTGCGGAGAGAAGAGGTCATACGGCAGCACTTCCCAATCCGGGAAGGTGAGCAGCCGCACTCGCGTCCCGGCAAAAAAGGTGAACTCCGCACTCAGGCGCGACAGCTCGCGGGCCGCGTCGGTGACCACGACGTAGAGCTTTTGATCGGCACGGGCGGCTTCGGCCAGGGCAAGCGCTGCGGCGCTGCCGTGCAGGCCGTGCCAGCACAGGTGCCGCCGGGCAGAGCCCGGAACGGGCGGATCGAGAACGTTCAAACGACGACCGGGACTTCCGTGATGTCGGTACGCACTGCGGCCGGCACGCAGAATATATCGATGCTGCGGCTACGACCGCGCAACTGCATCGGCGGCAGGGGCGTTGCGCCGACATCGACGCCAAGCGCATCCAGGGACAGCTTGAGAGTGTGCGAGAAGAGCATCTCCCCGGCCCGGGCGCGCTGGCAGAGTCGGGCGGCCACGTTGACGGTGTCGCCGATGAGTGTATAGCTCATGTAGGAGCTCGAACCGAGGTTGCAGGCGACCACATCACCTTCGTTGATGCCGATGCCGAGGCCCGCATCGACGCCAAAGCGGGTGTGCCACGAGCCGCTGAGTACCGCGAAGCTGCTCAGCATCTCCTGGGCGGCGCGGACGGCGCGGCCGGCGCTATCGGGCTGCTCGAGCGGTACGCCGAAGCCGAGCATCAGGCAATCCCCCGCGAGGTGAAAGACCGTGCCATCGTGACGCAGCGTGATCTCGGTGAGCAACGAGAAATATTCGTTCAGCAGGGGTACCACCTGGCGCGGCTCGAGCCGCTCGGAGAGGCTCGTGAACCCGCGCAGGTCGGCGAACAGCACCACCGCGTGCGTGCGCAGATCATCCGCCGAGAGCAGAGTCTCGCGCAGCTGAACGTCCTCGAGGATCCGCTCGGCAAGCTGCGGGGAGACGTAGCGGCGCACGGCCCGGCGCAGCACATCCTCGCGCCGGCGAATCTCGGCGTGCAAATGCGCTTGGGCCAGCTCGCGGCGTAGCGCGCCGGCACGGATCAGCTCTTCGATGCTGAGGGGGTTCTCCAGAGCCACGGGCAGTTATCCGACCATTCTTGTGTGGAACGTGAGCCTACCATAATCTGCCCTTCGAGCGTCGCTGCGCGCCGACGCCCGCGGCGGGCCATCGGCTCGCCCGCGGGCACAGGTCTGCAAAAGAATTAACGGCCTGAGGTGGCGGCGCTTGAGTGGCGGGCGCGCGTCCGCGCCGCCGGCGGGTGCACGACGGCATGCACGACGCGGGTGTACTCGAAGTAAACCGTAAAATTGCGGTAGTCCCACCACGTCATGGGTGGATGTCCGATGGGCGCGCTGCGCCCGAGCGGCGTGCCGAAAGCGCGCTCGACCTGCTGCATGGTCTGCCCGCGGTGCGGATGTGGCACTGTCGTCGGGGCGATTTCGAGCCGCCCGCCGACCACAATGGTTTCAGCAGCGGCCGTCACACAGACCGCGCATGCGATCAGCATTGCCAAGAAGATTCGCGCACGCATGTTCCAGCCTCCCATTTGACTATACACCGCGGCGCATTCTGTCAATGCCGCCTGCGGGGTCGGGGCTGTGAAAGTGTGACGCGCCGCATGCGGCGCAGGGGTCCGGGAATATGGTTAAATCTCCCGATGTTCCATCCCCTGTCGCTGTTCGTGGGCTGGCGTTACGTGCGCGCCCGGTCCCACAAGTTCTTCGTTTCCTTCATCACCTGGACATCACTCGCCGGAGTGTGCGTCGGCGTGGCGGCGCTGATCGTCATTCTCTCGGTGATGAACGGGTTCGAGGCTGATCTGCGTCAGCGCCTGCTCGCGCTTGATTCCGATGCACGGGTGGTGGTCAATCCCACCGCGGAGGCGGCGAGTCCCCCGACACCGGCGACCTGGCGGCGCATTGCGCAATTGGCGCGTACCAGCCCCGGGGTGGTCGGGGTGGCGCCGTTCGTTCAATCCCAGGCGCTCGCGGTACGCACCCCGCAGATGCTGCCGGTGCTGCTGCGCGGTATCGATCCGGCGGCCGAGCCCGCGGTGACGCGCCTGCGGCAGGTGAGCACCACCGGCTCGCTGCGGGCGCTGACGCCGGGCAGCGGACGGGTGGTCATTGGGCAGGTGATCGCGCAGCAATTGGGTCTCGAGCCGGGCAATACCCTGACGCTGCTCATTCCCGGGATAGGCCCAGGCGGGCTGCCACAACCGACGCTGCACCGTTTCCGGGTGGCCGGCGTGTTCTCGATCGGACTCGCCGACAAGAACGCAATGCTCGTCTTCGCCAACATCGCCGATGTGCGCGCGCTGCTGCCGGGCGGCGGACTCGATCAGGGACTGCGCCTGCGCTACCGCAATCCGCTCGCTGCCCCGCGGATCTCGGCGCGTCTGCGCGCGCGCTTGCCGCCGGGCTTCGAGGTGATCGACTGGACCCAGCAGAACGCCGCCTACTTTGGCGCGATCCGCATGGAGAAGGTGATGATGGCCTTGATCCTGCTGCTGATCGTGGCCGTTGCGGCATTCAACATCGTGGCCATGCTGGTGATGGTGGTCACCGACAAGCGCACCGACATTGCCATCCTGCGCACCTTCGGGGCCTCGCCGGCGCGTGTGCTTGCGATCTTCCTTGTGCAAGGGCTCACCATCGGTTGGCTCGGCGTGGCGCTCGGGATGGGGCTTGGACTCACTCTGGCCTATCACGTCAATGCCGTGGCCGGCTTTCTCGAGCACACCTTCGGTTTTCAGATCTTCAGCTCCAGTGTGTACTACATCACCGCCATCCCCTCGGTGGTGAAGTGGGAGGATGTGACGCTGATCGGGGTTGCCGCGCTGGTGCTGACGGCCGTCGCGACCGTTTATCCGGCGGTGCGTGCGGCGCGGATCGCGCCCGCCGAAGCGTTGCGGTACGAGTAGGCGCGTCATGCTGGGTTCCTACGAATGGCGGATCGGCACACGCCACCTGCGCTCGACGCACCGCCGCGGCTTTGTGTCATTCGTGGCGGTGATGTCGGTGTGTGGTCTGGCGCTCGGGATTGCGACGCTGATCGTGGTGCTGTCGGTGATGAACGGCTTCGGCCACGTGCTGCGCGGGCGCATCCTCGATGTCACGGGGGATGCGACCCTGATGGGGCTGCAGGGCACCACTGCGCACTGGCGTGCCCTCGAGCGGCGGGTACAAGCACATCGACACGTCGAGGCCGTCTCGCCTTACATCGAGGAGCAGGCGTTGCTCGCGCACGGCGAGTACGTCGCCGGGGCGTCTGTACGCGGTGTGCTGCCGCGCCAGGCGGCGCGTGTGACGACACTGGCGCACCGGCTCGAGGGCGGGACGCTGGACGCGTTGCGCCCCGGGCGGTATCGGGTGATCCTCGGGGTCGATCTCGCCCGCGCGCTGCATGTGCGTGTGGGCGGCTCGGTGGTGCTGATCGCCCCGGAGGGCATCGCCACGCCGGCGGGACTGATGCCGCGTATGCGCCGCTTTCGGGTCGTCGGCCTGTTCGATTCAGGGATGTATCAATACGATCGCGGCTTGGCGCTGATCAATCTCACCGACGCGGCGCGGCTGTTCGCGCTGCCGCGGGGACGGGTGACGGGGCTGCGCATGAAATTCACCGATCCCTGGCAGGCCGGGCCCGAAGTGCGTCACATTGCCTATAGCCTCGGCGGATCGGGCTACTACGTCAGCGATTGGACCGATCACCTGGTCAATTTCTTCCGGTCCATCCAGATCACCAAGTCGATGATGTTCGTCATGCTCTCGATGATCGTGGCGGTGGCGGCCTTCAATATCGTGGCGACGCTGGTGATGATCGTGAAGGAAAAACAGTCCGATATTGCGATCCTGCGCACCCTTGGGGCCGCCCCCGGCAACATCCTGCTGATCTTCGCCGTTCAGGGTCTGCTGATCGGACTGACCGGTACGCTTCTGGGCGCCGGAGTCGGTATCCTGGTTGCGCAGCATCTGCAGACGCTGGTTGCGCTGCTCGAGCGGGTCTTGCATACCCAGTTCCTCAATCCCAAGGTGTATTACATGAGCGAGCTTCCGGCCTTGGTGCGCGCGGGCGATGTCCTACGTGTGTGTGGTGTCGCGTTCCTGTTGTGCGTGCTGGCGACGATCTATCCGGCCTGGCGTGCCGCGCGCACCGCTCCGGCCGAGGCGCTGCGTCATGAGTGAGCCGGTACTCGAGGCGCGCGCGGTCGGGCGCAGTTTCCTCGAAGGCGCGAGTACCCTTGAGGTGCTGAGCGCGGTGGCACTGGTGGTGCGCGCCGGCGAGCGGCTCGCGATCGTCGGCGCCTCCGGTTCCGGTAAGACGACGCTGCTGCAGATCCTCGGCGGGCTCGATCGACCGACCCGCGGCACGGTGCTCATCGATGGTCGCGATATCCACCAGTTGAGCGAGCGTGAGCGGGGCGTGCTGCGCAATCGCACACTCGGATTTGTCTATCAATTTCATCATCTGTTGCCGGAGTTCTCCGCCCTCGAGAACGTGGCCATGCCGCTGCTCGTGCGCCGCACGCCCGTGACCGAGGCGCGGGCCGAGGCGCGCCGGCTGCTCGAGCGGGTTGGCCTCGGCGGGCGGCTCAGCCATCGGCCGCATCAGCTCTCGGGTGGGGAACGGCAGCGTGCCGCGGTGGCGCGCGCGTTGGTGACGCAGCCGAAGCTCGTACTCGCCGACGAGCCCACCGGTAATCTCGATGGTGCCAACGCCGCGGCGGTCTTTGAGCTGATGCTTGAACTTAACCGAGAGTGCGGCACCAGTCTGATCGTGGTGACGCACGATATCCGCCTCGCGGCGCGGATGGATCGAGTGTATGAACTTGAGGGCGGGCGGCTGCTCGAACGGGCTGCTACGGCGCAGCCAGGTGGCGGGTGCGATAGCGCCGGGTGACTTGCCAGCGCCACAGCACGTTCAGACCCAGCCAGCCGGCAAGGCCCGCGAGCGCCGAGCAGATCAGGCACCCCAGCAGGAACGGCTCCCACAGGGGGCCCAAGCCGTAATGCAGCCAGTGCCAGCTCAACTGAAAGTGGAATTGCTGGGGCGGCCGGCGCAGCGCCAGCGCACCGACGCGATACGCCAAGTAGTAGATCGGCACCATGGTGAGGGGATTATTGATGAGAAAGATGGTACCGATGATCGTCGGCACGTTCAGCCGCCAGGTGAGAGCGGTCACGCCGGCTGTCAGGGTGTGCACGGGCAGGGGGATGAAACAGATCGCAAGACCGGTGCCAAACGCCCCGGCCACGGCGCGCCGGTGCACCGCCCACAAGCGCGGATCCATCAGCCGGTCGCCGAACACCCGCAGCAGCCTGTGCTGCTCGATGTGATGGCGTTGCGGCAGGATTTTCTTCAGCGAGCGACGCATGCTGTGCCCGACTGTATCATGAGGACGCGGCCGTGTCGGTGTGCGGGTGCGTATCGGCGCCCGGCGCTCTCCGGTATGATGCCGGCTGAACATGCCGATGGGGTCGTTTGATGTGGGAAATCGTGCGGGCGGGCGGCCCGCTGATGTGGCCGATCATATTCTGCTCGATCGTCGCTGCGGCCATCGTGCTCGAGCGGCTGTGGACTCTGCAGGACCGGCGTGTGTTGCCGCGGGATCTGCCGCAGAAGGTCTGGCAGCTGATCGAGGCCGGCCAGGTTACCGACAAGGTCATCGCTGCCCTTGAGCAGCACTCGCCCCTCGGACGGCTGTTGGCCGCGGGACTTGCCAATCGCCACCGGCCGCATGAGATCCTGATGGAACGTCTCGAGGACGCGGGGCGGCACGTGGTGCACGAGCTCGAGCGTTTTCTCAACACTCTCGGTACGATCGCCGGGATCTCTCCGCTCCTAGGGCTGCTCGGCACTGTGACCGGCATTATCCGCGCGTTCGATGCAATTCAGGCGGCGGGCATGGGCAGTCCGCGCACGCTCTCCGGCGGCATCGCCGAGGCGCTTGTGTGCACCGTGGCGGGGCTGTGCGTCGCCATCCCCTCGCTCATCGCCTACCGGTATTTGCGCGGCCGGGTCGAGAGCATCGTCGTGGAGATGGAAAAGCACGCCCTGCGCATGGCCGATGCGCTTGAGGCCGCCGGCGCGGCCGCGCAATCCGTCGCCGGGATCGACGCTGAGGCGCAGGAGCCGGCGGAACGGGTGGCTGCGGTCGGCCGCACGCTGCTGCGCAGTTCATCCTGAGCCACCCATGAGGCTCAGTCCGCGGCGCCACGAGGAGCCGGAGATCAACGTCGTGTCGCTGATCGACGTCGTGTTGCTCCTCGTCGTGTTCTTCATGCTCTCGACCCACTTCACCCGCGAGGGCCGCCTGCACGTCGAGCTGCCGCGCGCGAGCGCGGTGCCGGCGGCCCGCGGCCGACCGAAGGCGGTGGTCATCACCGTGACCGAAAGCGGCGCATACCTCGTCAACGGTCGGGAGCTGCTGAACAACAGCCCTGATACGCTGCGCGCGGCACTCGCAGCCGAGCCGGCCGCCACGCGTAAACACACCGTATTGATCCGTGCCGATGCGCGCGCGACGCAACAGTCCGTGGTAACGGCCATGGACGTGCTCGGTGAGCTCGGTTTTGCCAAGCTCGACATCGCGACCATTCGCGCCCGGGTCGAGGGTGGCTCGTGAGCCGCCAGCGCGCCGACGAGGAACGTGAGGCGGCGCGCATCTACGGGCGTCTGTTCGCCTATGTGCGCCCCTACAAGGGTCCCTTTGCGCTCGGCATCCTCGGCGGCGTCATCTATGCGGCCAGCTCCACCGCGCTGGTCGAGCTTGCGCGCGAGGTTGGCGGGCTGCTGCATCATCCGCAGGCGCGCCTGATCGTGTTGCTGCCGCTTGCGCTGGTGGTGCTGTTCGCGGTGCGCGGGCTCGGCAATCTCATCCAGACCTATTTCATGGGCTTTGCCGGCCGGGCCGTGGTCAAGCGGCTGCGCGGGCAAGTGTATGAGCGGGTGCTCGATCTGCCGGTCGCCTTTTACGACCGTCAGGCCGTCGGCGCGCTGCTCTCGCGCCTGACCTACAACTGTGAGCAGGTGGGACGTGCCGTCACCACCTCCACGGTGACGGTGGTCCGCGCTGCGCTGACTGTGGTCTTCCTGATCGGCTGGATGGTCTGGATCAACTGGGAGCTGACGCTGATTTCCCTCATCGTCGGTCCGTTGGTCGTCTGGCTGGTTGCGCTCATCAATCGTCTGTTTCGCCGCTACGGCCGGCGGATCCAGCATTCGATGGAGGATGTGACACGGCTCGCCAAGGAGAGTTTCGAGGCGCCGCGCCTGGTAAAGGTGTACGGCGCGCAACGACATCTCGCCGCGCGCTTCGAAAGCGTCAACGAGCACAACCGCCGCTCGAACATGAAGGCCATTCTCACCACGGGGCTCGCCAACCCGACGGTGCAGCTGGTGAGCGTGCTTGGCGGCGCGGTGGTGCTCGGCATGGCCATCCGCGATGCGGTCAATGGCACCATGACGGCGCAGAACCTGGTCGGATTCTTTGCCGCCCTCGGTATGATCAGCCAGCCGTTGCGCGAGGTGGTCGGGCAGTTCGGTCCCATCCAGCAGGGCGTCGCCGCCGCGCAGAGCTTGTTCGAGATTCTCGATGAGCCGGCTGAGACGTCCGGCGGTGATTATCGGCCGACGCGCGTGCGCGGTGATGTGGCCTATGGCGAGGTTGCCTTCAGCTACACGCAGAGCGCGCGGCCGGCGCTGCACGCGGTGTCCTTCGCCGTGCCCGCCGGCACCCGCCTGGCGATCGTGGGGCGATCGGGCAGCGGCAAATCGACGCTCGTGAACCTCTTGCCGCGCTTTTACGACCTGGACAGCGGCTCGATCCGCATCGATGGGCGCGACGTGCGCGAATTCGATCTCGGCGCTCTGCGCGAGCAGATCGCCGTGGTCAGTCAGGAAGTGACACTGTTCGATGACAGCATTCGCAACAACATCGCCTTCGGTCGCGAGGTCCGTCCCGAGGCGTTGATGCGCGTGGCGGAGGCCGCCCATGTGATGGAATTTGCCGCCGCGCTGCCGGAGGGCCTGGATACCGTGGTCGGCGACCAGGGGGTGTTGCTCTCCGGCGGACAGCGGCAGCGGATTGCCATTGCGCGCGCACTGCTGAAGGACGCGCCCATTCTCATCCTCGATGAAGCCACTTCCGCACTCGATACCGAGGCCGAGCGGCACATTCAGGCAGCCCTCGCCGAGCTGATGAGCAACCGCACCACGTTCGTGATCGCACACCGTCTCTCGACGGTCGAGCAGGCCGATCTGATCCTCGTGCTTGATGCCGGCACGGTGGTCGAGCGCGGCACCCATGCCGAGCTGCTGGCGCAGGACGGGCTGTACGCGCAACTCTACCGCCTGCAATTCAGTGACTGATGCCCGATGCAACAGTGGCTCAACCGCAGGTGGTACGAGGCCGCCAGCCCATTGCCGGGTCTCGGGCCGCTCGCATGGCTGTATGGGAAGGCGGTGCAGCGCCGGCGGGCGCGTGCGCGGCCGGTACAGCACCTGCCCGCCCCCGTGATTGTCGTTGGTAATCTTACGGTCGGAGGCACCGGCAAGACACCCTTGGTGGCGTGGATTGCCCGGGCGCTGACGGAGCGCGGACTGCCCGTCGGGGTGATCTCGCGCGGCTATGGTCGTGCGGGTCACGCGGTGCGCGTCGTGTCCGGGCAATCGAATTGGCGGTCGGTTGGGGATGAGCCGCTGCTCCTATACCGACACGGCGGTTGCGTTACGGTCGTTGGACGCGACCGAGTGGCCGCCGCGCGCGCCGCGATCACGCACGGCGCGCGCGTCATCGTCGCCGATGACGGGCTGCAGCACTTCGCGCTCGTGCGCGATTGCGCCATTGTCGTGGCCGATGGCGAGCGCGGGTTCGGCAACGGCAGGTTGCTGCCGGCAGGTCCTTTGCGCGAACCGCTCGAGCGGCTCGCGGCCGCCGACGTGCTGGTGCTCAATGGCCCGCCGGAACATCTGTCGCTGCAGGCCGCCGCGATCCATTACCCGCCGCTCGTACTGCACATGGCACTCGAACTCGGCGAGGCAAGGGCGGTTTGCGGCGCCGAGCGGCGGGATTTACGGGCCTTTCTCGGCACTCCCGTGCATGCCGTGGCCGGCATCGGCAATCCCCATCGGTTCTTCCGCGCACTGCGGCAGAGGGGTCTGTCGCTGATCGAGCATCCGTTCTCCGATCATCGGCCGCTCGGGGCGGCGGAACTTGATTTTGGCGATGATAGACCGGTGCTCATGACGGAGAAGGATGCCGTAAAATGTGAGCATCTGGCCGAACGCCGGCTGTGGTTCGTACCGGTCGAGGCGACCTTCGACGTGAGCGAGGCAGCCCGATTGCTCGAGCGGCTGGTGCGCGCGGTCGATGCATTTCAAGGTTCTTGCGGAGGTTAGCTGGTGGATGCCCATCTGCTCGAGATCCTGGCCTGTCCGATCTGCAAGGGCACGCTGATCTACCGGCGCGAGCCGGATGTGCTGGTCTGCCGGCTGGACCGGCTCGCCTATCCGGTGCGCGATGGCGTGCCGGTCATGCTGGAGGAAGAGGCGCGTCAGCTCGCCAGTGACGATCCGCTGCTCGAGCATTGAATGCCCGGCGGCGGATTTTACGTGGCCATTCCGGCGCGGGCGGCCTCGAGCCGCCTGCCGGGCAAGGCGCTTGCCGACCTCGGCGGCAAGCCGATGCTGCAGTGGGTGTACGAGAAGGCGTGCGCGGCGGGTGCCCGCGCCGTGATCATTGCCACCGACGACGTGGCCATTGCGGCCGCGGCCCGGCGCTTCGGCGCTACGGCGCGCCTGACTTCCACCACCCATGTCTCGGGGACCGATCGGATCGGCGAGCTCGCGGCCATGGAGGGCTGGGCGGATGAGGAGATTGTCGTCAACGTACAGGGCGATGAGCCGCTCATTCCGCCGGTGAATATCGTCCAGGTGGCACAGCTGCTCGCGACCCATCCGCAGGCGGCGCTCGCCACGCTGTCGACACCGGTGACCTCGCAGCAGGAGTTCCTCGATCCGAATGCGGTGAAGGTTGTGACTGACGGAGGGGGACGGGCATTATATTTTTCGCGCGCGCCGATTCCCGTGCAGCGCGATGGTGTCGCGGGCGGATTTGCGGGGGCACGGCGTCATGTGGGTCTCTACGCGTATCGCGTGGCGGCCTTGCGCCGGCTGACGGCTCTGGCGCCGAGTCCGCTCGAGCGCGCCGAGAAGCTCGAGCAGCTGCGCGCGCTCGAGCACGGATTGATCATTCAGGTTGCGGAGGCCTGCGCGCCGCCCGGGCCGGATGTCAATACTGCGGAGGATCTGCGCCGGGTTGCGGCATTGATCGGTTGAGAAGGCGGCCTGCCGCCTTGTGATATCTTTAAGCGCATTGCAGGATCCATGAGGTT
This sequence comes from Pseudomonadota bacterium, assembly GCA_021822385.1. Lineage (GTDB taxonomy): Bacteria > Pseudomonadota > Gammaproteobacteria > Steroidobacterales > Steroidobacteraceae > 13-2-20CM-66-19. The sequence goes on from JAKARC010000006.1 coordinate 20,933, forward strand.
CGGGCCCGGCGAGGAACTTCGCGGCGGGCTGACGCGTCAACGGAAAGTGCGCACGGGCGTTTCTGCGCATTCGACTCGACCGGGAACGAGACCACGACCGATGTCACGCATGACGATGCATTTGCCGAGATTACCGGTAGTGCGGCGCGCTGTTGCCGTGCTCGGGGTCTGCATCGCGGGGCTGGCCTTGTCTTCTTGTGCAACGGTGCAACCGCAACCGCCACCTGAGCCGGTTGCGTATATCCGGCCGCCGAGCACCACGGTCTATGCGTACCCGTTGCATGGACAGTCGGCGGCGCAACAGCGCCGCGATCGCTATGAGTGCACGGTGTGGGCGGTTCATCAGACTGGCTTTGATCCCAGCGCACCTGGCGTTCCGGTGTATGACCGTGTGGCCGTCCAAGGTCCGCCCCCGGGCACGGATACTGCCATTGGCGCGGTCGCAGGGGCGCTGCTCGGTGCGGCGGTATCCAATCCCTGGAATCGGGGCGCCGGCGTCATGTTCGGAGCGGTGACCGGCGCACTGATCGGTAATGCGGCCGACCAGGCCAATGCCGCAGCGAACGCCGAGAATGCCAATGCTACGGCCGCCGAAGTGCAGCAGGAGCAGCGTGCACTTGATCATCGCGCCCGCGATTTTCGCGAGGCGGTCAGCGCCTGCCTCGAGGCACGGGGCTACAGCGTGCGCTGAGTCACCACGCGCGAGGGCCGGATGCGTGTTCTGTTTGTCTGTTTGGGCAATATCTGTCGTTCGCCGGCGGCCGAGAGCGTCATGCGCACCCTTGCGGCGCGTGCAGCTCCGCACGTGGCGCTGACCGTCGATTCGGCGGGCACGGCCGCCTATCACGTCGGTGAACCGCCTGACCGGCGGATGTGCGCGGCAGCGGCGCGGCGCGGCTATGACCTTTCGGGCCTGCGCGCCCGCAGTGTGGAACCGCAGGATTTCGAAATTTTCGATCTGATTCTGGCGATGGACCGGCAGAATTTGCGCACCCTGGAGCAACGCGCGCCGGCCACTGCGCGCGCGCGGCTCGGGCTGTTTCTCGCCTACGCGCCCGACGTCGGCTTCAGTGAAGTGCCGGATCCGTATTACGGGGGCGAGAACGGCTTTGAGCAGGTGCTCGATTTAATCGAGACGGCCGCGCGGGGGTTGTGCGCTGCATTGAACACCACAACCGGGCCGGCGCGCATCCCGCGCGCCGGCTGATTGGTTTCACTCGTCCGCGCTCCCGTCGGGCGTGCGCGGCGGTGCCGAAGACCACACCACATACGGCTTGGTCTGCGCGCTGGCGTTTGCGACCGCAGGTGCGGGCGGCGTAAATGAGTCCGAACGTTCCGCGCGCTCTTCCTGGGGGCGCTCCGAAGCCCCACGGCGGACTGCCGTCGGTTGATCGGGTGGGTTCGCCGGTGGCACGGCATGCGCCTGCGAGGACGCGCGCTCCTGCGGTGCCCGGTCGGGCCCTGCTGATCCTGTCTGTTCGGCACCACCGGAGTCCGCCGTCTGTGCAGTGTTCGCTGGCGCCGCCGGTGGCTGCAGCGCGCCTAGGCTGCTGCCCGATCCGCTCTCACCTGCAGAGTGTTCCCGGCCCCCCCCTCGTCGGCCGCCACGGCGACCGCGACGCCGGCCGCGTCGCTCGCCGCGCTCAGATTGCGGTCGCGGTGCGCCTCCCCGGGCCGCCGGTTCAGCCGGCCCCGCGGCCGTGAGGGGTACGGCGGTTTGAGGAGGGGAAGTCCGCTCGGAGTCCTGTTCCTGAGGACGCCGTTCCGGACGTTCACGCCCGCGGCTTTCCGCGCCGCGGCGCTCGCTTGGGGGTCTGCGACTCCGGTCGCCGCGCCGTGGCTGACCGTGGCGCCCGAACTCACGCCGCGTGTCGTGGCTGCGTTCATGCATACGCGCCTGCGGGGCGCTCGGAGCCGGCTCGGCGCGATGTTCGAGCCCCGACCCGTCTTCCTTCACCGCGGGAGAAAACAGTCCCTTCAAACGCGACCACAGGCCCGTGCCCGAGCGCTCCTGCGCGGCGGGCGCTGGCGCGCGCGGCGCCGATGGCACCGCAACGACCGGCGCGGTGGTGGGTGGGAGGATGGGAGCGACGGCGGCGACTTCTGCAGCGGGACGCTTCTCACGGGTACTGCCCGGTTCGATCACTTCCGGCGGACTCGGAATGAGATAACTTGTCTGGCGGTTTTCCGGCAGCTCGATCTCGTCATCGCGTACCCGCTTGATCGAGTACTCGGGCGTTTGAATGTGGGGATTCGGAACGATGATGAGTTCCGCCTCGGCCTTGCTTTCAAGCGTGCGCAGCCATTCGCGCTTCTCGTTGAACAGGAACGTCGCCACGTCCACCGGCAGCTGGGTGATCACCTTCGCAGTTCGATCCTTGCGCAGTTCCTCCCCGATCAGGCGCAGGACCGCAAGCGCCATGGATTCGACGCTGCGGATGCTGCCAATGCCAAGGCAGCGCGGGCAGACGATGTGGCTCGATTCGCCGAGCGAGGGCCGCAGCCGCTGCCGGGACATCTCGAGCAGACCGAAACGGGAGAGCTTGCCAATCTGGATGCGCGCACGGTCCATGCGCATGGCATCGCGCAGCCGGTCCTCGACCTCGCGCTGGTTCTTGCTCGACTCCATGTCGATGAAGTCGATGACAATCAACCCGCCGATGTCGCGGATGCGCAGCTGCCGGGCGACCTCTTCGGCGGCCTCGAGATTGGTGTTGAGCGCGGTGGTCTCGATGTCGCTGCCCTTGGTCGCACGCGCCGAGTTGATGTCGATGGACACCAGCGCCTCGGTGTAGTCGATGACGATGCTGCCGCCGGAGGGCAGGTTGACTTTGTGCGCGTATGCCGACTCGATCTGGCTCTCGATCTGATAGCGCGTGAACAACGGGACGTCATCGGCATAGCGCTTCAGACGCCGCTGGGCATCGGCTGGCATGAAGCGCTGCATGTACTCCTGTGCCTTCTCGAACGCGGCCGTATCGTCGACCAGCACTTCGGCGATATCATCGGAGAGGTAGTCGCGCAGGGCGCGGGTGACCGCATCGCTCTCACGGTAGACCAGAAACGGTGCACTGCGGCCCTCGGCGGCCGCGACGATCTGATCCCATTGAGTCTTGAGATTGTCGAGATCCCATTGCAGTTCCTCGACACTGCGCCCGACACCCGCGGTGCGCACGATCGCACCCATGCCCTCGGGAATGCGCAGCTGGCCCATCACCTCGCGCATCTGGTCGCGCTCCTCGCCCTCGATGCGGCGCGAGACTCCGCCGGCGCGTGGATTGTTCGGCATCAGCACGAGGAAGCGGCCGGCGAGACTGATGAAGGTGGTGAGCGCGGCACCTTTGTTGCCGCGCTCCTCCTTCTCGACTTGCACCATCAGTTCCTGCCCCTCGGCGAGCAACTCGCGGATATTCAGCCGCCCGCCCTGGGGACTCTGGCGGAAGTAGTCCCGGGTGACTTCCTTCAGCGGCAGGAAGCCGTGACGGGCGGCGCCGTAATCGACGAAACAGGCCTCCAGCGACGGCTCGACCCGGGAGATGCGGCCTTTGTAGATGTTCGCCTTCTTCTGTTCGCGCGACGGGATTTCGATACTGAGGTCAAAGAGCTTCTGTCCATCGACCAGAGCGACCCGCAGCTCCTCTTCCTGGGTCGCATTGACGAGCATTCTTTTCATGTGCCCCTACTGTTTTAAGATGAAGGGCCGGCAAGCGCACGGGAGACCGCGGCACCCGCGTACCGCAGTGGCGAAGATTCCTGGGACTCGGCGCGCTGGCGCGAGTCTCGACGATCACGTTGCACACCACGACATCGGCGGGTGCCGGAAATCCTTCGATGGTCTCAACCGGAGGCGCCACCCGCGGAACCCGTTGCGGGGTTCAACGCCGGCGGCGATCTTGTCGGCCCAATACGATGGCCTCTGCCTAAAGAGGACCAACTAACATGCGGCGCGTGGCGCCGCTAACCATTGGCGCGTCCGCTCTGGGACGGCGAACGGAGTATACTGCAATGATTGCTGTAGAAACAGTATCTTAGGGCGAAATAGGATCGTGGCAGAGGAATCAGGGGCCGCAGAGCGGACGGACGTTCGCTACGTCGATGTGTCCCCCCAGCAGGTCGGGCTCAGGCTTGACAAGTTTCTCGCCGAACAGCTGCCCGGTGTGCCGCGGACCCGGGTTTTCCGCATGATTCGCAAGGGCGAGGTGCGAGTGAACGGGGGGCGCACCACGCCCCAGATCCGGCTGGGCGCGGGTGATCGGGTGCGCATACCGCCGGTGCGGCTCATGGCCGAGTCCCCGCCCGCCGGGCCGCGGGGGCGCGTGCTCGAGATCATTCGGCATGCCATCATTCACGAGGACGAGCGCCTGCTGGTGCTCGACAAGCCCGCCGGCGTCGCGGTGCATGGCGGCAGCGGCATTGAATTCGGCGTCATCGAGGCGCTGCGGGCGCTGCGTCCCACGGAGTCCTTCGAACTCGTTCATCGGCTTGATCGGGACACCAGCGGTTGTCTGCTGGTGGCACGCACGCGTGCGGCCTTACGCGAGGCGCATGCGGTGCTGCGCGAAGGGCGGAGCCAAAAGCGCTATCTGGCACTGGTGGCCGGACGTTGGACACTCGGCCAGAAGCGCATCGAGGCCCCGCTGCGGACCGATACCCGTGTCAATGGCGAGCGGACCGTACGAGTCGATGTCAACGGTAAGGCGTCGGTGAGCGAGTTCCGGCCGGTGCAGCTGTTCGGGACGCGGACTCGCGGGGCGCCGAGCGCAAGCCTGCTCGAGGTGACCTTGCACACGGGCCGCACGCATCAGATCCGCGTGCACGCCGCATACGCCGGACACCCGGTGGCGGGCGATGACAAATACGGCGACGCGACCTGCAATGCGGCGCTGCGGGCCCGTGGGCTCGAGCGGATGTTTCTGCATGCCCACAGCATCAGCTTCGAGTGGGCGAACGGCGTGCCGTTTAGCGCCAGTACGCCGTTGCCGCCCGATCTGGCGGCGGTGCTCGAGCGACTGCCCCCCTAGGGTACGCGCCAGCCGGCGCGCCGCAGCACCTCGGCGAGCCAGATGAGCGGCAGGCCAATGAGCGCCGTTGGATCGACACTCTCGATGCGCTCGAACAAGGCGATGCCGAGCCCCTCGGCGCGAAAACCGCCGGCACAGTCGAAGGGCTGTTCGCTCTCGATGTAGCGGTCGATCTGGCTTGTTTCAAGCGCTCGAAATACCACCGTGGTGGTGTCGAGGTGCAGCACCCGCGTTGCGTCTCGCATGCAGAGCGCGGCGCAACCGGTGTGAAAGCGCACGCTCGAGCCACTGGCGCCGAGCAGTTGCGCGCGGCAGACGGCCGCATTAAGCGGCTTGTGCAGCACGCGCTGATCTTGAGCTGCGACCTGGTCGCTGCCGATGACCAGCGCATCCGGATGAGCCCGCGAGACGGCCTGCGCTTTCTCGAGTGCAAGCCGAGCGGCGCGGTCGGCAGGCGATTCCCGCACGCGGTCGGACTCGTCAACGCCCGGCGCGATCACGGAAAATGGCACGCGCAGTCGCTCGAGCAGTGCGCGGCGGTGGGGCGAGGTCGAGGCCAGGATGAGTTCAGGCATACGCGTCGTGCACCGGTTGCACTATCCAATTTCCATAAACCGCAAGGGCATCATGAGCGATCCGGTCTTTGACTTGCCCGGAGCGGATACCTATTATACGCGCCCCATGCCGCCGCCCTGGTTCAAGCCGCTCGAGATCGAGCGGGTTTCCCGCGATGCGGCCGTGTTCGGATTCGATGTCGCTCTGGCGGATCTGCCACGCGTGGCCTCTCGAGCCGATCAAATGGGCGGTAACGTTGCGGGCACCGTGCGGTTTGGGCGTCATGAGCGCACGGCGGTCGCGCATGTCCTGATGCAAGGGACGGCGGTGATGTGCTGTCAGCGCTGCATGCGACCGGTGGAGCTGCCTGTCAGCAGTTCCGTGCGCCTCGCACTGCTCGAGAGCGCCGAGGATGTGCGCACTGTCACCGACCCGTTCGAGCCGGTGCTCGCACTGCGGGGGCGCATCAGTGTCGGCGAGCTGGTCGAGGAGGAGTTGCTGCTCAGTCTACCGATCGTGCCGCTGCATGCAGTGGGCGATCCGTGCCCGCGCGATCCGCGTGGGCCGCCGCGGCCGGCGGTGGTGACGCAGCGCCCGCTGGCCGAGTTGGGCAAGCTGTTGAGTCAAAAGTGAGTTTTCGCGCCGCGAGCGCATGAGGATATTATGGCCGTTCAAAAAAGCCGCAAGACCCCTTCCAAGCGTGGCATGCACCGCTCCCACGATGGGCTGGCCATGCCGGCACTTTCGACCGATCCGCAGTCCGGCGAGACTCACTTGCGGCATCGCATCACGCCGGATGGCTTTTATCGCGGCCGACGCGTGCTCGAGAAGGCCGCCGAGTCCGAGCAGGAATAACCGGGCCCGGTCCGGTGTTGCCGATCGCCATCGATGTGATGAGCGGCGATCGCCAGCCGCGCGAGTACATAGCCGGTGCCTTGCGGGCCCTGGCCGAGCAGCCCGACGTGCGCGCGCTGTTGGTGGGCCAGAAACCGCTGCTCGAGGCGGTGCTGGCTGAAGCGCTGCCGGACCTGCGCGCTCGGATCGAGATCGTGCCGGCCGCGCAGGTGGTTGGCATGAGCGAGCATCCGCGCGAGGCAATACGGCGCAAGAAGGACTCCTCGATGCGCGTGGCCGTCGACCTGGTCAAGGGTGCCCGGGCGGCCGCCTGCGTGAGCGCCGGCAACACCGGGGCGCTCACGGCAATCGCACATTTCGTCCTTAAGACTCTGCCGGGCGTCGAGCGCGCCGCGATCATTTCCGCAATTCCCGCCGTGCACGGCCATACCCATATGCTCGACCTTGGCGCCAACACCAAGGCGACGCCCGAGCAGTTGCGCCAGTTCGCAGCCATGGGCATGGTCATCTCGCGCGACCTGTACGGCGTCGCCGATCCGCGTGTCGGGCTGCTCAATATCGGCGAAGAGGATATCAAGGGCCACGAGGTCGTACAGGCGGCGCACGCGCTGCTGCTGGCAAGCGACCTCAACTACGTCGGGTTCGTCGAGGGCGATGACATCTTCTCCGGTGATGTCGATGTGGTCGTGACCGATGGCTTTACCGGCAATGTGGCGCTGAAGACCATGGAAGGGGTTGCGGCATTGATCGCCCGACGTATGCGCGAGGAATTCCGCGCGACGTGGCCCTCGCGCCTCGCGGGTCTTGCCGCCCGCGGCGTGCTCACCCGCGTTGGTGCACGTCTGGATCCGCGCCGCTACAACGGCGCGTGCATGGTCGGCTTGAACGGGGTCGTGGTAAAAAGCCATGGGGGGGCCGATGGCATGGCATTCTCGAGAGCCGTCCTGACAGCCGCGCGAGCGGCTCGGCACGGACTGACAGAGCATATTGCGCGGGCGCTGGCGGCACCGCAAATCACGGGGGCGTGACACTTTGAAATATTCACGCATTGTTGCGACCGGTTCTTATCTGCCGGCGAAGGTCCTGACGAACTTCGACCTGGAGAAAATACTCGATACCAATGATCAATGGATCCGGGAGCGTACCGGCATCGAGCGCCGGCATATCGCCGCGGATGATGAGACCACCGTCGATCTGGCCGAACGCGCAGTGCGTGCCGCGCTCGAGAGCGTACAGTGCAAACCCGAGGACGTCGATCTTATCGTGTTCGGCACGACGACGCCCAACCTGCTGTTCCCAAACTGTGGTGTGTTGCTGCAGGCACGGCTCGGTTGTCGCGGTGCACCCGCCTTCAGCGTGGAAACGGCCTGCAGCGGCTTCATGTACGCGCTGGCGGTGGCCGACAAGTTCGTGCGCGCCGGGGAGGCGAAGCGTGCGCTCGCGATCGGCGCGGAAACGCTGTCGCGCATTACCGATTGGACGGATCGGTCCACTGCGGTGCTGTTCGCCGATGGTGCCGGCGCGGTGCTGCTCGAGCCGGCCGAGGCACCGGGCATCCTCTCGACCCATCTGCACGCCGATGGCACCTATTGGGATCTGCTCTACAGCGGCGGCGGTACGGACCCGGCCAGGCCGCGCCGGGCGATCACCATGACCGGAAACGATGTCTTCAAGATCGCGGTGAATACGCTCTGCAAGTCGATCGAGGAGGCGCTCGCGGCCAACGGGCTCACTTGCGCGGCGCTCGACTGGCTGGTGCCCCATCAGGCGAATCTGCGCATCATTCAGGCGACCGCGCGTCGGCTCGAGCTGCCGATGGAGCGGGTGATCACGACGGTCCAGGATCATGGCAATACCTCGGCGGCCTCCGTGCCGCTTGCGCTCGATGTCGGGGTGCGCTCGGGCAAGATTCGCCGTGGGGATTTGATCCTGCTCGAGGCCTTCGGCGGCGGATTCACCTGGGGGTCGGCCCTGATCCGTTATTGAGCAACGCGTGTCGTTGCGCTCGAGCGGCGGAGTTTTCGGTTCCGACCGGCGCGCGGCCGTGCCCCGCAATGTTCCGGTAGGCGCGTTCGAGGCGCTGAGTGAATGTGTGGTCACGCGCCGGATCGAGAAACTGCACTGGGCATTCCCCGGCCATCCTCGCCAATGGTTGCATACCGTGCCGCTGAGGTTCGGTTCGGGCAGACACCGTGCGGAGTCGTCCCGCAGGCCTTGAGGCAGGGTGGGTCGATCAAAAAATGAGCAACCGTCGTCCGTACTAAGATTGCCTGTGCCAAAAAAAAACGCCGCGCATAGCGCGGCGTTTTTGTAGGAGCAGCTCGCTCTTACTTGGAGATCGAGCGCTTGAACATGCGATCGATCTTCTCGTTGGTGGCTTCGATGGCCGCCTTGTTCGATTGCGCCAGTGAAAGCGCCTCATTGGCCGTGCTCTGGGCAGCAGCGGACTTCTGATCCGCGGCGTTCTTGGCAGCCCGCGCCTCGCTCTCGGCCTTGCTGGCCGCGCTCTGATTCGCGGCCACCTGCGTTTGCAGCTGGGCGACCTGCGATTTCAGGTTGGCGACATCAGTTTTGATGGGAGTCAGGTTCTGGCAGCCGGCGAGACCGACCACAAGCGCCGCGGCCGCGGCCACCTTCATTACGCTCGCGTACTTCATAAGGTCCCCTTAGGGTTGTTCATTGAGGAAGTCTTGAAAAAACTGCAAACGAATCGAGGTGGAATTTGCCCTACGACTCGAGTGCGCAAGTCCAACAAATTTATTCAGGGAATGCAACCCCATCCGAGCTGTTTTTATTGGATTTTTGGAGCCCAGGGGCGATCCGGATGACAGCTGAATGCAAGCTGAACGCGGCGGCGCCCCAGTCACCCGACCACACCCGTGGTATGTGCGATTTTGGGGCGTGCGCAACAGCCGTTGTCCCGCTGCCGTCGCGCCGGGGGGCTGCGATCGAGGGCAGGGGCTTGCCAATGAGGCAGCGTTTGTGGATATAATTACAGCATTGTATAAACAAACAGATACGCACATGTCCGACCTCACACCCCGTCAACTCCAGGTTCTGCGCCTCATCCAGCGCTTCATCACCCACGAGGGCATGCCACCTACACGAGCCGAAATTGCCCGTGAGCTCGGCTTTCGCTCGCCCAATGCGGCCGAGGACCATCTGCGCGCCCTGGCCCGCAAGGGGGTCATCGCACTGGTGCCGGGCGCTTCGCGCGGCATCCAGCTCAAGGACACGATTCGCGAGCAGATCGGCTTGCCGCTGATCGGGCGGGTGGCCGCCGGGCGTCCGATCTTCTCCGAAGAGAATATCGAGGCGCGCCTCGACATCGATCCGGGACTGTTCCAACCTAAGCCGCATTACCTGCTCAAAGTCACCGGCATGAGCATGCAGGGGGCGGGGATCCTCGATGGGGACCTGGTCGCGGTGCACCGCACCGCGGATGTGCGTAGCCGGCAGATCGTCGTGGCACGCCTCGAGAACGAGGTGACGGTGAAGCGGTACCGTCAAGAAGGATCGATCGTCTGGCTGTTGCCGGAGAACAGCGATTTCGAGCCCATCCGGGTCGATTTGAAGGATCAATCGCTGCTTATCGAGGGCATCGTGGTCGGAGTGCTGCGACGCGGCAAGTCGCAGGGGTTGATGTAAGTTCATGCGCGGAAGTCATCCGCATGCCGATCAATCTGCCGGGCGAAGGCGCGCCGCCGACGAGACTGCGGGACGGACGCGAGCGTCGGCTCGAGGGTCTGCTGACGCATCCTCTGCTCTGGCGCGCCGGCCATGCCGCCCGAGCGCCGGTCTGGCCGAGTGGATTCGCACGCCTTGATGAACGCTTACCGGGGGGAGGCTGGCCGCGCAGCGGTCTGATCGAGGTTCTGCCGTCCCGCTTCGGAGTGGGTGAGCTGAAACTGCTGCTGCCGCTGCTGGCCGCGCTCAGCGCCCGGCCAGCGGCGCGCTGGTGCGCGTGGGTGGCGCCACCGCTGGTGCCCTTCACACCGGCGCTGGCCGCCGCAGGCATCGATCTGGCGCGCGTGTTGATCGTGCATGCTCAAGGCCGGCACGGTCTGTGGGCCGTCGAGCAGGCGCTCGGCTCGGGGGACTGCGACAGCGTGCTCGCCTGGACGCGGCACGCGGTGCCACGTCAGATCCGGCGGCTGCATTTGGCTGCTCAGCGCGGCGGCACCCTCGGGGTGTTGTTTCGGCCGGCGGCTGCGGCCCGTGAGGCATCGGCAGCGATGTTGCGCGTGGCTGTCGAACCGATCGAGTTCGGCGTGCGCGTCACCCTGATCAAGAGCCGTGGTGGCGTGCGCGCGCCGCTCGATCTGATGTGGGACGCCGCGCTCCTGAAGGCCGAGGAGCGGTCGTGAGCGCGCGAGGAACGCGGTGCGACCGCAACATACCGCCCAGTTCCGGCCTGGGCCGGGTTGTGCAACTGCCTGGCACGCACGTGCAGGGCCGTTCCGTTCGGCAGCGTCCCTTACCTCCTGCCGCGCAGCCCCGCAGCGTACCGGGAACCGGCGGGTCCACGCACAGCGCAGGGGAGGCGAGTACATCGCCGGTGGCCCCGCTGTGGGTGGGCGTGCACCTGACCGAGACGGCGCGGCAGCCCATGCCGCAGGCGCTGTGGCGTCTGGCCATCCGGGCGCAGCGCTTCACGCCTTGCGTCAGTCTGGAGCCACCCGATGGGCTGTTGCTCGAGGTGTGCGCCAGCCTGCCTCTGTTCGGAGGGGTGCAGGGGGTGCAGCGCGCCCTGTGGCGCGAGTGCGCGCAGCTGGCGATCAGCGCCCATGTGGCGTTTGCGCCGACGCCCCTGGCAGCACTTGCAGCTGCCCGGTGCGCCGGTGTGCCAGTGGTGCGGGAGACCTCGCGGCTCATCGGTGCGCTCGCGCCGTTGCCGCTCGCCGCTCTGCGATGGCCCGAGCCACTGCTTGAGCGGCTCGTCGCGATCGGCGTGCGCACGATTGGTCAGGCGCTGCGTCTGCCCCGCGCCGGGTTCGCGCAGCGTTTCGGTACCGCGGCCCTGGCCGATCTGGATCGGCTGACGGGGCGAGCGCCCGATCTGCGCGAGTGGTTCTCGTCGCCGGCGCGATTCCGCTGCTGCCGGGAGCTGCCGTATGAATCGGCGAGCCACGCCCAGCTGACCGCGGCGCTGACACCGCTGCTCGAGGCGCTCGGACGTTTCCTCGCGGCCCGACAGTGCGGGGTGTTGGAGCTGGAGTGCCGTCTGTGGCATCGGCATGCCGAGCCTACCCGCTGCGTGCTGCGTCTGGCGAGTCCGTCGGCCGATGCGGCGCGGCTTGCCGAGCTTCTCGGCGAGCGTTTACGCACGCTGACACTGCCTGAGCCGGTGCGAGTCTGTGAGTTGCGCGCCGGTGAGCCGGTGACGCGGGCCTTGTGTACCGCGCAGTTGTGGGCGAGCGGCGAGCACGGTGGCACGCCCGAGGGTCCAGGCGCCGGGCTGATCGAGCGGCTGCGTGCCCGGCTGGGTTCCGAGGCGGTGCAGGGTGTGGCGATCGTGTCCGATCCTCGCCCGGAGGCGGCGTGGCGGATGAGGGCACCGGAGGAACTCCTGGCCAGTACAGGCGCCTGCGGCCTGTCGGCCTGGGGCCCGGCCGCCGGTCGCCCTGGGATGATCCCGCGGCCAGGCCAGGCCTGGCCGGTCGCGCGCCGCTTCACGGCCCGCCCGTTCTGGCTGTTGTCCATGCCACGACCGCTGCGCGACGGCGAGGGCCTGCCGCGCTATCGCGGCGCGTTGCGTCTGGTGAGCGAGCCGGAGCGGATCGAGACCGGCTGGTGGGATGACCGCGATGTCGAGCGGGATTACTACGAAGCCGTGGATGCGTACGGTCGGCGGCTGTGGCTGTTTCGTGAACGAGCGCCGCCACATCGCTGGTTTCTGCAGGGCGTGTTCGCGTGAGTGCCGTCGCCGTGCCCGCGTATGCCGAGCTGCACTGCCTGAGCAACTTCACCTTTCTGCGCGGGGCCTCGCATCCACAGGAACTCATCGCCCGGGCCGCCGAGCTTGGCTACAGCGCCCTGGCGCTCACCGACGAATGTTCGCTCTCGGGCGTGGTGCGCGCGCATGTGGCCGCCAAGGAGCACGGTGTGCAGTTGATCATCGGCTCAGAGCTGAGGCTCGAGTGCGGCCTCGCCGTGGTGGTGCTCGCAACCGATCGGCATGGCTACGGCCGCCTGTGCCGGTTGATCACCCGTGGCCGCCGTGCCGCAGGCAAAGGCGGTTATCGGTTGACACGGCAGGATCTGACCGACACGCTCGCGCACTGTCTGCTCCTGTGGCTGCCCGGGGAGGTGCCGCAGGCGCAGGAAGCGTATTGGCTGGCCGAGCATTTTCCCGGTGCGGTATGGATCGCCGTGGAACTGCAGCGCGGTGGCACCGACCGTGCGCGGCTCGAGGCGCTGGCGCGCATCGGGCGACAGACCGGACTTGCGCAGGTGGCGAGCGGCGATGTGCACATGCATGTGCGCGCGCGGCGCAAGCTCCAGGATGCGCTGACGGCCATCCGGCTGAACACGCCCATCGCCGCGCTCGCCGGGACCCTGTACCCCAATGGTGAGCGCCATCTGCGCGAACGCGGTCGTCTCGCCAAGCTCTATCCTGCGCCACTGCTCGAGGCGACAGTGCGGATCGCGGCACGCTGCACGTTTTCTCTTGATGAGCTGCGGTACGAGTATCCGAGCGAGCTGGTGCCGCCGGGGCAGACCCCGGCGAGCCATCTGCGCCAGCTCACCGAAGCCGGTGCGCAGCAGCGCTGGCCGCAAGGCGTGCCGCCGCGTGAGCGCGCCGCGCTCGAGCACGAGCTGCAGGTGATCAGGGCACTCGGTTACGAGCCGTATTTTCTCACCGTGCACGATCTGGTTGCCTTTGCACGCAGCCGCGGCATCGTCTGTCAGGGCAGGGGGTCGGCCGCAAATTCGCGGGTGTGTTATTGCCTCGGCGTGAGCGCGGTCGACCCCGAGCGCGGCGCGGGCTTGTTGTTCGAGCGGTTCATTTCCAAGGAGCGCAACGAGCCGCCCGATATTGACATCGATTTCGAGCATGAGCGGCGCGAGGAAGTCATCCAGTACGTCTACGACAAATATGGGCGCGAGCGCGCCGCGCTTGCCGCCACGGTGATTGTCTATCGGGCGCGCAGCGCGCTGCGCGATCTCGGCAAGGCCCTCGGACTCGAGCCCGACAGGTGCGCGCGGCTCGCCCAGGTGATGCAGGGGTGGGAGGGGAGCGAGACCTTGCCCGAGCGGCTCGCCGCGGCGGGGTTCGCACCCGCGGAGCCGGTGCTCGCGCGGCTGCTGCCGCTCGCGCAGGCGCTGCTCGCGTTTCCAGGCTTTCCCCGCCATCTGTCCCAGCATGTCGGTGGTCTGGTGATCGCGGCCGGACGGCTCGATGAGTTGGTGCCGATCGAGAACGCGGCCATGCCCGAGCGGACCGTCGTGCAGTGGGACAAGGACGATCTGAACACCTTGGGACTGCTCAAGGTGGACGTGCTCGCGCTCGGGATGTTGAGCGCGCTCAGGAAAGCCTTCGCTCTGGTCAATACTCTGCGCGGTACGCACTGGGCGCTCGGGACGCTGCCGGCGGAGGATCCGCAGGTCTATGCCATGATCTCGAAGGCCGATACAGTCGGGGTGTTTCAGATCGAATCACGCGCGCAGATGGCGATGTTGCCGCGGCTGCGGCCGCAGTGCTATTACGATCTGATCATCGAGGTGGCGATCGTGCGTCCCGGGCCGATTCAAGGTGACATGGTCCATCCCTATCTCAGGCGTCGCCAGGGTCTCGAGCCGGTCAGCTACCCGAACCGGGAAGTCGAGGCGGTGCTGCAGCGCACACTCGGAGTACCGATCTTCCAGGAGCAGGTGATGCAGCTGGCGATGGTGGCCGCGGGCTTCACCCCCGGGCAGGCCGATCAGCTGCGGCGCGCGATGGGCGCCTGGAAGCGCAGCGGCGGGATCGAGCACTTGCGCACGCAGCTCCTCGAGGGTATGGCCGCGCGCGGTTATCCACGGGAATTTGCCGAACGGATCTACCAGCAGATACGCGGGTTCGGCGATTATGGCTTTCCGTTGGCGCACGCCGCCAGTTTCGCGTTGCTGGTGTACGACTCGGCCTGGCTGAAATGTTACGAACCGGCGGCGTTCACCGCAGCGCTGCTCAACAGCCAGCCGATGGGTTTTTATGCCCCCGCGCAACTGGTGCGCGATGCGCGCGAGCATGGCGTCGAGGTGCGTCCCGTCGACGTATGTGCCAGCGACTGGGATTGCACCCTTGAGCCCCGGGGGAACGGGCAGCCGGCGCTGCGGCTGGGCTTGCGCTTGGTGAAAGGGCTCTCGCAGACGGGGGTCACACGGCTGCTTGCCGCGCGGACGGAGGCCGGCTTTGCCACTGTGGCAGAACTTACCCGGCGTGCCCGACTCGAGCGCAGGGATTTGGAGGCATTGGCCGCGGCCGGAGCGTTCGCGGCGCTGAGCGGCAACCGTCACCGGGCGTTCTGGGACGTGGCGGGAACGGACCGGTCGCTGCCCATCGAGCAGGCGCCGAGCAAACTCGGCGAGGCCGCGCCGTTGCTGTCGGCGCCGACCGAAGGTGAGACTGTCGTGGCCGATTACGCGGCCGTGGGGCTGACTCTGGGGCCGCATCCGCTGGCGTTGCTGCGACCAACGTTGCGCGCGCGGGGGTTGTGCAGGGCCGCGGACATCGGTCCGCTGGCGGATGGCAGCCGCGTGCGCATCGCCGGTATCGTTCTGTTGCGGCAACGGCCCGCGGCGGCCGGTGGCGTCACCTTTGTGACCCTGGAGGACGAGAGCGGACAGGTCAATATCATCGTCTGGGAGCGCATCGGCCGCGCCTGCCGCGAGGCGCTCGTGTCCGCACGGCTGCTCGAAGTGCAGGGCCGGCTGCAGCGCCAGGCGGGAGTGACACACCTCATTGCCGGGCGGTTGCTCGATCGCACCGCGCTCCTCGGGGCGCTGCGTATACGCGTGCGCGAGTTCCATTGAGCGGCGGGTCGCGCGCGCGGCACGCCCCGGGCCCAACCCATGCACTATTTCTTCCGTCGCCGCGGCCGCTCCGTCCCGTCGATTTCGTAGTCCTCGAAATCGCTGGTGAGTTCGGCGGTGTGCTTTTCCTCGATCAGACGCTCAAGCCGCCGCCAGGCAGGATCGGCGCTGCGCTGCGGACGATGCTTGGCGATATCGAGGTCCTGAATCACGTGCTCGAGATCGACATCATCGTCCTCGGCAACCGGTTCGTCTTCCTCGTCAAAGTCTTCCGATTCTGATTTCTCACTCATGCGGCACGTCGGGTTCCCGCGAGAGAGGGTGGGAAAAAATTAATGCAAAGGTCCGCCGGACGCAATGTCCCAATCAGTGAATCAGATCATCCAAACGGAAGATGGGCAGGAGCATTGCAAAAACGATGCCCATGACGAACAGTCCCATCACTACAATCAACATCGGCCCGAGCAGACCGACCATGGCCGCCATGAGTGCATCGAGCTCGCGCTCCTGGCTGGCGGCGGCCTGATCGAGCATGGCATCGAGCTCCCCGCTCGCCTCCCCGCTCGAGATGAGGTGGATGGTCATCGGCGGGAACAGCTTGCTCACGGCGAGCGAGCGGCCGATCGGAGCCCCCTCGCGCACCCGGTCGGCCGCCGCGAGCACGGCATCGCGCATCGGCAGGCTCGTGACGACTTCGCCCGAGATCCGCAGCGCATCGAGCACCGGCACCGCGCTCGAGGAGAGGATGCTGAAAGTGCGGGTGAAGCGCGCCGTATTGAAGCCGCGCACCAGCTTGCCGGCGAGCGGCAGGCGCAACAACACGCGGTGAAAGCGCCGGCGGGCCTGAGGGTCCCTGAGGCGTCGCCGCCACAGGAACACGGCCACGGCGATCCCGAGCACCAGCCAGATACCCTCGGTGCGCAGAAAACCGCTGGTGCCGATCAGGATGCGGGTGATGAGCGGCAGCTGCGCCTTATTGGCCTCGAATACGCCCACGACTTTGGGCACCACCCACACCATCAGGGCCGAGACGATGATGAAGCACATCACCGTGAGCACGATCGGGTAGAGCATCGCGGCGAGGACCTTCTGGTGGATTTCTTCGCGCCGCTCGGTGTAATCGGCGAGCCGTTCGAGCACCGCATCGAGGTGGCCGGCCTGCTCGCCGGCGCTGACGGTCGCGCGATAGATTTCCGGGAACACGCGCGGGTACTCGTTCAGACCCTCGGCCAGGGTATGCCCCTCCATCACCTTGGCGCGTACGCCGAGCAGGATGCTTTGCAGGCGTGGTTTGTCGGTCTGCTGCGAGACGGCGAGAAGTGACTCCTCGAGCGGCAGGCCGGCGCGCACCAAGGTGGCGAGCTGGCGCGTGAGCAGCGTCACGTCCGCAGCCGAAACCCGCCGCAGAAACGCGAAGGATTGCTGGCGGCTCGCCTCGCGCTCGGCCACCTCGCTGACACGCACCGGCAGCAGCTGCTGATCGCGCAGCTGCTGGCGGATGTGCCGCGGCGTGTCGCCCTCCAGGATGCCCTTGCGCTCCTTGCCGCTGGCATCGAGCGCCGTGTATTCGAAGGCGCCCACCTCAATCCTCCCGCGTCACGCGCAGCACTTCCTCGAGCGTGGTCTCCCCGCGCAGGATACGCTCCCGGCCGTGATCGCGGATCGAGGGGGTGGTGCGGCGGGCGTGGTGCTCGATTTGCTGTTCGCTTGCGCCGTCATGGATCATGGTGCGCAGCGTCTCATCAACGAGGATGAGTTCGTAGATGCCCGAGCGGCCACGGTAGCCGCCCATGGCGTCGGCGCCCGGCCGGTAGAGCGTCGGGGCGGGATCGCCCGCGGGCAGATGCAGCAGCCGCCGTTCGGCTTCCCCGGCCGTGAAGGGCTGCTTGGTGGCCGGATTGAGTACCCGCACCAGGCGCTGGGCCAGCACACCGATGAGGCTCGAGGAGAGCAGGAACGGCTCGATACCCATGTCGCGCAGGCGAGTGACGGCGCCGGCGGCGGTATTTGTGTGCAGCGTCGAGAGCACGAGATGGCCGGTGAGACTTGCCTGGACGGCAATCTGAGCGGTTTCAAGGTCGCGGATTTCCCCGATCATCACCACATCCGGATCCTGACGCAGGATGGCGCGCAAACCACGTGCGAAGGTCATCTCTACCTTGGTGTTGACCTGAGTCTGGCCGATGCCGTCGATGTAGTACTCGATCGGATCCTCGACCGTCATGATATTGCGGGTGTCGTCGTTCAACCGCTCGAGCGCCGCGTACAGGGTCGTGGTCTTGCCCGAGCCGGTCGGCCCCGTCACGAGCAGAATGCCGTGCGGCTTGTGAATGAGCTCATCGACCCGGCGCTCGGTCTGCGCATCCATCCCGAGGGCATGCAGGTCGAGCCGTCCGGCCTGCTTATCGAGGATGCGCAGCACCACCCGCTCGCCGTAACCGGCCGGAATGGTCGAGACGCGCACATCGACGGCGCGGCCGGCAATGCGCAGGCTGATGCGCCCATCCTGCGGCAGGCGCTTCTCGGCGATATCGAGCTTGGACATGACTTTGACGCGCGAGACGACCAGCGGCGCGACCGCGCGCCGGGACTGCAGCACCTCACGCAGCACTCCATCGACGCGAAAGCGCACCACCAGACGGTTTTCGAACGGCTCGATGTGGATGTCGGAGGCATTCTCCTTGACCGCCTGGGTGAGCACGGCATTGATCAGGCGGATGATGGGTGCATCGTCGTCGCTGTCGAGCAGATCGGCCTGCTCGGGCAGCTCCTGGGCGAGATGCGCTAGATCCTCCGTCCCGTTCAACCCCTCGACGGCCTGCATGGCGTCGGAGCCGGCCTCGTACACCTGCTGCAGCAGCTGGTCGAATTCGGCCGCGGTGACGCGGGTGAGCCGGATCGGGCGGCCGAGCACCCGCCGGGCTTCGGCGAGCCCGAGCGCGGAGGCCTGCTCGCGGCAGACGCACTCGGCGCTCTCGGGCGTGAGGGTCCGCACGAGCACGCCGTGGCGCTTGGCGAACGCGAAGGGCAGGCGCGGCGCCGCCGCGATGACCTCGGCCTTGGCATCGATGGGTCGCGGTTCGCTCACGGCGTGGGCGGGCTCGCGGTGCTTGCGGCGGCCGGTTTCCTCGGCGCGCGCGTGGTCTGCGTCATCTTCCGGGCCGGATGGCGGGCGCGGGTCGTGGCGGGCAGCGGCGGTAACTGCGGCAGGGGTTGGCCGGAGAGCAGCGGCGGCCATTGACTCGGCGGCTGGGCCCGCTCCTGCTCGAGCATGTACCGGTATGTGCCGCTGGTCTGGCTGTTGGCCTCAGCCTGATTGCGCAGAATCGTCGGTTTGATGAAGATCATGAGATTGGTGCGTGTCGAGCTGTCATTGCGCGCCTTGAACAGCCAGCCGATGATCGGAATGTCCCCGACGTAGGGTATGCCGGTATTGGCACGGTCCTGCTCGTTCTCGATCAGGCCGCCGAGAACGACGACACCCTTGTTGCGGATCAGCACGTTGGTCGTGATGCTGCGCTTGAGCGTGGTCGGATTGACCTCGGAGGTGGAGGTGGGCAGTACGCTCGAGCTCTCCACGGCGATTTTCAGCAGCACCGAGTTGCCGGTGGCCGAAATCGTCGGGGTGACCTTGAGAATGGTGCCGACCGCAATCTGCTGATAGGTCTGAAACGGCGTGACCGAGCCGTTGGTGACCGTGGAGGCACTGGTGTACTGGCCGGTCACGTACGGCACCTCTTCGACCGACTTCAGCACCGCGGCGTGATTGTCCAGAGTCACCGCCGAGGGTGTCGCCACGATGTTGGTGCCGCTGTTGGAACGTAGCGCGCGCAACATAGCGGCGAACGACACCCCGCCGGCGCTCACCTCGCCGATGCCGATGGTCGTGCCCTCGAGCAGCGATGTGGTCAGATTCGTGGGGTTCTGCGCCGCCGCGGCGAGATCGACGATGCTGGTGTTGCCGACCGGAGCGACGAAGCCGCCGAGCGGCAGCTTGTCTACCTGCGAATACGCAGCCCAATTGACGCCGAGGTCGTCGGTCTTGTCGACATCCACCTCGGCGATGATGGCTTGCACGAGGACCTGGGGCTGGCGGATATCGAGCTGATGGACGATGTGCAAGATCGTGCGCATCACTTTCGGGGGGGCAGTGATTACGAGCGCATTGTCCTGCGTGTCGGCCCACACGAGCGCATTCTTTTCGGCAGCGGCCTGCGCGGCGCCCTTGACACCGCCGCCGGTGGAGATCTCGGCGAGTTCGCGCATCTGTTTCTCGAGCTGCGGGGCGAGGACTTTGGCGCTGGCGTAATGCAGGTACACTACGCGCGTGTCGCCGCCGCCGGCGGCGCGTGTGTCGAGCTCCGCCACGAGCGCGCGAATGCGCAGCCGCTCGGCCGGGTCGCCGCTGATCAGCACGCTGTTGGTACGCGGGTCCGCGACGATCTTGAACGTGCGGCCCATCTGCGTCTGGGCCGCCCCCTGATAGAGCTCATCGATCACCTGCACGACCTGCGTCGCCGAGGCGTTCCGCAACGGTATGACGTCGACGTCCTGATTGCCGACGCGGTCCATGCGCTCGACGATGCGGATGATGCGGTGCACGTTACTCGCCCGGTCCGAAATAATGAGCAGATTCGAGGGCGGATAGGCGGCGAGGTGTCCCCACTCGGGCACCAGCGGGCGCAGGATGGGCACGAGCTCCGCGGCGCTCACGTTCTGCACCGGGATGACATCGGTCACGATCTCATCCGAGGTCGCGCTCACTTTTTTCGGCAGGTTGATTCCGGGCATGATGCGCTCATCGGCATTGGGCACGATGTCGATGATGTTGTGTCCGGACGGCACCGCGATGTATCCATAGACCGACAGGATCGAGAGGAACGCCTGGTAGAAGGCCTTGGGCGACAACGGGGTTGCCGAGTACATCGTCACTTCTGCGTTCACCCGCGGGTCGACGATGATGTCCTTGCCGGTTGCGGCGCTGACCGCCTGGATGATCTGGCGGATGTTGGCGTCCTTGAAGTTCGGCGTGATGCGCGTTGCCGCCGGCTCGGCCGCGCGGCAGATGAGGGGAATGCCGGC
This sequence comes from Pseudomonadota bacterium, assembly GCA_021822385.1. Lineage (GTDB taxonomy): Bacteria > Pseudomonadota > Gammaproteobacteria > Steroidobacterales > Steroidobacteraceae > 13-2-20CM-66-19. Next base: position 41,461 of record JAKARC010000006.1, read on the forward strand.
GAGGATGCCGAGCGCGAGTACGCGTAAGCCTCTGATCAACGGAAGGCTCCTCATGGCGATGGCGGTGGTGCGGCCGGTGCGGCCCCGAAGGGCAGGGGGGTAGGGGCGCTTGCAGCCGGCTGAGCGGCGGCGGGGATCCGAAGTGACTGCGCGGCAGACTCCACCTGAGCCAGATTGAGCGTCAGGACGCGCTGTACGCCGTGGCGCAGGATGGTCACCGTCGCCTGGCTCGAGGAGCCGAGCGTGTCGAAGACCTCCTGGTCCTGTGCGGGGTTGTCGAGCGGTGTGCCGTTGATGGCCATGACGAGATCCCCGGATTTAAGTCCGAGGCGCGCGAACGCCTGCGGGTCGCTGCCCGGATACACCCGATAGCCACGCAGCCGGCCGTCGGCGAACACTGGCTCGGGACGCAGCAGTTCAGCGAGCACTGCCGGGTGGCGCGCAACCAGGGCACGCATGTGCGCGGCAAACTGCGGCGCCCGGGTCGCCGACAGCGGCAGCGCTGCGCGCGGCGGCGGTGTGTTGATGGGCGATTGCCGGGGTAACGACAGCGATTGCAATTGTCCATTGCGCCGCAGCAGGACTTTTTCGGGCAGCACCGCATCGAGCTCGGCTCCGCCCGGTACGCTGTCGCCGACCGCGTAGACCTTGGCCGTCTGGGCGTTCGGACCGAGAATGGCCAGGCCGCCAAAGGGGTCGGGCACGGCCATGACGCCGGTGAGGACCAGCGGCAGGGATGTCTGCGGAGCGTCCGCGCCGAGGGGACCTGTGCCCGGGGCGGCTCGACCGAACAGGTGACTTGAGACGATTTGCGCCACGTCCGGCGCTTGGGCATGCGGGTGCCAGACCGCCGGCGCCGGCGGCGGCGGCCCGCCGCTCGCAAAGCCGGTTACAAGCAGCGCCAATTGCCCGGCGACCGCCAGCGCGAGGAGCGCGGTGGTCCAGCCGGGACCGCGCTGCGCGAGCAGCGTGCGCCAGTGGTCACTTGCCCGAAATCCCTCGAGCCAGGACGCGGTGTTCATTCGGTGTGTCGATCGGGTCCGAGACGGTTAGACCAGCCAGAGGTTCATGGCGTTCAGCATCGTTCAATGGATGATACGAGTCCGTCGGCCGCGCTCACAAGCGCTTGTTTCTCAAATATCAGCGGCGGTCCGCAGGGCGCAGGCGCTTGCCGCACTTGTGTTGCGCGCAGCCGCCCCCTATAAAGACTGCATGTCCGACCCCCATCCTACCCGACCCGAAACCGGGGCGATCGTCGAGGAGGCGCGGCCCGAGGTCAAGCCCCCGCCGCTGTTCCGGGTCGTGCTGCTGAACGACGATTACACACCCATGGAATTCGTCGTCGACGTGCTGGAGAAATTCTTCGCACTCGACCGTTCCACCGCGACGCGTATCATGCTGGAAGTGCACACGCAGGGTAAGGGTGTGTGCGGGATTTTCACCTTCCAAATTGCCGAGACGAAGGTTGCGCAGGTGACCACCTATGCCCGCGACAACCAACATCCCCTGATGTGCACGATGGAAGAGGCTTAGGCGGTAAGAGGCTCGAGTAAAGTGCTGTCCAACGAGCTTGAATATTGTTTGAACGATGCATTCCATCAGGCACGCGAGGCTCGCCACGAGTACCTGACGGTCGAGCATCTGTTGCTGGCCATCCTCGATACGCCGCGGGTGCGCGAGGTGCTGCGCGCCTGTGGCGCGGACTTGGCGCGGCTGCGTCAGGAGCTGAAAGAGCACATCGAGCAGTCCACGCCACGGGTGAGCGAGGGCCTGGAGCGCGAGGTGCAGCCGACGCTCGGCTTCCAGCGCGTGCTACAGCGCGCGGTCTATCACGTGCAATCGAGCAGCCGCAAGGAAGTCGGTGTCGCGGATGTGCTGGTCGCGATCTTCAGCGAGAAGCAGAGTCACGCGGTGTTTCTGCTCAATCGCCGGCACGTCACACGCCTGGACGTGGTGAATTACATCGCGCACGGACTGTCGAAGCTCGCCGAAGAGAAATCGGCCGACGAGCCGTCGGCGGCCGAGGAGCGCGAGGCCGACGGGAGCAGCGCGCTTGAGAAATACACCACCAATTTGAACCGGATGGCGCAGGAGGGACGCATCGATCCGCTGATCGGGCGGGCGCTCGAGGTCGAGCGCACGATCGAGATCCTGTGCCGGCGCCGCAAGAACAATCCGCTCTACGTGGGCGAGGCAGGAGTTGGCAAGACCGCCATCGCCGAGGGTCTGGCGCGGTTGATCGTCGAGGAAAAAGTGCCCGAAGTGCTCGCGGAGTGCACGCTTTACGCGCTCGACATGGGTGCGCTCATCGCCGGTACCAAATATCGCGGGGATTTCGAGAAGCGCCTGAAAGGGGTGATCGGTGAGCTAAAGAAGCTCCCGGGGGCGATCCTGTTCATCGACGAGATTCACACGGTGATCGGCGCTGGTGCGGCCTCGGGGGGCGTCATGGACGCCTCCAATCTGATCAAGCCGGTGCTCACCAATGGCGAACTGCGCTGCATTGGCTCGACCACTTATCAGGAATATCGCGGCATCTTCGAGAAGGATCACGCGCTGGCGCGCCGATTCCAGAAGATCGATGTCACCGAGCCCTCGGTCCAGGAAACCGTGGAAATCCTGCTCGGCCTGAAGGGTCGGTTCGAGGCGCATCATGGCATCCCCTACACCACCGCGGCGCTGCAGGCGGCCGCCGAGCTTGCGGCACGGCACATCAACGAGCGCCACCTGCCGGACAAAGCCATCGATGTCGTCGATGAGGCCGGTGCGCGCCAGCGCTTGAAGCCCGCGCCGGAGCGTCCGGCGGCCATCGAGGTGAGCCATATCGAGGATGTGGTGGCGCGCATGGCGCGCATCCCGCCGAAGAGCGTGTCATCGTCCGATCGGGAGGCGCTGCGCAGCCTCGAGCGCAACCTGAAGCTGGTGATCTTTGGTCAGGACCGTGCCGTCGAGGCGCTGGCCGCGGCCATCAAGATGGCGCGCTCCGGGCTGGGCGATCAGCGCAAACCGGTTGGCAGCTTCCTGTTCGCCGGTCCGACCGGCGTTGGCAAGACGGAGGTGACCCGGCAGCTCGCCCTCATCCTCGGGGTGCAGTTCTTGCGCTTCGACATGTCTGAATACATGGAGCGGCACACCGTCTCACGCCTGGTGGGCGCACCGCCCGGTTACGTCGGCTTCGATCAGGGCGGGCTGCTCACCGAGGCGGTGACCCAGCATCCGCACTGCGTGCTGCTGTTCGATGAGATCGAGAAGGCCCATCCCGACGTGTTCAATCTGTTGCTGCAGGTGATGGATCACGGCACGCTGACGGATAACAACGGCCGCAAGGCCGATTTCCGCCATGTCATCATCGTCATGACCACGAACGCCGGTGCGCAGGAGATGGCCCGTCCCTCCATCGGCTTCACGACCCAGGACCATGCCAGCGACGGCATGGAGGCGATCCGGCGGCTGTTCACGCCCGAGTTCAGAAATCGCCTGGATGCCATCATTCCATTTGCGCCGCTCGATCGGCCCACCATCGAGCGCGTGGTGGACAAGCTGATCCTCGAGGTGGAGATGCAACTCGAGCAAAAGGGCGTGCAGATCTCTCTCGACGAGGCCGCGCGGCGCTGGATTGCCGAGAAGGGCTGGGATCCGAAGATGGGCGCGCGGCCGATGGCCCGTACGCTGCAGGAGTACATCAAACGCCCGCTGGCCGAGGAACTCCTGTTCGGGCGTCTGGTCGGCGGCGGGCAGGTGCGTGTATCGGTGGCTTCGGACAGCTCGCATCTGGAGCTGACGTGCACGAGCGCAGCGCAGCCGGAGGTGGCTGTTTAGCGCCCGCGATAGATGATGCGTCCCTTGGTGAGATCGTACGGGGTCAGTTCTACCGTAACCTGATCGCCGGTGAGGATGCGGATGTAGTTCTTGCGCATCTTGCCGGAGATATGGGCGGTCACGATGTGCCCGTTCTTGAGCTTCACGCGGAAGGTGGTGTTGGGTAGGGTTTCTACCACTTCACCCTCCATCTGGATGGCGTCTTCTTTGGACATATGACCCTTTGCATTGCGGGGGCGCGAATTGCAGCACAAAAGGCCGCGTCGACGCAATTTGAAACGCGCAGTCGCTCGGGGTGGGTCGGACGCCTGGACCTCACCGGACCGGGTTGGCTGCGGCGAGCGGTAGCGGCAGGGGCGCGATCCAGCGCTCGAGCAGGCGCTGGAACTCGGCGCGGCTGATCGAACGGGCACCCAGGCTCGCCAGGTGCGCCGAGGGCATTTGGCAGTCGATGAGCGCAATGTCGTTGCCGGCGCACAGCGCAACCAGGTGTGCGAGGGCCACTTTCGAGGCATCGCGCTGCCGGCTGAACATCGATTCCCCGAAGAAGACTCCACCGAGCCGCACGCCGTACAGCCCGCCGGCAAGGACCCCGGCGCGCATCACTTCCAGACTGTGGGCAAAGCCGAGGTGATGCAGCCGTACGTAGGCAGCGCGCATCTCGGGGGTGATCCAGGTGCCGGGGCTGCGGGCCCGGGGTGCTGCGCACGCTTCGATCACCGCCTCGAACTGCTGGTCGATATCCACATGGTAGCCTTTGTTCCGTAAGGTTTTGGCAAGACTGCGGTGACAGCGGAACTCCGCCGGAAACAGGACCGTGCGCGGATCCGGTGCCCACCACAACACCGGCTGGCCGGGGGCGTACCAGGGGAAGATGCCGCGCCGGTAGGCGGCCAGCAGCCGCCGGATCGACAGATCGGCGCCCGCGGCGAGCAGTCCGGAGGGCTCGGCCAGCGCATCCTCGAGCGGCGGAAACCACTCGGGCGCATCGTGCGCGGACAGCCAGGTAATGCGCCTCATGAGGGCGCCTTGCGGAAGGGGACGTGCCGGCCGACCTCACCGGCATAGGCGTCCACCCAGTCGGCTTCGTGCGCGAGGAACTCGGCGATGGCGGCGCGAAAGTCGGTATCGAGGATGTGATGGGCCGACCAGGTGAGGGTGGGCTCGAAGCCGCGGCTGATCTTGTGCTCCCCCTGCGTGCCGGGTTCGAAATGGCCGATGCCGCGCTCGATGCAGAACTCGATTCCCTGGTGATAGCAGGTCTCGAAGTGCAGGCTGTGGTAGGGGCCCTCGGCACCCCAGTAACGGCCCCAGAGTGTCTCGGTGGACCAGAAGAATACGGCCGCGGCCACCGGCTGTCCGTGCTGCACGGCGACCTTCACCATCAGGGCGTCCCCGAGCGTGCGCGCAATCTCGGCGAAGCACTCGGCGCTGAGGTACGGCTCGTGCCCGTGCCGTAGAAACGTCGCACGGTGAAAGGCGTGCACGCGATGGAGCAGCGGGCGATCGATCTCGGAGCCGAGATAGGTGCGGAACTCGATCCCCGCCTCGGCGACGCGCCGGCGTTCGCGATGCGCTTTCTTGCGCTTCTCGGCCGTGAAGGTGCCGAGATAGTCCTCGAAGCTGCGATAGCCGCGGTTCGTCCAGTGAAACTGGCAATCACGCCGCAGCAGCCAGCCGGCGGCCGCGCAGGCCGCCCGATCCTGTGCCGTGAGGAACAGTGCGTGCGCGGATGAGCAGCCGCGCTCGCGCGCGAGGTCCGCAAGCGCCGCCAGCAGCCGCGCGGCGAGCGTCGGCCGGTCGAGATCCGCGCGCACCAGCAGTCGCGGCCCGCTGGCCGGCGTGAACGGTATCGCCAGGGTGAGCTTCGGATAGTAGTTCTGTCCGTGGCGGGCGTAGGCCTCGGCCCAGGCGAAATCGAAGACGAATTCACCGAAGGAGTTCGTCTTGAGGTACACCGCCGCAGCGGCAGCCAGACCGTTGGCATCGTGCAGCGTGATCGGGCACGGCAGCCAGCCGCGCGCCTGCCCGAGGCAGCCGGTGTGCTCGAGCGCGGCCAGAAACTCATGACGCAGGAACGGCTGCGCGGCACCGGCGAGCGTGTTCCACTGCTGCCGATTGATCTGATCGATGCTCGAGTGGACGGCGAGCCGCATGTCACTGCGCTATTCGGCGCTGAGATCGAGCGTATCGAGATACCGGTCGGCATCGAGGGCGGCCATGCAGCCGGCGCCGGCCGAGGTGATCGCCTGGCGATAGATCGGATCGGCGACATCGCCGGCGGCGAACACCCCCGGGAGACTGGTCGCGGTGGCATTGCCCTCGAGGCCGCTGCGCACGAGCAGATAGCCGTTGCGCATCTCGAGCTGGCCGGCAAACAGGCCGGTGTTGGGCGCGTGACCGATGGCAATGAACAGACCGTTCACCGTGAGCTCACGCAGCGCGCCGGTGCGCGTGTGCGCGAGACGTACGCCGGTGACCCCGCGCGCATCACCCAGCACTTCACTGACCGTGTGGTCCCAGATCAGCGTGACTTTACCGGCCTCGACCTCGCGCGCCAGCCGATCCTGCAGGATCTTCTCGGCGCGCAGGCGCTCGCGCCGATGCACCAGGGTGACGTGCGCGGCGATGTGCGCGAGGTACAGAGCCTCCTCGACTGCGGTATTGCCACCGCCGATCACCGCCACACGCTCGCCGCGGAAGAAAAATCCGTCGCAGGTCGCGCAGGCCGACACGCCCCGGCCGCGATAGTGCTGCTCCGAGGGCAGGCCGAGGTATTTGGCGGTGGCACCGGTGGCGATGATCAGCGCATCGCAGCTGTACTCGCCCGAGTCCCCGCGCAGCCGGAACGGTCGGCTCGACAGCTCGCAGGCATTGATATGGTCGCCGACGATCTCGGTATTGAAGCGCTCGGCGTGGCGGCGCAGTCGCTCCATCAGCGCCGGCCCCTGCAGGCCCTCGACATCGCCCGGCCAATTGTCCACGTCGGTGGTGGTCATCAGCTGTCCGCCGGCCTCGAGGCCGGTGATCAGCAGCGGGGTCCGATTGGCGCGGGCCGCATAGACGGCCGCGCTGTATCCGGCCGGGCCCGATCCCAGGATAATCAGACGGCGATGCCGGGTGTCGCTCATGACGGTAATCCCTTTACTAGTGCTGGGCGCCGGCGGCGGGCCGGCACAGGAGATACTACCAAGGCGCTGCGGCACGCTACTGCGCTAGAATCAGTTTATTGCTTTTTGCTCGATTGTGGAGCCGTACCCATTGGCCGATCCGCAGGCGCTCGCGCGTCCATCGTCCCGTCTCACCGCTGCGCTGTCCGGCGTTTTGCGCGAGAGTGCGGTCATCGCAGTCGCCGCCGCGGCGCTCGTGGTGTTCATCGCGCTCGCCACGTACAGTCCCGCGGATCCGGGTTTCTTCTACCGTGGCAGCACCGCGGCGGTCCACAATCGCATCGGTCCGGTGGGCGCGTGGCTCGCCGATGCGCTCTTCGGCCTGTTCGGGCGCAGCGCCTATTGGCTGCCGATTCTGCTCGGCTTTGGCGCCTGGCGGATTCAACGTGGCGCCCACGAGGCGCCGAGTGGGCGCAGCACGCGGCTGGTACGGGCCGCCGGCTGGGCTCTGCTAGTGCTGTCCACCGCGGCGCTTGCGGCCCTGAACTTCGGTCCCGGTACGCTGCACGAGGGCGCCGGCGGGTTGCTCGGGGAGTTCGCCGGCGCCGGCCTGCGCGCCGGGCTCGGTTATCTCGGCGCGACGCTGGTCATGCTGGTGGCGTGGATGGCGGGGTTGTCGCTCGGCTTTGGCGTGTCCTGGTTCAGCCTGATGGACCGTCTGGGGACGGGAACGTGGGCGCTGGTTGGCTGGGCGCGCACACGCCGGGCTGAAGCCGAAGATCGGGCGCTCGGGCGTGAGCGCCGTCAGGCCCGCAAGGAGGCGGTCGCCGATGAGACGCGCAGGACCGCCACGCGGGTCCCGCCGCGCATCACGGTGCCGGCGGCGCGGGTCGAGCCGAGCGAGCGCATCGAGAAGGAGCGTCAGGCGGGACTGTTCGAGCGTGCCGAGGCCGATGAGCTGCCGCCGCTGGCATTGCTCGACGATCCGCCGGCGCGTGAGCCGCTGTACTCGAGCGAGGCGCTCGAGCGTCTCTCGCGCCTCGTCGAGATGAAGCTGCGCGACTTCGGGATCGAGGTGGAGGTGGTCGCGGTGCAGCCGGGCCCCGTGGTGACGTGTTTCGAACTCAGGCCCGCCCCGGGGATCAAGGCGAGTCAGATCACCGGTCTGGCGAAGGATCTGGCGCGCTCGCTGTCGGTGATGAGCGTGCGGGTGGTCGAGGTGATCCCCGGCAAGAACGTGATGGGACTCGAGATCGCCAACGAGAAGTACGAGACGGTGACCTTGGGGGAAATCATCCGCTCCAAGGCCTACGACGAGATGCACTCGCCGCTTGCACTCGTTCTCGGCAAGGATATCGGCGGGGCGCCCGTGGTGGCCGACCTCGCGCGCATGCCCCATCTGTTGATTGCCGGCACGACCGGTTCCGGCAAGTCCGTGGGCATCAACGCCATGGTGCTCTCGCTGCTTTACAAGTCGACCGCGGAGCATGTCCGCCTGATCATGATCGACCCGAAGATGCTCGAGCTGTCGGTGTACGAGGGCATCCCGCATCTGCTTTCCCCGGTGGTCACCGACATGAAGCAGGCGGCGAACGCGCTGCGCTGGTGCGTGGCGGAGATGGAGCGACGCTACCAGCTGATGGCCGCGCTCGGCGTGCGTAATCTCGCCGGCTTCAACCGCCGGGTGAAGGAATCCCTTGCCGCGGGCAAGCCCATCCTTGACCCGGTGCAGCTTGCCCGCGCCGCCAATGATCCGACCATCGACCAGAGCCAGATCCCGCATCTGGCGACGCTGCCCTACGTGGTCGTGGTGATCGATGAACTCGCCGATCTGATGATGATCGTCGGCAAGAAGGTCGAGGAGCTCATCACGCGACTGGCGCAGAAGGCGCGCGCCTCGGGTATTCATTTGCTGCTCGCGACGCAGCGGCCTTCGGTGGACGTGATCACCGGGCTGATCAAGGCGAACATTCCGTGCCGCATAGCCTTCCAGGTCTCGGCCAAGGTCGACTCACGCACCATTCTCGATCAGATGGGTGCAGAGACGTTGCTCGGGCACGGGGACATGCTGTATCTGCCGCCGGGCACCTCGATACCGACGCGCGTGCACGGTGCGTTCGTCTCCGACCAGGAGGTGCATCGGGTCGTGCAGGCCCTGAAGAAGGCCGCACCGCCGAACTACATCGAGGAGGTGCTGAGCGGCCCGCGCACACCAATTCCGGGTCTGCCGGGTGAGGAGGGCGAGGCGGCGGTGGCCGATCCGGAGGAGGATGCGCTCTATGACGAGGCGGTGCGGATCGTCACCACCGAGCGTAAGCCGTCCATCTCGTACGTGCAGCGGCGGTTGAAAATCGGCTATAACCGCGCTGCGCGACTGCTTGAGGCGATGGAAGCCGCAGGGCTCGTCGGTCCGTTGCAGTCAAATGGCGCGCGCGAAGTGTTGGTGCCGGCCCGACCGGAGGATTGAAATCTGATGCGGCAAGTTTACTCGTCCTGGATCCTCGCCGCCGCGGCGGTGCTGGTGTTCTTTGCGCCGAGTTCGACGGCGATCGCGGCGGTGCGAACGACGCGTGTTCCGACGCCGCTTGATCGGTTTCTGGCTCATCTGCATACGCTGCGCGTGAGCTTCGAGCAGACGCTGGTCGGCGCCCACGGCGCGGTGCTGTCGCACTCGAGCGGTTCGCTGATCGTCGAACGCCCGGGCAAGTTCCGCTGGAGCATCCATCCGCTGCACTCCCGCGGTGGCGGCCAGCTGATGGTCGCCGACGGACGCAACCTCTGGTTCTACGACCGCACGCTGAAGCAAGTGACCGTGCAGCCGCTCACGGCCGCGCTCGCGGCGACTCCGGCGATGCTGCTGTCGGGCACGGTGAGTGTGCAGGCCGCGTTCCACGAGCGGCTCGCCGGCCGGCGCGAGGGTCTGCGCTGGGTGTACGTGACGCCGCGCCATCGCAGCGGGGCAGACTTCCGCAGTGCGCTGTTTGGATTTCAACACGGGACGCTGAAGAAGATGATCCTTGAGGATACCTTGGGGCAGCTCGCCACCATCACGTTCACACACATCCGGGTCAACGTCCCGGTGCCGGCTGCGGCATTGCGGTTCACGCCGCCACCGGGCGTGGATGTGATCGGTCACCCGCTGCATTGAGCGCCGCGCCGACACAGTTGCCGGACTCCGCGCGGCCGCTGTCTGACCGGATGCGGCCGCGTTCACTCGATGCTGTGCGCGGACAGGAGCATCTGCTGCACGTCGGCAAACCGCTGCGTCAGGCGATCGAATCCGGTCAGCTGCACTCGCTGATCCTGTGGGGTCCGCCCGGGACCGGCAAGACCACCCTTGCGCGCTTGATCGCCCAGCGCAGCGACGCGCAATTCATCGGACTATCGGCCGTGATGGCCGGCGTGAAGGACATCCGCGCGGCGGTCGAGTCGGCGCGCAGCGAGCGCGCCCGCAGCGGTCGGCCCACGGTCTTGTTTCTCGATGAGGTGCACCGCTTCAACAAGGCGCAGCAGGATATGTTCCTGCCCTATTTGGAGGACGGAACGCTCACTTTCATCGGCGCCACCACCGAGAATCCCTCCTTCGAGGTCGTGAGCGCGCTGCTCTCGCGCGCCCGGGTCTATGTTTTGAAGCCCCTCGGTGCCGGCGAACTCGAGCAGTTGCTGCGCACCGCGCTCGCGGACCCCGAGCACGGACTCGGCGCAATGAGTCTTACAGCCGACACCGAGGCTCTGGCGCTGATTGCACGGTCTGCCGACGGCGATGCGCGCCGCGCGCTGAATATGCTCGAGCTCGCGGCGAGTCTCGCTCAGGCGCAGCCGTCGCCGGGCGCCGGCATCACGCTGCAGTGCGCGCAGGAGGTGGTGAGCGGGCCGCGGCGGCGCTTCGACAAGAGCGGCGAGCAGTTCTATGACCAGATCTCGGCACTGCACAAATCGGTACGCGGTACCGACCCCGATGCGGCGCTGTATTGGCTGTGCCGCATGCTCGATGGTGGCTGTGACCCGCTCTACATTGCCCGGCGCATCGTGCGCATGGCGATCGAGGACATCGGTCTTGCCGATCCGCGCGCCTTTGCGCTGACGCTCGATGCGTGGGAGGCCTACGACCGCCTGGGCAGTCCGGAGGGCGAGCTCGCCATCGCCAACGCCGTGATCTATCTGGCGTGCGCCCCGAAGAGCAATGCGGCCTATGTCGCGATGGGCGAGGCGCAGGCCGATGTTGCCGCTGCCGGTACGCTCGAGGTGCCGTTGCGCCTGCGCAATGCGCCGACGCGGCTGATGCAGGATCTGGGCTATGGGCACGGCTATCGCTACGCGCACGATGAGCCTGGAGGCTACGCGGCCGGTGAGCGCTACCTGCCGGATGAGCTGCCCGATCGGCGATACTATCGACCTGTGCCGCGCGGTCTGGAAATCAAGATCGGCGAGGCGCTTGCCCGCTTGAGGAACAAACCAACATGATCGATCTGAAACTGCTGCGCGCCGATCCGGCAGCGGTCGCCCGCAATCTGGCGCGGCGCGGCTTCCAACTCGATGTGGCAGGGCTTGCCGCTCTCGAGCAGCGGCGCAAGAACGCACAGATCGAGGCGGATCGGCTGCGGGCCGAGCACAATGCCAATGCCAAGGCGGTCGGTATGGGCAAAGGGCGCGGCGAGGATGTGACCGCGCTCATCGCGCGCGCCGAACAGCTCACCACGGCGCTCGCCGCCGTCGAGGCTGAACTCGCCGCCGTGCAGAGCGAGCTCGAGCGCTGGCAGCTCGGGCTGCCGAACCTGCTGCATGAGTCGGTGCCCGATGGAGCGGACGAGGCGGACAATCGCGAACTGCGTCGTTGGGGCGAGCCGCGCACCTTCGCGTTCGAGCCGCGCGATCACGTGCAGATCGGCGAACGGCTCGGCGGACTCGACTTTGCGGCCGCGGCGCGCATGTCCGGGGCGCGTTTCGTGGTCATGCGCGGGCAGATTGCCCGGCTGCACCGCGCGCTTGCGCAATTCATGCTTGATCTGCACACCGCCGAGCACGGGTACACCGAGGTCCATGTTCCCTACCTCGTGCAAAGCCACGCTTTGATCGGTACGGGCCAGCTGCCGAAGTTCGAGCAGGATCTGTTCGCGCTGCGTGGCGATGCGGGGTTCTATCTCATTCCGACCGCCGAGGTGCCGGTGACCAACCTCGTGCGCGAGCAGATCCTCCCGGCCGAGGCGCTGCCGTTGCGGTTCGTGTGCCATACGCCGTGTTTTCGCTCGGAGGCGGGCGCGGCCGGCAAGGATACCCGCGGCATGATCCGCAGCCATCAGTTCGACAAGGTCGAGCTGGTGCAGATCGTGCGCCCGGAGGAGTCCTACGCAGCACTCGAGGCGCTCACCGCGCACGCCGAGCAGGTGCTGCGACGGCTCGAGCTGCCGTATCGGACCCTGGTGCTGTGTGCGGGCGACACCGGTGCGAGCGCCGCCAAGACGTACGACATCGAAGTATGGCTGCCGTCGCAGGGACGCTACCGCGAGATTTCCTCCTGCAGCAACGATGAGGCGTTCCAGGCGCGCCGGATGCAGGCGCGCTGGCGCACACCCCAGGGCAAGCCTGAGCCGGTCCATACGCTGAACGGCTCGGGGCTGGCGGTGGGTCGCACTCTGGTGGCGGTGCTTGAGAACTACCAACAGGCCGACGGCACGGTGATCGTACCGCAGATGCTGCGGCCGTATCTGGGCGGGCTGACTCGGCTCGGGTCGGACTGAGCCGCCCGCCGATTCCGGGGGAGAAGGCGATGCGCGAGCTCAGCCGATCGCTCAAGCCGCGCCATCTGGAGATGATCTCGATTGGCGGGATCATTGGGGCCGGGCTGTTCGTCGGCAGCAGCGCCTCGATCGCCGCGGTCGGGCCGGCTGTCGTCCTGAGTTACCTGATCACCGGAACACTGGTGCTGCTGGTCATGCGCATGCTCGGGGAGATGTCGCTCGCCACGCCGCACGTGCGCTCATTCACCGAGTTTGCGCGTGCCGGCCTCGGTCCGTGGGCGGGATTCATCGCCGGCTGGCTGTACTGGTACTTCTGGATCGTCGTGGTGCCGGCCGAAGCGATCGCGGGCGCGAACATCCTGCACGCGTGGATGCCGCATGTTCCCGCCGGCGTTCTGGGTTGCGTGTTGATGACGCTGATGACGGGCGTGAATCTGATGTCGGCGCGCTCGTACGGGGAGTTCGAATTCTGGTTTGCTTCGATCAAGGTCGCGGCCATCATCGTGTTCATTGCCCTTGCCGGCGCGTTTGCCTGCGGCTTGACGTCCGCGCACGGACCGACTTTCGCCAATCTGTCGGCCTGGGGCGGATTCATGCCGTATGGGGCTGTATCGGTGCTCGCCGGAGCCGTGACGGTGTTCTTTTCCCTCACCGGCGCGGAGATCGTCACGATCGCCGCCGCCGAATCGGCCGCGCCGTCGCGAGCCATCGCCCGGCTCGGCAGTTCGATCATCGTGCGCATCCTGCTGTTTTATGTCGGCTCTGTATTCTTCATCGTTGCGGTGGTGCCCTGGCGGCGCATCGAGATCGGTCAATCGCCCTTTGCGCTTGCGCTTGCGCGCATGCATTTCCTCTGGGCGGGCCTTGCCATGGACGCGATCATCCTCACCGCCGTGCTCTCGTGTCTGAATTCGGCATTCTACGTCTGCTCACGCGTCCTGTTCGTGCTGGCCGAGCGCGGCGATGCACCGCAGGGGCTGATTCGGCTCAACGCGCGACGCGTGCCCGTGCGCTCGGTGCTGCTGTGCGGCGCCGCCGGGATCGCCGGAATTCTGGCGGCAATCCAGGCGCCGCAGGGTGTGTTTGCGTTTCTGGTGGATGCCTCGGGGGCGCTCATGGTGATCATCTACGGCATGATCGCGCTGGCGCACCTGCGGCTGCGCCGGGCGCGCGAGCGCGCCGGTACGCCGCCGCCGCGCGTGCAACTGTGGTTGTTTCCCTGGTCGAGCTATGTCGCGATAGGGGCAATGGCCGCAATCCTGATCGCCATGCAGTTCGCTCCCGGTCTCGGGCGGGACCTGCACGTGAGCCTGATTTCCGTCGGGGTGGTGACGCTGGCCTATCTGATCGTGCGCTGGCGGCGTGCTCACATCGGCCCTGGTGGCGTGGGTCTCGTGCCCGACGAATCGGCGCGACACCTTTGAGCGCGCAGGATGAGTGCGCCGAGTCCGGTGACGACGGTGTGTGCAGCCTCTCCTCGCCATGGGCGATGAGATCTTCGCGCCAATGTCACCGGGGCGGAGGTCGCAGTCGGGCGGGCAGGGCGAGATCTGCACCGCCGGCAACGGCGCTGCAATCGGAATTTGCTACCATTTCAGCGCCCGGCGGAGAGGTGGCAGAGCGGTTGATTGCACCGGTCTTGAAAACCGGCGTCCCTTCACGGGGACCGTGGGTTCGAATCCCACCCTCTCCGCCAGTGACGTGCACGGTTGTCGCGATTCCAAGCAGATTGGCATGGCAATGCGCACCGGGCGGAGGAGCTGTGGTCAGTGCCGTCCGTGCTGCAGTCCGGCACGGTGAGGCCACTGGGGGCGTCGCTGAGGCAGTGGGCGCCTGTGGCGCGGTTCAGGCGCGACACCGTACAGCCCGCGCTGCACAATCGCCGCAGGCCATCGGCGCTGCCGCCGCGTCCATTCGGCATGCCGCTGCCAATCCGTACGCGGCTGCGCGCAGATTTCCGGCGCAGAGCAGAGGTGCAGCATGCGATTGAACACTGACCTTTCGCGTCGCACCGTCGTGCACGCGGGCCGGCTCGACTGGGTGCGCACGCCGGCGGCCGGCGTCGAGCGACGGATGCTGTTTCGAATCGGGCAGGAGCAGGCACGGGCAACCTCCATCGTCCGTTACGCCCCCGCGAGCCGGTTTGCGCGGCATACGCACCCCGGAGGGGAGGAGTTTCTGGTACTGGAGGGTGTGTTTGAAGATGACGCGGGCGCGTATCCGGCCGGGTCCTATGTGCGCAATCCGCCCGGCAGCGCGCACGCGCCTGCAAGTACCGGCGGCTGCGTCATCTTCGTCAAGCTCTGGCAATTTCGCCAGGATGACTTGCAGCCGCTGGTGTGGCGAGCCGGCGCGGCACAGGCTACCCCTGCCGTTCTGTTCGATGATTCCGACGAGCGGGTGTGGATCGGCGAGTGGGCCGCGGGTGCCCCGATAGACCTGCCCAATGCCCGCGGGCTCGAGCTGCTGGTGCTGAGCGGCGGATTTACGCAGCAGGGCGAGCGGTTCAGCCGCTGGTCGTGGCTGCGCCTGCCGGCCGGCAGCGACCTGAAGGCTTGCGCCGCGGGGAGCGGGGCTCGCATCTGGCTCAAATCTGCGCCGCTGCTGCACGCGACGGTGTGCGCATTCTGACACCCGGGCGCCATTGCAACGACCGCGACGGCGGGGCATGGCCGCAGTCATCGCGAGCGGCGCCCGCCGCGGCGAGCGGCAGCGCCCGCGCCGGCATGAGGCGAACGGGCGAGGAGCCGCGCGGGCGTGGCACAAATGCGTCCCTAGTGCCGCGCTCGGTACCGCAATCGGGCCGCCGGCGCACGGGCTGGCGGCGGCGGCCGATAAGAACGTTTCACCAAAGCGCCTGCCGAGCAGTAGACTGTGCGCGCCGCAGCGGGCCCGGCTGGCATTCCGAGCCTTCGCCTGCGTTATATTTTTGTTATGGGTCAACGTACAAAAGTTTGTACATACTTCTGGTGTTAGGATGTCGAACGTTACGATAGACAGCGAGCCGGTTCTCCCCAAGCCCGACGATGGCCTGATCCGCAAGACCGAGCTCATCATCAGCGGCGTGTTGCGTATTGGTGTGCTGGCCAGCGTTGCGGTGATACTCGGCGGTGTCTTTTACTATTATGCGCTGCGCTTGCTCGGTCGCCTGCCGTCGGCGACCTTTCCGGATACGCTGTTCGAGGTGGCCGCGGGCCTGAGGGCCGCGCAGCCGATGGCAATCATCACCGCCGGACTGCTGATCCTGCTCGCCACGCCGGTGTTGCGGGTCGCGGTGTCGATCATCGCCTTCACTATCGAGAAAGATCGCACCTACATTCTCATCACGGCGATCGTTCTTGCCATTCTGCTGTTCAGCATCTTCGGGATTGGATCCTATCTGGGCCGACCCGGGCTCACGGATGCGCCGAACAGCACGGTCGGCGTCATGGTGTTCATCGCGCTGAGCAGCATGTTCGCCGGCTTTGTCGGTGCACTGGCCGGGCTCGGCGGCGGAGTGTTCATCGTACCGATCCTGACGCTGGTGTTTCACGTCTCGTTCGCCACGGCGATCGGCGCTTCAATTGTATCGGTGATTGCCACCTCCTCGGGTGCGGCTGCGGCCTATGTGCGTGACCGCATGACCAATCTGCGGGTCGGCATGTTCCTCGAGATCGCCACGACCTCAGGGGCGATCTGCGGCGCGCTCATATCGTCGATGCTCGATGATACGGTGCTGTTCATCGTATTTGGCCTCATCCTGCTGTTCTCGGCGGTGCCGCTCGTGATGCGCCTCGGCGAGGAACTGCCGACCGGCGTGAAGAACCATAAATGGGCCGGCCGGCTGAAATTGCCGGGCACTTACTCGGATCAGCGCACGCACCAGGATGTCTCCTACCATGTGGCGCACGTGCGCATCGGCTTCGTCATGATGTATGTGGCGGGACTGATATCCGGCCTGCTCGGCATCGGCAGCGGTACGTTCAAGGTGCTGGCGATGGATACCGCCATGCGATTGCCGATGAAGGTTTCAACCACCACCAGCAATTTCATGATCGGGGTGACGGCGGCGGCCTCCGCCGGGATCTTCTTTCAGCGCGGGGACATCAACCCGATGATTGCAGCGCCGGTGGCCGTCGGGGTGTTGGGTGGCTCGATGCTCGGGGCGAAGACGCTCTCCCGCATGTCCAATGTTCACCTGAAGAAGGTGTTCGTGCCCATGATCCTGCTGGTGGCGCTCAGCATGCTCGCGCGCGGGCTCGGCTGGCTTTGAGCCAGGCGAGCCCGCGACGGAACGTCTCAGCGCCGCATCATCAGCGGTAGCGCGCTCGACTGAATCAGCCGGCTCGAAGTGCCGGCCGACAGCCAGTTGAGCAGCTCCCCGCGGCGGTAGGCGCCCATGATCAGCCCGTCGGCCTGATAGGCGGTGGCGGCCTCGAGCAGAGCGGTTGCGGTCTTGCGGCCCTCGGAAGCTATGAGTCGATAGCCGGCCGCCGGCACGATGGGCGCAATGGTCGCGCGTGCCGCCGCGAGGGCGCTCTCGTCCTGATCAATAGCGACCACCTCGACCTGTTCGGCCACGGCGAGAAACGGCTGGAAGGCCGCAAGCGCCCGCCGCAGCGGCGCTATGTCGCGCCAGCCGATCATCAGGCGCCGCCCAAAGCTGCCGTCCCAGGTGGGCGGCACCATCACCACCGGATGGCGAGCGCGTAACAAGGCGGCGCGCAGCCCCTCGCGATGGCCAACGGGTTGAGTATGGGGGGCAGCGAGCACAACCATGCTGGCCGTGCGTTGATAATGGCGCATCACCCGCCATTGATCGCCCGTGTACAGATCGAATTGCGCCGAGATGCCGGTCGAGCGCGTCCATTGCGCCACCGTCGCGCGCAGCTTTTCGGTTTCCATCCGCTCGCGCTCGGCAAGGTGCTCGACCTCGTACTCGGACAGTTGTTCCTGCGAGGGCAGGATGATGGCGCGCGAACCGATCTCCACGTGGGCAAGGCGCAGCGGCTGGCCGAGACGCGCGCTCATCTGCTCGCCGATGCGCAGGCACTGCTCGGCGCCGGTGGTGGAGGCGAGCAGCACCAGGATGAATTTGGATTCCATGACTTTGTACCTTTTCGAATTGGAATACAGTCTCTAGCAGAGGACTGTACACAAGCATCTTATAACGAGGAAAGCGGCGATGTGCACTCGAGCTGCGGGTGGTCCGGGGCCGGCGCCCGGCGCCACCGCTTCTTAAGCCCCGTCGTGGGCACCGCGCCCCGCGGGTCCCGCAGTGCAGGGTGAACCATGCGCCGCCGCGCATGTGCCCGGATGCGCAGACGCCATGTCTGCGCCGTGCCGGCGACGGCTTCCCGCACCCCTATGGGTACAGGTACGGATGGTCTCCCAAGCGCATGGGAGAGAATATTTCGGGCGAGTTCCTCCGGCGGAACTTGGGAGGAAACGCCATGCGGTCTCTCGGTTCAAGGAGCTGCCCGTTCCCCCACGGGCATGCACCCCCGGTGAACGCGGTCGTTGCATGGTTCTCGTCACTGCCCGGAACCGGCTATCGCGAGACGCTGCACAGTGGCAGCGACAACGATCGGAAGGCGACCTTTTCCTTCTGCGACCCTGCCGGGTTGCGGTGCGGCAGACTCGGGAACGCCCGTGCGCGGACCGTGCTGCAGGGTGCAGTCGCCGCGATGCGTGTGCGCGCGCCCCGGTTTAGCAACCGAGCATTCCGGATACGCCCATGACCCTCGAGTCGACCGCTAGTGCCGAGGCGTCCGGTGCGCTGCCGGTGCGGCTTGCCGGTTTACTCAATCCGCGGGCCTACCCGCACCCGCTCGTCAGGGTAAGCCTGCTGCAGACACCCCTCTCCTGGGTGCTTCTCGCCGGGGCATTTGCCTACAAGATCAAGCGCCCGGTGCATTACGCGTTTCTCGATCAGCGCACGCTGCAGCGGCGCCGTGAGTTGTGCGAGGAGGAACTGCGGCTCAATCGGCGCTTCGCGCCGCAGCTGTACCAGGATGTCTGCTCGATCGTGGCGGCGTCCGGAGGAGTCGTCGTGCGCAGCGCCGCGGGCGCGGGCGAGACGGTCATCGAGTATGCCGTGCGCATGCTGCGCTTCGGCGCGGCCGAGCGGCTCGACCGGCTGCTCGCCGAGGGTCGAATCGAGCCGGCAGCGCTTGCGGCTTTCGGTCGGGCGCTCGCCGTCCTGCATGCCACGTTGCCCGTGGTCACGGAGGATGTGCCCTGGGGTCGGCCGGAGCATGTCAGCACGATGCTGCTGCGCAATCTGGATGAGTGCGCCGCGGCGTCGAGCGTATTTGCAGCGGGTGCTGCGGTGATGGCACTGCGCGCGCGCCTCGAACAGCGCCTGTTTGTCGCGCGGCCCTGGATGGCCCTGCGCCGCACGAGCGGCCGGGTGCGTGAGTGTCATGGCGATTTGCACAGTCGCAACATCACGCGCTGGGCGGATCAATTGATTGCGTTCGATTGTCTGGAATACGAGCCGACGTTCCGCTGGATCGATGTGGCCGACGAGATCGCCTTTCTCGTAAGCGATCTGGCGGCTCGCCACTATGGCGTGCATGCGCACGCGTTCCGCAGCGCGTACCTCGAGCACAGCGGGGATTATCACGCGTGCCGGGTGCTTACATTATACGAGGCGCACCGCGCGCTGGTGCGCGCCAAGGTTGCCGCGCTTGCGGCGGCAAGCACACCGGCGGCAACTGCGCGCGCTGCGTGGCGCAAGGAGCACGCACTGCTGCTCGCGCACGCGCAGCGCGCCTTGTCCGAGCCGCATCCGCGGCTGGTCCTGATGAGTGGCCTGTCGGGTACGGGAAAGACTTGGCTTGCCCGGCAGCTGGCGGTACGGCTCGATGCGCTCCACATCCGCTCCGACGTGGAGCGCAAGCGCCGGGCAGGCATGATGCTGCTCGAGCGCTCCGGTGCCGGTGTCGCACAAGGAATGTACGCGAGCGACGCGAGCGCGGACGTCCACGAAGATATGGCGCGAGCGGCGCGCGATGCACTGATCGGCGGCGTCACAGTCATCATTGATGCGACGCTGCTGCGCCGAGCCGAGCGGCGACGCTTCGCCGATCTTGGCGCACAGCTCGGAATCAGGCCGTCCGTGGTGTGTTGTCAAGCACCTGTGCCGGTGCTGCGCGCGCGCCTGCTAACGCGCGCCGCGGCGGGAGCGGATCCGTCGGAGGCGGATACGTCCGTGTTGGAATGGCAGCGGCTGCGCGCCGAACCTGTGGGTGAGGACGAGCCGCTTGATGTCGTGGTGGTCGACGTCGAGGATTCGCGCGTCGTTGACGACGTGCTCGAACGTCTACAGGTGGACAGGACCTGACGTTTCGTCAAAACCGGCCGTTCTGGAAGTCCTCGAATGCCTGCATCAGCTCCGCCCGAGTATTCATGACGAACGGGCCGTATTTGGCCACCGGCTCGCGCAGCGGCCGGCCCGCGACCAGAATCACGCGCGTCCGCGTCTTGGCACCGCCCTCGATGCGCACCTCGGTACCATCAGTGAGCACAGCAAGTTCATGCGCGTGCACCGTGTCAGCCTTATCCCCGACACCGATGCGTGCCTCGCCTTCGTATGCGTAAACGAATGCGGCATGACCGGACGGCAGCGCCTGCGTGAATTCGTGCCCTGCGGGCAACTCGATGTCGAGATACGTCGGATCGGTCGCGGGCTGGGTCACAGGTCCGACCGAACCTGCAACCGCGCCGGCGATCACCTTGACGCGTACACCGTGAATCTCGAGCTGCGCGATCTGCTCGCGTGCGAATTCCTGATAACGCGGCGGAGTCATTTTGTCGCGTGCAGGCAGATTGATCCACAGCTGAAAGCCGCGCATGCGGCCGGACTGCTGTTCCGGCATTTCCGAATGCACGATGCCACTCCCGGCGGTCATCCATTGCACGCCGCCCGGCTCGAGTACCCCCTCATGGCCGTGGTTGTCGCGATGGCGCATGCGTCCGTCGATCATGTAGGTGACCGTCTCGAAGCCCCGGTGCGGATGGTCCGGGAAGCCGGCGATGTAGTCATCCGGGTTGTCGGTCCCAAACTCATCGAGCATCAGGAAGGGATCGAGATCCGGCAGCTGCGGCTGTCCGATGACGCGGGTCAGCTTGACGCCCGCGCCGTCGGCGGTCGGCAGGCCACGCACCAGGCACGCGATGCCACGAGGGGAAGGAGCATTCATGGTGTATTCTCCGGACGATGGTGGAATCAGGTGCGGTGGGGCGCAGACTCATGCGCTCAGCTGTGCCGCCTGTGCCGTCGCGGCGGCGATGCCGGCCGCGCGCTGCTCGGGACCGATGTTCAGGCCCTCGGCCCGCACGAAGGTGAGGTCGGTAATGCCGAGGAACCCGAATAATGCGCGTAGATACTGTTCCTGGTGATCGAGGCGCACAGCCGGAGACTGGCCACCGTAGTATCCGCCCCGTGTTGAGGCCACAATCACCTTTTTTGCGCCGGCAAGACCCTCCGCACCGTTCTCGGTATAGCGAAAGGTTTCGCCGGCCACCGCGATGCGGTCGATCCAGGCTTTCAGCTGCGAGGGAATTGAGAAGTTGTACATCGGCGCTCCGATGACGATGATGTCCGCAGCAAGGAAGTCCTCGAGGACTTGACGGTCCCGCCGCAGATCGGCGCTGACTGTCGTGGCGTCCGGGGTCCCCCCACGGGCGGCGAGGTGGGCTGCGGTGAGATGGTCGAGCGGTTCACGGGCAAGGTCAATGTAGCGGACCTGCAGGGCCGGATGGACGCTGCGCATGCGCTCGACGATGGTCGTGCTCAATTGCCGGCTGACGGAATTGTGGCCGAGAATGCTGGCGTCAATGTGGAGAAGCTTCATGGGCAGTCTCTTGCAGTATATAATAGGAACCTACAATAAGTATGTAAGTCCTAGTGCCCTGAACACAAGGAGGCACACCGATGCGACCCGGTGAACAAGAGGGAACCGAGGGGGCGTGCGCGGACGCTCTCCTCAGCATGGAGTGTCCGAAGATCAGTCAGGTGCTGGCGCGAGTGGGCGAGAAATGGAGCGTGCTCATCATCATCATGCTGGCCGGCGGCCCGCGCCGCTTCTCGGACCTGAAGCGATCGATTGGCGGTATTTCCCAGCGCATGCTCACCTTGTGCCTGCGCGGACTCGAACGCGACGGGCTGGTCCGCCGCACGGTCTTTCCGGTGGTTCCGCCGCGGGTCGAGTACGAGCTGACGGCGCTCGGTCAGTCGTTGCGCGAACCGGTGACGCAACTGGCGAGCTGGGCGAAGAGCCATCTGGCGGAGCTCGATGCGGCCCGCGCTGATTTTGACCGGCGGACTCAGTCGGCCGCGAGCCCGCCGGAGCCTCCCGGGGCGCTGATCACGGCGCCGCGCGCCGCCGGCGCCGTGCGCGGGCGCTAGCCGGCGGCGGCATGCCGGGCCTGCAGCTCCGCGCTCACCTGCTCGAGGGACAGGCCGCGGCTCGCCAGCAGCAGGGCTAGGTGATAAATGAGGTCGGCAGACTCGGCGAGCAGTTTCTGTTCGGATTCGACCGCGGCGGCGAGGGCGACCTCGAGACCTTCCTCGCCCACCTTCTGGGCCATTCGGGTCACCCCTTCGCCATAAAGCCGGGCGGTGTAGCTGCCCTCGGGCCGCGCCGCGATGCGCTGCGCGATGATGGCCTCGAGTTCGCTCAGGAAGGCGAGGGGCGCCCGCGTCTGCCCGAAACACCCCGGTGTGCCGAGATGACAGACCGGTCCGGTGGGTCGGGCGGTGATCAACAGCGCATCGCGGTCGCAATCGGTGCACGCGCTGATGAATTGCAGCGTGTTGCCCGAAGTTTCCCCCTTCTCCCACAGACGTCGGCGGCTGCGGCTGTAGAACACGACGCGGCCGCGGGCAAAGGTCTCGCGCAGTGCCTCGCGGTTCATGTAGCCAAGCATGCGCACGGCGCCGGCGGGATCCTCGATGATGGCCGGCAGGAGTCCGTCCTGTTTGCCGAAGTCCAGATGCTCGATGTCGGCCACGGTCAGAGCCGCGCCGGATGCAACGTTTGCGTTCATAGTCTCACCTCGATGCCGCTTGCGCGCAGTGCGTGCTTCAACGCCGGTATGCCGATGGCGCCGCTGTGGAATACGCTGGCTGCGAGCGCCGCATCGACACCAGCCTGGGTGAAGGCCGCCGCGAAGTGCTCGATCGCGCCGGCGCCGCCGGAGGCGACGAGTGGGACCTGACACAGCGCGCGAACGGCGCACAGCTGTTCGATATCGTAGCCGCCTCTCACCCCGTCGCTGCCCATGCAGTTGAGCACGATCTCGCCGGCGCCGCGCTGCTGAACCTCGCGCACCCAGGCGAGCACGTCGCGGCCGGACTCGCGGGCGCGGCTCGGGTCCCCGGTGTACTGGCAGGCGCGATAGCCGTCCGCGGTGCGTTGGCTGTCGATGCCGATGACGACGCATTGTGTGCCGAAGCGCCGAGCGAGCGCATCGATCAGGTCCGGGTCGGCCAGCGCCGGGGAGTTGATCGAGATCTTCTCCGCGCCGGCGTTGAGCACCGCTTCCGCGTCCGCCACGGTGCGGATACCGCCGGCGACGCAGAATGGAATATCGAGCACGCTCGCCACGCGGCTCACCCAGCCGCGATCGACGGAGCGATTTTCGGGACTTGCCGTGATGTCGTAGAACACCAGCTCATCGGCACCCTCGTCGCGGTAACGCACGGCGAGTGTCATGATGTCCCCGACCACGCGGTGGTCGCGGAACCTGACGCCTTTGACGACCTGACCGTCGCGGACGTCTAGGCAGGGAATGATGCGTCGGGCAAGAATGGCTTGAGCTCCTGCGCTGAAATGCGACCCTCGAGCAGGGCCTTGCCGCTGATCGCCGCGGCCACCCCGAGTGCGGCGAGGGCGTGCAGATCGGCCGCATCGCGCACGCCACCGGAGGCCTGCCAGGCAAGATCGGGATGGCGGACACGCGCTTGCCGGTACAGCTGCAGGCTGGGGCCGGCCAGAGCGCCGTCGCGCGCCACGTCCGTACACAACACGTGCCGGCAGCTTCCGGCCGGAAAGCGCGCGAGCGCCTCCCAGAGTGTGACCGGTACACGCTCACGCCATCCGCGCGTCAGCACCTGTGGCGTGCCATCGGCGGCGATGCGCACATCGAGTGCGAGGCCGACCCGCTCGGGTCCGAAGTGCTCGAGCCACGCGCACACCGTCTCGGGCTGTTCCACCGCAGCGCTGCCGACGATGACGCGGGCGACGCCGGCGCGGAGTAGATCCTCGATGACCTCCCGCGAGCGCACGCCGCCGCCCACCTGAATGCGCAATCCCGGCATGGCCGCGAGTGTCCCGATCAGGGTGCGGTTTGCCTGCGCGCCGGCGCGCGCACCGTCGAGATCGACGACGTGCACCCAGGAGGCCCCGAATGCGCGGTAGCGTTCCAGCAGCTCACTTGGGTCCATCGGATAGCGTGTCTCGGCGGCGAAATCACCCTGGTAGAGCCGAACGCAGCGGCCGCCGCGCAGATCGATCGCGGGTATCAGCAGCATGGGCTTCAGAGGGCCAGAAAGTTAGCCAGCACGCGCGCACCGGCGGCGGCGGAGCGTTCGGGATGGAATTGCACGCCCCAGAAGTTCCCGCGGCGCACCACCGCCGAGAAGCTCTCGCCGTATTCGACCGCGCCGAGAGTGAACGGTCCGACGGGCGCGACGTAGCCGTGCACGAAATAAAAATACGGCCCGCTCGCGAGTCCCTCGAGCAACGGGTCTGTTTGGGTCTCCTCCAGTCGGTTCCAGCCCATATGCGGCACGGGGCGCGACGGGCTTGGCTGCAGGCGGCGCACGCGCTGCGGCAGAATGCCGAGACACTCGACGTCCCCCTCGGCCGAGTGCTCGAACAACAGCTGCATGCCGAGGCAGATCCCGAGCACCGGCTGGCTGAGACGCGGCAGGAGTTCGGCAAGCCCCGCGGCGCGCAACCGTTCCATGGCAGCCGCGGCCGAGCCCACGCCGGGCAGAAGCACGCGGCGTGCCGCAGCGATCGCCTTCGGCGCGGCGCTCACTTCGGTGGCGACGCCGAGACGCGCGAACGCGTATTGCAGCGAGGCGAGATTGGCGCCGCCGCTGTCGATGATCAGGGTGTCCGTCATAGCGAGCCCTTGGTACTCGGCAGGTCCTCACCGTCGCGTCGCAGGGCCTGGCGCAGTGCGCGGCCGACGCCCTTGAAGCAGGCCTCGACCATGTGATGGCTGTTCTCCCCGGTCACGCGCACGTGTACCGCCGCGCGCAGCGATTCGGCCAGCGAGCGGAAAAAGTGCGCCACGAGCTCGGTGGGCAGTCCACCGATGCGCTCGCGGGTGAATTGCCCCTCGAAACGGGCGAAGGCGCGTCCGGACAGATCGATGGCGACCTGAGCGAGCGCCTCGTCCATCGGCAGCAGGAAGCCGTAGCGGGCTATGCCGAGCTTGTTGCCGAGCGCGGTGCGTAGCGCCTCCCCGAGCGTGAGCGCGCAGTCCTCTACGGTGTGATGCTCATCGATGTGCAGATCGCCGCGACAGTTCAGTTCAAGGGCGAAGCCGCCGTGGCGGGCCAGCTGCTCGAGCATGTGATCGAAGAAGCCGATTCCGGTCTCGATGCGCACCGGTGTGCTCGCATCGAGATCGACGCGCGCCTCGATGTGCGTTTCGCGCGTCGTGCGCACGATGCGCGCGCGGCGCGCGCTGAGTTCAGCCACGGCCGCCGCCCAGGTCTCCTCGGCCGCACCGTTGCGTCGTACGCGCACGGCACGTACGCCGAGATTGGCGGCGAACTGCAGATCGCTGTCGCGGTCGCCCACCATGGCGCTGCGCGCGAGATCGACGGTGCGCTCGCGCACGTATGCATCGACCAGTCCGGTCTTCGGTTTGCGGCAGGCGCACCCGGCCGCGCTGAAGTGTGGACAGATGAATACAGCATCGAAGGTGATGTTCTGGCTGGCGAAGGCCTCGAGAACGAAGGTCTGTACCGCTTCGAAGTGCTCGCGCGGGAAGGCGTCGGTCCCGAGGCCGTCCTGATTGCTCACCATGACCAGCCGATAGCCGCGCCGCTGCAGCGTGTCGAGCGCGGCGAAAACCCCGGGCATGAACCGCACCTTCTCGAGTGCGTCGACCTGGTGATCTGACGGCTCCTCGATCAGCGTCCCGTCACGATCGACGAACACAACCGCCGGCGCGCTCACGACCATGCCTCCAACAGACGGTCGTTCTGTTGCGGGGTGCCGATGGTGATGCGCAGAGCCTGCGCAAGTCCGGGATAGGCGCGCGCGTCGCGCACGAGCAGTCCCGCCGCCGCGGCGCGTTCGAGCGCCGCGCCCGCGGCGGTGAACTCGGCGAGCAGGAAGTTCGCCTCGCTCGGCCAGACCCGTGTGACGGCGCGTAGCCGCGGTAACTCGGCCAGCATCCGGACACGTTCGCTGCGCAGCGTCGCGAGGCGTGCGCCCGTGGCCGCGAGCGCGGCGGACTCGAGCGCGGCGAGTGCGGCGGTGAGTGTCAGGCGCGGCACGGCATACGGGGGAATGATCTTGCGCAGCAGCGCGATCACCTGCGGGTCGGCGAGCAGTGCGCCGCAGCGTGCGCCGGCGAGTCCATGCGCCTTCGAGAGCGTGCGCAACAGCGCAAGGTTGGAGAATTCCTCGAGGTCCGCCGCCAGACTCGCCCCGTCGGCAAACTCGATGTACGCCTCATCGACTACCACGAGTGCGCGCCCGGCAAGCGCGCCGGCGATGCGGCGGATTGCGGTCGTATCGAGCCGGTTGCCGGTGGGGTTGTTTGGCGAGCACAGAAATACGACCTTGGTCGAGGCATCGCAGCGCTCGAGCACCGCCGCCTCATCGAGCGCAAAGCCCGCTTCGAGGCGCAACGGCGCTGCGTGGACCTGCGCGCCCTGAATGCGGGCCGAGACCGCATACATGCCGAAGGTCGGCGGACACACCAGCACCGCATCCTGGCCGGCGCGACAGAAGGCGCGGCAGAGCAGGTCGATGGCCTCATCACTGCCGCGGCCGACCAGCACGGATGCCGGGGCGACGCCATAGAGCCGCGCCAGACGGTCGATGAGTGCCTGCGGCTGCGGCTCCGGATAGCGGTTCAGGCCCTCGGCGTCCGCGGCATCCGCCCGCGGACTCCACGGCAGTTCGTTAGCATGCAGCCGCTCGAGTTCCGGTCGCCAAGCGGCGTGCTCATACGGCTTCAGCGCCACGATTTCCGGGCGCGCCAGCGCATCGACCCAACTCATGGATCGAAGCCCTCGGCAAGGCGCGCCAGACGGCACGTCACGGCGGCAGCGTGTGCATCGAGGCCCTCGAGCCGCGCCAGTGTGACCGCCGTGGGCCCGAGACTTTGCAGACCCTCGGGAGTGAGTTCCTGCACGGTAATGCGCTTGAGGTAATCGAGAACCGACAGCCCACTGTAAGCGCGCGCGTAGCCGTAGGTGGGCAGGACATGATTGGTGCCCGAACAGTAATCGCCCATCGGCTCGGGCGACCAGGCCCCGAGAAACACCGAGCCGGCATTGCGTACATCGGCGAGTAGCACGCGCGGCTCGCGCACCTGCAGGATCAGATGCTCGGCCGCATAGGCATTGGCCACCTCGAGTGCTACGGCAAGGTCGGCGACCACGATGCAGCGGCTCTCGAGGAGCGAACGGTCCAGAATGGAACGGCGGGAGAGGTGCTCGCGCTGCTGCGCCAGGGCGTCGCGGACCGCCTCGGCCAGGGTCGCGCTCGGGGTAATCAGGATGGCCTGGGCGTTCACGTCGTGTTCGGCTTGCGCCAGCAGGTCAGCGGCAACGAACTGCGGATTGGCCGACTCATCGGCGATCACCAGCACCTCCGAGGGGCCGGCCGGAAGATCGAGCGCCGCCCCAAGCGGGTCGGCGGCCACAACCTGCTTGGCGGCCGTGACCCAGGCATTTCCAGGCCCAAAGATCTTGGCGACCTTCGGTACGCTCTCGGTGCCGTAGGCCAGGGCGGCGATGGCCTGAGCGCCGCCGACCTTGAAGACCTGGTCGATGCCGCACAGCTGCGCGGCGACCAGGACCGCCGGGTGCGCCCGCCCGGTCCGGTCCGGCGGCGTGCATAGAATGCGCTGCGGGCAGCCGGCAATGCGGGCTGGCACGGCGAGCATCACCACGGCCGAAGGCAAGGGTGCCGAACCGGCCGGAACATACAAGCCGACGGCCTCAATGGGCCGCAGGATGCGCTCGCAGCGGACACCGGCGGAGGTCTCGACGCTGAGACTCTCGAGACTCTGGCGGCGGTGGAAGCACTCGACGTTCGCGATGGCACGCTCGAGCGCTGCACGCTCCGGGGCGGCGATGGCGCGCTCGGCCGCAGCGAATTCAGCTGGATCGACCCGCAGATTCTCGAGCGTCACCGCATCGAAACGCTGGGTGTAATCACGCAGCGCGCCGTCACCGCCTGCCCGCACGGCCGCGATGATCTGGCGCACCACCGCCTCGACTTCTGTGCGCGAGCGCTGAGCGGGGCGCTCGAGCGCCGCCCGGCGCGCGTGCGCGTCAAGCTGATTCCAGTCGAGAATACGCATCGGCTCAGTTCAACATCTTTTCCACCGGCAGCACGAGCAGCGCGCTGGCGCCGGCCTGCTTGAGCCGCTCGAGTGTTTCCCAGAACACATTCTCGCGGCACACGGCATGGACCGCGACCTTGTCGGGCGAGCCTTCGAGCGGAATGATCGTCGGGGACTCGCTCCCGGGCAGG
Source organism: Pseudomonadota bacterium (assembly GCA_021822385.1). Lineage (GTDB taxonomy): Bacteria > Pseudomonadota > Gammaproteobacteria > Steroidobacterales > Steroidobacteraceae > 13-2-20CM-66-19. Next base: position 69,853 of record JAKARC010000006.1, read on the forward strand.
AGTCTGCGGATCTCGGCGAGCGCCGCGCGTGGGGCATGCAACATGATGTACTTGCTTTCGCGCACCTGCTGGACCCCGTCGATGCGCATCATCAACCGCTCCACCCATTCGCCCTTCAGTGGCGCCAGGGCAAGCGGTGTACGGATCAGCACCGCGTGGCTCTCGAGCACCGTTTCAACTTCGCGCAGATGATTGGCCTGCAGCGTCGAACCGGTCGAGACCAGATCGCAGATGAGATCGGCCCGACCGAGACGCGGGGCGATCTCCACCGCTCCGGAGAGCGTAACGATCTCGGCGTTCACCTGCCGTTCACGCAGGTACTGCTCGAGCAGATACGGATACGTGGTGGCAATGCGCCGGCCCCGCAGGCTCGCGGCGCCTTCGTAAGGGTGTTCCTGCGGTACCGCAAGCGCGAGGCGACACCGGCCGAAATCGAGGGTGCGCAGCGACTGGAACCGCACCGGATGGCCCCGGGCGGCGAGTTCGAGGCGCTTCTCCTCGAGCACATTCAAGCCAACCAGCCCGAGATCGCACACATCCTCCTGGACCAGATCGGGAATGTCGTCATCGCGCACGAACAGCACATCGAGCGGCATGTTTTCCCCGAAGGCCATGAGCTGGTCCTTGCCGCGGGAGATCTTCAGACCACAGCGCGCCAGCAGGTCAAGGGATGGGTCGGTCAGTCGACCGGACTTCTGGATGGCCAGCTTCAGCCGCGGCTCATCCATGCCGAGATCCCTCGCGCCGGCGTGTTTCCGGGGCCGCTGCAGCGAACGCTGCGGCGCGCGCCGCGTGCAGTTGCCATTTGCCCAGGCGCTCGGCCACGAGACCGTAGCCGCCGTTGCCCGCGGCAAGAAAGCGCGCTACGCGTCCGATGGTGGTGACACTGACACCGGTGAGGGAGTGGATTTCCCGGTACGGCAAGCCACGGCTGAGATAATCGACCACCGACCAACGGTCGGCCATCGCCTGCAGTTCCGCGGGGGTGCACAAATCGCGGAAAAAAGCGCGAACTTCCTCGGCGTCGCGCAGGGCCGCGATCGCCGTATACAAATTACGCTCGGCGAGCGCTTCCTGCCGGGGCGTGAGACTGCGGTGCGTTTTCATATCGGTTCACTGTACTAGTGTGCTATTACAATAGCATGGTTGGAGGGCGTGCGCCAGAGAACGGTGTGAGCTTGACGTGCGCCGCCGCGGCGCCGTAGACTTTGCCGCACTCATCGAGACCGGCTGAGGGAGTAGGCCCTTAGACGCCGGGGCAACCGCCAGGCCCAACCAGTCTGGACAAGGTGCCAACTCCTGCGATGCGGCGCGAGCCCTGCGGCCCGTTCCGATCGGCAGATGAGCGAACTGCGAGGCTGGGCGCCGAGCGCGCGCAGATGGTCGCAGCCGACCCGTTGCAGCCGTGACGGGACGCTCCGCTCGAGTACTCGGTGAGGTGGAAGACCGAGGCATGCGGAGCCATCATGAGTGTGAGTGCGGGGATACGCCCCATCGAGTCGGACCTCCTCGCCCGAGGCGGGTCGAGGCCCATCGTGCGCGAGGGCAGCGTCGATATTCCAGGCGGCCTGTCGTTGCATCATGGTGGGAAACTGCCGGATGTACGCCTCGCCTGGCGTCTGGTCGGCGCGGCCGATGCACCGGTCGTGTGCGCGCTCGGGGGAATTTCGGCCACGCGCCGGGTGTGTCTGACCGAGGAGCCCCGCCAGAGCTGGTGGCGACAGATGGCCGGTCCCGGACGGCCGCTCGATACCGAGCGGTGTCAAATCCTTAGTTTCGACTACCTCGGCGGCAGCGGTGAGAGCACCGGTCCGGGTCTGGGTGAGCGCTTCCCCAGCGTGTCCACCTACGATCAGGCCGAAGCGCTCGCACGCCTGCTCGATCGGCTCGGCGTGAAGGCATTACGGGCCATTGCCGGGGGGTCCTATGGCGGCATGGTGGCGCTCGCCTTCGGCGAGCGCTTCCCCGAACGGGTCGAGCGACTGCTGGTGCTGTGTGCGACCGATCGCCCCCATCCGCTCGGCACCGCATGGCGGACGGTACAGCGCGACATCGTGCGTCTCGCCGTGGACAGCGGACGCGGGCGTGAGGGACTGGCCTTGGCGCGGGCTTTGGCGATGTCGACCTATCGCAGCGCCGAGGAGTTTGCGGCGCGCTTCGCCGGTCCGGCGGTGTTTGAGGCCGGGCGGGCACGCTTCCCGGTCGAACGTTATCTGGCGGCGCGGGGTGCCGATTATGCCGCGCAGCACCGTCCCGAGGCGTTCCTGTGCCTGTCCGAGTCGATCGATCTGCACCGTGTCGAGGCGAGCCGCATCTGCGTGCCCACCGTGGCGGTGGCCGTGCGCGAGGATCTGCTTGCGCCGCCGGGGGAAGTACGGGCAATGGTGGCGCGACTGCACTCCGCCCGCCTGCATGAGATCTCATCGGTGTATGGTCACGATGCATTTCTAAAGGAATCAGAGCAGTTACGCTCGGTGTTTGCGACCGTACTCGAGAGTGCTTGAGCTGAGTACACGCACCCGCACTCTCCATCACCCCATCGAGGGCACAGACAAGGTCATATGAGTCACTCCTCACAGCAGGGTTCCCCCGTCACCCGGGCGGTGCGCGCGGGCCTGGAGTCCGATCCGCTCACCGGTGCGGTCGTGCCCCCCATTCATCTCACCTCGACGTTCGCCTTCCACGGCTTCGGCGCGAAGGGTCCTTACGACTACACCCGCTCGGGCAACCCCACCCGTGATCTGCTCGCGGGCGCGCTCGCCGGGCTCGAGGGCGGCGCCGGGGCGGTGGTCACGGCCACGGGCATGGCCGCCATCACACTGTGCGGCTACCTCGTGCCCGTGGGCGGGCGTATCGTGGCACCGCACGATTGCTATGGCGGCACCTATCGGCTGTTCGATGCCTGGCGGCGGCGTGGCGAGCGCGCAGTGGAATTCGTCGATTACGCCGACGAGACGGCCGTGGGTCGCGCGCTCGACAGCCCCGCCGCGCTGCTGTGGATCGAGACGCCGAGCAATCCGCTGCTGCGCATCACCGACATCGAGCGTTTTGCCGCGCTCGGACACGCCTGTGGTGCCCGCGTCGTGGTCGATAACACGTTCCTCTCGCCGGCATGGCAGCAGCCGCTTGCGCTCGGGGCGGATCTGGTTGTGCACTCGACGACGAAATATCTGAATGGTCACAGCGATGTGGTCGGGGGGGCCGTCGTGGCGCGTGCGGCCGATGTACACGAGCAGCTGGCCTGGTGGGCGAACTGCCTCGGGATCACCGGCTCGCCCTTCGACAGCTTTCTGACGTTGCGCGGGCTGCGTACGCTGCACGCACGGCTCGAGCACCATGGCCACAATGCCCAGGCGCTCGCCGAATGGCTCGTCGGGCAAGCGGGCGTGCGCCGCGTGTACTATCCGGGTCTTCAGGAGCATCCCGGTCACGAGGTGGCCCGACGCCAGCAGCGCGGCTTCGGTGCCATCGTGACGCTCGAGCTCGCCGGTGGTCTTGCAGCGGTGCGTGCCTTCACCGAAGGTCTGAACTACTTCTCGCTGGCCGAGTCCCTCGGCGGCGTCGAAAGTCTGCTCGCGCACCCGGCGACCATGACACACGCGGCCATGGATGCCGAGGCGCGCGCGCGCGCAGGCCTCGGCGACGGGTTGATTCGCTTGTCCGTGGGAATCGAATCGCTGGCCGATCTGCGCGCCGACTTAGCCGAAGGACTGAGGCGGGCGGGCAGGGCGTAGCTCAGAGCGACAGTCTCGTCAACACCGCCTCGCCGGCCTCTCGGGTCGTGACCGCAGAGCCGTCCGCGGCAATGTCGGCGGTGCGTGCGCCGGCGTCAATTGCCGCCGCCACCGCCTGCTCGAGCGCAGTGGCCTCGGCCGCGAGCCCGAGTGAATGGCGCAGTAGCAGCGCGACACTAAGCACAGTGCCGTAGGGATTGGCGATGCCGCGGCCGGCAATATCCGGCGCCGAGCCGTGAATGGGCTCATACAGTCCCCGGCGACCCGCCCCGAGCGAGGCCGAGGGCAGCAGACCCAACGAGCCGGCGAGCATTGACGCCTCATCGGTGAGGATGTCGCCGAACATGTTTTCGGTCACGAGGACATCGAAATCCCGCGGCCGGCGCACGAGGTGCATGGCGGCCGCATCGACCAGCATGTGCTCGAGAGCGACCTGCGGGAATTCGGCGCGCATCACGCGTGTGACCACTTCGCGCCACAAGCGCGAGGTCTCGAGCACATTGGCCTTGTCGATCGAGACGAGCCGGCCGCGGCGCTGCTCGGCCAGGCGGGCCGCCGCGCGCACGATGCGCTCGATTTCCTCGACCGTGTACACGCACAGGTCCGAAGCCTGGTGCGCTTCGCGGCGCTTCTCGCCGAAATAAATGCCGCCGGTGAGTTCGCGTACGAACAGCAGATCGACGCCCGTGACCACCTCGCTCTTGAGCGTCGAGGCGCCGCTCAGGGCCCGGTGAACCTGCACGGGCCGCAGATTGGCGTATACACCGAGTGCGCGGCGCAGTGCGAGCAGACCCTGTTCAGGACGCACTTTGAGCTCGGGTGCCGACCACTTCGGGCCGCCGATCGCCCCGAGCAGCACCGCATCGGCGCTCTGACAGGTCGTGAGCGTCGTTTTGGGCAGCGGCTCCCCGGTGAGATCGATCGCGGCCCCGCCGAAGGGGCACTCGATGAGCGTGAAGTCGTGACCACCACGCAACTGCAGCGCCCGCAGACAGCGCACGCCCTCGGCGATCACCTCCGGCCCAATGCCATCGCCGGGCAGGATGGCAATCCGCGCTTTCACCGCAGCTCCCGGTGCGCTTCGTAGGCGGCGATCGCAGCAGTGCGCTCGAGCAGGAACCCGAGCTCATCGAGGCCGTTCAAAAGACAGTAGCGGGCAAACGGCTCGAGGGCAAAGCGCTCGATGGTGCCGTTCGGCAAGGTCACGGCGCCGGCCTCGACATCGATCGTGAGCTCGGCGCCCGGGTTCTCGAGCAACCAACGATGCGTGTCGGGCTGCACGATGACCGGCAGCACACCGTTCTTCAGAGCATTGTTGCGGAAAATGTCGGCGATCTGGGTACTCACGACCGCGCGCAGACCGAAATCCCGCAGCGCCCACGGCGCATGTTCACGCGAGGAACCGCAGCCGAAGTTATCCCCCGCCACGAGAATGCTGCAGCCGCGCGCCTGCGGCTGGTTCAAGGGGAACTGTGGTCGTGGCGCACCATCGGCCGCGTAGCGCCAGTCTGCGAACAGATGCACGCCGAGCCCCTCGCGCGTCGTGGTGGTGAGAAAGCGGGCCGGAATAATCTGATCGGTGTCGATGTCGCGCATGGGCAGTACCACGGTGCGCGAGCGGAGCAGGCGTAGCGCTTCCATCAGAGCAGCTCCCTTGGATCGGTGACACGACCGCGCACGGCGCTCGCCGCCGCGGTGAGGGGGCTCGCGAGGAGCGTGCGTGCGCCAATACCCTGACGGCCCTCGAAATTCCGATTACTCGTGCTCACGGCGTACTCGCCTGGCGGGACCAGATCACCATTCATGCCGAGGCACATCGAGCACCCCGACTCGCGCCATTCGGCGCCCGCATCGATGAAGATGCGCGCGAGTCCCTCCGCCTCCGCCTCGCGTTTGACCTGCTGCGAGCCCGGCACCACAAGCATGTGCACGCCCGCGGCGACCTTGTGGCCGCGCAGTACGCTGGCGGCCGCGCGCAGGTCCGACAGACGTCCGTTGGTACAGCTGCCGACGAACACGACGTTCACCGGCTGATCGCGCAGGGAGGCGCCTGGGGCAAAGCCCATGTAGGTGAGCGATTTGGCGAATACCGGATCGTCTGCGCGCTGCGGGATGGTGCCGTTGATCGGGATGACCATGCCCGGGTTGGTGCCATAGGTGATCATTGGCTCGAGCGCCGTGGCATCGATCGTGATCTCACGGTCGAAGCGCGCACCGGGGTCGCTCGGCAGGCTCTGCCAGCGCTCGAGCGCCGCGGCCCAGGCGGCGCCCTGGGGCGCGCGCGGCCGCTGTGCCAGGTAACGGAAGGTCGTCTCGTCGGGGGCGATCATTCCGGCGCGTGCGCCGGCCTCGATCGACATGTTGCAGACCGTCATGCGTCCGTCCATGTCGAGCGCACGGATGGCTTCGCCGCGATACTCGATGACCTGACCGGTGCCGCCGGACACCCCGAGCGTGCCGATGATGGCGAGAATGAGGTCTTTGGCCCCCACCCCGTGCGCGAGGGCGCCGGTGACATTCACAGCCAGTGTGCGCGGCTTGCGCTGCAACAAGCATTGGGTGGCGAAAACATGACCGACTTCGGTGGTGCCGATGCCGAAGGCCAGT
>JAKARC010000084.1 GCA_021822385.1 Pseudomonadota bacterium
TCACTCCTCCGGCCGGCACGAGCCAGGGCGAGTTCGGCGTGCGCGCGGCCGGCTTGTCCGCGGGCACGCGTTTGTGGCCGAAGGTCATGTGCCCGGCCATGAAGACGCAATATGCCGCGATCACCGCGCGCAGCGCCGCAGCCGAAAGCAGCTGCACGATATGCGCCCCGGCCACCCCGCCGATCACCATTCCGGGGGCGAGCCAGCGCCAGGCCTGCCAGACCACGCCGCGGCGGCGGATGTGCGCAACGGCCGCCGACAACAGGGTGAGCACGTTCGCGGCCATCGCCGTCGCCACCGAAACGTGCATCACCTGTGCCGCCGGTATTCCGAGTGCCGGCAACGCGAGCGTGAGGGCCGCCACCACGAGCAGACCGCCGCCGATTCCCAGCAATCCGCTGAGAAAGCCGGCGCAGACGCCGGCGGCGAGGAGTGTTGTGATTGAGACGAGCACGTCAGCGCGGAGTGATATCGCAGCAAAGGGGGATCGAGCATAACGAAATACCACCGGCTGCGCTCGCGCACAGACCGATCAGGTCGCGCTGGCACGGGACGGCGGGTTGATGCTGCTGCCTTTCAGCGCGCTGTAATAGTAACTGCGAAAGCGCAGCGTCGCGCGGTCGGTGCGCACCGAGACCTCGGCGTGTACCGGGGGAACTTCCGCTGGATCCGAGGACTCGACGATGGCGCGATCTTCCAGGGCTATGCGACGGTTGGCGCGATTGAAGAACGCATCGAGTAGCGGTGCGCGCGCGAAGGAGCGTGCCGCACTCAGCAACAGGCGAGTGTGGTGCGCATCGACCGGTACGCACGCGACCGCTAACGTCAGCGTGCGTCCGGACAGTGGGATGTGCAGGTTCATCTGATTGGGCTGGCGGAAATCGAGCCGTCCCGGTCGGGTTTGGCCCCGCAGCGCGGTGCGCACGCTCCAGCCCCATGCGTGCGGCTCGATCAGCGTATCGAGCCGTTCCCCGAGCAGATGCACCAGGTCCTTGCCGATGGTGCGCCGGTGCACGAACGGCAGATGCGGCCAGTCGAGCATGTTTTCCATGGCGCGCGTCCAGTGCGTCGCCCAGGTCATCTCGATTCCCGTCAGCCGGGTGCCGCTCGCGAGCAGACTCTCGTGGACCGCGGGCGGGTGTGCCGCGGCGGTGCCGATCGAGGTGTGTATCCATACCTGACCGGCGAGTTCCTGCGCCGGTACCGCGAGGGCGCCCAGTCGCTCGCGCTCGACTTCTGGATTCCACGGCACCTCGACACAGCTGCCGGCGCGGTCGAACCGCCAGCCATGGAACGGGCAGCGCACGCAGCCTGCGGCGAGAGTGCCGAGAGACAGCGCCACGCCGCGATGTGGGCAGCGGTCGATCAACGCCGCGGGCACACCGGCGGCATCACGGAACAGCACGAGCGCGGTGCCGGCGATCTCGCGGCGCAGCAGCCGCCCCGGGCGCAGCTGCGCACTGAAGGCGACCGGTGTCCAGACGTTGGCAAAGTCCTGAAACACCGGCTCACTTACCCGTGCGCCGCGGTGCCGACGCCCGCGCGCGCGCGGTATTCGGCGACGATGCGCGGCAACGCGTCGAGCCGGGGGACGAAGGTCACTCCGAGAATGCTGCGCCGCAGCGGATCCCACAGCGCCCCGCCGGCCCAGATTTCGATGGCCTCGGGCAGGCGGGCGCGCAGATCCTGCAGCATCTCGAGCGCGTTTTTTTTGCGCAAGGCTGCACTGAAGGACAGACCGACCACCTGCGCGCCGTGCTGGCGGGCCGCCTCGACGATATCCCACGCCGGGGTCTGCAGACCGAGCGACACGCAACGTGCACCCTCGAGCCCGAGGCAGGTGTGGGCCATCAGCAAACCCAGCTGATGCAACTCACCGGGCAGCGTCGTCAGGAGCACCGTCGGCTGGCCGATTCCGGGCGGAATTGCACCCAGCCAATGGCGCAACTGGTGCTGCATCTGTTCGCTGTAGAGATGCTCTTGACTGATCGAGAGCTGTCCGCGCGACCAGGCCTCACCCACGCGGGCGTTCATCGGCGCGGCGAACTCGAGCACGAAACGCTGCAGGCCAAGTCGCTGCAGGAGCAGGAACAGGTGTGCGCGCAGACCCGCCTCGTCGCAGGCGCCAAGCAGGCGCAGGGTGGTCTCGAACGGGGACGCGTCCTCGGCGGCCGCCGGCGCGGGCGCATCTTCCGCCGCGGCGCGCGCAATGAGTTCCTCAAGCGGTGCGCCGACCAGCTGCCCAGGGCGCAGTCCGCGATCGAGCAGACGGCGGATCAGCTGCAGCTTGTGCACCTGATCCGAGGGGTAGCGCCGTTCGCCCTGCGCATCGCGCCGCGGGCGCGGAAAGCCATAGCGGCGCTCCCAGATGCGCAGCGTGTCCTTGGACAGCCCGGTCGTCCGTTCCACCGCACTGATCGGGACATCCGGCACCGGCACAGTCGACATATTTGTCCTAGACAAAAATTGACAGTACGCAATCTAGACCCTATTCTCACGGCAGTAAAGCTTTTTTGTCCAGGACAAGCTGTCCTATTGGAAACCCTTATGAATGCCGTGCCGAGTGCTGTTCTCGCGGATGTCCAGGCCAGTGCCGATGCGCGTAACGTGCGCATCAACCGCGTGGGTGTGAAGGGACTGAAAGCGCTGCTGCGCATTCGCCAGGCCGACGGCGGGGAACAGCCCACGGTCGCGCGTCTCGATATGTCCGTGGGTCTGCCGGGGCACGTCAAAGGCACGCATATGTCGCGCTTTGTGGAGATCATCGAGGCCGGTCCGCCCCCGCTCGACGTGCCGGCGTTACTGGCGCTGCTGCAGCGGATGCTGGCGCGGCTCGACGCCGATCGCGGCGAGATTACCGCGGCCTTCACCTACTTCATCCGCAAGCGTGCGCCGGTGTCGGGTGCCGAGAGCGGTCTCGACCACGAGATCACGCTGCGCGCGTGTCACGATCCGGTGCGCGGCCCCAGCGTCACGCTGCAGGTGTGTGTTCCAGTGACGAGCCTGTGTCCCTGCTCGAAGGAGATCTCCGCCTATGGCGCCCACAACCAGCGCTCGCACGTGACCATCGAGGCGGAACTTGGCGCGCCGATGGCCATCGAGGAGCTGGTGCGCATCGCCGAGGAGGAAGCCTCCTGCGAGGTGTATGGCGTGCTGAAGCGGCCGGACGAGAAATTCGTCACCGAGCGTGCCTATGAAAACCCGAAATTCGCCGAGGACCTCGTGCGCGATATCGCGATGCGGCTGAACGCCGAAGACCGTATCGTCCGCTACCGCCTCACGGCGGAAAACTTCGAGTCCATCCACAACCACTCGGCCTTCGCCGAGATCGAGCACGACGCGCGCGGTACACAGTCAACGGGTCGGTGACGGTCCGCAGAAGGCGTTCAGACGGCGCGCGCAGCGTACGAAATCGAGATCTCGACG
>JAKARC010000045.1 GCA_021822385.1 Pseudomonadota bacterium
CTTGAAGAGCTTGGCCGTTTTCACGAATGCACCCTGGCTTTTATTAAATATATACTGATAATATATATCTCGGTGGATTCCGTCAAGCGCACTGTCTCTGCCCGCTTGTAGTCCATTCCCCAGCAGCCTTCACCCAGGTCGCGGCAAGCGAGGTGCGGGAATCCCCTCCCCCGGCAAAACACGCATCACGATCATGATCGATGACGATGTCATCGAAGCATTCCGTGCCAAAGCAGAAGCGGCCGGGCGCGGCTGCCAGACCCTCATCAACGAAGCGCTGCGCGCCGCGCTTGCCGAGAATGATCGTCCGCTGACCGCCAAAGTGATGCGCGAGATAGTCCGGGAAGAGCTTGCCCACGCACGCTGAAACGATCGAGCTCACCCTTGGCGACGATGCGGGGTGTCGCCGCACGGACAAGCGTGGCGCTCACCACCTGGGCTGGGGGTACAACGCAGGCATTACGGAGATCGATGGGGGTATGGGTTGGGGGTACTTTTAGCCGCAGACCCGCCGCAGGGCGTGGCAATTCAATGAGTTGCGGCTAGCTTTCGACTCCGACCTCGGGCATTCTCATCTCCTTGCGCTGCCTTTCGCCGGCGCCCGCCGACGAACGAAGCGACACCCCGGGTTTGCAGCTTCACCATGTCCGCTGAGTCCCGCTGGCAGTCGCTGGCTGCCGCACGGCAGTGGCAGGCGTAATCACCCGCCTGCGCCGACCGCAGCCCGGCCAACGCAGGATTCCGCGCCACCACGGCAAAGACTGATTGTTCCTACGCGCCCGTCGTCCCTTGCCACCCTGACCGAGTCCCCATCCTTACCGCGCGCCACCCGCAGGAGTACCGCGCGAAGTTGATCGGCCGGTATTCGACCCGGAGCAGACGTCGGGAACGGCCGCAATGCGGCACCCGATTTGTGTGCGTTGACCTGCCAACGCGTCCGGCCGACGTCCTCTGCCGCGAGCGCCGCATCAGCGACTGCTTTGGCGTCATTGCGGAGCCGCGCTCGCTTGTGCGCCGGCTCGTGCTGCACGCCCGGCCAGCCACGGCGTGAGTAACGCGCAAACTAACAGTGGCAGCGTCATCAGCGGGCGGTCTAGCGGGCCGCTTGTCTCCCGAAACGATGGCCAGAGGTGGCCCTCGAGCCGGGCGAGGCCCAGCACCACCCAGGGACTGATGGCCCCGGCGATGAGCGCTACCCGGCGAGCCCTTATCTTCCATGCGTGACGTCCGACCCCAAATACAAAGAGGGCGCCACTGATGGCGGCCCAGAGGAACACGACCAGGTCTTGCCCAGCCGATGTCCTGGCAACCAAGGCGAAGGCAAACGGTAGCGCCTTGCGGACGGCGGCGAAGCCCAACGGTAGCATCATGAGGACCACAGCCAGCGCTAGCTCGCCCAGGACGCTGATCAGCAGGGCAAGAGCAGACAGTGTGAAGAGCTGAATCAGATCACGAACTGAGAGAAGCGGTACGGACGAACGCGACACAACAGAGTGCTCCGCATATTCGTGCCTTGGCACACCGAACACCGACAGATTACCACGAATGAAACCTCGCGACTGCCCGGTTTCAGGTAGTCCAACCGCCCGGTCCACGGTCCCCAATTGGCCGGCAGCAGACCTCGACAGCCGACCGTCGCGGCCGAGTTGCGCACTCTTCAACCTTACGCGATCTCGGTGATCAATCTGCCAAACCCACGACAAACGCGAGTGCGACGTTCAGACGAGCGATATCCCTTTCATCGAGCGACCCAATCCTGCGGCCAACGCGCTCGCGGCGGATCGTCACGGGTTTGTCCGCCATGATCTGTGAGCGCGTCTGCAAGCCATTCTTCTGCGTGGGCTCGATGGTGACGCGAAAATCCGGCGCATCGACGACGTCTGAGGTCATTTGGCACACGATTACGGAGGCGTGTGCCGCGGGTAGAGCGTTGGTTTGCACAATTACCGCAGGGCGCGGTTTTCCGTAGTCGCCCGACGCCGGGACGGTCACGACATCCCCGCGCTTCACTGCGCGTCAAATTCCGAAACTGCTTCGATCCATCGCATCGCTTCTTGCTCCGCGGCCCTGTCCAAGCTCGCCACCTCAGTGGCGACCCGTCGTAGAACCGTCCGGGCATGTGGATCGGGTACGACCAGACGCAATTCGCGCAATCCCTGTGCACGGCGCCGTTCGCGCATTGCCCGCATACGCTCTGCAGCTTGTGCCATAAACGCATCCTCCTCTGTAACGCGTTACGAATCGGGATTCAATAGGGCAATTCGGCGGCCTTTTTTAGCTTGCCGTGGTCGCCTCTCGGCTCCGCGGTCACGGCCCTGCTCAGGCTATCGGAGCGAGCAGTGCAGTGTACCCCCAAGGTCATGGAGGTATGACTGGGGGACCCCTTCTCCACGGCCAAGCGACCGGCTGCACTTTCCATCACTTGCGCGAGTGATTCGACTCCGGCCTCGGGCTGTTGACGGGGACAAAAACACGACCGATGTTGAGACGAAACGCGCCTGCTCGCACCGCCGCAAGGGAGCCCACCATGACCCCGACCGTCGCACAACACCGAGGCACATGGGTGCATCCGCAGAAGCATCAACAGGAAAGCGTTTGGACTGCCATTCGAGCGGCAAATAACGCACGCACGACACTTCCCCGCCCACCACATCGAACTTGCGTCGGACCAAAGGGGAACTCGCGTTGGCGTGAAAGCAAGTTGTAAAATCTTGCTTATTTTGCAATGCATGGCCTGGGTGGCGGTTCTGTTCGAACCAATAGCGCTCGCAAACAAGAACAGGTTGAGTTAGCGTAAAGTATGGCTCGCAAGTGACTTCACGATCGCACGCGCCGCTTTCAGATCCAACCCCATCTCCTCCCTAACCGCACGCACAGCTTCAACCTGTCGGCCGGGGTCGAGCGCCAGTTCCTTGACTCTTTGTGATGGTTCTGTCGCAAGCGGCGGCAGCACACCAACGTGACGCGACAGTCCCATGAGCAGACTTTCTACCGCTTGCAGACGCCGCTCGAGCCGCCACAAACTCGTGACGAATGCGGTCAGGAGGAAGAGGATGACCCATCGCGAAATCATCATAAACACGACCTCGAAATTGAGTATGAATTTGTTATCTGTCGATTCGTCGTCGCGACTCCGGAGAGTCGACCCTCTCCTGCTCACCCCACCCCCGCGTCAACCGGTGCATCGAACGATGCATCGGCAACCCTCGAGATCCGCCCTGATATTAAGGCAGCCGGATGTCGCCACGCAACACATGCGCGAGCATGGGATCTCGACCGATTTTTAGTGTTGGCGACCGCACTAGTGCTTGAGCGCGCCCGACGAGAACCAGGTGAACGTGTGCGCGTAGGCTGACACACGTACTCAGAAGGCGGGCGCTTCAGGCCCTGCGGCCGTGACCGGTTGCTCGTGAATATCCCGTCAGTTCGACAGCGGATCGGGGTCGATAGCGGGCAGTCACGACCGTGCAACGCAGCCGCGGCTCGAATGCTGACCGAAACGGACAAGCACAGACCGGGGCAGCGGATGAATAGCATAGCCTTGACGCTCGCATGATGGATGGCAGGCACGAGCGTCCGCATTACTCGCCCGGGTCGGCTGCCGGTGGACTCTTTCCACGCCCGCCCGGATACCGTTGTTGAGGACTCGAACCGCATGCCACAGTCTCGCGGGCTCGCGGGCGCATCGATGCTATCGAGGGTGGACTGCTACACGCGTCCTCATGGCGGAAGTTTGCCGGCGAACGCCGAGCCCGACGCACGAGCGCCCTGGGTGTCCGATAAGTGGGGGCATGCTGCGGCGCGCGACATTGCCCCGGCGTGCAACGGCGATTCCGCATTCGGTGACTGCGCTGCGATATCGACCGCAAGGGCAAGCGCTGCCCGGCGAGGCTGTCGACAAGAGCGGACCTGCCGCTTATGCTCGCGCAGGTTCGCCGGCCATGATTGAGTATCGACTTAGTGTCCCACTCTGCGCCTCACACCATGAACTTTTGCAGCCAATGTGGTGCTCGGCTGACAGTAAAGGTGCCGCCCGGAGATCATCTGCCGCGCTATGTCTGCGAGTCGTGCGGTGCCATCCACTACCAGAACCCTCGGGTGGTGGTCGGCTGCGTACCGGAGCATGACGGGCTCATTCTGCTGTGCCGGCGCGCGATCGAGCCTCGACGCGGCTACTGGACGGTACCGGCCGGGTTTCTGGAGAACGGTGAGACGTTGCAGGAAGGCGCGGCGCGGGAGTCGCGCGAGGAAGCGCGGATCGAGGTCGAGATCGGCTCGTTGCTGTCGATCGTGCATGTGTTGCACGCTCATCAGATTCACGTCTTTTTCCGTGCCGCCATGCGCAACGGCGCGCACAGCGCAGGGCCGGAGAGTCTGGAGACGACCCTGCTCGCCCTGGATGACATTCCTTGGGCCGATCTCGCCTTTCCCAGCACGGAGTTCACCTTGCGCCGCTATATCGAGGACCGTGCGCAGGATCGCGACGCGCATCACTTTGCCACACTGCAGCGACGTTTGCCCTGATGCAAAGGCCAGCGAGCCTTTGCCGGTCACGCTTGCCGCGTGGCAGAATGCATGTCCCCAGGACTGCGGCACAGTTGTCGCTACCCCCGGGAAGTACGCCAGTCCATTGTTCTGGAAGGAATTTCGATGACTTTCGTGGTGACTGAAAATTGCATCAAGTGCAAATACATGGACTGCGTGGAAGTGTGCCCGGTTGATTGCTTCCACGAAGGTCCGAACTTTCTCGTCATCGATCCCGACGAGTGCATCGATTGCACCTTATGTGAGCCGGAATGCCCGGCCGAAGCAATTTTCTCGGAAGAAGAACTGCCCGGCGGTCAGGAGAGCTTCAAGGTGCTGAACGCTGAACTCGCCAAGCAATGGCCCGTCATCACTGAGAAGAAGGATGCGCCTGCGGACGCCAAGGAATGGGATGGCAAGCCGGAGAAACTCAAGCTCCTCGAGCGTTAGGCTTGTCCCGCCGTGCGCCCGCGCGGCTCAGGAGCGCGGGTGGTGGCGTGCGTGCAGATCCTTCATGCGCTCGCTCGCCACATGCGTGTAGATCTGGGTCGTCGACAGATCACTGTGCCCGAGCAGGATCTGCACGACACGCAGGTCAGCCCCATGGTTCAGCAGATGCGTCGCAAAAGCGTGGCGCAGTGTGTGCGGTGATAGGCCTTTGGCAATACTCGCTTTGCGCGCGTACCGCTTGATGATGTGCCAGAAAGCCTGGCGGGTCATGCGATCCCCGCGCCGCGTGGGAAACAGATAATCGGTCTGCCGCTCGAGCAGGATTTCCTCGCGCGCACCGTGCACGAACTCGTTCAACCAGCGTACCGCCTCGTCCCCGAGCGGGATGAGCCGTTCCCGGTTGCCCTTGCCTAGGATGCGGATGACGCCCTGATTGAGGTTGACCTGCGCATAGCGCAGATTGACGAGTTCGGAGACGCGCAGCCCGGTGGCATACAGCACCTCGAGCATGGCGCGGTCACGGTTGCCCAACGGATCGCGCACCGCGGGAGCGGCGAGCAGCGCCTCGACTTCCTCTTCGGTGAGCGACTTCGGCAGCGCACGACCGATCTTGGGCATGGCGATCTGTGCCGTCGGATCCTCTTGAATCTGCCCCTCGCGCAACAAATAGCGGAAAAAACGCCGGAAGCTCGACAGTTGCCGCGCAGTCGAGCGTGGCCGGGCACCCGCACCGATGCGCCAGGCGATGAACTCCTGCAGATCCTGGCGGGAGGTGCGCATGATTGGCCGCCGCCGCAGACCGAGCCAGCGCGTCAGCGCGGTGAGATCGGCGCGGTATGCCGCCAGAGTATTGGTGGACAGTCCACGCTCCATCCACACGGCGTCGAGGAAACGACCCACGGCCGGATCCAGTTCCGGGTGCGGGAGCAGACTGGTTGCGGGCGACTCGTTGGGCAATTTCCGTCTCTCTGTAGACCCGCGTGCGCCGCGCAACGAACCTTGCGCCGGTGAGAGAATTCTGAGCGTCACGATAGGCAATGCAGTATGGTGATCACCGGCGCAGCGGCGGTGTGACGATGCTCACAGATGGCGCGGCTTGTTAACGTAATAGAGAACCTGATCACAATACGCGACAGTCCAATTCGACCGTCACGATGCCACAGAATCGGTCCAATCACTCGTTCTCGTACCGTGCGCTGGTTCTGCTCCCACTCAGGATCGCGTTCAGCCTCTATTTTGCAGTGATTTTTCTGCTCTTCGGCTGTATCGCTCTGCTCGCCGCTCTGATCCTTCCCGGGCTCGAACGTCGGCGGGCGGTCACGCGCCGGCTTGCACGCGCACTGTTGACCGGCGCCGGCATGCCGTTGTCAGTGCGGGGCCTGCAGCACGTGCCGCGCGGACAGTGTGTCATCGTCGCCAATCATGCCAGTTACCTCGATGGCCCGGTGTTCACCGCAATCCTGCCGGCCCGCTTCGCGTTCGTCATCAAGCGGGAGGCGGCCAATATACCCTTGGTCGGTACCTTCCTGCGGCGCATCGGTGCGCACTTCGTCGAGCGCTTTGATCGCCGCCGCGGCGGCATGGATGCCTTGCGGGTACTGCGCAGCGCAGCGCAGGGTCACTCCCTGGTGTTCTTTCCGGAGGGAACGTTCACGCCGACTCCCGGTCTGCTGCGCTTTCATAGCGGAGCCTTCACCACTGCCGTTCGCGCCGGCTGTCCGGTGGTACCGGCAGTAGTCCGCGGCACCCGCCAGGCACTTTCACCGCAAGGCGCACTGCCGCGACCGGTCCGGATCGACATCGAATTCCTCGCACCCATTGACCCGCCGACCGGCCCACGCGCCGCGCTCATGGTGCGCGATCAGGCCCGGGCGGCGATTCTCGCCGCGCTCGGCGAGCCGGACCTCGGTCAACCAGACGAGCCGGGCCCGCAATCACATGTTGCGCCGATAGCGCCCGCCGACCTCGTACAGGGTGTGGGTGATCTGACCGAGTGAGCAGCTCTTGACGGTCTCCATGAGTTCGGCAAATACATTGCCGCCGGCGCTGACGACCGCACGCAGATGTGCCAACGCGGCCGGCGAGCGCGGCGCGTTGCGCGCCTGAAAAGCCCGCAACGCCATCACTTGCGCCTGCTTCTCCTCCTCGCTCGAGCGGATCAGCTCGGCATGCGCATGCTCGCTCGCCGCATCGGCCTGCGAGAGGAAGGTATTCACTCCCACGATCGGCAAGCTGCCATCGTGCTTGCGGGTCTCGTAGATGAGCGATTCGTCCTGGATTTTACCGCGTTGATACATCGTCTCCATCGCTCCCAGCACCCCACCGCGTTCGGTCAGCGCATCGAATTCCCGATAGACCGCCTCCTCGACCAGATCGGTCAGGTATTCGATGGCGAACGACCCCTGCCAGGGATTCTGGATCTTGTTCAAGCCCAGCTCGCGATTGATGATCATCTGAATGGCCACCGCCCGCCGCACGCTCTCCTCGGTCGGGGTGGTCAGCGCCTCGTCGTAGGCGTTGGTGTGCAGACTGTTGCAATTGTCAAACAGCGCATACAACGCCTGCAGCGTCGTGCGGATGTCATTGAACCCGATCTCGCGCGCGTGCAGGCTGCGCCCGGAAGTCTGCACGTGATACTTGAGCATTTGGCTGCGCGGTCCACCACGGTAGATGTCGCGCAGGGCACGCGCCCAGATGCGCCGGGCGACCCGCCCGATCACCGCATACTCCGGGTCCATGCCGTTTGAGAAAAAGAACGACAGGTTAGGCGCAAAGTCATCGATCTTCATGCCGCGGGCGAGATAGTACTCGACGATGGTGAACCCGTTGGCAAGAGTGAAGGCGAGCTGCGTGATCGGATTCGCGCCGGCTTCCGCGATATGGTAGCCGGAGATCGACACCGAATAGAAGTTGCGCACCCCCCGTGCAATGAACTGCTCCTGCACATCCCCCATCATCCGCAGCGCGAATTCCGTCGAAAAGATGCAGGTGTTCTGCGCCTGATCCTCTTTGAGAATGTCGGCCTGCACGGTACCGCGGACGACCGCAAGGGTTTCCGCCTGGATGCGCGCATACACCTGCGGCTCGAGCAGTTGATCACCCGTAACCCCGAGCAGCGCCAGCCCCGAACCATCGTGACCCTGCGGCAACTCGCCACGATAGGCCGGCGGAGCGATGCCGCGCGCGGCCGCCTCGCGCCGCAGCGCCTCAATGCGCAGCTCGGCCTCGCGCCAGCGTCCTTCGGCGCGCAAATAGCGCTCGACGCGCTGATCGACCGCCGTATTGAGAAACATCGCCAGAATTATCGGCGCCGGCCCGTTGATGGTCATGGACACCGAGGTGGTCGGTTCGGCAAGATCGAAGCCCGAATAGAGCTTCTTCATGTCATCGAGGGTCGCAACCGATACGCCCGAGTTGCCCGTACGGCCGTAGATGTCAGGCCGTGTATCCGGATCCTCACCGTAGAGGGTCGTGGAATCGAACGCGGTTGATAGGCGCGCCGCCTTGTGTCCCTGGGCAAGATAATGAAACCGACGATTGGTGCGCTCCGGGGCCCCTTCGCCGGCGAACATCCGCGTCGGATCTTCCTCCTCGCGACGGTACGGATAGACGCCACCGGTATACGGAAAGAATCCGGGCAGATTTTCGCTGCGAATGAAGCGCAGCAATTCGCCCCAGTCACTGAGTTTCGGCACCGCAAGCTTCGGCACCCGCTCGCCCGCAAGCGTCTCGCTGTAATTCAGCCCGGTCAGCTCGCGACCGCGCACCGCATAGGTATAGGTCACGGCGCTTGCCGCCTGAGCCCGCGCGGGCCATGCCTTGAGCTCGGCAATGCTCTCGGGCCCGATCTGCTCGAGTGCCGCGTTATATGCCGACCGCAGCGCTCGCGCGGTGTCGTCTCCCTGCTGCAACTGCGGACAGGGCTCGAGCGGCTCCGCCGGCGCCCCTGCCCCTGCCGCCTGTAGTGCCACAAACAGTCCGCGTGCACGGCTTGCCGCTTCGGCCTGGTGTTCGATCTGCGCACGTACGGCGCGACCGTTGCGGGCAATCTCAGCCAGGTAGCGCACCCGATCGGCAGGGATCAGCGCTGCAGCCGTCACCTCCTTGAGCGCGGGCACCGCGGCTGTGCTGCCGCCGGGCGCATCAGGGTGCGCCACCGCGAGCAACCCGCACAGCGCGGCGAACACCCGATTCACGCCTGGATCGTTGAACCGGCTCGCCACGGTCGGAAACACCGGCACCTCGCCATCGCCGAGGTGACGCTGCTGCGGATGATTGCGCCGCCACTGCTTGCGCACATCGCGCAAACTGTCGGCGGAGCCGCGTTTATCACATTTGTTCAGGACGATCAGATCGGCGTGATCGAGCATTTCGATTTTCTCGAGCTGACTCGCCGCACCGTATTCGCCCGTCATGACATAGATCGAGCGGTCGACGAGGCCAACGATCTCGCTGTCCGCCTGACCGGTGCCGGCAGTCTCGACGATGATCAGGTCAAAACCGGCCGCCCGATAGAGCTGGATCACGTCACGCAGCACGGCGGCAGTGGCCATGTGCCGGCGCCGCGTCGCGAGCGAGCGCATGAACACGGCATCCGTATCGATGCTATTCATGCGTATGCGATCGCCAAGCAGCGCCCCACCCCCGCGCGCCCGGGTCGGGTCCATGGCCGCGAGCGCGATTCGGTGCCGCGGAAACTGCTGCAACAGCCGCAGCAACAACTCGTCGGTCAGGCTCGACTTGCCCGCGCCGCCGCTGCCGGTGATGCCGATCACCGCCGCCTTGCTTGGGGAGCGCTGGATCATGCGCCGGATCTGCTCCGCCTGAGGATCGCCCGCGGTGGCGTTCTCCAGTACCGTGATTGCGCGTGCGATCTGCGCCGGATCACTCGCCACGAGCGCTTGCGGCGCATAAGGTGGTTTGCGCGTCGAGCGCACCCTGGCGAACACGTCCTCGATCATGCCCTCGAGACCGAGCCGGCGTCCGTCCTCCGGCGTATAGATGCGCTCGATCCCGTAGCGCTGCAATGCCTCGATCTCCTGCGGCGCTATCGTGCCGCCGCCGCCGACGACAACACGTATGTGCGCACAGCCGCGTTCGCGCAGCATGTCCACCATATAGGTGAAGTACTCGTTGTGACCACCCTGATAGGAGGTGGCGGCGATGGCATCGGCATCCTCCTGGATTGCCGCACGCACGATTTCCGCGACGCTGCGGTTATGTCCGAGGTGCACCACTTCGGCACCATGGGCCTGCAGCAGGCGTCGGATCATATTGATCGCGGCATCGTGACCGTCGAACAACGATGCGGCCGAGACGAATCGCAAGGGCGGTTCCGGATGCGCCGAACGCGGGTCCTGCGCTGGGGTTGAGGGCACGGCACCGGTGTGCTTCGACGGCATGACTTGCTCGCTGGGCGCGCCGCGGACGGGACTCTTTACGCGCCGGTAGAATATCTACTCACCAGTATGATGCATGCTGGCGGATACGGTCAACGCGTTGCGCCGGCATGCGCGGCGCAAGCAGGACAACTCGCCTGCGGCTATACTGGCCCGCCGCGATGCTCGAACCGCTCGATCCCCACGCTGAATGACCGGCATGCCAACCAGTCGACGCAAAACAGCGCTTGCACGCCCCCACCCGGCAGCGACCGACACTGCCGCGGTCCAGGACTCGCCGTGGCGCGCCAGCCGCGAGCGGGTGCGTGACCGGCAGGTCAAGCGCGAGGCGGTCATCCGCGCCGCCGCCCATGCCTTCAATCGCAAGGGCTATCATAATACATCGCTCGATGATATCGCCGCGGCGCTCGAAGTCAGCAAGCCGACCGTGTATTACTATGTCTCGAACAAGGAACAGCTGTTGTTCGAGTGCTTCGTGGCGGGTATCGAGCCGATCCGCGCCGCGGTCCGCGCGGCGCGCTCGCCCAACGTGCCTGCGCGCGAGCGTCTGCAAACCGTGCTCGGCCATTACGGACAGGCGGTCGCATCGGAGTTCGGCTGGTGCATGGTGCGCGCCGAGGATCAGGATCTCTCCCCAACGATGAGCGCACACATCAAATCGCTGAAGTCCGAAATCGATCAGGGTATCCGTCGTCTGTTGCGTGAGGGCATGCAGGACGGCTCGATACAGCCGTGCGACCCCAAGATGACCGCCTTCGCACTTGCCGGCGCGCTCAACTGGATCGCGCACTGGTATCGTGAGAATCAATCCATGACCGGCGCGCAAATCGCCACCGCATTCATCGCCATTTTTGAAAATGGGCTCCTGCCGCGTACGCCACTGTCCCCGGAACGTGCGCCCGGCGGCAGCGAGCGCTGAGTACCCTGCCGCATCCCGAGACCCTGTCATGTCTGCGACTGAAATCGTCATTGCCTCCGCGCGCCGCACCCCGCTAGGCGCCTTCCAGGGCGCGCTTGCGCCGCTCAGCGCTCCGCAGCTTGGCGCTGCCGCGATCAGCGCCGCCCTGGCGGCCGCCGGCATCGCGCCGGCCGCGGTCAACGAGGTCATCCTCGGCTGCGTGCTCGCGGCCGGGCTCGGCCAGGCGCCGGCGCGCCAGGCGGCCATGGCCGCCGCGGTTCCCGCCACCACACCGGCGACGACCATCAACAAGATGTGCGGCTCGGGCTTGAAGGCCGTGATGATGGCGGCCGATCAGATTGCGGCCGGGGGCGCCGAGATCGTGCTGGCCGGGGGCTTCGAGTCCATGACGCGGGCGCCGTATCTGCTGCCCAAGGCGCGCAGCGGCTATCGCATGGGTCATGGTGAGATCATCGATCACATGTTCCTCGATGGACTGCAGAGCCCGTTTGACAACAAACTCATGGGCTGCTTCGCTGATGCCACCGCCACACGCTACGGCCTGACGCGCGAGCAGCAAGACACGTTTGCCGCAGAGTCGGTACGGCGTGCGTTGCGCGCGCAAGCTCGCGATTTCGACGCCGAGATCGTCGCGGTATCTGTCAAGGACCGCAAATCCGAACGGACGGTCACGCGTGATGAGATCCCTGCAACGTGTGATCTGGACAAGATTCCAACACTCCGGCCCGCATTCAGCGCGGACGGGACGGTCACTGCCGCCAGCGCGTCGTCAATTGCCGACGGCGCTGCAGCCGTAGTTGTCATGGACGAGCGGGCCGCCCGCGCCCATGAGGTCAAGCCACTTGCTCGTATCCTTGCTTATGCCAGCCATGCGCAAGAACCCGAATGGTTCACGACCGCGCCCATCGGCGCCGTGCGCAAGATCTTGCGCACCCTGGGATGGGCACCCGGGGACGTCGATCTGTATGAGATCAACGAGGCTTTCGCAGCGGTCACGCTGGTGGCGATACTTGAGCTCGGTCTCGACCCGGCCCGCGTCAATGTCAACGGTGGCGCATGTGCCCTCGGTCATCCGCTCGGTGCAACCGGCGCACGCATCTTGACCTCGCTGGTGCATGCATTGCACATGCGCAGCCTGCGCCGTGGCATTGCCGCGTTGTGCATTGGCGGCGGGGAAGCCGTGGCGATCGCGGTAGAAAGGATCGACTGAAGTGTGAGTTCGCCTGGGGGAGATGCATGAAGATCGAGAATATCCGGGCCGTCATCACCGGTGGCGCGTCGGGGCTCGGCCACGCAACCGCCCGCCATCTGATCGCGCGCGGCGCACGTGTGGCGCTGCTCGACGTTCATGAGGAGCGCGGTCGCGCAGCAGCGCAAGCGTTGGGCGATAACGCCTGCTTCCTGCGCTGCGATGTCGCGAGCGAGTCCGAAGTGAACGCTGCGATGTCGACGGCTGCCCGCGAGCTCGGCGGTTTGAACGTGCTGGTCAATTGTGCAGGAATCATTGGCGCCGGGCGTGTGCTCGGCAAGCACGGTCCGATGAGCGGGGAGTTCTTCACCCGGGTCGTACAGATCAACCTCATCGGCAGCTTCCTCTGCGACAAGGCTGCCGCCGAGCTGATGCAGCACAATGAGCCCACGGCAGACGGTGAGCGCGGCGTGCTGATCCACACATCGTCGATTGCGGCTTTCGAAGGGCAGATCGGACAAGCCGCCTACGCCGCCACGAAGGCGGCTCTCGCCGGCATGACATTGCCGATTGCCCGTGAACTCGCCCGCTTCGGCATCCGCTGCATCGCCATTGCCCCCGGTATCTTCCACACCCCGATGATCGACACCCTGAGTACGGAAATGCAAGCCGCACTCGCGGCGCAGATTCCCTTCCCACATCGGCTCGGCAAGCCCGAGGAGTTCGCGCAGCTGGTGGCCGCGGCGCTGCAGATTCCAATGCTGAACGGGGAAACCATCCGACTGGACGGTGCCATCCGGATGCAGCCGCAATGAGCAACCAGGCAACCGCAGCGAT
The DNA here is from genome assembly GCA_021822385.1 of Pseudomonadota bacterium. Lineage (GTDB taxonomy): Bacteria > Pseudomonadota > Gammaproteobacteria > Steroidobacterales > Steroidobacteraceae > 13-2-20CM-66-19. The sequence goes on from JAKARC010000045.1 coordinate 13,319, forward strand.
TGCACGCGACATCATGGAATACGATGTCGTGATCGTCGGAGCGGGACCGGCTGGACTGGCGTGCGCGATCCGGTTGAAACAATTGCAGCCCGCCCTCAGCGTGTGCCTGCTCGAGAAGGCATCCGCCGTTGGCGCGCACGCCCTCTCGGGCGCCGTCATCGAACCGGGGCCGCTCGATGCGCTGGCGCCAGAGTGGCGGCAATCCCCACCATCGATCTGCGTTCCGGCGACCCGCGACGAGATGCATCTGCTCACGCGCACCGGCAAGCACCGTCTGCCGGTGCCGCCGCTGCTGCACAACCGCGGCAACTTCATCGTCTCCCTCGGACAACTCGCCGCCTGGCTGGCCCAGAAAGCCGAAGCACTCGGCGTCGATATCTTTCCAGGCTTCGCCGCGGCCGAGCCCGTGCTGAGCCCCACGGGCGCCGTGCACGGAGTGCGGTTGGGCGATGTCGGGCGTGACAGGACCGGACAGCCCGGGCCGAATTTCACTCCTGGGGCCGAGATCCACGCCGATGTCACTCTCGTGGCCGAAGGTGCCCGCGGCAGCCTCGCCAAGCAACTGATTCGACACTTTGAGCTCGACGCCCGCTGCGATCCACAGACTTACGGGCTCGGCATGAAGGAACTGTGGCAATTGCCAGCCGGACGTCTCGAACCAGGCCGCATCGAGCACACCGTCGGTTGGCCACTCGATGCTGGGACCTACGGCGGCGGCTTCCTCTATCACCTGGATCGCGACCGGCTTTATATCGGGTTCGTCGTCGGCCTCGATTATCCGGATCCGCGCTTCTCACCTTTCGAGGCGTTCCAGCAATTCAAGCATCATCCGGCGATCAAACCCCGGCTCGAGGGTGGGGAGATACTCGCTGCCGGCGCCCGCACGATCGCCGCCGGCGGCTGGCAATGCCTGCCCTGCCTGGAAATGCCCGGCGCCCTCCTGATCGGCGATGCGGCCGGCGGGGTGAACGTCGCGAAGATCAAGGGTGTGCATCAGGCGATCCGCTCAGGGATGCTGGCCGCGGAACATCTGACCGAGACGGGCTCGCCAGCGGGCTTCGACGCGCGCTGGCGTGCCAGCGCGGGCGGACGCGAGTTGCATGCGTCCCGCAACTTCAAGCCCGGATTCAAGCACGGCCTGTGGGTCGGCATGGCCAACGCCGCGCTCGAGACCCTCACCCGCGGGCACAGTCCATGGACACTGCGGCACCGCGTCGCAGATCATGCGCGTCTGCAGCGGCTCGGTGAATATCAATCGCCCGAACGCGGCTGGGAACAACGCACTCTGCCGCCGCGTGACCGGCTGGCTTCGGTCTTCTTCGCCTCGACGAGTCATGACGAAAATCAACCGGCGCACCTGCACGTGCGTGATCCGGCGATCTGTGTCGAGCGCTGCGCGCGTGAATTCGATAATCCGTGCCAGCGGTTCTGTCCGGCAAATGTCTACGAGATGGTCGAGGTGGACGGGCATCGACGCCTGCAGATCAATGCGGCCAATTGCGTGCACTGCAAGGCTTGCGATGTGAAGGACCCCTACGGCATCATCGATTGGACACCGCCGGAGGGCGGCTCCGGCCCCAACTATCAATCGCTGTAGATACGATGAATGAGATCTGGCGGCCCTCTGCCCAACGGATCGCCGCAGCCAACGTGACCCGATTCATCGCGTGCGTGAACGCGCGCCGCAATCTCGCACTCGGCGATTACGCGGAGCTTTATGCCTGGTCCATCGAGCAGCCCGCGGAATTCTGGCGCGAACTCGTTCGCTTCGCGAACGTGCGCGCCGACTGGAGCAGCGGCCCAACCATCGAACATCCGGACCGTATGCCCGGAGCACGCTTCTTCCCGCAGGCGCGACTGAATTTTGCCGAAAATCTGTTGCGCTTCCTGGACAGTCACCTCGCCGTGGTATTCCACAACGAGCGCGGCATGACACAGCGCCTGACATACCGGGAACTCGCCGAACAGGTCGCCCGGATTGCCGCAGGCCTGAAAGACCTGGGTGTGGAGCCCGGGGACAGAGTCGCCGGCTATCTGCCCAATCTGCCGCAGGCGTTGATCGCGATGCTCGCCACGGCCAGCATCGGGGCGATCTGGTCGTCCTGTTCGCCCGATTTCGGCATTCAGGGCGTGCTCGATCGCTTCGGTCAGATCGAGCCGAAGGTCCTGTTCACGGCCGATGGGTACTTCTACAGCGGCAAGGTACTCGATTCGCTGACACACATCGGCGAGGTCGCGCAACTGCTCCCGGGGCTGCGTCGCATCGTCGTCATCGAGTACGTCGGCGCGAACCCCGAGCTCGGGCGGCTCGGGCCGTCACAGCGGAACGCAACGCTGTGGGGACAGTTCGGCCGGCGGGGCGCCGCGCTGCAGTTTGCGGCGCTGCCATTCAATCACCCGCTGTACATTTTGTTCTCCTCGGGCACCACCGGTGCGCCCAAGTGCATCGTGCACGGCGCCGGCGGCACGCTGGTACAGCATCAGAAGGAGCATCTGCTGCATGTTGATCTGAAGCGCGCCGATCGGATCTTTTATTTCACGACCTGCGGCTGGATGATGTGGAACTGGCTGGCGAGCGCGCTCGCCACCGGCGCTACACTCGTGCTCTACGACGGCAACCCCTTCCATCCCGATCCGGGCGTGCTCTGGCGCATGGCCGCGCAAGAGCGGATCACGGTATTCGGCACCAGCGCCAAATATCTCACCGCCCTGGAGAAGAACGGCTACAGCCCCGCGCGCGCCGTCGACCTGGGCGCACTGACCAGCATTCTTTCGACCGGCTCGCCATTGCTGCCCGAGAGCTTCGATTTCGTCTATCGCGCCGTCAAACCGCAGGTACAGCTCGCGTCGATTTCCGGCGGTACCGACATCGTATCGTGTTTCGCCCTGGGCTGCCCGACCCGGCCGGTCTATCGCGGCGAGCTGCAATGTCGCGGACTTGGACTGCGCGTCGAGATCTTCGACGAAACGGGTCGGCCGGTACGCGCCGAGCGCGGCGAACTGGTGTGCAGCGCTCCGTTTCCCTCGATGCCGATCGGCTTCTGGAATGATGCCGATGGGCAGCGCTACCGCGCCGCCTATTTCGAACGCTTTCCGGGCGTCTGGCATCATGGCGATTATGCCGAACTCACCGAACACGACGGAATCGTGATCTATGGCCGCTCCGACGCGGTGCTGAACCCCGGGGGCGTTCGCATCGGCACGGCGGAACTCTATGCCGCGATCGCATGCTGCGACGAGGTGTTGGAGTCGATCGCGGTCGGCCAAGACTGGCGCGGCGATGTGCGCGTCGTGCTGTTCGTACGCCTGCGTGAGGGCCTCGAGCTCGACGATGCGCTCAAGCGCAAGATCCGCGCGCAGATTCGCACCCGTACCACGCCGCGGCACGTGCCCGCGAAGATCATCGCCGTTGCGGACATTCCGCGCACACGCTCAGGCAAGCTCACCGAACTCGCCGTACGCGATGTGATCCACGGCAGACCGGTCAAAAACATCGACGCGCTCGCCAATCCGCACGCGCTCGAGTACTTCCGCGATCTACCCGAGCTGTCGGGCTGAGCGGCGCCGGACATGGGCAGATCATCCGCGCCGACGCTGCGCGAACTCTACGAGCGCGAGTTGCGCGCGCACGACTACTGTGCCGATCCGACACAACTGCGTGTCGTCGAGCGTCTCGAGGCGCTGCGCACGCAGCTGGCCGCCAGCGCGCCCCGCGGCGCGCACACGTTGTCGAGCCGGCTGTTGCGTCGCCTGACCGAACATTCGCTCAGGCCGGCACGCGGTCTGTATCTTTGGGGTCCGGTGGGTCGCGGCAAGACGTGGCTGATGGATCTGTTCTATCAGAGCTTGCCCTTTCCCGAACGCAGGCGCCGGCATTTCCACCGTTTCATGCACGATGTGCACGCACAACTGCACGACCTCGGGGCGCGGCCGGCACCGCTCGAATGCATCGCCACACGCCTGGCCGATGCGACCCGGGTGCTGTGCTTCGATGAGCTGTACGTTACCGACATCGCCGACGCCATGATCCTCGGCGGTCTGTTCGCCGGCTTGTTCCGCCGGGGCGTGACGCTGGTCGCCACCTCAAACGTACCGCCCGCACAGCTGTATCACAACGGGCTGCAGCGCCAGCGCTTTCTGCCGGCCATCGAGCTGCTCGAACGACACACCGAGGTGCTCGCAGTTGACGGAAGCCGTGACTATCGACTGCGCCAACTGACGCAGGGCGGCACTTACCTCATGGCCGCCGATGCCGGCACGCCCGAGCGGCTGCGCCAGCTGTTCGCGACGCTCTCGGCACACGCTGCATGGACAGACGGGGAGATTCGGATCAATGACCGGCCGATTCCCGTGGTGCGGCACACGGCGAGCGCGGTGTGGTTCGAATTCGCGGCGCTGTGCTCCGGCCCGCGCAGCCAGGAGGATTACATCGAGATCGCCCGCTCGTACTGCACCGTGGTGCTCTCCGGTGTACCGCAGCTCGATGCGCCGCACGACGACGAGACGCGTCGCTTCATCGCCCTGGTTGATGAACTCTATGACCGGCGCGTCAAGCTGGTGATCGCGGCCGCGAGCCCGCCGCAGCAACTGTATCGCGGCGAGCGACTG
>JAKARC010000085.1 GCA_021822385.1 Pseudomonadota bacterium
CCGACTGGTCCGGCCTCGGCCCGTCATGCGCGGCTCGGCGCTGCGGAACGCTTGCGGCGCTTGCGCCCGCTTGTTGCGCGTGGATCGCGAGTGACGCGCATCGTCGACTGTGTTGTATCTGCCGTGTCGGTCAGACGGACGCCGTCAGGTGCGTGCGTGCGCAGCGTGTCCGCAATCGCGCGCAGCGCCATGTCGTTCGCCGCTCGCCGCCGCCATACGAGCCCGATGGTCCGCGCCGGGCTCGGCGCGGCGAACGGCCGATATTGAATCAATGTCGACGCTACGGACTGTGCAGTCCCTACGGCCAACAGCGGCATGACGGTGCAACCGATACCGAGGCAGACCATCTGGCGCAGCGTCTCCAAGCTGGTGCCGCGAATCTCCTCGGCGAGCCGCGCCTGCGGCCGGCCGCACAGCTCAAGCGCCTGATCGCGCAGGCAATGGCCCTCTTCGAGCAGCAGCAATTGCTCGCTCGCCAGATCCGTCGTGCGGATCGTGGCGCGCGCGGCCAGGGGATGCGCCGCGGGCAGTGCGACCAGGAACGGCTCGGTAAAAAGCGGCGCACAGGTCAGCCCCTCGAGCGGTACGGGCAGGGCGAGCAGGGCGCCATCGATGGCCCCGGAGGCGAGACTCTCCATCAGATCGTCGGTGAATGCCTCGCGCAGCAGCAGGCGCAGGCGCGGATACAACCGGTGCAGTGTGTGCAGCAGCGGCGGCATCAGGTACGGACCCAAGGTCGGTATCACTCCCAACTGCAGCGTACACGCCAACGGATCGGGCGAGACTCGCTCCTGCGCCAGCGCGCGCACACGGTCCGCCGTAGCGACGATGGTGCGGGCCGCCGCGACAATCTCGTTGGCGATCGGCGAGGTGGCGACGCGGCGCAGACTACGATCGAAGAGGGTGACGCCGAGATACTGTTCGAGCTTCTTGATTTGCACGCTGAGGGTGGATTGGCTGATGTGGCAGCTGTCGGCGGCACGCGCGAAATGCCCGGTGTCCGCGAGCGCGACGAGATAGCGCAGTTCCTGCAGCGTCATGGCCAGAGATCTTGATTGAGGAAATCTATTGCAAGCATAGCAATAATGAATTGCATAAAACAGGGTTCGGGCGTGTGATGACGCTGGCCCTCGGCACACGCGCGGGGCGAACGCAGACCCCTCTGGAGCACTATCATGTCAACTGAAGCCAAATGCCCGGTCATGCACGGCGCCGGAGCCGTCAAATCGAATCAAGAGTGGTGGCCGCATCGGCTTAATCTGCAGATGTTGCGACAGCATTCATCGCGCTCGGATCCCATGGGCGCCGGTTTCGACTATGCCCGGGAGTTCAACGCCCTCGACCTCGCGGCGGTGAAAGCCGATCTGCGGGCAGTGATGACCCGCTCGCAGGAATGGTGGCCGGCGGACTTCGGTCACTACGGACCGCTGATGATTCGAATGGCCTGGCACGCCGCCGGGACGTACCGGGTCGGGGACGGCCGCGGTGGCGCGGGCACCGGCCAGCAGCGCTTCGCGCCGCTGAACAGCTGGCCCGACAACGTCAATCTCGACAAGGCCCGACGGCTGATCTGGCCCATCAAGCAGAAATACGGCCGCAGGATCTCCTGGGGCGATCTGATCATTCTCGCCGGCAATGTTGCGCTCGAGTCGATGGGTTTCAAGACCTTCGGCTTCGCCGGCGGTCGCGCCGACGTCTGGGAGCCCGATGAGTCCGTGTACTGGGGTCCGGAAGGCAAATGGCTCGAGGACAAGCGCTACAGCGGCAAGCGCGAACTCGAGAATCCGCTCGCCGCCGTGCAGATGGGACTGATCTACGTGAACCCGGAAGGACCGAACGGCGATCCCGATCCGCGTGCCGCCGCCATCGACATTCGCGAAACCTTCGCGCGCATGGCGATGAACGACGAGGAGACCGTGGCGCTGATCGCCGGCGGGCATACGTTCGGCAAGAGTCATGGCGCGGGACCGGCCGCATGTGTCGGACCGGAGCCGGAAGCCGCCGGCATCGAGGAGCAGGGCCTCGGCTGGAAGAGCAGCTTCGGCACGGGCAAGGGCAGCGACACCATCGGCGGGGGGCCCGAGGTCACCTGGACCCGCACGCCGACGCAGTGGAGCAACAATTTCTTCGAGACACTGTTCGGTTACGAGTGGGAGCTGACGCGCAGTCCGGCTGGCGCCAAGCAGTGGACGGCCAAGAATGGGGCTGGGGCGGGCACCGTTCCGGATGCGCACGATCCGGGCAAGCGGCATGCGCCAACGATGTTGACCACGGATCTGGCGCTGCGCGTCGATCCGGTATACGAGAAGATCTCGCGCCATTTCTATACCCATCCGCAAGAGTTCGCCGACGCGTTCGCGCGCGCCTGGTTCAAACTCACGCATCGCGACATGGGTCCGCGCGCGCGCTATCTGGGTCCCGAAGTGCCGGCCGAGGAACTGCTGTGGCAGGATCCCATTCCGGCCCGCCACCATCCGCTCATCGATGCCAAAGACGTTCAGGCGCTGAAGGCGCAGCTGCTCGGCTCCGGGTTGTCGATTGCCGAGCTCGTGTACACCGCGTGGTCGGCAGCCGCCACTTTTCGCGGCAGTGACAAGCGTGGAGGCGCCAACGGCGCGCGCATTCGGCTGGCACCGCAGAAGGACTGGGCGGTCAATCAACCGACGCAATTGGCCAAGGTGCTGCACACACTCGAGCAGATTCAGGCGCGGTTCAATGCCGCACAGACCGCAGGCAAGCAGGTCTCGCTGGCCGACCTGATCGTGCTCGGCGGCAGTGCGGCGGTCGAACTCGCCGCCGAGCGGGCCGGTCATGGCGTACCGGTACCCTTTGCTCCGGGCCGGATGGATGCCGCGCAGGCGCACACCGATGTCACTTCCTTCGCCGTGCTCGAACCTCGCGCCGATGGCTTTCGCAACTACGTGCGGCCGGGGCTCGAGGCTGCCGCCGCCGATCTGCTCATCGACAAAGCACAGCTGCTGACCTTGAGTGTTCCGGAGATGACGGTGCTGATCGGCGGTCTGCGGGCGCTGAACGCCAATTTCGGGAGCGCGGCGCATGGGGTGTTTACGCACCGGCCCGAAACCCTGAGCAACGACTTCTTCGTCAACCTGCTCGACATGGGTACGGTGTGGGTCAGGTCGGCAAACTCGCCGCATGTCTTCGAGGGTCGTGACCGCGCCACGGGGCAGGTGCAGTGGACGGCCACGGTGGTGGATCTGATCTTCGGCTCGAATTCTGAGCTGCGGGCCATCGCCGAGGTCTACGCGAGCGCCGATGCGCACGAGAAGTTCGTGCACGACTTCGTCGCCGCCTGGAGCAAGGTGATGAATCTGGATCGGTTCGATCTCGCTTAGCCGGACGAGCCACGGCGCC
>JAKARC010000007.1 GCA_021822385.1 Pseudomonadota bacterium
AAAGGTGGTCGGTGAGTGCCGCACGCGCCATCGCCATCAGGAGTGGTTGAGATTCCGGTGTCGCTTGGAGCGCGAGTTTTCCTCGCGGCTCAACCCCATTTGGTCATGGACAACTACGGAAGGTATAAGGAACCAGACGTGCAACGATGGCTGAAGAGGCATCCGCGCTTCGTGTGCCACTTCGTCCCGATGAGCTCGAGTTGGGTGAACTTGGTCGAACGCTGGTTCAGAGAATTGACAGACAAGGCAATCCGCCGTGGTAGCGTTGTGAGCGTGCCGGATTTGAAGCGAGCGATGAGTTTCTGACTGCTTGGAACAAAGATTCCAGGCCTTTCATTTGGACGGCCGCAGTCGAACAACTCATCGCGAAAATAGGCAGGGCGAAAGCTAAAATGGAGCAGCTCGAGCCCGGGTCCGCCCTCCTGAGGAGCTGAAAAGGTGCTCTGTAATCCCCCGTTCATGGACACTACACTAGACTTTCAGTTGACGGGCACCGGTCGCTGCGCCAACGCGGCCCAGTCGATGGGCTGCATGCGATTTGCGCCGCTTGCCGAACACATACGCAACCTCCCCTACGGCCGCGTTCCGGGCGATTCGCACGGCCTCACCGTCGTACGCGAGGGCCGCGGAACCTGCAGCTCCAAGCATCAATTCCTGGCCGCTCTGGCGCACGAGTGCGGCCGCGCCGACATCGTCCTGACCGTTGGTTTGTACAGAATGTCCGCACGCACGAACCCGGCCATCGGACCGATCCTCATGGCCGCCGGGTTCGACGATATTCTCGAGGCACACTGTTATCTGACCTACCAACGTCAGCGATACGACTTCACCGGGCTACCCGCCGGTGCGGTCTCTCCGTTCGATGTCCTGATCGACGAGCGCGGCACGACCCCGGAGAACCTGGCTGCGATGAAGGTGCCTTACCACCGCGAGGCGCTGATCCGCTGGGCTCGAGCCCATGGCGTTGATGCCGGATGAGCGTGGGCCGTCCGCGAACAATGCATCGAGGCCCTCGCCCGTCCGCGATTGACACCCGCCTCCACCGTCCCATGAATTACTGCTGTTGACCGACAGGAGGTCTTTGCCAGTTGCCGCTCCCGGGGTTCGTGCGCGTCGCGACTCGGCAAGTCGAGGAGGCGATACGACCGTTCCGCGCAGTTCGTTCGGGCCGGTGAGTGTGCGGGTTGCCGGCCGTCGCGCGCTACTCGGCGCAGCGCGCTGCGATCCAACGGCAGTGCACGTCGGTGTAAACTTCCTGGTAAATCGCATTGATCTGCGCGCGCGTTGGAAATCCGGCGACGAATTCCGGCGCGCTGTCGCCGGCTGCGAGTTCTGCGGCGCGCTGTAGATGTTCGAGCAGGTAGCGCGGATCCTCGTCGCCGACGGAGATGCGCAATGTGCTCGCCGTGATGCCGGCGGCCGCGAGGGCGGCCGCGGAAAGCTCGGAATGGCTGGTGAGTCCGGGGCACAGCACCACGGTGTTGGTCTGGCCGAGGGAGACCTGCAGGCCGAAGGCGGGCTCCAGGCTGTCGAGCAGGCGCTGCAGCCGCCATTTCTCCAGGCGCAGCGGCCGCTCCGCGGTGCCCTCAAAGTCGATGGTAAACAGCGGCGCCGGCAGCCCGAGCCGCATCAGCTGTGCGCGCAGCGGTGCGTTCGGATGGCCTGCCACCGCCGAGCAGTGGACGTTGATCTGCGGATGCATGGCCAGAGCGCGGGCCAGCACGATGGTATTGATGCACTTGTGCAGCATGCGCAGTTCGAGCGTACGCATGCCGCTGAGGACCTCGAATGCTTTGTCGGAATCAAGGAACGCGCCCTTGACGTAATAGACGTTCCAGAACATCGTCTCATCCCAGCGGTATTCGCGTTCCGCGCCATCGTGACCGACGGCGCGTACGGATTCGCCTTTGGGCAGAAACATCCGCTCGTTGCGGCCGATCACCACGCCCGCGGTGGTGTTGCCCGAGCCGCACAGGTCCTTGGTGTACGAGTGAATGACGAAGTCCGGACGCTCGCGCTGATCGGCGCGGCGCAAGGTGGCCTGGAGAATGGGAGTTCCGACGGTCGCATCGCAGATGACCGTAAGACCGCGAGCGTGCGCGAGGCGGCAGATGCCGGGAACATCGAGGACATTGCCGTGCGGGTTGCAGGGCGACTCGACGTAAACGTAAATCTGCCGACCCTGTGCCAGCCGCGCGGCGTATTGCCGTTCAATGTCGGCGAGCCGCTGCGCGAAGTCCGAGCCGCGCTCACCATCGAACCATTCGACGGCGACATTGAGGTTGCTGCGCTTGCCGTACCAGTCGTGCAGCAGCTGATACGTGCCACCATAGACATTGCGGCTGGCGAACACGATGTCCTCGTAGCCGAGCAGATTGGCGAGGGTGGCATCGATGGCCGCCATGCCGGAGTTGAAATTCCACGCGAAGTAATCGGCCGACTCCGCGCCTGCCTCGAGATCGACGATGTGGTTGGCGAGGCAGATCGAGGTGGGGTTGAGCAGCCGCGAGTAGATTTCGTGCAGCAGCTCCTTGCCCTGAAAGGCGTCCTCGACCCATTCGGTGCACGCGTAGACGTAGGTTGCGGTACGGGTGATCACCGGCGTGGCGCTGAACAGCGCGGTGACATTGTCGAACAGAGGGTAGGGGCCCTTGGCCACCGCCGTCGCGGTATCATCCATGATGGATTGATACGTTGCGCGCAACGGATTTTGCAGCGTGTCGAGAACCTTGGCGAGTTGAAAGCAGGCAAAACGCTTGGCGTTGAACCAGGCGATGCGATCGCGACGGTCGAGGCTCGCGAGCGTCTCGGTCGTCAGCCGCCACGCCTCGTGCGCCGCGCCATTGGCCTCCATGAGCGCACGCGCCAGATGCGCCAGCGCGCGGCCGTGACGCGTTTCCGGAGAAAGGCCGAAGTGCTGCAGCTGTTCGTGCACCAGCTCATCCACGGTGTGTGCGGTGGTGGAGTGACGGCGCGGGCTCAATTGCACGGCAGCTGGTGGTGGGTTTTCGATGACCATGGCTCTCCCCCCCGGGGACCTCGTTCGTTCTGCAAGCGATTGTGCCACTGCGTGGGTGATGGGTCAGTTTCGAATGCACGCGGAGCCTTTTCGGCGCGGCGCCGCGAGTGCGATCGCGCCTCGATGTGCGTGTTTATGAGCGTCGCGCGAGCATTCGCCGGCGCGGTCCGAGCGGTGGTGCTGTGCCGGGCTCGGGCGGTATACTGAAGTTCGCGGTCCACGGCGGCGACCGGTTGTTTTTGCTCACAACGCTAAGGAGTTGGGGGTGCTGACGCGCAAATTGGGTAAACATGGGCCGCAGGTCTCGGCGCTCGGGCTGGGCTGCATGGGAATGAGCGATTTCTATGGCCCGCACGATGACGCTCAGTCCATCTCCACCATCCGCCTGGCGCTCGACCTCGGCGTGACGATGCTCGATACGGCCGATATGTACGGACCGTTCACCAATGAGCTACTGGTTGGCCGGGCCATCGAGGGACGGCGCGAGCAGGTGTTTCTGGCCACCAAGTTCGGGATCGTCCGCGACCCGGCCGACCCCGCCAAACGCGCGATCAATGGACGGCCGGAATATGTGCGTGCTGCCTGCGAGGCGAGCTTGAAACGTCTCGGGGTGACGCACATCGATCTTTACTATCAGCACCGCGTCGACCCGACGGTGCCGATCGAGGAGACGGTGGGGGCGATGGCCGAGCTCGTCCATGCCGGCAAGGTACGCTTCCTCGGGCTCTCTGAAGCCGCGGCGGGAACGATCGAGCGGGCGGCACGCGTACACGCGATCGCAGCGGTGCAGAGTGAGTTTTCGCTGTGGTCACGGGACGTGGAGACCGACGGCGTGCTCACCACGTGCCGGCGACTCGGGATTGCATTGGTCGCTTACTCTCCGCTCGGTCGGGGCTTTCTCACCGGCGCCATCCGGCGCCCGGAAGACCTTGCGGAAAATGATTTCCGCCGCCAGAACCCGCGCTTTCAGGGTGAGAACTTCGCGCGCAATCTGCAACTCGTCGACCGGGTACGGGCCCTCGCGGCGGCCAAGGGCTGCTCACCGGCCCAGCTGGCGCTCGCCTGGGTGCTCGCACAGGGGCAGGATATCCTTGCCATTCCCGGGACGCGGTATCAAGCCCGCTTGACCGAAAATCTCGCGGCCCTGGATGTCCATCTGAGTGCCGCTGATCTCGGTGAGCTCGAGCGGGCCTTTCCCCTCGGGGCGGCCGCCGGGATGCGTTATCCGCCCGCAGGCATGGCGATGGTCAACCGCTGAGTCGTCGTTGCGCAGTGGCGGCAACCGCCTCGGCATTGGCCGAGGCAGCATTCACACATCGAGGTTGGTGACGCTCAGGGCGTTCTTTTCGATGAATTCCCGCCGCGGTTCGACCTGATCGCCCATCAGGGTCGTGAAGATGTCGTCGGCGGCGACCACATCCTCGATTTTCACCTGCATCAGCCTGCGGGTTTCCGGATTGATGGTGGTTTCCCACAACTGCTCCGGATTCATCTCGCCGAGACCTTTGTAGCGCTGGATGGTCTGGCCTTTGCGAGCCTGATCAAACAGCCACTTCATCGCTTCCTTGAACGAGCCGATCTCCTGCCGGGCCTCGCCGCGTGTCGCGTAGGCGCCCGGTCCGATCAACCCCGCGAGCGTGCGGGCCAGCTCGGCGATGCGGCGGTATTCAGCGGATTCGAAGAACTCCCGGGTCAGATACCGGGTGCTGGCGGTGCCATGTTTGGTCTTGCGTACCATGACGCGCGCGCCAGACTCGTGGGCGGCATCGCGGACTTCGACCGAATAGGCGCGGCTGACGTCGTTCAGGGCATTCAGCCGGCCGTTCAATTCGCCCGCCCACGCCCGCAGCCAGTCGCCGCGATCGAAGTCCAGCGGCGTAACGACTGGAAGATAGATCAGTTGCTCGAGCAACCGGTCGTCATATCGGTTCGACCATCGCTTGATGATCCCGAGCACTTCGGTGTACTGGCGCGCCAGCGCTTCGAGCCCGGGCCCGTGCAAGGGCGGTGCCGAAGCGTTGACATGCACCGCGGCACCTTCCAACGCGCTGTTCAGCAGTACGGCTTCCAGTTCCGGCTCATCCTTGACATACAGTTCCTGCTTACCGCGTTTGACCTTGAACAGCGGCGGCTGCGCAATGTAGACATGGCCTTGCTCAATCAGTGCCAACATCTGCCGATAGAAAAATGTCAGCAGGAGCGTGCGGATGTGGCTGCCGTCAACATCCGCGTCGGTCATGATGATCACGCGGTGATAGCGCAGCTTGGCAATATCGAAGTCGTCCTTGCCAATGCCGCAACCGAGCGCCGTGATGAGTGTGCCGACCTCCGCGGAGGCGAGCATCTTGTCGAACCGGGCTTTCTCCACGTTCAGAATCTTGCCTTTGAGCGGCAGAATGGCCTGGGTGCGCCGGTCACGACCCTGCTTGGCCGAGCCGCCGGCGGAATCACCCTCGACAATGAATATTTCCGAGAGCGCCGGATCCTTTTCCTGACAATCGGCAAGCTTCCCCGGCAGTCCGGCGACATCCAATGCGCCCTTGCGTCGAGTCATTTCCCGCGCCTTCCGGGCCGCCTCGCGCGCGCGTGCCGCTTCGATGATCTTGGCAACGATGGCTTTGGCGTCTTGCGGATGCTCGAGCAGGAAATCCTGAAGTTTCGCTCCGACCGCGGCTTCCACAATGCCCTTGACCTCCGAGGACACCAGCTTGTCCTTGGTCTGGGAGGAGAATTTCGGATCGGGCAGTTTCACGGACAGGATCGCGGTCAGCCCTTCGCGCGCATCATCCCCGGTGGTCGTCAGCTTGTCTTTCTTGGCCGAGCTCTCCTTCTCAATGTAATCGTTCAATGTACGCGTCAATGCGCTGCGAAATCCGGCCAGATGCGTCCCACCGTCCTTCTGGGGAATATTGTTCGTGTAGCAGAACATGCTCTCCTGATAGGAGTCATTCCATTGCAGCGCGACCTCGATGGTGACGGGTCCATCCTGGCTCTTGAACCACAGGACGGTGTCGTGCACTGGGGTACGCGAGCGGTTCAGGTATTTCACGAACGCCTGCAATCCTCCCTCGTGCTGAAACACGTCCGATCGGTTCTCGCGTTCGTCCACGAGTTCGATCCGTACGCCCGAATTCAGGAAGGAAAGCTCGCGCAGGCGCTTGGCCAGAATCTCGTAGTTGAACTGGATGTGCGTGAAAATCTCGGCACTGGGCTTGAATCGAATCGTGGTGCCACGTTGCTCGGAGGGGCCACTCACCGCAAGCGGCGCAAGCGGTGTACCGAGATGATATTCCTGACGATGAACCTTCCCGTCGCGGTGGATGGTCAGCTGCAGCTGATCGGAAAGCGCATTGACCACGGAGACTCCGACGCCGTGCAATCCCCCGGAGACCTTGTACGAACTGGCATCGAACTTACCGCCGGCATGCAGCACCGTCATGATGACTTCGGCCGCTGACCGTCCCTCCTCGGGATGCAGGTCGACCGGGATGCCTCTGCCATTGTCGGTGACGGTCACGGATTCATCGGCGTGAATGGTCACGACGATACGGTCGCAATATCCCGCCAGAGCCTCGTCGATCGAATTATCGACGACTTCGAACACCATGTGGTGTAGCCCGGTGCCATCGTCGGTATCGCCGATGTACATTCCAGGGCGCTTTCGAACAGCGTCGAGTCCCTTTAAGACTTTGATTTTACTGGAATCGTAGACGTCGTCAGCGGACATGAAAGGATCCATGGTGCGATGTGCCATTATACGGGTCGAAGGCACCCTTGTTCCACGTGAAACACGCGATTGGGGATCTGGAATCCTCGAATTTCCGGCTGCAACGCAGTCGCGATCAACTGGCAGCCCAACGCCGAAATTTCCGCCACGAAAGCCGCCAGATGAACGGCATCCAGCTCCGCAGCCGGATCATCCAGCAAAAGTGTGGGCGACAGTCCAATACGGTCCTTCAACAACCGGATCTGCGCCATCGACAACGCCGAGGCCAGTAATTTCTGCTGACCGCGAGAGAGCACATCCCGAGCGGCCTTACCGGCCACAGTGATACGAACGTCTGCTCGATGCGGACCCACGGTGCTGGTCTGGCGCAGTTCATCGCGTGCGCGGGCCTTTTTTATTGCGTCGCTTAAGCTCAGCTCTTCAGGCCACCCCTGCGCCAGATTCAATTCCGCAGCGGGGCACTCGAGCGCGGCGAGTACCTTACGCCAATAGGGCTCGAGCAACTGTAGGACCTGGCGGCGCGCAGCACCGATCCACTCACCCGAACCCGCGAGCTCGATTTCCCATGGCTTCGCATCGACCGCCCGTTCTTTCAAAGCTGCATTGCGCTGGCGTAACGCACGGCTGTACCGATACCAGTGCATCCCGAATTCTGGTTCCACGTGGAACACTGCCCAATCCAGCCAACGCCGGCGCCGGTAGCCACCCTCCTCGATCAATTTGTGAATTCCGGGATCGATGGCCTGAACGGGTACGGAAAAGCTCAGATCCGCCAATAGCTTGACCGGTACACCGTCCGCTCGCGCGCTCAAGCCCTGCTTACGATCGAACGCGACTCCAATTCGCTTTTCGATAGGACCCAGCGTTCGGCCAGTCACCAGAAACCCGGAGGCCGTACGGCGAATCAGCTGTTCGTTGTATCGGGTGCGGAACGAGCGTCCGCGGCCCAATAGAAATACGGCTTCCAGAAGCGATGTCTTGCCGGCCCCATTACCGCCCCAAATGAGATTAAAACCTGGATCCAGTTCGAGATCTGCGCCCTCGATACAGCGCAAATCCTGTAGGTGCAGATGACCCAGGCTCATGCGACCGAGCAAACGATCCCGCGGACAACCCCACGAGCAGGCACCGCAGTTCCCGGGATCACAGCCGCATCGGCATCACAACGTATTGTGCCTGAGTGAGTCCAGGGGCCCGAATGAGGCAGCTACTATTCGCATCGGCGAATCCCAGCTCTACGCGATCGGTCTCGACGGCGTTTAACGCGTCGAGCAAGTAATTGACGTTGAAGCCTATTTCGACTTCTTCACCCTGATATTCGATCTCGACCTGGTCCTCCGCTTCTTCGTGCTCCGGATTATGGGCCTGCAGCGTGAGCATGTCCGCTTTCAGACCCACCCGAATACCTCGATATTTTTCATTGGACAGAATAGCGGTTCGCTGCAAAGCCTGTCGCAGCAGCGCCCGATCGGCATGCACGATTTTCGGGGGATGATCAGGAATCACGCGTCCATATTCTGGAAACTTGCCATCAATAAGCTTCGAAGTGAAGCGAATATTACCAATCTGGGCACGAATGTGATTAGTCCCGATGGCCAATTCGATACTGCCCTCCGTCCCCAGGATTCGCTGCAGCTCAAGGACCGCTTTGCGGGGAACGATGACTTGACCCGGTCGAATGGGCTCACTGAGGCTCATCTCACACCATGCCAGCCGATGACCGTCGGTGGCCACGGCACGCAAGGTTGTCTCGGCAGTTTCGAGCAGGAGCCCATTGAGGTAGTACCGCACATCCTGCTGCGCCATCGAAAAATGCGTCATGTCGATCAGGCGGCGAAACTCGCCCTGCGGCAGCGTCAAGGTCTGTTGCGCCTGAATTTCCTCCAGTGTGGGAAATTCCGCCGCCGGCAGAGTGGCCAGCGTAAACCGGCTGCGGCCGGAGCGTATGACGACCTTATCGCCGTCGGTACTGACGTTGACATCCACTTCGGCCGGCAGCGCACGCAGAATGTCGTGCAGCTTGCGACCCGGCACCGTGACATCCCCAGGCATGTCCACCTGCACCGCACCGACGGCGGCCAGTTCCACCTCCAGATCCGTACCCGTGATCCCGAGGTGCCTCTCTCGGGCCGCCAACAGCACGTTCGCGAGCACCGGCATCGTCTGCCGGCGCTCGACCACACCGATCACGTTCTGCAGGGGAGCGAGGAGCTCCTCGCGTTTCGCCATCAGCTTCATAGGTCTTGCTCTTCTTTATCTTAAGATCTGAAAATCAGATTGTAGTGATGATTGGGCCTGTGAACAGTGGTAACTCATCTGTCGGACCCATCCGATCAACCGCTTGCATACCATTTGCGCGACCTGTGCATCGGGGACACTCTGGGCATCGACTGTGCATTGGGTGTGTGTAACGTTATCCCCAATTCTGTGCACCGGCTATCCACAGATTTATCCGCTCATCCGGTGAGGGTTCTCAACAGGTTCAAATAGTCGACCTTCATGTGGTCGTCCATATCGCGCAGCGATTTGATGCGCTTGCATGCGTGCAGCACGGTGGTGTGATCTCTTCCACCGAAGGCGTCGCCGATCTCCGGCAAGCTTTGGCTGGTAAGTTCCTTGGCCAGGGCCATCGCCACCTGACGCGGGCGGGCGACCGAGCGGCTGCGGCGCTTGGAGAGCAGGTCCGCCATCCTCACTTTGTAGTAATCCGCCACGGTCTTCTGAATATTCTCGATGGTCACCAATTTCGCCTGCAGCGATAGCAGGTCCTTCAAGGCTTCCTTGGTGAACTCGAGGGTGATCGGCTCGCCGGTGAAACGCGCATTCGCGATGACGCGCCGCAACGCGCCCTCGAGCTCGCGCACATTCGAGCGAATGCGCTTGGCGATGAAGAACGCGACCTCCTCCGGCAGCGGCATACCGAACTGACGCGACTTGCTCATCAGGATGGCGACACAGGTTTCGAGCTCCGGGGGCTCGATCGATACCGTCAATCCCCAGCCAAAGCGGGATTTCAAGCGTTCCTCGAGGCCATCGACCTCCTTCGGATAGCGATCGCAGCTGAGGATTACCTGATGCTGCCCTTCGAGTAACGCGTTGAACGTGTGGAAGAACTCCTCCTGCGACCGTTCCTTGCCGGCAAAGAACTGGATGTCATCGATCATCAGCGCATCGAGCGAGCGGTAGGCCGTCTTGAACTCGTTCATAGAGTTGTGCTGCAGGGCCCGCACCATGTCACTGACGAAGCGTTCCGAATGCACGTACGCGATGCGCACTTCCTCGTTTTGCATACGCATGAATTGCCCGATCGCGTGCATCAGATGCGTTTTGCCCAGTCCTACGCCACCGTATAGAAACAAAGGGTTGTAGGCGCCTCCGGGATTTTCCGCCACCTGCAGCGCGGCCGCCTTGGCCATTTGATTGCTCTTGCCCTCGACGAAGGTGGCAAAGGAAAAATCCGGGTTCAGGCGTGCGCCGATTACCAGGCCTTCGCGCCGCCCGGTCCGCTTCGCCGGCTCCGCGGCCACGCTCACCGGCGCGGCCTCGAGCGGCGCCGGGCGCGATCCGACCTCCACCGTGACGATCGGGACATCACCGGTGCTTTTGTCACGCAGCAGCTCGCCGATCCGCGGCAGCAGCCGCTCGTTGATCCACTCGACCACGAAACGATTCGGCGCGAGCAGCTTCAGTGCACCGGCACCCTCGAGCGCCTGCAATGGGCGCACCCAGGTATTGAACTGCTGTTCCGGAAGCTCGGCCTCCAAGGCACACATGCACCGAGCCCACAATGACGCTTCCACCCTGCCTACCCCCGATGGCAACTGCGCGCCGTGCTCAGCCCGGCGCATCGACGCGAATGCGGGAGATGCATCAGGGATGAGTCCGGCTTCGTGGAGAAAGGGCTCGGCAGTCTATACCGATCGACGCGTGCGCTGAAGATTTTCACATGCTAAAAATATTGACACTTTGGCGGTCAACAGCTTAGCCTTGCCGCCCCTTTTTGGAACCTCGATAGAATCCTCTGGAGCCCCGGTATGAAGCGAACCTATCAGCCGAGCAAGGTGCGTCGAAAGCGCACGCACGGGTTCCGAGCGCGCATGGCGACTCAAAACGGTCGCAGGGTGCTGGCCCGACGCCGCGCCAAGGGGCGCAGGAAGCTGATTCCCTAATCGGGAGCGCTTTGCGCCACCGCCGCTGGTGCGGTGGCGCGCCGCTGGCCCGCATGTCCCGTGCGCCTCGAGAGCAGCTGACCTTTCCGGCGCACCGGCGCCTGAGGCATAAATCGGAGTTCGAGACCGCGTATGCGCGCGGCCGACGCTTTGGCAACGGATTTTTCGGGGTGACAGTGATCAGCAACGACAAGAGCGGGCCTCGCCTCGGTATGGCGGTCGCGCTACGCGTGACGCGTACCGCCGTGGAGCGAAACCGCATCCGGCGCATCATCCGCGAATCGTTCCGAACCCACCAGCATATGCTGCCGCCCGTGGACGTGGTGGTCGGTGCCCGTGCCCGTGCCCCGGGCGCCAGCGCACACGTGCTGCGCACCCATCTCGAGCCGCTATGGCGACAGGTCAGCGAGCGATGCGTACTCTCGCCACCGGCCTGATCCGCCTGTATCAATGGACCCTCAGTCCCCTGCTCGGCCCGAACTGCCGATTTCATCCCTCGTGTTCCCAGTACGCGCTCGAGGCGATCGAGCGGTTCGGGGTGCTGCGCGGTGGATGGCTGGCCGTCAAGCGCATCGGCCGCTGTCACCCGTGGCATCCCGGGGGATACGATCCGGTGCCGACCCATGGCGCAGACCGGCTTGCTCATCGACATGACTAATCAACTTCGCTACTTTCTCTGGCTAGGCCTGCTCGTCCTGTTGTGGTTCAACTACACGACGTGGACCGCGCAGTTTGCGGCGGAGCCGCAATCTTCGGCCGCACTCCGTGCGGCGAGCCGCGCACCGGCGCTCTCGAACACCATACCCCAGACCTCGGCGCCGCCGGCGTCGACTGCGACTTCAGCTGCGCCCAGCCCCGCCAAGCCCGTAACGCGGGTGTCTCCCGTGCCGCTCGCCACGCCAAAAATCGTGTTAGGCGCGGCGCCGGTGATTCACGTTCACACCGATGTATACGACCTCGAAATCAGCACCGAGGGCGGGACGTTGGTGAAGGTCGACCTGCGTCGCTACGCCAAGGTGCAGGGTGAACGCGCTCGCGTTCAGCTCGAGAACACGGTCCCGGCGACCCAATATCTTCTGCAAACCGGCCTGACCGGCAATCCTGCGACGAATTATCCGACCCAGAGCGCGCGCTTTACTGCGCCGCAGCTCGATTACCGGATGGGTGCCGCGTCGGAATTGCGCGTGCCGCTCACTTGGCGTCACGACGGCGTCACCGTCACCAAGACATTCGTCTTCCATAAGGACTCGTATCGCATCGGTCTGCACTATCTCGTCGTGAACCACAGCGGTGCGCCGTGGACGTTCGCCCCCTACGCACAGCTGTTCCGCAACGATCCGCGCACCAAGGGCAGCTACTTTCATCCCACGAGTAATGCCTATCACGGACCGGCCATCTGGGATGGGCACAAGTACGTCGAGCTCAATCCCGCCAGCCACAAGTACCAGCACTTCGAACAACAGGTCACGGACGGGTGGATTGCCGTGCCGCAGCTCGACTTCGTCAGCGCCGTGGTGCCGCCCGCCGGTGCGCCCTATCGGATCACTTCGCAGGTTTCCGGGAGCGATTACCTGCTGGCAGCCACCGGGCCGGACCACACGGTGCCTCCTGGCGCCACGCAATCATTGCGCCAGACACTGTTCGTCGGACCGACTCTGCATGGACAGCTGGAGAAGACCGATCCCACGCTCACCTACCTGGACAACTACGGGTTCTTTACGCTGCTCGCCCGGCCGTTGTTCTGGCTGCTCAGCCGTGTTCACGGCATCACGGGCAATTGGGGTGTGGCGATCATCGTCGTCACCATCCTCCTGAAGCTGCTGTTCTATCCGCTCTCGGAAGCCAGCGGTCGCTCCATGGCGAAGATGAAAGCGCTGGCGCCGCGCATCAAGACCATCCAGGAGACCTACAAGGACGACAAGGAGAAGCTCGGCCGCGCCATGATGGAGATCTACAAGCGCGAGAAGGTGAATCCCGTCGCCGGCTGTCTGCCCATGCTCCTGCAGCTGCCCGTGTTCATCGCATTTTATTGGGTACTGCTCTACAGCGTGGAGCTGCGCCAGGCGCCCTTCATCTTCTGGATCCACAACCTCTCGGCGCGCGACCCGTACTTCATTCTTCCGGCCATCATGGCCGGCACCGGCTACCTGCAGTTCAAGCTCAATCCGGCGCCACCGGATCCGATCCAGGCCAAGATGATGATGATCATGCCGCTGATCATGGCCGGTCTGTTCGCCTTCTTCCCCTCGGGATTGGTGCTCTACTACGTCGTGAACAGCCTCTTGTCGATCGCCCAGCAGTGGCATATCAACCGGCGCATCGTCGCGGCGACGAACCGGCGCACCTGAACGTCGCGGGAGTCCCGCTCGGACGCGGCAATCTGCGGTAGCATTCCCGGCATGTTGCCTTCGGACACGATCGTGGCGCCGGCAACTGCGCCTGGGCGCGGTGGCATCGGCATCGTGCGCGTTTCCGGACCGAAGGTCCCGGAGATCGCCGCAGCATTGCTCGGCGAATTGCCGGCGCCGCGCACGGCGCACCTGGCCCCGTTCTGCGATGCCCTCCGGGTGCCCATCGATCTCGGCTTGGCCCTGTTTTTTCCAGCGCCTCACTCCTACACCGGTGAGGACGTATTGGAATTGCACGGCCACGGCGGACCTGCGGTACTCGACGCCCTGGTGGCGCGCGTTCTCGAGCTCGGCGCCCGCGCAGCGCGTCCCGGGGAATTTACGTTGCGGGCTTTTCTGAACGACAAGCTCGACCTGGCTCAGGCAGAGGCGATTGCCGATCTGATTGATGCCGGCTCCCGCGCCGCCGCGCGCGCGGCCGTGCGCTCACTGCAGGGCGAATTCTCGGCCATGGTCCAGGGTCTGACCGAAGCCCTCATCGAGACGCGCACGCAGGTCGAGGCGGCCATTGATTTCCCGGAGGAGGAAATAGATTTTTTTGCGGATCGCCAACTGCAGGAGCGCTTTCAGGCGCTGAGTGAGCATTTCAACGCCGTCGAGCAGAGCGCCCGCCAAGGGGCTCTGCTTCGGGATGGCATGACGGTGGTGATTGCGGGACGACCGAATGCGGGTAAGTCCAGCCTGCTCAACCGCCTGGCGGGATATGATGCCGCAATCGTCACCCCCATTGCCGGCACGACGCGAGACATCGTGCGCGAACGGATCAATGTCGATGGCATGCCACTGCACGTGCTCGATACCGCCGGACTACGGGATGACGCGGACACGGTCGAAGCGGAGGGCATCCGCCGTGCCGAGGAGCAGATGCGGCATGCGGACCGAGTGCTGTTCGTGATCGATCTGCTCGATGATCCGAATGCTGGCGCCTACGTCCAGGAGAAGGCGCGTCTGCCGCCCGATGTTCCGGTCACCTTGGTGCTCAACAAGAGCGATCTTGGCGGTCCCATTCCGCTCGATGACACCGTGACCGGCCCGCCCCGCATCGTGCTGTCGGCGCTGACCGGCGCGGGCATCGATCGGTTGCGCGAGCACCTGAAGGCATGCATGGGATTCCACAGCGTCGAAGGGGGTACGGTCTCTGCGCGCCAGCGCCATCTCGACGCGCTGCTGCGCGCACGGCAGCACGTGACCCAAGCCGAACGGCTGCTGCGCGAAACCCGTGCCGGCGAACTGGTCGCCGAGGAGCTGCGGGGTGCGCAGCGGGTGCTTGGGGAAATCACCGGGGAGTTCACCGCCGACGATCTGCTCGGTCGGATCTTCGGGAGTTTCTGCATCGGGAAATAGCGCGACACACATCCCGCTCCCGATAACGTTGGCGTGGCTCGCTCGCGATACGCTGGCGTCCGCCGTCTGGTGCCATCCGCCGTGGCCAGTTCACGCGACACAATACCCACCGGCTTCGATCGTGAGACCGTGGTCGCGAGCGACTTGCTCCGCTGGCGTTCCGCCGAGCCGGCTCGCCACCTCTACCATTGGCGGCTCAGTTCCGGGCTGGAAGTCGACCGCAGCCTCAGCTGTCCGCGGAAGTCAAAACGGCCGACGCCGTGGGTGCCAGCGAAGCGCGGGATGTGGTGACGTTCCGTGAGTGCCATGCCCATGCGCCGCGCGGGATCATGTTGAGCGGCGACCCCGAGATCAGAGTCATCCGGCCGGGCGTCATCGCGAGTCCCTGGTGGGCTGTCCTGTGACGAGGACGCTGCGGTTCCTGCGCCTTCTCGGCGAGTTGAGTCATGCGACGCAATTGCCCGAGTCGACGCAGCTGGGAGCGAACCGCCGTTCGACGGATGTAACCTTCATACGACAGGTTGTCCTGGACCAAGACGAAATCGTCGGCTTCCCAATGGCATCACGCATTAGCTAGACTCCTCCTTTTTTCGCAATCATCTCCGCACCGGACCCGACCTTCCTCATGAAGTTACTGCGCTACGGTACCGTCGGCCATGAATCGCCCGGATTGCTCGATGCCAGGGGTACGCTGCGCTCGCTCGCGGCGATCATTCCGGATCTGACGGCAGCTCATCTTTCGCCCCAGAGTCTTGCGCGTCTCGCCACGATCGATCCGGCGAAGCTGCCGGCGGTCTCGGGTAAGCCCAGACTCGGCGTGCCGTTCGCCGGCACGCGCAAGTTCATCGCCATTGGCCTTAATTACGCCGACCACGCCGCTGAATCGAACCTGCCGATTCCGACCGAGCCGATCGTCTTCAGCAAGGCCGTCAGCTGCCTGCAGGGGCCCAATGACGAGGTGATGTTGCCGAAAGACTCGCAGAAAACCGACTGGGAGGTAGAGCTTGGCGTGGTCATCGGCACCACCGCACGTTACGTCGAGGAGCGTAATGCACTCGGGTACGTCGCCGGTTATGTCGTGGTCAACGACATTTCCGAGCGCGAATACCAGATCGAACGCGGGGGCACCTGGGACAAAGGCAAGGGCTGCGACACCTTCGGCCCGGTCGGACCGTGGCTCGTGACACCCGATGAAGTCGGTGATCCACAGAACCTCGACCTGTGGCTCGACGTCAATGGCCGGCGCATGCAGAGCGGCAATACACGCACGATGATCTTCGGCGTTGCTCCGCTCATCAGCTACGTCAGTCGTTTCATGACTCTGGAGCCCGGGGACATCATCACGACCGGCACTCCGCCCGGCGTGGGCATGGGGCAGAAACCCACGCCGATCTACCTCAAGCCCGGCGATCAGATGCGTCTTGGCATCGACAAGCTCGGCGAACAGACACAATCCGTCTGCGCATGGCGGCGCTGATGGGATCCGACCGATGCGGCCGCCGAGCGTAGCCTGCATGCACCCCGGGGCCCATGGTCTATCGAGACTGCGTGGACCGTGGTGCGACAGAGTAGCCGCCGCAGGTGCACGGATCGAGCCCACAGGACAGTCACTGCCCGCATCCTGACGAAGACCCGCCGCGAGCCGCGAACCGGCTCAAAGCGCCGCAGAGCCGCGGTCGGCAACGGTGCGCAGACGTGTCAGGGCAGGACTCCACGCACTGTGACTGGGCCGCTTCCGATGCCTGGAGGGCGGCCGCACCCCGCGCGCCGGAACCGTGACTCTGGCGTGGTGTCCACCGGCGCGACCGTCAAACACAGGGTCGGTTGCTCGCAATTCCTCCTGAGCCCTCAAGCTCAAGGAGCACTCCGGCCCGCCGAGGTCAAGTTTACGGGGCTATACTTGCAGCCACTGATCACCCGGCGAGTGCGTCTGCGATGCGAGCCCCGAAGCCCATTTCCATCAGCGGTGCACCGCGTGCCAAAGCGTTGCGGCTGCACGGTACCATTGCCCGTGATATTGGTGTGCGCATCGTGTCGGGGTCGATCGCACCGCGCACGGTGATGGATGGAGAGATCGCCGCGAGCGAGCGCTTGCAGGTGTCGCGTACGGCGTATCGGGAGGCGCTGCGCATCCTTGCCGCCAAGGGGCTGCTCGAGTCGCGCCCGAAGCTCGGCACGCGGGTGAATGAGGCGAGCGCCTGGCATCTGCTCGATCCGGATGTCGTCTCCTGGATCTTCAGTGCCGAACCGGACCCGCGCCTGCTGTCGGGGCTGTTCGAGCTGCGCGCGATCATCGAGCCGGCGGCTGCAGCGCTGGCCGCGACCCGCCGGACCCGCGAGCAACTGCATGCGTTGGGTACCGCCCTCGACACCATGGCGGCCGAGTCGCTCGCCGTCGAGGCGGGCCAGCAGGCCGATCGACAGTTCCATTCGGTGCTGCTTGAAGCTTCAGCCAATCCATTTCTCGCCTCGCTGACGAGCGGTATTGCCGCCGCCGTCAGTTGGACCACTATTTTCAAGCAACGCACGGCGCCGCTCGTGCGCGATCCGCTGCCCGACCATCGGCGCGTGTATGCGGCGGTGGCCCGACGTGATGCGCGGGCCGCGCGGGCCGCCATGGCCGATCTGGTGCGTCTGGCGCGGCTCGACACGACCCGGGCACGGCCGGCGGTCAGGAAGCGCTCAGCTGTTCGTTCGGCACGGCGCCGGTAGCGCGGTAGCCCCACAACGCATAAAAGAGCACGTAGCCGTAGCAGGCCCACGGCAGGATGTACGACAGATGCAGACCGATGTGGTCTGCGAGCACACCTTGCAGCTCCGCCAAGCCACCGCCGGCGATCGCCATGATGAGCAATCCCGAACCTTCCTCGGTCAAGGGTCCGAGGCCGCTGATGCCGAGCGTGAAAATCGTCGGGAACATGATCGAGTTGCACAGCCCGACCGCAAGCAGACAGTACATCGCAACGTGGCCGCTCGTGACCAGGACGGTGGCTACCAGCGCCAGCGCCCCCACCGCAACGGCAGTCAGCAGCCGCTGCGGTCGCATCCGACGCAGCAGCCACGCGCCGATGAAGCGCCCGGCCATGGCACCGCCCCAATAGAGCGTGAGATAGTCGGCGGCCCGCTGATGCGACAAGCCGCCGATGGACGGCATGGACATGAAGTTGATCAGTGTCGAGCCGATGCCGACCTCGCAGATCAGATAGAGCGCGATCGCCGGCACGCCGAACACCAGATTGCGGTGCCGCCAGAGGCTGTGGCGCGCGCGCTCGCTGCTCGCCATGCGGCGCGTCTCCTTGCCGAGATCCGGCAGCCGCACGCGCCACACGAGCGCGGCGAGCGCCAAAAGAACCACGGCGATGAGCGCGTACGGCAATTCGACCGTGTGCACGCTCGCGACCCGCTGCGCGGCGGTCAGGTGGGCCGCAGCGCGCCCGGCGGCGGGGCTGTGCCCGAGGATCAGCAGGCCGCCGAACAGGGGCGCGAGCATGGTGCCGGCGGAGTTCAGCGCCTGGACCAGGTTCAGGCGGCTCGAGGCGGTGGCGGGCGGACCGATGACGGCAACATACGGATTGGCGGCCACCTGCAGCAGGGTGATCGAACCGGCCAGCAGAAACAGCGCCACCAGAAACAGACCGTAAGACTCCAGCATGGCCGCTGGAATGAAACCCGCGGCGCTCACGCCCATGCCGAGCAGACCGAGCACCACGGCAAGCTTGTAGCCGGTACGCTCGAGAATCTTGGCCGACGGTATGGCCATGATGAGGTAGGCCAGGAAGAACACCAGCTGAATGAGCAGAACCTGGCCATAGTCGAGCTGGAACGCGGTCTTGAAGTGCGGGATCAGGGTGTCGTTCAGGACCGTCACGAAACCCCACATGAAGAAGACGGTGGCGAGCACCGTGAGCGCCGCAGAGTAAGTCTGCCTGAGGCCGCTTCCCGGGCGCACCGTGCGCGCATCGCCGCCGATCATCACTGCCATGCTGAACGCTCCGCATCGGTGGGCTCTGCCCTGAGCGCGATGGCGCCACGGCCTGCCGTATAATCAGACAATTGGATTTAACGATACGGAGCTGATGGAGCGGCTGTCAAGCCCTGTATATTAATCGGATAATTAAGCGGCGCGGCCGCTCCATGAGAAGGCAGCATCGGAGTCTCCATGTCTTTGCGTCTGGTACAAGTTGAAGCCGCCGGTGCGCGCGGTGTCGCGGTGCTCGCTGACCGGCATTCGGCCTATCGCCTGGCGGATGTCGCCAGTGTCTACGCGCTGGCGAGCGAGGCCATCGCCAGCGGTCTGACACTGGCTGAGGTCGTGGGCCGGCGGCGCACAGCAGAGCGCATCGCGCTCGCGGACGTTCGGCTGCTGGCGCCGATCGACCATCCGGACCCGGCGCACGTGTATCTGACCGGTACGGGCCTGACCCACCTGGGCTCGGCGGAGAGTCGCGACAAGATGCATGCACTCGCAGCCGGCGAGGCCGGCCAGACAGACTCCATGCGGATCTTTCGTGAGGGGCTTGCGGGCGGCAAGCCGCGCGCGGGCCACCCGGGAGTGCAGCCGGAATGGTTCTACAAGGGCGATGGCGCAAGCATCGCGGCGAACGGTGCGCCGCTCGAGTCACCGCCATTTGCGCTCGATGCCGGTGAGGAGCCGGAAATCGCCGGCATCTATCTGATCGACCCCGCAGGCGTACCGCGGCGACTCGGCTTCTGCCTTGCCAATGAGTTCTCCGATCATGTGACCGAGCGGCACAATTACCTGTGGCTCGCGCACTCGAAGCTGCGCCCGGCGGCATTAGGTTCCGAGCTGCTCACCGGCGAGCTGCCCGCCGACGTGCGCGGCACCAGCCGTATTCTCCGCGGCGGACGGGTGCTGTGGGAAAAGCCGTTTCTCACCGGCGAGACGAACATGTCGCACTCGATTGCCAACCTCGAGCACCACCATTTCAAATACGCCAATTTTCGCCGTCCCGGAGACATCCACGTCCACTTCTTCGGCACCGCGACGTTGTCATTTTCCGATCAGGTCCGCCCCGAGCCGGGCGACGTATTTGATATCCAAGCCGACGCCTTCCTGCTGCCGCTGCGCAATCCGCTCGCGCGCAGCGCAATCTCGGGGATCGAGCCTCGACCCCTATGAACGTCCGCGCAGACGATGCCGGCGGATCAACCGCGTCGGGCCAGACGCCGCTCGCCGTCCAATCGATGCGGCCAGCCCGGCAGCTCGGCCGTCCGCAACTCGACGGGCAGCAGCGCCTCAGGGAAACCCTGATAGCAGACCGGTCGCAGGAATCGTTCGATCGCCAAGCTGCCCACCGACGTGCTGCGGGCATCGGAGGTGGCCGGGAACGGCCCGCCGTGGACCATGGCATGAGAGACCTCGACGCCGGTGGGCCAGCCATTGACGATGAGGCGACCGGCCTTACGCTCGAGCGCGGGCAGCAGGGCCTGGGCGAGCGGCTGGTCGGATTCCTCCATATGCACAGCGAGGGTCAACTGGCCTTCGAGCTGCTCGATGATCTGCCGGACCTCACCGAGCGTTGCGCAGTGCACCAGCAGCGCAGCCGGGCCGAAGGTTTCCTCGGCGAGTTGCGGCTGGTCGATCAGCGCGGCGGCCGGGACGCCGAACAGCGCGGCGCGGCCGCTGTTCGCGGCACCGCCCTCGCCGCCGTGCGCGAGCCACTGAGCGCCATGCGCGCGCGTGCGCTCGAGACTCTGCACATAGTTTCGCTGAATGCCTGCGGTGAGCATGACACCCGGTGTGACACCGGCGAGGGCAGTGCGGGCCGCCTCGATGAAGGCCTGCACCGGCGGACACTGCAGCGCGAGCAGGATGCCGGGGTTGGTGCACATCTGGCCTACCGCCAGCGTCAGCGAGCTGACGAACTCGTGCGCCAGGCGCTCGGCGCGCGCGCCGAGGGCGCCCGGGAGCAAGATCACCGGATTGACACTGCTCATCTCGGCAAATACCGGGATCGGCACCGGACGCTGCGCCGCCACCTGCATCAGCGCCAGTCCGCCGGCGCGCGAACCGGTGAACGCGACCGCGTGAATGCGACGGTCGGCGACGAGCGTTGCGCCGAGCTGTGTATCCGGGCCATTCAGCAGCGAAAACACCCCCGCGGGCATCCCGGTCTCGGCCGCAGCGGCCACGATGGCCTGTGCCACCCATTCGCTGGTGCCGGGATGGGCGGGGTGGCCCTTGACCACGATGGGACAGCCGGCCGCAAGTGCCGCCGCACTGTCGCCGCCGGCGACCGAGAACGCGAGCGGAAAATTGCTTGCACCGAACACCGCAACCGGCCCGACGGCGATCCGACGCAGGCGCAGGTCCGGACGTGGCGCGGGCTGTCGGTGCGGCAGCGCCGGGTCGACGCGCAGATCCAGCCACTCGCCCATCCGCAGCTCGGCAGCAAACATCCGCAGCTGGTGTGCAGTGCGTGCCCGCTCGCTCTCCAGCCGCGCCATGGGCAGTGCGGTCTCACGGTGCGCACGCTCGAGCAGCGGCTCGCCTTGCGCCATGATGTGCGCAGCGATGGCCTCCAGAAACACGGCACGCCGTTCGGGCGCGAGCCCCCGATATGCATCGAACGCCTCATGCGCGCGCGCACAGGCGGCCTCGATTTCGGCCGCGCCCGCAACGCTGAAGGCAGGCTCGAGCGGCCGGCCGCAGCTCGGATCGTAGGCTTGGAACTTGCGCGCGCTACCGTGGCGCTCGCCACCGATGAACAGCTCTCCCGTCAATGTCATGTGACCGCTACGCTCCTAAGCTCATGTCGCGTGGGCGCATGATGATACGCTCGCACGCGCCATGATGCGCCTCGTTCTCAACCACCATGTTTTTTCGGAGTGCTCCGCAAGATGACAGCCGTATATTCGGATCTGAAAGATCAAGTTGTTCTGGTGACCGGCGGCGGCTCGGGGATCGGCGCCGCAGTGGTGCGGGCATTTGCCGGACAGCGGGCCAAAGTCGCCTTCATCGACGTGATGCCGGAGCCGGCGCGGGCGCTTGCGGCCGAGCTTACCGACGCCGGTGTCACCGTGCACTTCGAGCCGTGCGATCTCACTGACATCGACGCACTACGGCTAGCCGTCGCGAACTGCGCGGCGCGCCTAGGTCCGATCACCATACTGGTCAACAACGCTGCCAGTGACGAGCGACATGCCACGGAAGAGGTTACCGAGGCGTTGTGGGATGGTCGCATGGCCGTCAATCTCAAGCAGCAGTTCTTCTGTGCGCAGGCGGTGCTGCCGGGCATGAAGTCTGCTGGTCGCGGCGCGATCATCAATCTCGGCTCAACGTCATGGATCATCGGCCAGGGTGGCATGGTCGCCTACACCACGGCGAAGTCCGCGGTGCTGGGCCTCACCCGCTCCCTGGCACGCGATTACGGCGTCTACGGCATCCGCGTCAACGCAGTCGCCCCGGGCTGGATCATGACGCCGCGCCAATTGGAAAAATGGGTCACGCCGGAGACCGAAAAGGAAATCAACCTGCGCCAATGCCTCAAGCGCAAGCTCCAGCCCGAGGAAGTCGCGAACGTCATCGTTTTTCTCGCCTCGGACGCCGCGAGCGCGTGTACCAATCAGCAATATATCGTCGACGGCGGATGGGTTTGACCACCGGCCGTGACTCTCCGGACGGAGGATCGACACCGTGACTGCTCCAAGTTCGGATCTGTTCGAAACACGTCTCCTGATCGATGGCGAGCGGATCGCGGGCACCGGTCCCGCCGAAACCGTCCTCGATCCGGCCACCGGACAATGCATTGCCACCGTTCCGGCAGCCACTCGGGATCAGCTCGAGGCGGCCGTGAGCGCTGCCGTGCGGGCGTTTCCGGGATGGTCGCGGACGACACCGGCACGGCGCTCGGCCGCGTTGCTCGCAATTGCCGCGCACCTCGAGGCGCAGGCCGACGTCTACGCCGCGCTGGAATCGCGTAATACGGGCAAGCCACTCGCCGCGATGCGTCGTGACGAAATGCCGGCCATCATCGACACGTTTCGATTCTTTGCCGGCGCTGCCCGGGTGCAGAGCGCACCGGTGGCCGCGGAATACGTGCGCGGGTACACGAGCATGATCCGCCGCGATCCGGTGGGGGTCGTCGGTTCGATCGCACCCTGGAACTACCCGCTCCTGATGGCGGCTTGGAAGTTGGCTCCAGCACTGGCCGCCGGCAACACGGTGGTGCTCAAGCCGTCGGAGCAGACTCCGCTGACGGCGCTCAAGCTGGCCACGGCGCTTGCCGAACTGCTGCCCAAAGGAGTCGTCAATATCGTGTGTGGACGCGGCGAAGCGGTCGGTGCGCCGCTCGTGGCGCATCCGGACGTAGGCATGGTGTCGCTGACGGGTGATGTGGCGACGGGGCAGAAGGTCCTGACGGCGGCCGCCGGCACTCTCAAGCGCACGCATCTTGAGCTTGGCGGCAAGGCGCCGGTCATCATCTTCGCGGACGCCGATCTCGAGGCTGTGGTGGCCGGGCTGCGCGTGTCCGCATTTTACAATGCCGGACAGGATTGCACCGCCGCGTGCCGGGTGTATGTCGAGGCTTCCGTATACGACCGTGTCGTTGCCGATGTGACGCAGGCGGCCGCGAGTCTCGCGCTCGGTGTGCAGAGCGACCCCGACGTGGACATGGGGCCGGTCATTTCCACCGCACAGCGCGAGCGTGTCGCCGGGTTCGTCGCGCGCGCGGCGGCGACCCCCCACCTCAGCGTGACCACCGGCGGACGCATGCGCGCGGGCACGGGCTTCTTCTACGACCCGACCGTGATCGCGGATGCTCGGCAGGATGATGAGGTCGTTCGCCGCGAGATCTTCGGGCCCGTCATGACGCTGACGCGCTTCACCGACGCCGAGCAGGCCGTGCATTGGGCCAACGACTCCCAGTACGGGCTTGCTTCGTCGGTGTGGACGCGTGATATCGGCAAGGCGATGCAGGTGGCCGCCCATCTCCAATACGGCTGCACGTGGATCAACACGCACGGCATCCTCGCTCGGGAGATGCCGCACGGGGGATTCAAACGATCAGGCTATGGCAAGGATCTCTCACTGCTTGCCCTGGAGGACTACACCGTGGCGCGTCATATCATGATCAAGTTGGGATAAAAGGGGTCTGCGCGCCGCGTCTGCCGTGCTCAGCTTCAGCGCAAAACCACCAACAGATCCTTCGGATCCACCTGCTGTCCCGGCGTTACCAGTACCTCCGCGACTTCCCCGTCGATCTCGGCTCGCACCTGTGTCTCCATCTTCATTGCCTCGAGACTGACCAGTACGTCCCCGCGGGCCACCTTGCGACCGACGCTCACGGCAATCGTCGCCACCGTGCCGGGCATCGGCGCTCCAACTTGGCGCGGATCGTCGGGCTGGGCTTTGCGCTGCGGCGGACGTTTGGCGACTTGACTGCGGTCCGGAACGCGCAGCGAACGGGGCTGGCCATTGAGCTCCATGAAGACGGTCCGTGTTCCGTCCTCGTGCACGTCGCTGCAGGCAATGTAGCGCACGAATAGACGTTTGCCCCGCTCCAGATCGACACTGATTTCCTCACCCGGCTCCATACCGTAGAAGAACACCGACGTCGGCAGCAGGCCGACGTCGCCGAAACGGGTCCGTTCAGCCGCGTAGTCGATCCAGACCTTCGGATACATCAGGTAGGAGGCCAGATCGTCATCAGTGACCGGCCGCGCCGTGTATTGTTGGATGTGAGTTCGCTCGGCCTGCAGATCCACCGGCGGGAGGGACGCGCCGGGCCGCCCGGTGAGCGCCGCGGTACCCTTCAGCACCTTGCGCTGCAGCGCCTCCGGAAAACCGCCAAACGGCTGGCCGAGCTCGCCCCGGAAGAACTTCACCACCGACTCCGGGAATGGAACATCGACTTGCGGGTCGAGCACCTGTGCGGCGGTGAGGTCGCTCGTGACCATCAGCAGCGCCATGTCGCCGACTACCTTGGAACTCGGCGTCACCTTGATGATGTCACCGAAGAGTTGATTCACTTCCGCATAGGCGCGCGCCACCCGTGGCCAATGCGCGTTGTCGATGCCCAGGGCACGCGCCTGCTCGCGCAAGTTCGTGTACTGTCCACCGGGCATGCCATGGACGTATACCTCGGAAGCGCCGGAGCGGATGTCGCTCTCGAACGCCGCGTACAAGCGGCGCACCTGTTCCCAGTACGCCGACAGGACACGCAGCTTGTCCGGGTCGATACCCGAGTCACGCGGGCCGTGCCGCAACGCCTCGACGATCGAGCCGAGATTCGGTTGCGAGGTGAGCCCACTCATCGCATCGATGGCGCCATCCACGGCGTCCGCACCCGCCTCGACCGCGGCCAGGACGCTGGCGGCGGCGATACCGCTCGTGTCATGCGTGTGGAAGTGAATGGGCAGATCGATTTCCGCCTTCAACGCCTTGACCAGCCGATACGCCGCGCTCGGCCGGCACAGCCCCGCCATGTCCTTGATGGCGAGAATATGCGCACCGGCCGCCTGGAGCTGGCGCGCCAGATCGAGGTAATAGTCGAGCGTGTATTTCTTCTCGGCCGGATCGCTGAGATTGCCCGAATAACAGATTGCAGTCTCGCACAGCCGGCCGGTCTCGAGCACCGCATCGATCGGCACGCGCATGTTCTCGATCCAGTTGAGCGAATCGAAAATGCGGAACACGTCGATGCCGCGTTCGGCCGCCCGTTTGACGAAGAACCGCACCGCGTTGTCCGGATAATTGGTGTAGCCGACCGCATTCGATGCACGCAGCAGCATCTGCAGCAGCAGGTTGGGCATGCGCTCGCGCAGCGTCGCCAGCCGCTCCCACGGATCTTCCCGCAAAAAGCGCAAGGCCACGTCGAAAGTCGCACCACCCCAACACTCCACCGAGAACAGCTGCGGTACGAGACTGGCGTAGTAGGGTGCGATCGCCGCCATGTCGATGGTCCGCATCCGCGTGGCGAGTAGCGATTGGTGCGCGTCGCGCATGGCCGTATCGGTGATGAGGACCCGCTTCTCGGCGAGCATCCAGCGGCTGAAGCGTTCCGCGCCGAGCGCGTTCAGCCGCTGCCGGGTTCCCTCCGCAGGCGTGTCGGGGAGCGCCACCGTGGGCAGCCTCGCGCTCTCGATGCGCACCGGTCGCGGCCGGTTGCGGGTCTCGGGGTTGCCGTTGACGATGGTTTCGGCAATGAAGGTGAGCAGGCGGGTTGCCCGATCGCGCTTGCGCGGCCACTGAAACAGCTCCGGCGTCTCATCGATGAAGCGGGTGGTGTAGGTGCCGTCGGCGAAGCGCGGGTGCGTGATGACCTGGTCGAGGAAACGAAGATTAGTCACCACGCCGCGCACCCGGAACTCCCACAAGGCGCGGTGCATGCGCGCGATGGCCTCAGCGGGCGTCGAGGCCCACGCCGTCACCTTGACCAGCAGCGAATCGTACGAACGGGTGATGATGGCGCCGGTGTAGGCCGTGCCGGCATCCAGGCGCACGCCAAACCCGGCCGGACTGCGGTAAGCGCTGATCTTGCCGTAATCGGGAATGAAGTTGTTTTCCGGATCCTCGCTGGTGACCCGGCACTGCAGGGCATGAGCCTGAATGCGGATGTCCTGCTGTGCCGGCACGCCGCTCTCGGGTGTGCCGATGCGCGCACCGTCGGCGATGCGGATCTGTGCCTTGACCAGATCGATGCCGGTGGCGCATTCCGTGACCGTATGCTCGACCTGGATGCGCGGATTGACCTCGATGAAGTAGAACTCGCCGGTGTCGGCATCCTGCAGGAACTCGACCGTGCCCGCGTTGGTATATGCCGCCGCGCGCCCGATGGCGAGAGCGGCCTGACAGATCTCGGTGCGCTGCGCGTCGGTCAAAAATACCGCCGGCGCCCGCTCGACCACTTTTTGATTGCGCCGCTGGACCGTGCAATCACGCTCGAACAGATGCACCAGGGTGCCGTGGGTATCGCCGAGTATCTGCACCTCGACGTGGCGGGCATGCCGTACCAGCTTCTCCAGGTACACCTCGTCGTTGCCGAAGGCCGCCTTTGCCTCGCGGCGCGCTACCGGCAGCAGCTCGGCGAGCTGCGCATCGCTGTCGATGACGCGCATGCCGCGTCCACCGCCACCCCAGCTCGCCTTGAGCATCACCGGGTAGCCGATTTGTGCGGCCAAACGGCGGCACTCCTCCATATCGTCCGGCAGGGGTGTGGTCGCGGGCATCACCGCCACGCCGGCCTGTACCGCCAGATTGCGGGCGGAGACCTTGTTGCCGAGCAGACGCATGGTCTGCGGCTCCGGGCCGATAAAAATGATCCCGGCCCGCGCACAGCCGGCGGCAAGGTCCGGGTTTTCCGAGAGAAAGCCGTAGCCGGGATGCAGGGCATCCACGCGTGCCTCGTGCGCGATCCGCAGGATGTCCTCGATATCGAGGTAGGCATCGATCGGCCCTTTCCCCTCGCCGACCAGATAGGCCTCGTCCGCCTTGGTGCGGTGCAGTGAAAAGCGGTCTTCCCGCGAATAGATGGCCACCGTCCGCAACCCGAGTTCGGTCGCGGCGCGCATCACGCGGATGGCGATTTCACCTCGATTGGCAACCAGAATGCTTCGAATCCTGTGCGGCATGCGTTCGTTCACCCGTAAAACTCACCGTCGATCATAATGGCTGCGGGCCACGGCCGCGCAGGACTCAATTCTGAAATGTACGCTATTGCAATTCATGGGGGTGCCGGCGCTTTGCCGTGGCAGCATCTCTCGCTCGAGCTGCAGCGGCGCTATGACAGCGCTCTGGCCGTTGCGCTCGATCGGGGCTATGCGGTCCTGGCCGACGGTGGATCAAGCCTGGATGCAGTGACCACCGCGGTCCGCATCCTCGAGGATGATCCGTTATTCAATGCCGGCCGGGGCGCGGCGCTCACCCGGGAGGGAACAGCCGAACTCGATGCAGCCATCATGGACGGTAACACGCTGCGCGCGGCAGGTGTAGCGGCGGTGCGGCACGTGCAAAACCCGATCGAGCTGGCCCGCCGGGTGATGGAGAACTCCCGCCATGTGCTGCTGGTGGGTGCGGGCGCGGAGGAATTCGCGCTTGCGGAGGGCTTCGAGCTGGTGCCAAACGCATATTTCCGTGTACCGGAACGGCAGGCCGAATTGGACCTGCTGCGCGGCGGACACAGTGTCTCGGAGCTGATGCCCGTCCCGAGCGGGACCGTCGGTGCGGTGGCACGGGATGCGCACGGCAATCTGGCGGCAGCCACCTCCACCGGGGGCATGGCCGATAAGCATCCGGGACGCGTCGGAGATTCTCCCATCATTGGCGCCGGCACCTATGCCAGAAATGGTGCCTGCGCCGTCTCGGCCACCGGTCACGGCGAGTTTTTCATGCGACTCGTGGCTGCTCATCACATCTGTGCCTCGGTGCAATACCGTGGGCTCAGCCTGCAAGAAGCGGTGCACGAGACGATCCATGAGCACCTCGCCGCGCTCGGTGGCCGGGGCGGCATCATCGCCGTCGACGCCGACGGGCGGATGATCCTCGATTTCAATACCGAGGGCATGTTCCGCGCCGCCCGCGACAGCGGCGGCCGGCGTGAGATCAGTCTCTAGCCGGCGCCTCTGGGGTAGCCCGGATACACGAGGGTGGCCAACTCGGTCGCCACCAGCCGCATGCCTTGCAGTCCCGCGCGCGCATGGGCAATGCCCCCCTCGGCCGCGCCATGGACGAGGTCTTCCCAGACCTCCGGAGCGTTCAGCCACCGCGGTCGCAGCCACCCCGCGGTGCGGGGCGCGAGCAGCAGCATCTGCAGGATGGTCCGCTTGGCAATCTGCTCGGCACATTGCGGATGCATGCCGAGCGCAAGCGGAGCATGGTCCGCATGGTGACCGGCAATCGACCAGGCGTAGCAGAGCACATACTGTGCGCCGGTGATCTGGCGCGGCGTCGCGGCGAGCTGCGCATACTCGGTCGGTGCTGTGTCATGGATCCGGGCGGATTCCAGCCCGAGCCAGTGGCGCGGATCGGCAAAACCGGCATCGAACAGGAGATAGGGATGGCTGGCGAGGCGCTTGCGCGCTGCGGCATCGAGCGCAAGCCACCGTTCTGCAATGCGCAGTGCGGCCGGATGCGCCGTTCCCGCCTGTGCCTGTTCCACGAGCGTGTCGAGGCAGTAGGTGTTCAAATCGGGCAGCGGCTCGAGCACCTCGCGTGGCGGCCGTGGCATCCAGGAACGTTGCCCACTTAGAGTATCCAGATCGTAATCGGACATCGACGGACCCTCCGTGCAATCCTCCCCACGCGGTCATGGTAGTCCTCGCGCCGCGGTTCGCCAGTGCTGCATTTCTGGCATTTTTCGCACGCAAGTGAGATTGTTCTTTTCCCGAATTGGTCGAAAATGCTTCCCGAAAGCCGCAGTTGCGGCATAAGAACAGCGGAAAGGAGGGGCTATGCGTATCGTCGAAGATCGCTATGAAGGGGAGCTGCAGAGCTTTCAATTGGCTCTGCGGTTCGTTCTACGTGAGGCGCGTACGCGCACCATCCGGCTGTACACCGGTCTGTCGGACCACCGGATCCGCAAGCTGTGGCGCCGCTACTGCGGCGGAGCGCGTGGCCTGACGCGCCATCGCGGCAAGTCCCCGCACCAGGCCCGCTACTTCATCCGCTCGGTGCGCGTGCGCATGGAGGCCTCGGTTCTCGCCGCCGCCTACTGCGCGTACGGGCTCGTGCGCGAAGACCAGGCCCCTGGGCAGCCGCAGTCCCAGCCGGGCCTTGCCCAGGGCATGCTGCTCAGCGAGATTTACGATTATTACGCCGTGGTCGCGCAGACTCCCGCCGTGTCATTCGAGCACGCAGTGTTTCTCTCCGAATGTCTGCGCGAAGGCGGGGAAATCGTGGTGCGCCGCTGCGGCCGATGCCACGGGCACATGGTGGTGGAGCGTCTGCCGGTGCGGGATCGATGCTGCGATCACTGTGCCGCTCACCGCGGTCCCGCACAGCACCCGGGCGGCTGATCCCGGTGCGCCCGGAACCGTCGATCTGATGCTCGCCCGAGCGACCTTTTTTTCCGGTGCGTACCTCGACCGCCGCAGCGACACGCGGGATGAGGCCGATTGGCTGGAGCGTGCGCTTGCTGATCCTCACACACAGTTTTTGCTGGATCGCGGCGGCGCTCAGCTGTGGTTCGGCGAGCCGCGGCCGCACATCGCCTTCGTGAGCGGCCGCCATCCGGCTGTGGCGGGGGCCGAGGCGCACCAGTTCGCCTTGCTGGGATGGTTTCAGCAGCGGCGCTGTGTGCTGGTGATGCTGGGTGCCGAGTGGCAGGACATCGACCTGCCCGCAGGCGCCGCGTTCCACGAGCTGCGGGCGCTGTCGGCACAGCTGGCTCCCGAGGAGGCGGCGTTGGCGGCTTGCGCGCGGGCGCTATCGGTGTGGCGAGCTCGGCAGCACTATTGTGCAGTGTGCGGCGCGCCCACCGCGTCCGCCCGGGCGGGGCACAGCGCGGTCTGTACCCGCGCGGGGTGCGCGCACGAGTTCTTTCCACGGCTCGATCCGGCCATCATCGTCCTGGTCACGGATGGGCCGCATGCCCTGCTCGGTCGCCAGCGCACTTGGGACGCGGGACGCTATTCGACCATCGCCGGGTTCGTCGAGCCCGGGGAGAGTCTCGAAGATGCCGTGCGCCGCGAGGTGATGGAGGAAACGGGTATCCAGGTGATCTCGGCCCGCTATGACGGCTCGCAGCCGTGGCCATTTCCCGCCTCGCTCATGGTGGGCTTTCAGGCCGTTGCAGCCCCCGGCGTGGTGCGTGTGGGCCGAGAGCTCGAGGATGCGCGCTGGTTTACCCGTGCGCAGCTCGGCGACGGCGCGGTCCGGTTGCCTCCACCCTACTCGATCTCACGGCAGCTGATCGACGCGTGGCTCGGGGCGGATCCATAGATGTGTCTGCTGATACTGGCCTGGTGCGCACACCCGCGCTACCGACTGATCGTGGCGGCGAACCGGGACGAGTATCACGATCGCGCGGCCGCGCCGCTCGCGCCGTGGCCGGCGCCGGATGAGCTGCTGGCCGGCCGTGACCTGCGGGCCGGAGGAACATGGCTCGGCATCGACCGCGCGCGCCGTTTTGGTGTGATCACCAACTATCGCGATCTGCATCAGTCTGCACCGGGTGCGCCATCGCGCGGCGGGCTGATTCTCGAGTACCTGCGCGGTGCGCGAGGGCCGGGCGAGTATCTGCGGGCACTGGAACCGCGCGCGGCCCTTTTCGGGGGTTTCAATCTGCTGCTCGCCGACGGCCAGTCGCTCTGGTATGCCTCGAATCGGGCACAACCCTTCGCGCGCCCGCTGCAGCCGGGCATCTATGGCCTCGCCAACGAGCTGCTCGATGCGCCCTGGCCGAAGGTCGTACGGGTGCGCCGCAGCTTCGAGCGTTGGCTGCGGGAGAGCGCCGCGCCAGCCACGCCCGCGACTCTCCTCGCGCTCCTCGATGATCGGCGGCCGGCCGATGAGCATGACGGCGTGCTTGCCCATACCGGCCCGCCCGGGTGGACGCGGGCCCTCTCCGCGCCGTTCGTGGAGCATCGCGAGTTTGGTACGCGCTGCTCCACGGCTGTGCTGCTTGAGCCTGACGGTGCCCTGCAGATCGCCGAGCGACGCTTCGATCGCAGCGGACACTATGCCGGGCAGAGCGAATACGATCTGCAGGCCGGGCAGTGGTGCTGACCCCGGTCGGCCCGTTCGACAGGAGCTGCGCATACAGACATGGGCAGCGCCGGTGCCGGAGGGCAGCGTGGCCGGGCGCGGCGCTGTGCGCAGACAGCTTCAAGACCCGTTGATGGTGCTCTCCGCCCAGGGCCTCGCGTAATTTAAATTAATTGAAGTGCGTGAGTCCCGAGCATCGCATGCATCCGAGGAGCGCCGCCGGCGCGAGCGCGCTGCGGTGCGCGCATGGCAACTGTCGCAGGTCGGTCTGCGCGCCGATCTCGCGACAATCCAGCGGGCCTGCGATAGGAGACACTGGCGCTGAGCCTGCGTCAGCGTAGGCCGCGGGCGCACCGACAACACACGCGCGGGACGCTGGATGACATCGACCGGGTGCTCACCGTGCTGGGCACAGGGCCAAACGAGGGATTGACGTGCGTGAATTAATATGCACAATCGACGCACTTTTATGCAAACCCCCGCCGATGGCAATTTCCATGGATGCCGAGCAGCTTGAACGACGCCGGACGATCGTGCGCATCCTGCGCAGCGGCGTGGTGCAACGCCAGGCCGATCTCACCCGGCTGCTGCGCCAGGAGGGCTATGCGGTCACGCAGTCCTCCGTCAGCCGCGATCTGCGCGATCTCGGTGTGCTCAAGGCGAGCGGCCGCTATGTCCTGCCGCCGGAGGAATTCACGCGCACGCATGGCGATTTCGCCACGCTCGGTCAGTTCGTGCGTGGGCTGCGGCGCGCGGGTGCCTCTCTGACCATCCTGCGCACCACCACCGGCGCGGCGCAGAGCGTCGCCGTCGCCATCGACCGCGCCGAATGGCCCGAGGTTGCCGGGACGCTCTCGGGCGACGACACCATCTTCATTGCCACCGCCTCGGCCCGCGCCCAGGATCAGCTGGTCGCGCGCTTACAGGCGCTCTTTCGGATCTGAACCCATGCCCACTGTTGCCACTGCGGGCGAGCAGCCCATCGTTCTCGCCTATTCCGGCGGCCTCGACACCTCGTTCCTGGTGCCTTGGCTGACCGAGACTTACCGCCGTCCGGTCATCACCTTGACGGTGGATACCGGTGGCATCGATGCCGAGGCGGCCCGGACGCTCGCCGAGCGCGCCCGAGCCCTGGGGGCGATCGAGCACCATCAGATCGATGCGCGCGCCCAGTACTTCGAACAGGTGCTGCGCTTCCTGATCATGGGCAATGTCCGGCGTGGACAGGTTTACCCCCTGTGCGTGGGCGCCGAGCGCGTGATGCAGGCGCAGACACTCGCGCGCATGGCGCGCGAACTCGGCACCACCATGATCGCCCATGGCTGCACCGCGGCCGGTAACGATCAGGTGCGCTTTGAGGTTGCGCTGCGCACGCTGGCCCCCGAGCTCGAAGTGCTCGCGCCGGTGCGCGATCGCGCATTCAAGCGCCCGGAGGAACTGGCCTTCCTGCAGGCGCGCGGCTTGCCGGTGCCGCCGTTCGGCGCCGCCTATTCGATCAATCGTGGCCTCTGGGGCGTCACGATCGGGGGCCAGGAGACCCTCACCTCGAGTGATGGCCTGCCGGAGCAGGCCTGGGTGCTCACTCGGGATGCATTCACGCGTCCGCGCCCCCCTGAGCAGCACGTCATTACATTCGAGCGCGGCCGCCCGACGGGTCTCGATGGCCGCGCGCTCGAGCCGGTGGCGCTGATCGAGGCGCTGGAAGCGATCGCCGCGCCGTTTGGCATCGGCCGCGGCATTCACCTCGGCGACACCATCATCGGCACCAAGGGTCGCGTGGCGTTCGAGGCGCCGGCTGCCGAAGTGCTGCTCACCGCGCATCGCGAACTCGAGAAGCTGGTGTTGACGGGCCGCCAACAGCGGATCAAGGAGCTGCTCGCCCAGCCCTATGGCGATCTGGTGCACGAGGGCCAGCTGCTCGATCCGGTGTGCCGCGACATCGAGGCGCTGCTCGAATCGTCGCAGACGCGCGTGAGCGGTACTGTGCGCGTGACGCTGCGTCCGGGGAATCTGTTCATCGAGGGGGTCGATTCGCCGTATTCGCTGATGCGCGCCTCCAAGGGCGTCTACGGTGAAGCCGCCGGCGAATGGACGGCGCAGGATGCGCTCGGCTTCTCCAAGATCGTCGCGCTGAGCGGTGTGTTTCACCGGCGTGCAGGCTCCACCGGCGAGGTGGCCTGATATGTCGAACGGCATGCGCAGCGTCGTCGTCGACAAGATCGCCTCGGTGGCGCAGGCCTGCGGGCTTTCCCACGAAGTGCGGGTCGCAACCGACATACCGGCCGAGGAGGGCGTGGTCCTCGTGGTCGAGGTGTTGACCAACAAATCGACCTACAACCAGATCGAGTTGAGCAGCGGCCGCATGGCCAAGGTCGGCAAGGGCGACGTGGTCGTCGGCGCGCTCGGGCATCGCAAGGCGTTGTTCGGTTACTCCGGCCACATCCCGCCGACGGTCAAGGCGGGCGATGTGATCCAGCTGCTCAACATCGGCGGGGTGCTCGGGGTGTGCGATTCGATCAACCCCGACAAGGGCCAGCCGTTCGACTGCCGCGTCATCGGTGTCGTGCTGCGCTTTCCCTATCTGGGCGAGCGCATCGGCGTGCCAGCGCGGGTCGGCTATCGGCGGCTCGAGCCGGCGGCGCCTCTCGATACCCGCAACGTGCCGGTCGTGGCGCTCGCCGGCACGTGCATGGAAGCCGGCAAGACCGCCGCGGCGTGCGCCGTGATCAGCCGTATGCGCCACCGCGGCCTGACCATCGATGCGTTCAAGGCCACCGGTGTGTCACTGCGGCGCGACATTCTCGCTATGGAGGATGCCGGCGCGCGCCGCTCGGCGATCTTCACCGATTTCGGAGTCGTCACTACGACGCGCAGCAACGGACCTGCGCTCACCCGGACGATGCTCACCGAGCTTGCCGCCGGTAAGCCCGACGTCATCGTGTTCGAGCTGGGCGACGGCATCCTGGGTACCTACGGCGTGGATGCGATTCTCGAGTGCCCCGACATCCGCGCCGCGCTCACCGGCGTCGTGCTTTCGGCCAACGATCCGGTGGCCGCCTGGGGCGGCGTGAAACTCCTGCGTGAGCGCTTCGGCATCGAGCCGTGCGCCTTGACGGGCCCGGCCACCGATAATCAGGTCGGAATCGATCTGATCACCGAGCAGCTGCGGGTGCCGGCATTCAATGCCATCAGCAGCGGCGCTCTGCTCGGCGAGCAGGTGATGCAGGCCGTCGGTCTCGCTCGCGAGGCCGAGCGATGAGCGGGCGGATCCCGGCGGTGGTGCTGGGCGGCACCGGTTACGTGGCCGGGGAACTGCTGCGGCTCCTCGCCGGACACCCGCGCTTCGAGGTGCGCGCCGTGATGTCCGACA
Organism: Pseudomonadota bacterium; assembly: GCA_021822385.1. Taxonomy (GTDB): domain Bacteria; phylum Pseudomonadota; class Gammaproteobacteria; order Steroidobacterales; family Steroidobacteraceae; genus 13-2-20CM-66-19. Next base: position 34,704 of record JAKARC010000007.1, read on the forward strand.
GTCAGCCGGGCGAGCCGATCGGTGCGGCCTTTCCGCATCTTGCCGCGATCTATGGGTCGGCGTGCTTCCGGGCGCAAAGCGACGTCGAGGCGCTGTTGACCGACGCGCCGCAGTCCGCGCTGTTCGGTGCGGCGCCGCATGGCGTTTCCGCCCGACTCATCGACGCGATGCTCACCGTTGCCGAGGCTGCCGGCACGCGCGTGCGCGCGGTGGACATCTCGGCCGACTTCCGCTTCCGCTCGAGCGATGCGTATCAACAGGTCTACGGCCATCCCCAGGGCGCGCCGCGGCGCCTGGCGCAGTTCAGTTGCGCGGTGCCGGAGCACCTTGCCGAACTCGCAACACCGCACGTGGCCCACCCGGGCTGCTTCGCCAGCGCGGTGCTGTTGGCGGGTGTACCGCTGCTGCAGCTGAATCTGTCCGCGCCGCAGCTGTTCGTGTCCGGGGTCACCGGCAGCACGGGCTCGGGACGCAAGCCGGTGGCCGGGACCCATCATCCGCTGCGCCACAGCGACCTGTATGCGTACAGTCCACTGGCACATCGGCATGCTCCCGAGATCGCCGCCTGCATCCACGGTGCCACGGGCGTTGCCGCGGACATCGCGTTCGTGCCGCATTCCGGACCGTTCGCGCGCGGGATCCATGTGACGGTGCAGTCTGCGCTCGCGCGCCGGCTCGATACGGCCGCCATCCTCAGTTCGCTGCGCGAGTTCTATGCGGGGTCCCCCTTTGTGCGTGTCCTCGATACACCGCCACGGGTGAAAGACATCGTCGCGAGCAATTACGCTCACCTGAGCGCGACCAGCGACGGCCGCACGGTCGCGGTGATGTGCACGCTCGACAATCTCACCAAGGGCGCCGCCGGCGGCGCGATCCAATGGATGAACCGGCTGTTCGGTCTGGCGCAGACCGAGGGTCTCACGGCGCCGGCGCCCGGCTGGACTTGAGGCGAAGGCATGAACACTCCGACACCCGTCCCAGCGCACGCGCCGCCCGCCGACGGCCTGGCACCGGTCTACACCCAGTACCCGTTCGAGGTGGAGCACGCCGAGGGTGTCTGGCTCATCAATGCCCGCGGCGATCGCGTCCTCGACCTGTATGGCGGGCATGCCGTTGCCGCGCTGGGGTACGGCCATCCGGGCTGGACCGAGGCGCTGACCGCGCAGGCACGCGCCTGTCAGTTTCAGACCAACGCGATCGGCATGAATATCCGCGCGCGTGCCGCGCAGCGGCTGCTCGCGTTTTCCGGGCTCGATCTCGCCAGTGTGTTTCTCGTCAACAGCGGTGCGGAGGCCAACGAGAATGCGCTGCGGCTGGCGCTGCACATGACCTCGCGACCGCACGTGGCAGCGCTCGAGGGTGCCTTTCACGGCCGCACGGCCGCTGCGGCGGCCGTCACCTGGGGCGCCGAGGCGTGGTACGGTTTCCCGCACAAGCCCTTCGATGTCAGTTTCATGCCCCGGCACGACATCGGCGCCATCGCTGCGCACGTGACCGAACGGACCGCCGCCGTCATCGTCGAGCCGGTGCAGGGCCTGGCCGGCGCGGTCGATATCGGCGCGGCGTATCTCGGGGCGTTACGCGCTCGCTGCGACCAGGTTGGCGCGCTGCTCATCTTCGACGAGGTGCAGTGCGGGTTCGGGCGCGTTGGCGCACCCTTTGCCGCCACACTGTACGGGGTCACGCCGGATCTGCTCACGACGGCGAAAGCGCTCGGCAACGGTTTTCCGTGCGCGGCACTGCTGTGTTCGGCGCCGGTATCGGCCGCATTGACCATCGGTCAGCTCGGCACGACTTACGGCGGCGGCCCGATGGCCTGCGCGGCGCTGCTCGCTGCGATCGAGGCAATAGAATCCGAGCGGTTGCTGGACAATGTTCGGCAGATGAGCGCGACCATCCGGCGCACCTGCTGCGTCGGGCCGGTGACCGCCATTCAGGGTGAGGGTTTGCTGCTCGGCCTGCGCGTGCGCCGCCCGGCCAAACAGATCCAGGCGGAGCTCCTGCGCCGCGGTATCCTCGCCGGCACGGCGAGCGACCCTGAGATCGTGCGGCTTCTGCCGCCCTTCATTCTCGCGGCGCAGCACGTCGAGCTGTTGCGGCGGGCGCTCGTGGACATCGGCGGATGAAGCGCTTTCTCGACCTGGCGCAGCTGCCGCGCGCAGAAGTGCTCGCGTTGCTCGAGCTTGCCGGCCGGCTCGAGCGTGAGCCGCAGCCGCGGGCGCTCGCGGGCAAGATCCTCGGTCTGCTGTTCATGAATCCCTCGCTGCGCACGCTCGCCTCGATGCAGGCGGGCATGGCGCGGCTCGGTGGCAGCTCGTTCGTGATCACGCCGGGACAAGGCACCTGGCAGCTCGAGACACGGCTGGGCGCAGTGATGAACGGGGCGGCCGCCGAGCATGTGCGCGAGGGCATTCCGGTGCTCGCGTCGTATTGCGATGCGATCGGCATCCGCGCCTTCGCCGACGGTCGCGATCTTGCCGCGGATCTGGCCGAGTTGAATTTCAACGCCATGGCGGCCTTGACCGACAAGCCTCTGATCAATCTCGAATCCGCCGTCAATCATCCCTGCCAGGCGCTGGCGGACTGGAAGACGATGGATGATCTGTCCGTGCCGCGGCACGGCCGATTCGTGCTCTCCTGGGTCTATCATCCGCGCCCACTGCCGCTCGCGGTGCCGGCCGCCGCGCTGCACATGGCGGCGCTGCGCGGCATGGAAGTCGTGGTGCTGCGGCCGGAAGGCTTTGCGTTGCCGCCGGCGATCATGGACAAGGCGCGCCACGCGGCCGCGAGCAGCGGCGGATCGGTTCGCGAGAGCGACGTGCGTCGCGAGGCGCTCGCCGGCGCGGATGTCATCTATGCCAAGGAGTGGGGTGCCCCCGGATGCTACGGCGACCCGGCGGCGGAGGCGCGTGTGCGTGCCGCGTACACGGATTGGTGCGTGCGCGGCGACTGGTTCGAGCATGCCGCGCCGGACTGCCGGCTGATGCATTGTCTGCCCGTGCGGCGCAACGTCGCGGTCGCCGACGAGGTCCTGGACGGACCGCGCAGCCTCGTGCTGCGTGAAGCGTACAATCGTCTGCCGGTGCAGATGGCCGTTCTTTACCACCTGTTGAAGGGGCTGTGATCCAGCCTGGGTTTTCGCTATCCGGACGGAGGGCTCGCAACTGACATGATCATGCAACCCGGTGACCAGACATTGGCCATACGCGCGCTGAAGAGCGCGGCGCCGTACATCCGCATGTACCGTGGCAAGACGTTCGTGGTCAAGGCCGGCGGCGGTGTGTTTGCCGATACCGGCGCGACACGTACCCTCGTCGAACAGATCGCTCTGTTGCATTATTTCGGTGTCCGGGTGGTGTTCGTGCACGGCGGCGGTCCTCAGGTCACCGAGCTTGCCAACGCGCTCGGCGTGGAGTCGCGCATGGTCGAAGGCCGACGCATCACCGATCGGCGCTCGATCGACATCACCGCGATGGTTCTCAACGGCACCATCAACACGCACATCCTGGGCGTGTGCCGGGAGCTGAACATCGAGGCGGTGGGGGTGAGCGGCGTCGATGCCGGCCTGGTGCGCGCACACCGGCGCCCGCCGGTGCAGTTGGCCGCGGACGGCGCGCTGGTCGACTTCGGGTTCGTCGGCGACATCGATGTGGTCGATCCCACGGTGTTGCGCAAGCTCCTGGAGAACAATTTGATGCCGGTGGTGAGTCCGCTGTCGGCCGACGATGCCGGCACACTCCTCAACGTCAATGCCGACACCGTGGCGGCGGCCTTGGCCGCTGCGCTGGGCGCGGAGAAGCTCGTGCTGTGTACGGGCGCGCCCGGGATTCTGGCGGATCGCTCCGATCCGCGTTCGCTCATCTCCTACACGGATCTGGCCGGGTTGCGTGAGCTGCGCGAGCAGGGCTGCATTGCCGATGGCATGCTGCCGAAGGCCAAGGCCATCGAAGCGGCGCTGCGCGGCGGCGTGCGCCGCGTTCACGTCGTTTCATATCAGGCGCCCGAGGGCATTCTGGGCGAGGTGTTCACCAACGAGGGCACCGGCACGCTGATCGTCGCCGACATCAATGCGTTGACGCCGGCCGAGCAGCTGAGCACCGGGAGCTGAACATGAGCCGGCTGTGGGACAAGGGCACGCCGCTCGACGAGCGGGTGCTGCGCTTCACCGCCGGGGAGGATTTCAGCCTCGACGAGCGGCTCATCCCGTACGACATCCGCGCCTCGATCGCGCATGCCGAAATGCTGCACGCGCAGGGACTCCTCGCCGCAACCGATCTCGCGGCCATCCGTGACGGCCTAACGGCACTCGGGCAAGCGCATGCCCGCGGCGAGTGGCACGTCGAGCTCACCGACGAGGATGGTCACACCGCGCTCGAGCGGCGGCTGACCGAGCGCATCGGGCCTGCCGGCGGGCGTGTTCATCTCGGCCGGTCCCGCAACGATCAGGTGCTCACTGCATTGCGGCTCTATCTGCGCGAGGTCGTGGCGGATCTCAGCGCGGGCGCGATATCGGTCGCGGCGGCACTGGACCGTCTTGGGGCGCGCGAGCAGGCGACCGCGCTGCCCGGCTACACCCACATGCAGCAGGCGATGCCGAGTTCCGTACCGTTGTGGGCGGCCGGCTTCGCAGCGGAGATCCGCGACGACGCGCAAGCGCTGCGCCATGTCGATCGGCGCCTCGGCCGCAGTCCGCTCGGATCGGCGGCGGGCTATGGCGCGCCGGGTCTGCCGCTCGATCGCGAGGCGACCCGAGCGAAGCTCGGCTTCGCCGCCGTGCACGAGCCGGTGACCGCCGTACAGCTGTCCCGCGGCAAGGCCGAAGCGGAGCTGCTCTTCCACATCACCGTGCTGCTGCAGGATCTCGGCCGGCTTGCGGCTGACCTGCTGCTCTTTTACACGCAGGAGTTCGGTTTCGTGCGCTTGCCCGAGGCATTCACCACCGGCTCCTCCATCATGCCGCAGAAGCGCAACCCCGATGTCTTCGAGCTGATCCGCGCTCGTTCCGCCACCGCGCAAGCCTGTCTGCTCGAGGCGCTGGCGCTGTGCGCCAAGCTGCCCTCGGGCTATCAGCGCGATCTGCAGTTGTTGAAGTTTCCTCTGTTCCGTGCCATCGACCTGACGCAGCAGACGCTCGGCCTGCTGCCGGCAGCACTCGATGCGCTCTCCTTCCGGCCCGAGCGCATCCGGCTCGATCCGGCCATCCATGCCGCCGAGGAGGCCAACCGCCTGGTGATGAGCGAGGGCATTCCCTTCCGCGAGGCGTACCGGCGGGTTGCCGCCAAATTGAAGGGGCCGGGGTCGGCGGGTTGAGTGCCCGCATGGGCGGGAATCCCCGTCGTTGCGGCACCCGGACCCACAGGGCCCGCGGGCCGCACGTCTGCGCACCAGATGCGGCATAATGCACCCGTGATCGGCCAGGTGCGTTCCCAGGGCATGACGCGGCAGGCGCCTGCGGACGGCACCTTCCGCGGCGGCGACGCTTTTTATCTGCCGAATTTCTGCGCCTCACGCGCCGCCTCCGCCATCGTCGTCGTGGCCGAGCTGACCGCCATTCTCGTGTCCATTGCCCGCAGCGCGACCCAGGGTTTCTGGGCGGACCTGGCGGTGCGTTCGCTCTTCCTGCTGTGGATCGGTCTGTTGTCGGCCACACTGCTGTGTGTGCTGCGCCCGTTGCTCGTGCGCTGCGGAGTGGCGCGCGGCTCGAGCATTGCCCTGGTGCTGTTGGCTGCCGTGATCGCGGCGAGTTCCGCCGGCGCGGTCCTGCTCGGGCATGCGGCGCTCGTGCGTGCTGCGGGCGCGAGCGGATTGTTCCCACGGCGCCTCGGCCCGTTCGTGTTGCGCAATACGGCCATCGGCCTGGTCATCGCCGCGGTGACGTTGCGCTACTTTTACGTGACCCACCAATGGCGGCGCAACATCGAGCTCGGCGCCGCGGCGCGAGTGTTGGCCCTGCAGGCGCGGATCCGCCCGCATTTTCTGTTCAACAGCATGAACACCATCGCCGCGCTGATCCGCACGGCGCCGCAGGCCGCCGAGCAGGCCGTGCAGGATCTCGCCGATCTGTTCCGCGCCTCGCTGGCCGAGCCGCTCGCCACCATTACGCTTGCCGACGAGCTCGAGATCGCCCGCACCTACCAGCGCATCGAGCAGCTGCGTCTCGGCGAGCGGCTGCGGGTCGCCTGGCACGTTGCGGCGCTGCCGCTCGATGCCCGCGTGCCGGGATTGCTGCTGCAGCCGCTGCTCGAAAATGCGATCTATCACGGCATCGAACCGCGCCCGGCGGGCGGCACGGTCGAGATCAACGGCGAGCGCTCCGGTGAGCTGCTCTCGTTGGTGGTGCGCAATCCACTCGGCACTTCGGTGCGCGAACGGGAGGGCAACCAGCTCGCGCTCGAGAACATCCGCGAGCGCCTGGCGCTGCATTACGGCGCGCGGGCGCTGCTGAAGGCCGGCCGGTTCGGCGACGAATATATCGTGACGCTGCGTTTTCCGTACCTGCCCGTGGCCGCCCGCAGCGGCGGTGCGCCGGGGTGAGGACCGGGGCGTGCTGAGGGTGCTCATCGTCGATGACGAGTTGCCGGCGCGTGAGCGTCTGGCGCAGCTGTTCACCGAGATCGACGGTGCACAGATCGTCGGCCAGGCCGCCACGGGACTCGAGGCGCTCGAACAGGCGGCGCGTCTGGCGCCGGATGTGGTCCTGCTCGATGTGCGCATGCCGGGACTGGATGGCATCGAGACGGCACATCATCTGAATGTCCTCGAGGCGCCACCCGCAGTCATTTTCACCACCGCCTACGATCAGTACGCGGTCCATGCCTTCGAGACACATGCCGCCGGCTATCTCCTCAAGCCCATCCGCAAGGACAAGCTCGCCGCGGCTCTGGTGCATGCGGGACGTCTGACGCGTCCGCAACTGCGGCAGTTGGCGGGGGCCGCCGGCGTTCGTGCCCGTACGCACATTGCGGCGCGCCGCCGCGACCAGGTGAGCTTGATTGCGGTGCATGAGATTCTTTACTTCCAGGCCGACCAGAAATACACCACAGTGCGTCACCGTCTCGGTGAGGACCTGATCGAAGAGTCGCTGCGCACGCTGGAAGAGGACCTGGGCGCGGACTTCGTGCGTATTCATCGCAATACGCTGATCAATTCCAGCTACCTGCACCGCATCGTGCGCGACGCCGAGGGGCGCTGCTGTGTGCTGCTGCGCGGCCATCCCGATCCGCTGCCGGTCAGTCGCCGTCTGGCGGGGGAGCTGCGCGAGCGCTTCAAGGTCTGACCGCGGGCAACCCGTTACGGTATGCTCATATCGATGCGCATCGGCTTCACCAAGATGCACGGTCTCGGCAACGACTTTGCGGTATTTGATGCACCGCCGGGGGCGGCGCCATTTCCTGAACGGGAACTGCGCCGGCTGGCCGACCGCCATACCGGCATCGGATTCGATCAGGCCCTGCTCGTGCAAGCGCCGCGGCGCGCGGGGACGGACGCCTTCTATCGAATCTTCAATGCCGACGGCAGTGAAGTCGAGCAATGCGGCAACGGCGCGCGGTGCGTGGCCGCGCTGATGGTGGCGCGCGGCGCCGGTCATGGCGGCACCGTCACGCTCGACAGTCCGGCAGGGCTCGTGCACGCGCACGTCCAGTCCGGCGGCCGGGTTGCCGTCGACATGGGCCAGGTTCGCTTCGATCCGGCCGCCCTGCCGTTCGACGCCCCCCGACAAGCCGACCGCTATCGGCTCGAACTCGACGGCGAAACCCTCGAAATCGGCGCGGTCTCGATTGGCAATCCTCACGCCGTGCTCGCCGTTGCATCGACCGACGCGGCGCCCGTCGAGCGGGTGGGCCCGGCAATCGAGAGTCATCCGCGCTTTGCGCAGCGGGTCAACGTCGGCTTCATGCAGGTGCTCGATCGCATGCACATCCGCCTGCGGGTTTACGAGCGCGGCGTCGGCGAAACGCTGGCCTGCGGCACGGGCGCCTGCGCGGCGGTGGCGGTGGGGTGCCGCTGGGGGCTGCTCGATCGTGAGGTGAGCGTCGGCGCGCCCGGCGGTGAGCTGCTCGTGCGCTGGGACGGTCCGGAGGCACCGATATGGCTGACCGGACCGGCCGAAATCGCCTTCGTTGGTGAGATCGATCTTTGAGGAGCGTCAGTATCATGACAACACGCGAAGCCCACGATATCGCCGCCAGCCCAGTGGACGAAGAATCGATGGTCGAGTACCTGCAGCACAACCCGGATTTCTTTGAACGCCACCCGGGGTTGCTGCTGCGCCTGCGTGTTCCGCACGCGCGCGGGGGCTCGACGATCTCATTGGTGGAGCGGCAGATCGAGGTGATGCGGGAGAAGCATGCTCAGCTCGAGAGCAAGCTCGCCGGGTTGATCGCGGTCGCACGGTCCAATGATGCGGTTGCCGAGAAGCTGCACCGCTTCACGCGCCGGCTGCTCTTGGCCGGGAATCGCGCCGACGCGGTCGAGCGGATCGAAGCAAGTCTGCGCGAGGATCTGGATGCTTTTCACAGCACCCTGCTGCTGGTCGGTTCATACCCTGATTTGACCCCACAGCGCTTCGTGCATGCCGTGAGCCGTGACAGTCCGGCATTGAAATCGTTCGACACGCTCTTCAGCGGCGGCAAACCGCGTTGTGGGCAGGCGCGCGATTCGCAGCGCGAGCTGCTGTTCGGACCGGAATCGACGCAGATCGCCTCCATGGCGCTCGTACCCCTGATGCACAAGGGAGCGCCGCTCGGTGTGCTGGCCCTCGGCAGTCCCGATCGCGACCGATTCCATCCCGGCATGAGCACGGAGTTTCTGGCCCGCATGGCGGACCTGATCGTCGATGCTCTGACCCTGCGGCGCAGCGCCTGAGCGCCGCCTGAGCGCGCAGTGTGTCGATGAATCCCGAAGCGCTCGAGTGGCTGGAGCGGTTCCGGCGTCATCTGACGAACGAGCGGCGTGCCTCGCCGCATACCGTGGCGAGCTATCAGCGCGATCTCGACGCGCTGGCAACGTTTTGCGCTCAATCCGGGATTCATGCCTGGACCGGACTTGATGTCGCGCGCATACGCATGTTCGCCGCGAAGGCACATGCCGGCGGCTTGGCTGCGCGTAGCGTCCAGCGGCGCCTGTCCGCGGTACGCAGCTTTTACGACTTTCTCCTGCGTGAGGCACAGCTGCAGCGCGAACGCCGGGATGCGGATGCCGGCGAGGACCTGTGCGCGCTGTTGAGCAACCCAGCGGTCGAGGTGCGTGCCCCGAAGGCCGCGCGCCGCCTGCCGGGGACGCTTGACGCGGACCAGATGGCACGGCTGTTGGCCTTCGCGCCGAACACACCTCTGGCCGTGCGCGACCGTGCCATCATGGAGCTGCTGTATTCCTCCGGGCTACGACTCGCGGAACTCACCGAGCTCGACCTCACGCACCTCGATCTGCGCGACCGCACGGTGCGTGTGCTCGGCAAGGGGCGCAAAGAACGGATCGTGCCGGTCGGACGCTTGGCGGTGCAGGCGCTCGAGCGCTGGTTGCCGCAACGCGCAGCCTGGGCATCGGCCACGGAGCCGGCACTGTTCATCGGCCGCGGCGGCCGGCGCCTCGGTCGCAGGCAGGTCGAGAAGCGCGTCAGCTACTGGGCGTTGCGCCAGGGGCTGCCACAGCATGTGCACCCGCACCTGTTCCGTCACTCCTTCGCCTCGCATCTGCTTGAGTCCGGAGCGGAGCTGCGCGGCGTGCAGGAGCTGCTCGGCCATGCCGATATCGCCACGACCCAGATCTATACTCACCTTGATTTTCAGCACCTCGCCCGCATCTACGATGCGGCGCACCCGCGGGCGCGTCGCAGATCCTGAGGTGCCGGACCGGTGCGGTTCGCGCCGATTCAACCCGGCAAGAGATGCAATGACCCACAACGCAGCGTTCGATCCACACGGTACGACCATTCTCGGCGTGCGCCGCAAGGGCAGCGTCGCGCTCGGCGGCGATGGTCAAGTGACGCTCGGCAACACCGTGATGAAGAGCAATGCGCGTAAGGTGCGCCGCTTGTACAACGACAAGGTGCTGGCCGGCTTTGCCGGCGGCACGGCCGATGCGTTTACGCTGTTCGAGCGTTTCGAGGGCAAGCTCGAGAAATACGGCAACTTGACCCGTGCCGCCATCGAGTTGGCCAAGGATTGGCGCGCCGATCGCTATCTGCGCCGGCTCGAGGCGCTGCTGCTGGTCGCGGATCCGGATAAACTGCTCGTCATCTCCGGCAACGGGGATGTCATCGAGCCGGAAAACGACGCCGCTGCGATCGGCTCCGGCGGGCAATTCGCGCTGTCGGCCGCGCGCGCGCTCCTGGCGGACTCGGAACTTCCCGCGCGCGCAATTGTCCAGCGTTCACTCGAGATCGCCGCCGACATCTGCATCTATACCAATCGCAATCTGACCATCGAGGAACTGAGGCGCGAGGAACCCTGACGGGGCTGCCGCGGCGCCGCACATCATGTCTACGCTTACTCCACGCGAGATCGTCCAGGAGCTCGACAAGCACATCATCGGTCAGAACGCCGCCAAGCGCGCCGTGGCCATCGCCCTGCGCAATCGCTGGCGGCGCATGCAGGTGTCGGAGCCGTTGCGCCAGGAAATCACGCCGAAGAACATTCTGATGATCGGACCCACGGGCGTCGGCAAGACCGAGATCGCCCGCCGCCTCGCACGGCTCGCAAACGCACCGTTCGTCAAGATCGAGGCCACGAAATTCACGGAGGTCGGCTACGTCGGCCGTGACGTCGATTCCATCGTCAAGGAGCTGGCCGACGTCGCGGTGAAGATGACGCGCGAACAGGAGATGGAAAAAGTACGGCAGCGCGCCGCGCAGGGTGCCGAGGAGCGTCTGCTCGACGCATTGCTGCCGAAGCCGCGCGTGATGGGATTCTCCACCGACGAACCGCCGCAGCCGCGCGATGCGGAGACACGCGAGAAATTCCGCCGCATGCTGCGCGCCGGCGAGCTCGATGAGCGCGAGATCGAGATCGAGCTCAGCGCCCAGCCCATGGGCGTCGAGATCATGGCTCCGCCGGGCATGGAAGAGATGCAGCAGCAACTGCAATCGATGTTTCAGAACCTCGGCGGCAACCGCACGCGCAGCCGTAAGTTGAAGGTGCACGAGGCGGCGAAACTGCTGGTCGAGGACGAGGCAGCCAAGCTGATCAATGAGGAAGAGCTGAAGATCAAAGCGGTCGCAAACGCGGAGCAGAACGGCATCGTGTTCATCGACGAGATCGACAAGGTCACGCGCCGGCAGGAGACTCTCGGCGCGGACGTGTCGCGCGAAGGCGTGCAACGCGATCTGCTGCCGCTCGTGGAAGGCTCGACGGTGACCACCAAATACGGACCGGTCAAGACCGACCACGTGCTGTTCATCGCCTCGGGCGCCTTCAGCCTCTCGAAGCCCTCGGATCTGATTCCGGAGTTGCAGGGACGCCTGCCCATCCGGGTCGAACTCGAGTCGCTGAAGGTCGAGGATTTCGTGCGCATCCTGACCGAGCCCGACGCTTCACTCACCGCCCAATACCAGGCGTTGATGAGCACCGAGGGAGTGAAGGTGCACTTCACCGCCGCGGGTGTGCAGCGCATCGCCCAGATTGCCTATCAGGTGAACGAGCGGACCGAGAACATCGGTGCACGCCGCCTGCACACCGTCATGGAACGGCTGCTCGAGACGGTTTCGTACGATGCGTCCGAGCATTCAGGCGCCGAGATCACCATCGATACGCAGTATGTCGATGAGCATCTGGGCAACCTCGCCAAGGATGAGGATCTGAGCCGCTATATTCTTTGAGCTGCGCAGGCCATCCCTGGCCGTACCGCAACCGATGTCGCGATCATCCCGCCTGCGGGTGATCGTGGACCCAGCGGGTGAGGAAGTTGATGAGCGCAATCACCCGCCGATCGCCGCTCGCCAGCCGGGACTCGTTTCCGTGGTAGCTGAAGTACGACGGTCCGGTCTTGAATCGTCCATCGACGATGATGGTCGGAGTGGCCGTGATCTGATAGACATTGCCAAGCTGGCGGGCCCGGTCGAGTTCGACCTGCACATCGAATGAGTGGTAGGCATTGGCGAAAGCGCTGCCCGGCACGCCATGGCGTTCGGCAAACGCTTCCTGCAGGGCAAGCGTCTTGGCCGCGGTATCGCCGATCATGACATTCTCATCGCCGCCGGCGGCCTGCTCGAGCCGGTGCAGAGTGTTGAACGTCGTCGGCACCAGATCATCGCGGCCCACCGCCAGCAGCGTGTAATAGAACCGCGCGTCCGCCTGCTGCAGCGGCGCCCACATCACCGGCACCTGCTCGAACTGGACATAGGACGGTTTGTGCTTGCGCCAGGCGACGATGTGCGGCTCGAGGGCATGACAGAACGGGCAGGCGAGATAGAAAAATTCGATGACCTGCACTTTCCCGGCCGGCGCGTTGGTGGGCTGCGCGGGGGAGAGAATCTTGTAGTTGACGCCCGCCTTCCACCGGCTGCTCACCGGCAGGCTCGCCGCGGCCGCGCGCGCACCCAGTGCGCCCAGGCAACATGCCAGCAGCGCCGTCGCGACGGTCAGTGCGCCTGATTTGATTGAAACTCGCATCAACTTAGCTCCTCTGCACATGATCGTGGTCCCACGCGGCCAGGAAGTCGATCAGCTCGATCAGCTGCTGCTCGCCGCCTGCCATGGCCGGATTGGTCTTGTATCGTCCATCGACAATGATGGTCGGTGTGGAGTTCACCGAGTAAGTCTGCTGGATCACCTCGGCCTGTTGAAGATGGGTATTGACGTCGATGGAATGATAGGCGCGGACGAAGGCGGCGGCTGAAACGCCGTTCCTGACGGCAAACGCCTCTTGCATCCTCAATGTGTTTCCGGCGCTGCTGCCAACCATGACGGACTCAGAGTCGGTCCTCGCCTCCAGGGTGTGGATGTACCGGAATGCTTTTGCGATCAGATCCTTCTTCCCGAGCGCCTCGAGGGTGTAGAAGAGCCGGGCATGTGCCTGCTGCACCGGTCCCCACATCACCGGCACGCGCACGAATTGCACGTAGCTCGGTTTGGACTTGCGCCAGGCGCGCAGGTAGGGCTCAAGCTGATAGCAGTGCGGACAGGCGAGCCAGAAGATCTCCATGACCTGCACCTTTCCCGGCGGCGCATTGGTGGGCTGCGCCGGGGAAACTACATCGTAGTTGACGCCGGGCTGCCAGCGACTGCTGGCGGGCAGGGCAAGCGGACTGTCCGCCGCCGAGCGGATCGAGGCAGACGACGCGTTGCTGGCGTTGCTGTACGCATGGGCCGGCGCGGCACCGGTGCCGGGGGATGCGGCGGTGCTCACGCTCGGCGGCGGGTGACGGGAGCTGCAGGCGCTCAGTGCGAGAGCGGCCACAGCGGAGACGGCGAGCTGGCGGATCATGGTCTGGACAACTCCTGACTACGAGTACGGACTGCCGGGTGCATGGCATGCCGTCGGGTACGGGCGGTGCGGCGCGCTGCAGCCGCAGCGGGGACGCGGCCGCACCGGCTGTACGGGCGCCGATTGCTCGGGGACGTCCGCTGCGGTCGCAGGTCTGGCGATCGCGCCGGCGGCGGCCACGGGAATACGACATTTCGCCATGGTTCGCTATTTGATTCCGACCCGATGATGCGCAAGCGGCAAATTGTACACTACGACGATGAGTGTCTTTCCCCATGCGCAGTTCCTGCTGAGCGCCGCCGCTGCCGCTCAATTTCCGGCCGACCGCGGCGCGGAAGTGGCATTCGCCGGGCGCTCGAACGCCGGAAAATCGAGCGCGATCAATGCGCTGGTGGCGCAGAAAGCCCTGGCGCGCGCGAGCAAGACGCCCGGGCGCACCCGTCTGATCAATTTCTTCGCGCTGACTGCCGAAACGCGGCTGGTGGACCTGCCGGGCTATGGTTATGCGAGTGCGCCCGAGCAGGAGCGGCGTGCATGGCCGGCGCTGATCGAGGCGCTGCGCCGCCGTGCCTGTCTGCGTGGCGTATTTCTGATCGTGGATGCGCGGCGCGGTATCGGTGCAGGGGATACGGCACTGCTCGAGTGGGCAGGGCAGCTGCCGGTGCATGTGCTGCTCGCCAAGAGTGACAAGCTCTCGAGCGCCGAGGGACGCAAAGCGCTGGCGCTGGCCGCGCGTACGCTGGGAAACACGGCAACCGTGCAATTGTTTTCCGCACATGGCGGCACGGGCGTGGAGGAGGCTCGACAGATGCTGGCCGCGAGAATCGGGCTGTCGGTTTAAAAGACCCCGATGGCCGCGCGGGCCACCGGGGCAGACCAACCCGGCACAGGTCTCGTGTGAACCGGGTTTTAACCCGCTCAGGGAGGGAAGCGGGGAGTGCCGAAGCACTCTGTAGGTTCGAGCCGAGGGCAATGGGAAAGTTCCGCGTCCGACGACCGATCGATATCTGATTTTATATACAGTTTTCCGGCGGGTGATCCTGTCCGCAGAATGGCACTCAGTGCCTCGGTGGGCCGCTCGCCCATGGACGCAGGAGTCATCATGCTCGAATTACAGGATCCCAGCCTGCTGCGCGCCCAAGCCTTTGTCGGCGGCCGCTGGATCGATGCGGACTGCGGCGCCGTCGTTGCGGTGCACAATCCGGCCACCGGAGCCGTGCTCGCGGCAGTTCCGGAACTCGGCGCCGCGGAGACTCGCCGGGCGATCGACGCGGCGCAGGCGGCGTTTGCGGGCTGGGCGGCCCGGACCGCAGGCGAGCGCGCCGCGCTGCTCGCACGCTGGTATGCGCTGATGATCGAGCAGCGCGAGGATCTGGCGAAGCTCATGACCGCCGAGCAAGGCAAGCCCCTGGCGGAAGCGCGTGGGGAAATCGACTATGCAGCGTCCTTCATTCAGTGGTTCGCCGAGGAGGCCAAGCGTGTGTACGGGGAGATCATCCCCGGCCATCAGGCCGACCGGCGGCTGTTGGTGCTGCGTCAGCCCGTGGGCGTGGTGGCCGCCATCACGCCGTGGAATTTTCCCTCGGCAATGCTCACCCGCAAAGCGGCGCCGGCGCTGGCCGCAGGCTGCACATTCGTGTGCAAGCCGGCACTCCAGACGCCCTTGTCGGCGCTTGCTCTGGCCGCTCTGGCCGAGCGTGCCGGAATTCCGCCCGGTGTATTCAACATCGTCACCGGCAGCGATGCGGTCGCTATTGGGGCGCAGCTGACCGCCGATGCGCGCGTGCGCAAACTCTCCTTCACCGGCTCGACGGCGGTGGGCAAGACGCTGATGGCGCAGTGCGCCGGGACGGTGAAGAAGATCTCACTTGAACTCGGCGGCAATGCTCCGTTCATCGTTTTCGACGATGCCGACATCGATGCCGCGGTCCGCGGTGCGATCGTCAGCAAGTTCCGCAATTCCGGCCAGACGTGCGTATGCGCCAATCGGCTGCTCGTGCAGGACGGGATTCATGACACCTTCGCGCGCAAATTGGCCGCCGCGGTCGCCCGGCTGCGTGTCGGCGACGGACTGGCGGGACCCACCGACCAGGGCCCGCTCATCGACGCGGCAGCCCTGGCCAAGGTGCAACGTCATCTCGCCGACGCCACGGCGAAAGGGGCCGAAATCCTCCTCGGCGGCAAACCGCATGCCCTCGGCGGCACGTTCTTCGAGCCGACCGTGCTCACCGGCGCGACCGCAGAGATGCTGCTCGCCCGTGAGGAGACGTTCGGGCCGGTCGCGCCGCTGTTTCGCTTCACCACCGAGGCGGAAGCGATACACATGGCCAATGACACCGCAGCCGGACTCGCCGCCTACTTCTACACGCGGGATCTCGCCCGGTGCTGGCGCGTCGCCGAGGCGCTCGAGTACGGCATGGTCGGGGTGAATACCGGTTTGATCTCGACCGCGGTGGCGCCGTTCGGCGGCGTCAAGGAATCGGGCATCGGCCGTGAAGGCTCGCGCCACGGCATTCTCGAGTACACCGAGATCAAGTATCTGTGCATCGGGCTGTAGCGGACCCGGCGCGCATGCACCGGTCCTGAGGACGAGCACTGCCGCCGCTTCAGTGCGCTTCGTCCCAGTTCTGCCCCTGGCCGATTTCCACCCGCAGCGCCACGCGCAGCGCTGCGGCGGCCGTCATGCGCGCGCGCAGCATCGCGATCACTTCCTCGACATGCGCGCGCGCCACCTCGAGAACCAACTCGTCGTGCACTTGCATGATCAGATGCGCCCGATCGTCGTGCCGGCGGCACCAGTCGTCGACGGCGATCATGGCGCGCTTGATGATGTCCGCGGCGGTGCCCTGCATGGGCGCATTGATGGCGCTGCGCTCGGCGTATTGACGGGTCTGCGGATTGCCCGAGCGGATATCCGGCAGATACAGCCGGCGGCCGTACACCGTCTCGACGTAGCCTTGCTCACGCGCCCGCTCCCGGGTCTCGTCCATGAAGCGACGCACCCCCGGGTAGCGCTGGAAATAGCGCTCCACGTAGTCTTGGGCCGCCGCACGCTCGATGCCGAGCTGACGCGCGAGGCCAAAGGGCGACATGCCGTAGATGAGGCCGAAATTGATCGTCTTGGCGAGACGGCGCTGCTCGGGTGTGACCGCGGCCAGGGGCGTGGCAAACACCTCGGCCGCGGTCGCCTGATGCACATCGTGCTCGTGCGCGAACGCATGCAACAGCCCCTCGTCACCCGACAGGTGCGCCATGATGCGCAGCTCGATCTGCGAATAATCCGCCGCGACGAGAACATGGTCGGCCGGCGCGATGAATGCCTGGCGAATGCGCCGTCCCTCAGGCGTGCGGATGGGAATGTTCTGCAGGTTCGGGTCGGTGGACGACAGCCGTCCGGTCTGCGCGACGGCTTGATGATATGAGGTGTGGATGCGACCGGTGTTCGGGTTGATCTGCTGCGGCAGCGTGTCGGTATAGGTTGATTTCAACTTGGCGAGCGCACGGTACTCGAGCACCGTCCGGGGCAACGCATAGTCCGCCGCCAGCTCCTCGAGCACGTCCTCGGCCGTCGACGGCTGTCCGGTCGGGGTCTTGCGCACCACGGGCAGCGCGAGCCGCGTGAACAATATCTGCTGCAACTGTTTGGGCGAATCGATGTTGAACGTGACGCCCGCCTCCCGCTGCGCCTGCGCGGTAAGCTGCGCCATGCGCGCGGCCAGTTCGCCGCTTTGCGCCTGCAGCAGCTCGCGGTCGATCAGGACGCCATGGCGCTCCATGCGCAGCAGCACCGGCACGAGGGGCTGCTCGATGTCGATGTAGAGGCGCTCAAGGGCGGGGATGGCGGCGATCTTCGGCCACAAGGTCCGATGAAGCTGCAGCGTGATGTCAGCGTCCTCGGCGGCGTATTCGGCGGCGCGATCGACCGGCACCTGGCTGAACGGAATGGCTTTCGCACCCTTGCCGGCCACGGCTTCGTAGCGGATTGTTTCAACCCCGAGATAGCGCCGCGCCGCGCTGTCCATG
This sequence comes from Pseudomonadota bacterium, assembly GCA_021822385.1. Lineage (GTDB taxonomy): Bacteria > Pseudomonadota > Gammaproteobacteria > Steroidobacterales > Steroidobacteraceae > 13-2-20CM-66-19. Next base: position 52,149 of record JAKARC010000007.1, read on the forward strand.
TCATGTCGGATGGCTACACTGTCCCAGACGTAGGACTCGAGCATGCTGTCATAGCGCATGCCGTTGAGTGCGATGCCGTGATTGGCCAGTACGTGCGCGTCGTATTTCAGATGATGACCCAGCTTGCCGCGCTGCGGATCTTCGAGCAGTGCTCGCAACGTCGCGAGCGTTTCACGCCGATCGAGCTGGGCCGGAGCACCTGCGTAATCGTGTGCAAGCGGCACATAGGCCGCCTCGCCCGGCGCGACGCTGAAGGAGACCCCGACAATCTGCGCCTGCATGTAATCGAGGCTGGTGGTCTCGGTGTCGAACGCGATCAGCTCGGCTTGCTCCAAGCGCGTGCACCAGCGCTGCAGGTCCGCGTGCGTCAGTATCGTTTCATAATGGCGCGCGCTTGCAGCGGCCGGCGCTACCGGGAGGTCCGGCGCGGCATGCGCGTCTTGTGTGGTATCGAGCTGCTGCCGCAGCGAGCGCAGATCGAAGTGCGTGTACAGCGCGCGCAGGCGGGGCAGATCGGGCTGTGCGGGAATCAGGTCATCCGGACCCACGGGCAGAGCAAGATCCGTGCGCAAGGTGGCGAGTTTTCGCGACAGCTCGAGCGTGGCCATCCCGGCGCGCAGATTCTCCCCGACCTTGCCCTGCACCTCGTGCGCGTGCGCAATGAGATTCTCGAGCGAGCCGTATTGGGCGAGGAGCTTGGCCGCGGTCTTGGGGCCGACTTTCTCGATGCCCGGGATGTTGTCCGCGCTATCGCCCGCGAGCGCGAGGTAGTCGATGATCTGCTCCGGGGCGACGGCATATTTTTCCTTGACGCCCGCCCGGTCGAGCCACGTGTTGTTCATCGTATTGACCAGCGTGATCGACGCATCGACCAGCTGCGCCATGTCCTTGTCGCCGGTGCAGATGATGACCCGGTATCCGGCGGCGGCCGCCCGCCGCGCCAGCGTGCCCATCACATCATCGGCCTCGACGCCCTCGATGCGCAGCACCGGCAGGCCTTGTGCGGCAATGATCTGCAGCAACGGCTCCACCTGGGCGCGCAGCTCCGCTGGCATCGGCGGACGCTGCGCCTTGTATGCGCTGAAGAGTTCATCGCGGAAGGTCTTGCCGGGCGAATCGAACACCACCGCCACGCGCGGCGACGGATGCTCGCGCAGGAATTTCCCCAGCATGTTGAGGACGCCGAGCAGAGCACCGGTCGGCTCCCCGCGCGCGCTGGTCAGTTTTGGCAGCGCATGAAACGCGCGGTAGAGATACGACGAGCCATCGAAGAGGACCAGGTCTGCGGTGTCGGGCATGTGCCGAGTATAGCGAACGCCCGACGCCGGGCTTACGATCCGACTGGACTCGGCGGTGCGGCCTGGCGCGGGGCGTGCGCCGTGGATGTGGGCGCGCTCGCGGCGGGCGGATGCGTCACCACGGCCGCACGGTGCGTCGGCAGGTACAGCGGACCCTTGAAGCCGCAGGCCGAGCAGCCGAGTAGAATGGCCGCGCCACCAATGACCCAGCGAGCGCTGCGTGCGGCCCGAGTGATCATCAATCCCTCACGCCGCCGCCCGGCAGGGCACGACCGCCATCGTCAGCCGCGAGACGCAGATGAGACGTTCCGCTGCATCACGAATTTCGATGCCCCAGACCTGACTCCGATGCCCGATATGGAAGGGACGGGCGGTCGCACAGATCACGCCGGCAATCACTGGGCGCAGGTGATTGACGTTCAGCTCCTGGCCCAGGCACATGAAGCGCTGCGGATCGACGCAAAGATTTGCCGCCACGCTGCCGGCCGTTTCCGCCAGCGCCGCGGATGCGCCACCGTGCAGGACCCCATAAGGCTGGTGGAGCTGGGGCGTTACCTCGAGCGTCGCACACAGATAGTCCGGTCCGATGTCCGCCAGGCGAACACCGATGTGATCGGCGAATCCGCCAGCGGCGGCGCGCTGCAGAGACTCGCGCGGACTGTCGTTGAACCAGATGCTCATGGCAGGAGATTGTAGCCCGAAGCGCGGCCGGGGGCGGGCACCGTTTCGCCGCCGTGCCAGCCATGGCAGTCTTGCGCATTGTCATCGGGAGCGTACGACCATGAAGCTTTTCACCTTCTATCGCAGCTCTGCGGCCTACCGCGTGCGCATTGCGCTCAACCTGAAGAATATCGCCTATGAATCCGTGCCCGTCGACCTGCGCGCCGGCGCGCAGCGTGACGCGCACTATCTCGCCCGCAATCCGCAAGGACTCGTGCCGAGCCTGGAGGATGGCGGCACGACGCTCAATCAGTCGCTCGCCATCCTCGAGTATCTCGACGAGAAGCATCCCGAGCCGCCATTGTTGCCCGGCTCGGCGCTCGACCGCGCACGGGTACGCGCCCTGGCGTTGGCGGTCGCCTGTGACCTCCATCCGCTGAACAACCAGCGTGTGTTGAATTACCTGCGCACGACGCTCGGTCAGGACGAGAGCGTGATCGATGCCTGGTATCGCCATTGGATCGCCGCGGGCCTGGGCGCGCTTGAGCAGATGGCGCAACACACGAGCGATGGACGGTATCTGTATGGGGGTCGCATCACGCTCGCCGACGTATGCCTGATTCCACAGATGTTCAACGCGCGGCGCTTCAACTGCGACCTGGCGCCGTATTCCACGCTGCGCAGTGTGGTGGCTTTTCTGGAGACCCATCCGGCCTTCGCGGCCGCCGCACCCGCCGCGCAGCCGGACGCGCCGTGATGCCGTGCTCAGCCGCGGGCGTTGCTGTCCTGACCAGGCTCGAACAGCTCTGTTTTCAAGCGGAAGGTCGCCGAGATGTCTTCATCGCCATGACCGCGGGCGATGAGTTCGGCGTATTCGCCGAGCATACGTTCGACCACGGGTAGCGAGACGCCGAATCGGGCCGCCATGTCGCGGCAGATGAGCAGATCCTTGGCATGCAGCCGGACCCTGAAGCCCGCCGGGTAGCTGCCGCGCACCATGTTGGGGGCGCGATGCACGAAGTACCAGCTCGAGCCGGCGCCCTGGCCGAGGGTCTCGATGAGCTTATCGAGCGGCAGGCCCTGCGCATGCGCGAACGCCATCGCCTCGGCGACGGCTTCGATGACCCCGGCGCACATGATCTGATTGGTCGCCTTGGCGGCCTGGCCGCTGCCGACCGGTCCGAACAATGTGACGGTGCGGCCCATGGCCGCGAGCACGGGGCGGACCCGCTCGAAGTGCTCCGGGTCACCGCCGCACATGATCGCGAGCGTGCCGTCGCGGGCCCCCTCCACCCCGCCGCTCACGGGACAGTCGAGAAAGCTCACGCCCCGCACGCGCAGCAGATCGGCGGCCCGGCGCGCCGTGTCTGCCGCTGTGGTGGAGCAATCGATCAGCACCGCGCCGATCGCAAATCCCGCCGCCAGCGCTCCGGTCACTTCCAATACGTCCGCATCCGCGGCAACGCAGCTCACCACGACATCGACGGCGGCTGCGAGTTCAGCCGGTGAGGCACTCGGCGTCAGACCGAGTTCGGTCGCGAGCGCCGCTGCCTTCTGCGGCGTACGATTCCAGATCGCGCCGAGCAGGCCCGCCTTGTGCAGATTGCGGGCCATGTGCATGCCCATCGCCCCAAGTCCAATGAATCCCACACGCATTGTTGCCGCCGCCCCTCCGGTAGTCCTGCATCGACCGGGTGCGCTCGCGATGCGACGATCGCAGGTGCGCCCGCGACGGCCACTATAGGGCTATCGGGGTGCGAGCGGAACCATGCGTGGCCGTCTTTACCTCGTGCCCGAGCCGCACAGCTGCACCACGCGCTCGCGCGCGCTGATCCGTGCGGCATTATCCTCGGCACTGTTCATGTAATGACGGTGTCCATGCTTGCCAACGGTGTACAGACGCCGCGCGTACAGCAAGCGTTGATAGATGGCCTTGGCTTCCCGGCAGCGTTTGGCGCGTAGCCTGGCCTCGCTGGCCGCTACGGCGTGCGCGGCCTGCTCGTGCAAGCGGGTGGAGTTCGCCGCCCGATGGGCGCTGGTACCACGGCCGCCCCTATGCGCCGTGACATGGTGCGCGGTGTGGGCCATCGTGGTCACGCCGGTCCTCAGGCGCACGGCGCCTGGACGCCACTGGTCGCTGTAGTGCACCACGCCATGCTTGCCGATCCATTGGTAGACATGGGCGTGGGCGAGCGCCAACGTTGTGGCGAGCACGAGCGCGCCGATCGAGCTGATGCAAATTGCAGTACGTGACATAGACGGCTCCGGGCGTCGCGGAATGCGAATCAGACTCCGCGGCACGATACGGATTTACTCTGGCACAATCCGCGCACCCCGGCCAAGGGCTGCCTCTCAAAAATGAGATCCCCGACCGACAGGGCCGGTCGGGGATCTCGCACTTGGCGCCCGCGGGTGGGGTGCCGCAGCGGCGGCTACATGTCGTAGGCCCGCTCGCCGTGGATCGTCGTGTCCAAGCCCTCGCGCTCGTCTTCCTCGGATACGCGCAGCCCGACCGTGTGCTTGACCAGATAGAAGCCGATCGCCGATACGACCGCCGTCCAGACGATCACGACACCGACGGCCTTGGCCTGGATCAGCAGCTGCGCCCAGATGCCGGGATAGGCCGCACCCCCCGGGCCACCGAGCGCCGGGTCATTGAAGATGCCGGTCGCGAGCGCGCCAAAGACCCCGCCGAGAGCGTGCACGCCGAATACGTCGAGCGCATCATCGACGCGGATCATTCTCTTCAGACCCGTCACGCCCCAGAAGCAGATGGGACCGACCAACAAGCCAATCACGAAGGCGCCCGGTATGCCGACGTTACCGGCCGCCGGCGTGATGGCCACGAGTCCCGCCACTGCGCCGGACGCCGCCCCGAGCATCGAGGGCTTGCCTTTGATGAGCCACTCGGTGCTCATCCACGTGAGCACGGCGCAGGCGGTGGCGAGGTAGGTGTTCATGAAAGCGAGCGCCGCCGAGCCGTTCGCTTCCAGGGCCGAGCCGGCATTGAATCCGAACCAGCCGAACCACAGCAGCGAGGCACCGATCATGGTCATGGTGAGGCTGTGCGGTGGCATCGGCTCCTTGCCGAGACCGAGACGCTTGCCGAGAAACATCGCCCCCACCAGCCCGGCAACCCCGGAGTTGATGTGCACGACGGTCCCGCCGGCGAAATCCAGCGCCCCCCACTGCCACAACAGTCCACCCACAGGCTTTGCCCCCGGCGTCGTGTCGAGGCCGGGCCAGTACCACACCATGTGCGCGACCGGGCAGTAGCAGAACGTGAACCAGAAGATCAGGAACAGCAGGATGCCGGAGAACTTCACGCGTTCGACCAGGGCGCCGAGGATCAAGCAGCAGGTGATGGCGGCGAAGGTGCACTGGAAGGCGGCATAGACGAGCTCATTGAGCACCACGCCCTTGTCAAAGGTCCCGACCGTGGAGAACACACCGGTTGCGGCGTTGAAAGTGCCGGCCAGGAACACCCGGCTGAATCCACCGATGAACGCGTTGCCGGCGGTGAATGCCAGCGAGTAGCCGTAGACACACCAGAGAACGGTGATGAGCGAGAAGCCGACGAACACCTGCATCAGTACCGAGAGCATGTTCTTGGTACGGACCAGGCCACCATAGTAGAGACCCAGTGCCGGCACCGACATCAGCAAGACCAAAGCGGTGGAGGTCATCATCCACGCCATATCGCCTTTGTTCGGCACGGCGGTGCCGGCCCGGGCCAACGCGGGGCTGAGGGCCGCGAGGACGGGAATGAGAGCCGCCTTCTTCAGGAAGGACCTGGAGATCTTGGAACTGCGCTGCACGTTTTCTCCTGAGCGGTTCGGTTGAGGCACGCGCTTCCGGCCCTCGCGCGGCAATTACGGCGGCGCGATGGGCTGGGATACGCGTATGCTGTTGACACGGGCCTTGGTGCAGAAACCATGCCACTGGCATTTTTGTTTTATTATCAGTATGTTATGCCCGTACTTGCCCTGTGACCGCACTGTTTTGGTGCGCATCGCAAGGCGTGTCGCCCCATTGTGGGGCATGCGAGGTGAGTGATGACGGACAGGTTCGGAATCGACGCAATTGCCAGCCGGCTCGCGCAGAGCGTCCCGCCGGCCGTGCGAGCGGTGCAGCAGGATCTCGAGACCAATTTCCGGGCCGTGCTGCGTGCCAGCCTGGGCAAGCTGGATTTGGTGACCCGGGAGGAGTTCGATACGCAGACGCGTGTCCTGCAGCGTACGCGGGAGCGGCTTGCGGAACTCGAGAGCCGGCTGGCGGCGCTCGAGGGCGCGGCGCCGCCTGCGGGCGAGTGACGCAGGAGGCGCCGGTGTGATGCGTCCGTGCGATGATTTTTGCGGACGATGCGCCGGATTCCATCGTGCCGGTGTGTAGCGCGCAGGTCTCTGTCACGAGAGCTGCCCTGCGTGCGACTCACGGCCGCGGGCGGGGTTCTCCGTGGACGGCTGCGCGGCTTGCCGCGTATCATCCTCGACGTGGTGGCAGGAGCGCTCGGTGCTCCGCACCGGAACGCTCGAGCGCGCCGAGCTTCACGACGCGCCCTGCGCGGATCGAGTCACATGAGCATGATCGTGCTCGCGCGGGTGACCCGCCGGTCATCGGATAGGATTTCGGGTACGCGCCCGTAGCTCAGTTGGATAGAGTGGCAGCCTCCGAAGCTGCAGGTCGCTGGTTCGAATCCAGTCGGGCGCGCCATTTAATACCATCATCCGTTACGCGCACAAAATCCGCACGAGTGTGCTCCGAGCGATTTTCCTTTTGGGGCGCTCCGGGCGTGTGTCGCGTGGGGATGATTCTTCGCCGGGCACCGGCACTGCGGGCCTGCCCCGCAAGTTCGAGGAAGCGCGTCTTGATCTGCGCCCAGAGGCCGGGCGGGATGACACCGGAATTCCACGCCTCCGGTCGGCCAGGAACGGTCGTCAGTCCGGCGTTGGGCCACTTGATCCTGGTCCTCCTGTCTGAGGGAAATTTCCGGTTTTTTGATCAACTGCAGTGAGGGAATGGCCGAAATGTCCGGTACGGATCCTGACCGTGCTGGCGGCTTTTCCACGCGGGCTTCCGATTTGACGCTCGCCTTTGATTCGCCAGTACGGGAAGCACCCGCAGGGTGCGCGTGGGCTGCCCGGCAATGGATCGTCAGCGTCATCGTTCAGCCTGTGCGCCATGGACACGGGTCCGGGAGCACGCGCATCAACACGGTACTGGCGCGAGACAGACTGTGGTTGCAACAGCACATCAAAACGATCGCATGAGCATTGTCCACGGTGTATGCGCCGCCGCTTGTGCCGTGATCCGGATCATGCCCTGACAAGGACGTGCGTGTCGCGAGTGCGGCTTCGATCGAGCTCGTACGCGCACACGCCCCGGCAATCCGTGCGTTGGATCCGCACCACCCTGAGTTTCTGTTGGCACACCACACGTTCCAAGTGGCTGTCAATTCATACAGCGCTTACATACAATGGTGAGCGGTCGTAGACAGAGTCGACTGCCCGTCATGAAACAAGTCTGGATCAGTGCCGCCGGAGGTCCGCAGCGGCTGCAGGTGCGTGAGGCGCCCGATGTGCAACCGCGCACCGGACAAGTGCGTATCAGAGTCAGAGCGAGCGGAGTCAACTTCGCCGACATTCTTGCCCGCCAGGGTCTGTATGCGGACGCGCCGAGGCTTCCGGCCGTAGTGGGGTACGAAGTCTCCGGCACCGTCGATGCCATCGGCCCGCAGGCGGATGCCGCCTGGATGGGCCAGGAAGTCTTCGCGCTGACACGCTTTGGGGGCTATGCCGACACCGTGGTCGTCCCGGAAACGCAGGTCTTCGCGAAGCCGGCGGCGTTGAGCTTCGAGGCCGCCGCGGCGATTCCGGTGAACTATCTGACGGCCTGGCAATTGCTCATCGTCATGGGCGCACTGAAGCCGGACGAGACGGTGCTCATTCACAATGCCGGTGGCGGCGTTGGCCTGGCGGCGATCGACATCGCCCGCCACGTTGGCGCGACGATCTACGGCACCGCGAGTGCCCGCAAACACGCGTTTTTGCAGCAACGCGGTCTGCACGCGGCGATCGACTACACCACGGGCGACTGGACAGGCGAACTGGACCGGCTCACGCAGGGGCGAGGGGTCGAGCTGGTCATCGATCCACTCGGCGGATCGGAATGGAAGAAGAGCTATCGCGCCCTGCGTCACACGGGCCGGTTGGGCGTGTTCGGCGCGTCCATGATGACCGAATCGAGACTGCCCGGTCCGTTGAAGTTGCTGAGGGTGGGGATGGGCATGCCGTGGTTCAACCCGGTGGCCTTGATGAACCGGAACCGGGCGGTGTTCGGGGTCAATCTCGGGCACCTGTGGCATGAGGTGCCGAAGATCGGCGCCTGGATGAAAGCCTTGGTGGAGGGTGTGGATGCGGGCTGGGTGCGGCCGCATGTGGATCGGACCTTCCCGCTCGCACAGGCGGGTGATGCGCATGCTTATATGGAGGCACGAAAGAACATCGGCAAGATTGTCCTGGTTACGTGACCCATGCCTCAGGCGCTGGTGTATTGGTCGACGCCGCTGACGGTCATGAGCGGACCCGTCAGCCCACCTCGGGGCGCAGCGATGGCGCTCTCGCGGATGCTGTCATCCTGCTCAGTGCAGCGCATTCGCGATGTATAACGGCAGTTTCGACGGGCGGCTACCGACCGGAAGTAAGCGTGGTGCCGAATGACGCACGACAGGACGGCATGCGCTACCGTCTGCGAACCAGAAATTCATGGAGTGTCTCTCGCCGTAGCGCCGGTGCGACCCGGCCTGCTCCGTGCGGTCAACCCGGCGCGACCGGCCGGCGCAGATCCGCTGTGATCATGCCCGCATCGAGTGCCTCCTGTTCATGCGCCGCATCGCGCCAAGGTTCCTCGAGCGCTGCCTGGTACCATCCACGCATCGCCGGCAGCGCGAGCAGACGTGCGGCGTACTCACGCGCCGTGCGCTCCAGAGGTGGATCATAGGTCTGGATGCGAAAGGCCACCGGTGCGTAAAAGGCATCCGCACCGCTGAAGGCCTCGCCGGCAAGATATGGTCCTCCGAAACGGCTCAAGCCGTCCTGCCAGAGTGCCTGCAGGCGCTCAAGATCGGCATGCAGCGCCGGTTCGATGTGATGCAGACGAACCCGCAACCCACAGTTCATGCCGCAGATCCGGCGCAGCGCGGTGAAGCCGGCATGCATTTCCGCCGCCGCCGCGCGCGCAAACGCTCGTGCGCGCGCGTCCTCAGGCCATACGCCGGGGTGACGCTCCGCGAGATACTCCACGATCGCAAGCGACTCCCACACCACCGTCGTGCCGTCGTGCAGGCATGGTACCTTGCCGTTCGGCGCGAATTTGCCAAAGTCATGTGGTGCGGCGGCGGTGCCGAATGGCACCAGCCGCTCCGCGAAGGGAATCGACAGGGTTTGCAGCAGTACCCACGGCCGCAACGACCACGAGGAATAATTCTTGTTGGCGATGTATAGCGTGTACACGGCGATATCCCCGCCTCAGAGCCATCGCCGCTAAGTTAACCCAACTTGAGCAGAATCGAGTATAGCGGCCAGCAAGATCAATAGGTTACGCGAAAAGTCGGCACTACAAATCTGGTGCCACGGGCGCCGCGGGATCAGGCGCAGAGGACGGCGGGCAGGACGATGGCGGGGATGCCCAGGCGCTTGGGGAGCGCGATGCCAAGTCGCTCCAACAGCACGGCCTGCGCGGCATCGGGCTGCGTGACGCAGTCGTCCGGATCGAAGTGCGGCTCGTGCAGCAGCCCGCGCCGCAGATCGTAGACCGCCTCCATGCTGCCGGGGATGATGGACTTGGTGGTCTTGCGCGCCACTTTCAGCATGCGCGCCACCTTCTCCACGCGCGAGCCGTCCACGGCATACACATCGGGGAACACCTTCGGATCAAGCGGCAACTCCCGCTCGAACGCCGAGGGCGCCTCGGTTTTCAGCGCTGTGGTGAAGGCACGAAACACGTTCCGGAAGAACACCGGGCGGACGTTCTGAACCTTCTGAAAGAACGCTTCCGGACTGGCATCCACCGGCGGGAACAGCGCCGAGCCGGCCTGTGCCTCCAGCAGCGCAATCCAGAACCACACCAGCGCATAGCGCGTGCACTTCCGTTGCCGCTCGCGCTCTCGAGTGGCCGCAAACACCTCCTGACACAACGACTCGGTCAGGTACTTCCATACGATCGACAAATAGTGCGCCGACGGTACCTCCTCGACCGCCAGCTCCAGCTTGCGTCGACTCAAAGAGGACTTCCTGTTGTTTTTACAACAACATGTTGCGACTCTATGATCATGTTGTACACGAAACTAACTTAGCGGCGATGCCGTTGAGCCCCATTTTGATGAACTTCGCAATGTCTCGATGATGGATCATGCTCAGCCGGTTGGCCGGATGGAGCCGCATGATTTGCGCGATATGGGGGATCTGCCCGAAATGACCGTCCGCGTCGCCATAGACGAAGCCAAGACGCACTATCGACCAATTCAAGCCGCTCTGTTGCAGCAGTTTTCAGCTGCGATCTTGCTGGCCGGGTAGTCGCGTTCGGGCGCGACGGGATCGCTTTCCCGTGAGGGCCTGGAGCTGTTTTCGCGATAGACCAGACCGGTGCTCGCCATGATGAAGCGAGCATCGGCCCCATGTGTCCTAGCGGCTGCAATCAGATTGCGCGTGCCATCCACGTTGGCGCGCCAGATTTCCCTCACATTCGGTGTGCGCAGAATGGCAGCATGGTGGAAGATCGCCGTAGCGCCTCGGACGGTCTCGACCAGGGAGGCGGGGTCGAGAATATCGCCTTCGACTACCGTGACACCAGATGGAACAGTCTTGCCCGAGCGCACCAGCGCCCGACAGTGCAGGCTGGCTTCCACGAGGCGAGGCAGCAGGCGGCTACCGACGAGGCCGGTCCCACCGGTAACAAGAATGGTCATCTTGACTTTCCTTTATTCAGGGCCATCTCGGGCCTCGTCGCCATGATCTGACTGCCGGGAAGCTCAGGCGCTATCAGTCGCGATCCGGTCCAGCCTGGTCCTGATGTCGTCCGGCAGGTGGAGTGCGGCTGCGCCGAGGTTTTCCCGCAGATGGACAACGGACGAGGTACCGGGGATCAGCAGAATATTCGGCGCGCGATGCAGCAGCCAAGCGATGGCCACCTGCATGGGCGTGGCGCCAAGCAGACCCGCCATCTCCGTCAAAACCGAGGATTGCAGCGGGCTGAAGCCACCAAGCGGGAAAAACGGCACATACGCGATGCCATCGCCACCGAGGTCGTCGATCAGCTCATCGTCCCCGCGATGCACAAGATTGTAGTGGTTCTGCACGCAGACGATTTCGCAGAGCCTGCGCGCCTCCCGCACCTGCGTAGGAGTGACGTTGCTAAGGCCGATATGACGGATGAGGCCCTGTTGCTGCAGCTCCGCCAACACCGTGAGCGGCACTTCGAGGGAGCCTTCCGCAGGTCCGTGCGCACCAAACATGAGGCGGAGGTTGACCACGTCGAGCACCTCGATGCCGAGATTGCGCAAGTTGTCATGCACTGCCTGGATCAGCTCGTCGCGCGAGAAGGCTGGATGCCATGCGCCTTTCTCGTCGCGCCGAGCGCCCACTTTTGTGACGAGCGTCAGCCCTGCGGGATAGGGCGCGAGCGCTTCCCGTATGATTTGATTCGTGACGTGCGGCCCATAGAAATCGCTGGTGTCGATGTGGTCGACGCCGCGCATGACCGCTTCGCGCAGCACGGCCACGGCCGCCTCGCGATCCTTGGGCGGACCGAACACGCCGGGCCCGGCGAGCTGCATGGCGCCGTAGCCGAGCCGTTTCACGGTACGGCTACCGAGGCGAAAGAGTCCAGCCTTCTCGATGCTAGTGTCTGTGACGCAGAGTTGTATCTGATTTTCGAACGGCATCATTCCTAACGTCTCCTGCACGATCTCAATGTAACTGGGAAAAGGCTTCCGGCAGCCCGATCATGGATGTAGCCTCAAGAATCTGGTCGGGACCGAATACCGGCGGCCAAACACCGGCATCATAGGCACTCGCTCGCTGCCGGCCGCGCTGCTCGAGGCTCTCAAAAGCCCAGATATGTGTGATCCGTGGGGCACCATCGCGCTTATACATATTCGTAACGAGGTGTTCCGCGTCTTCGCCCGCTTTCACTACGGCATCCCGCCAGCCTGCGAGCGCGGGCGGACGACCGCCGAGCTTCAATCGATAGGTGCGGAACTCATAGACTGCGCCTCGGTGCCCCGGTCGGACTGCCGGTAAGAAGAGAAATGGCGAGTAACTCGCCATTTCGAATCCCGTGATGACATCTCCGCCACCGAGCGGTTCCTTGTTCAGCAACACCCACTCCCGCGCCGCGGCTATGCATTCTGCCGTCTCGAAGCTTCGCAACAGCAGAACGCGGCCGAGCGGGCCTGACTCCGTGCGCCACCAGCCTAGGATTTCACCGCATATAAATGTCTGTCCAAACCAGTCTGCGGCGCGCCTCGCTGCATCGCCCACCAACAACAGCGGCCAAGATAGTGTGTTGAGCTCATAAAACATGAAGCCGCATCCTGTTTTGTCCGGACTTTTCCATCCGCAGATTGAGAACCGTCGTGCCGCAACGACTTCGTCTTCCCATGCTGAAGAAGAACGTATTGGACGCCGTTCGCCCCCAATGCTCCAGCCGGATTTCACCAAACCAGATCTTCGTCGTGTCATGACTAGGCCATGGGAGATCAAGCGGGTTGGCTATATGACCTTACGGTCCGCCCAGTGTTCGTCGATGAACGAAGCCGCAATCTCAAGCGCTGTTTCGGCCGTCTTGAGAGACCCGACATCTCGTTGGAAAACATGATACATTCCCTCAAACAGGTCGAGACGGACCGTCGTTCCGAGCGCGGCCGCCCGCTCTGCAAAACGGATAGAATCGTCACGTAATAGTTCGTCCTCGCCAACCTGCACATTGAGCGGCGGCATGGCTCGCAGAGCCCCGAAGAGAGGTGACGCCTTGGGGTCGTGCGGGCTGGCGCCGTCCAGATAGGAAAGGGCAAGCCCCTGCAGCAGAGCGGGCTTGAAGACCGGGTCGTAGGTGGCCGGATCGTTAAAGGAGGCGCCGCTGTTTGACAGGTCGGTCCAAGCCGAAAACACCACGATCGAGGCCAGACGTGTATCAGGCGCGGCCTGATCGGCCATGGCGAGCACAAGTCCGCCTCCGGCGGAGTCGCCGACCGCTGCATATTGCTTGAATCCTTGCGATAGTAACCACGCCCGCGCCGCCCAAACGGCGTCGAAGGCCGCAGGAAACCGCGCTTCCGGCGCAAGGGGATAGTCGGCGCTGAAGACGGCCCGGCCGGTCAGCGCCGCAAGCTGACTGGCAAAGCCCAAGTAGGATCTGGCGTCTCCGAGATGGTATCCGCCGCCATGAACGAACAGGATCGCGGAGTCGGGATCGAGCGAGGTGGGTCTCAGCCACCATCCTCGGACTGCGTCGAGATTCACCGGCTCCGCCGAGACAGCCTCGGCGAACGGTGCTTGCGCCGCCATTACGGCGTAGAAAGCTCTGCGATCCTGACCGTGCAACTCCGCCAGAGCGGCGTTGCGTTGGACGATGCGAAGTACCTGCTCGCCTTCGCCTAGCTGTGCATCATGGCGGATGATCAACGGGCCAGCAGATTTTGTATGCGTAAAGTCAGACATTGTGTCTCCAACAAATCCAAAAAAGCAAATCCAAAAAACCAACCGTCAGGCGGCGCCGCCATTGACGAAGATCGTCTGGCCGTTGATCCAGTCGCCGTCGCGTCTGGCGATCATCGCGACGACCCTGGCAATGTCGTCAGGCTCTCCCAGCCGTTCGAGCGGCGCGAGCTTGGCAATTTTATCGATGAGATCTGGCGATTTACCCCGAAAGAACAGGTCCGTGGCTGTCGGCCCAGGTGCGACGGCGTTCACAGTGACGCCACGCCCGCGAAGCTCTTTCGCCAGGATGGCGGTCAACATCTCGACCCCCGCCTTGGTCGCCGCATAGGGACCATAAGTCGGCGAAGCCAGGCGTGTGATGCTGGTCGAAATGTTGACGATCTTAGCGCCAGCTTCCAGCCGGCGCGCGGCTTCGCGAAGCATATTGAAGACGCCCTTGAGGTTGATTGAGAGCATCGTGTCGAAAGCTGCGTCGTCCATCTCGCTAATGGGTGCCAGCGTCATTATCCCCGCGTTGTTCACGAGCAACATTGTCTTGCCGAGCGTAGCCTCTGTTTCATCGAAAAGGGCGGTGACCTCGGTGGCGTTTCTCACGTCGACTTTGATCGCGGCGGCGCGGCCATTCGCGGCATGGATGTCCGAGACGACCTGATCGGCGGCGGCGTTATTCGACGCATAGGTCACAGCGACCGCGAACCCTTCACGGGCGAGACGCCTGGCAATGGCTGCCCCGATTCCGCGTGACGCGCCTGTGACGATCGCAACCTGACTGGACACAGGATTCATGGACGAATTTTCCAGCATGAAGTCTCTCACTCTGTCGTTTCACCGTTTCGGCCGCCGGGGGCGAGGAGAATGTCGCAAGCCTCGATCGTCTCCAGATCAAGGAGCTCCCCGAATGTCAGCCCATCCGCGACGATCTCCTTTCTGTCGATCGCAGCCAGCTCGATGTCCATCTCCGGCAAAGCGCGGAGGAATTGATGAGGGCCAGCGAAGTCGAGCGGTGTCACCCCTTCGTAGAGGGGGATGACGACATGTGTCATGGCGCATCTCCATTCACGGATGAGACTACGGAAAACAGGGTGTGGCGTAAATGTCATATAACCCTCGTTTTACGCCATACTGCACCAACCTGTTTCAGCTGCCTGGGACGTCGATATGCTGGGGCATTGTCACTCCGACGATCAGCATCGTACCTTTGGCAATTGGCGGCAGGAAAAAGCCAAGGGAGCGTCAAAGTCCTCCGCTGGCATTGAGGTGAGCGCGGCGGATAGCGTGGTAAGGGTGGGGGACTGAGGGATTAGGAGCGCGATGGAGTCTGTGGGAGGCCTTGCTGGGGGTGGGAGTGACACATTGTCCGACTGAGAAGCGAGCGTGGAGAGCGCGAAGCGCTATCACCGCGAGGTGGGAGGTAGTGGCTCGGGGGAGGGGCGAGGGTTACATGCGGAGCACCTTCAGCACCAGGGAGGCATCGGCGGCGAGCTCACGCAGTGCGGCGGCGATATTGCGCATGTTCAAGAGGCGCAGCACACTGATGGCGAAGTTGCGCAGGCAGGCCAGTGCGCGCTGGGCGTAGCCTTTTCTGGCGCGGCACCGGTCTTCGTCAAAAGCGCGGTCGCGCACGCGGTGCAGCGCCTCGATTCTCCAGTGGCCGCGATTCAGTTCCAGCAGTTGCTCGGGGGAGGCCTGAGCGCGCGTGAGGCTGGTGATGAGATAGACCGTCTCGAGAGTGGTTTTGTTTTTGCTGATGTGCAGCACCGGCCGCCGCACGCACGCGACCTGTGCGGCATGGGGGAAGCGCAGATAGCTGTTCAACACCGTAATGCTCCAGATACGGCGGATCTCGAGGCGGCCATGGGCTTTTTCCTACGTCGCGAAGTGCGCAGCGGTGGCCTGAAGATTGAGCAGGTAGTGCGCGTGTTTCTCCTCGACGATATAGCGCGCGGTGTCCACCGGGGTATGCAAGGCATCGAGAGTGACCACCTGTCCCTCGATATTCTGGGACTTCAGGGCCGGTTCGACGGCGGCGATTTCGCACCCTTTGGCGGGGATTTCCACCCGATTTAAGACGACTCCACTTGCTTGATCGAAGACCACGAGCAGCTCCTGGGCCGCGCTTTCTCCGTCATGGGAGCCGCGCAGCGTCTTGCCGTCGAGGGCGATCGCGGAGTGTTTTTTTTACTCCCCGCAGTGCCTGGCATGACCTGCCTTTGCAGCCACCCGCGGAGTTCCTGCTCCAGCGACTCAACCGGGATCTTCTGCAGTAGGCGCCGTACAGCGGACTCCGAGGGCCGCTGATACTCTCCGGCAGCAGTACGCCGGCAGCGCAGCTGGCGCAGCATCGCCGGGCTCATCCGCTCGATCCATTCCCCGATCTCGGTACTGCCCGTGGCACCACTGATCGTCGCGCACAAAATGCACGCCAGGAGCGAGCGCTGCTGTGGCGCCGTCCACGCCGGGCGCGCACGTCTTCAATGCGGCCAATGCGGCTCAGCAGCTCCTGGGCTTGCGTATCTGTCAGACTCATCATCGGCTTCAGTTCCGGGTGGGGAAGATCCGGGTGCGGCCACGCTCCAGATAAGATCTGGGCGGCTTTCGGGTGCAGCGGGAAGATCCAGATCCGCTTGTGCACGCCATGCTCCACATAAGTCTGATTGGATTTGGCAAAGCCACGCGTCGCACCGAGTTCGCGCCAGTTGGCCGCGCGCTAACAGGTGCCGGCAAAGCGGCTCGGATCGATGAAGGTCTCAGCTAGCACCAGGCCGTGGCCGTGTACGCGCTGCCAGTCCTCGCTCAAGCGCGCCAGGTTCAGCCCTAAAATGCGCGACGCTAGGTTCTTCACCCGCACTCCCGGCAGCAGCAAAAACCGGCTGTTGTTGGCAATCAGCCGCAGACGCTGCCACTGCAGCGGCCCGGACCAGCCAATCCACGCATCGCGCGGTGCGCATTTGAGCGCGGCAGACGCCCATGTTGGCGGGGATGAGGAACCGCGGGATTCTGGGGGTGAGAGGCGGGTTTCTGAAGCCGCGCCAGGAGCCGACCGTGACGTCGGCCCCTGTGCGCCCACCACCGCAAGCGGCGCCAACGGCTGTGGAATCAAGAAGTTGTTTAGCGAGGAGAAGAGGCAGATCAGCGGAACACGCAAACGCCATGCCAGAAAATCAAGAAGGCGCGTCGATCACCAGAAAGACGCGGATTTCGATCCTCGTCAACAGCCCACCCCAGCAGCGCAAGCCACCGGCCCTCGTACTGCGCGACGTACCGCAGGCTGTGCCCCACCAGCGCCTTCATGCCCAGATAGTGATGCTCGCGCATCAACTCATTCCAGGCCAGTCGCTCCCCGGGAACGATCAGACGTACCTGTATGGCAATCTCGGCATCCTTCATGCCTGACCTTGTACCGCCCGCTCGGGCAAAAAGCCAGCCCCTCGGCTCCCCGCTATAACCTCAAGAACTTTGGATTCACTTTGCCGGAGCCCTGGGAAAGCGCGGGAGCAGGTTCGCCCGCAAAACGCCTGCCAACATCGCTATCGCGCCGGCAATAACCGAACATGGCTCTGGTCACGGCAGCGTTCTTCCCCCGGTTACCACCTATCACCTCGCGCAACTGCTACCACCTTCTCGGAGCGGACCGACTGTGTGAATGACAAGCGATATGGGAAGGCCAAGCCCAAACATATGGATGAGCAATGCTGGCACAGGCGGCATCGGGGTTACCGACGGCGGGGTGACGAAAGCAGTCCGGGGCAGCACGATAAAGCCCATGACTAGAAACACGAGCACGCCGAGGACCGGACCGCCCAGTGCCCAGCGGTTGAGAGCCGGAAGGCGCTGATCGATCAGGGCGTAGGTTGTCGCCGGGACGATCGCGACGAAGAAGCGTAATAATGTGCCAAGGACAAGTCCAACGGCACCGTCGTAAGCCGAGATCCCGATAACGCTGCTCGCCGCGAGCTGCATCTCCGGTATTACGCCGATGCCTCGCGATAGCTGTAGAGTCAGCACCGGGTCCAATACGACGACGCCACTTATCAATCCTGCCCATATTCCGGCGCGAGTAGCGGCGGCCAACGAGACAGGAGGCGACTTGATTGTTCGCCTCGATCTTAGGGTAACGTTCATATTATTATTCTTCAGGGGTTTTTCCAGACAGTCGGAGCCCAGGCTCTGACGGGTGTCGAGCAGGAAACCGCGCGCTCAATCGTTGACAACCCGCGCGAGCCTGGATCCTCGAACATATGACCCGGCCTATTTGTGCAGGACAGTTGAGATCAGGACCTCAAAAGTCGTCGTAGGACGTCCTGTCAGTCTAGAAAGCGTTGCGCTGTCGTCGAACAACGCGCCTCGAGAGGCCGCTACATCCGTGTCGGCCAAGAGGGCTGCCAGCGGAGCCGGAAGTCCTGCATTGGTCAGGACGCCCTCGTAAGCCTCGGGCGACAGGTCATTGTAAGCGACCGTTTTGCCCGACTGGCGCGACACCTCCGCAGCAAACTCTGCAAGCGTAAAAGCATTGTCGGCCGCGAGTTCGTACGTCCGTCCGGCTTGCCCCTCGCTCGTCAACGCGATCGCGGCCGCTAACGCATAGTCGGCGCGGGCGGCCGAAGAGAAGCGCCCATCCCTTGCCGCGCCAAAGAAAGCGCCATGCTCCAAAGCGCTCGGAAGTGCTGCCAAATGGTTCTCGATGTACCAGCCGTTCCGCAAGATAACTGCGGACAAACCCGATGACTTGATCGCCTCCTCGGTCTGGCGATGTTCGATCGCCAGGCGGGCAGGCGAAGTGTCGGCATGGAGCATACTGGTATAGGCGAAGAGCGAGACGCCCTGCGCTTGCGCCGCATCGATCACGGCGCGATGAAGCGGCAGGCGGCCAACGACCTCCGTCGAGGAGATCAGCAAGACTCTTTCAACACCCTCGAAAGCTTTCGAGAGCGTGGCCGGGCGCTTATAATCCGCCTCTCGGACCAGAACGCCGAGCCGCGACAAATCCGCGCCCTTCGCTGGATCGCGCATTGCTGCAACGACTTGGCCAGCAGGGACGCGCTCCAACAGCCGCTCGATGACAAGTCGGCCTAGTTGACCGGAAGCTCCTGTGACTGCGAACATGCTGCGTTCTCCTATCTATGCAAAGCCAATTGGAAGATCCGGCTGCCGCTTGGCGCATGACCGGGCAGTCAGCGCCATGATGGGCACCGGGTGGGCCGGTTTGAGGCAACGCACCACGCGGCAGCGTCATGCGCCGGTGCCCGGGAAACTCATCTCAGGACCCTGGCACGATGATCACCTTGCCCTTTGGCAGGCCGGTGCTTTCGAGTGCGATGATTGCTGATATCGCGCCAGATAAGGGAACCGTTCCGGCAATCTTCGGAACGAAGGAGCCTTCCAGTGCCGCATCGACGATCGCCGCCATGCCGGCTGAAGTCGCCTTTCCGAACACCGTCCTGTGGCGCGATGACAGCAGGCTCCGGATCATCTTGGCCGCCGTGATGACGATGTGCAGCGCGACGCCGCCCGGTTTTAGAAGCGCGTCGTATTGCGTCAGGGACAAAGTGCCAGCGGTATCGAAGACCACGTCGTATCGATCCTGGACGGCACCGGTGTCGAAGTTCCGGTAGTCGAAGACCTGCTTGATACCCAGTGCCAGGGCCTCGTCGCGACCGGCGGCGCTGCAATTGCCCGATACGATCGCGCCGCGCCGCAAGGCCAATTGCGTCGCCGCGCGGCCTACGCCGCCCAAGCATCCCGTCACAAATACCGATTGGCCGGGGCGCAGCTTGGCCTTGTCGAACAGGCCCGTCCACGCCGTGGCGCCGACGATCGGCAGCGCGGCGGCGACCTCGAAGGACAGCGCCCGTGGCTTGAGGTAGGCGTTGGCTTCGTCCGTGATGGCGAATTCCGCGAAGGTTCCAGCCTCCTTCAGTCCCGTGAATCCCAGGACCTCATCGCCGATCTTCAGCCGCGTGACGGCGGGCCCGACCGCTTCCACCACGCCGGCAAAGTCATGGCCGAGTCCGCGCGGAAACCGCGAGCCCGTCATCGCCTTCACCTGCCCGCGGCGGATGACCCAGTCCATCGGGTTGACGGACGCCGCCATCACCCGGACGCAAACCTGGCTTCCTTTTGGCTCGACAAAGTCGACGTCGTCGAGCCGCAGTTCCTCCGGACCGCCGTATCTGCAGTATTGAATGCGCAGCATGGTTTTCCTTCACCCCGACGCCTGCCAGATGGGGTTTTCCAGCACACGCCCAGGCTGGTGGCCGTGCGCAGCGTACCTCATGTCGGCGCAACTATATCGTCGGGGAGCCATAGCGCAAAGGACATATATCCCTTCGAATACGCCACCATGCATCGCATCGGTTTCTTCAGTCTTTCCAAACCACCAGATCCTGGACCTCGCCGGGCCATTTGCCGCCTTTGAGACCGCGATGCGGCTGTCCTGGCGGCTACTACAGGCTTGAAATCTACTCTTGCGCCGGCGGTTCCGTCGCCAGCCGCGGGGGCGTGCAAGTGGCTTCAAAGCCGGGCGGGAAAGCGCGTCTGGACACTGCAGGCCCGTGACGTGCCGGTATCGCCGCATGCCCTCGAAACCTATGACCAGCTCAAGGAGCCGACCGATGAGTGAGGTCGACCCCTTGCGCATACGCGCCACGGCGCTCCACCTGCACGGCCTACTCGCGCATTGGAGCGAGGCAGCCTGCGATCCCTGGCCGGCCGTCCTGATCGGTTGGGAAGAACAGGAACGTACGCGTCGCAGTCTGGAACGACGGCTGCGGGAGGCCCAGATCGGCGGCTTCAAACCGATCTGCGATTTCGACTGGAACTGGCCGAAGTCGTGCGACCGGGCCGCCATCGAGACGCTGATGACGCTCGACTTCCTGAGCGAGGCCAGCAACCCGCTCCTGATCGGCCCGAACGGCGTCGGCAAATGGATGATTGTCCAAAGCATCGCCCATCAGGCAGTGCTCGGCGGGCACACTGTCCTGTTCACCACCGCTGGCCGGCTGCTTGGCGATCTGACCACTCTGGACAGCGACGCGGCCCTGCGTCGTCGGCTCGATCAGTATGCCCGCCCGGTACTCCTCGCATGCGACGAGGTCGGTTACTTGTCCTATTCCAATCGTCACGCCGACCTGCTGTTCGAACTGATCTCACGACAATACCGCAAGAGGAGCACCCCGATCACCACCAACCGCTCCTTCTCCGAATGGAAAGACGTGTTCCCCGATGCCGCCTGCGTCGTCTCCCTGGTCGACCGCCTGACCCACTATGCCGAGATCATCGCCATCGATGGCGAGTCCTAACGTGTCAAAGAAGCACGTGAGCGCAATGAAAAACGCACACGTCAGCGCCGACAACGCAAGCCATGAGCCGCAATCCCCCACCCGCCGCCGCCGCCCCGCCGGGCAGCCCACGTCGTCATTCCCACCGATTGGACGCCCGAGCAGGCGCTCGCCGTCTTCGAACTGCTCGACCAACTGCGCGATACCGTCGCCACCCTCTACCTCAACCCCATGCAGACCCTGCTCGAACAGCAACAGGGCCACATCGCCAACGCCATCGCCCCTGACCGCCGTGAGGCCGCCCGCGACGATCCTGCGTTCTGAACCCTCTCGACGCCGGCCTCTACACCAACACAGGCCGGCGGCGATATCACGCGCCACCCCCCTGAGTTCGTCGCAACAACCCGCCAGCAATGTCGCACACCATCAATCCGCAAAAATGCCGCGCCGCCTAGCCGCGCGTTATCACCACCGGCAACATCTGGAAGTACGCGCCAACAGTGACGATGCTTTCCAACAATTTTGGGTTGGCCAGCCAGATTTTGTGGGGGCCAGGAACAAGCCCACGAAGTTGTAACGTTCGGCCGTATGCCTTCCGCGTGGCGTCGCCCATCTGGTCCACCGGCGTTTCCACGAAACGTCCGAAGGTCCCGAAGTCGTTTGCATCATGCCGCAGCATGCAACCTTCTCCTTTCGGTGGATTGCCTGTTAGCGGGCTCATGCTGTTCCCATACCGATGGAAATAGCTCGCGCGGCAGTCATAGCGTAAAAGACGTATATCCCTTATATTAAGTCACCATGCATCGCGTTGGCTTCTTCGTCTTCCCGGATCATCAGATTCTCGATCTCGCCGGACCCTTCGCCGTCTTCGAGACGGCTGCGCGGCTGTCTGGACGACCACTCTATGCGCTGGGCACGTTGTCGCGGGCTGGCGGCTTGGTCGCTAGTCGCGGCGGCGTGCCGGTAGCGACAAAGGCTGTCGACCGAGCACACCTGGATACGCTCGTCGTCTGCGGCGGCGAGGTAGCCTCGATGCTCAAGCCGGGCGAAGTGGAGGCCGTTGCGCGTCTCGCCCGCCGGGCCTCAAGGATTGCCAGCGTCTGCACGGGCGCCTTCCTGCTCGCCGAGGCGGGTCTGCTCGACGGAAGGCGCGCGACGACGCATTGGCGCACGGCGCACCGGCTCCAGCAGAGTTATCCCACGGTGGAGGTTGACGCCGACCGGATCTTCATTGGCGATCGCGGCGTCTGGACGTCGGCCGGGGTGACGGCCGGCATCGACCTGGCCCTGGCGCTTATCGAGGCGGATCATGGCCCGGACCTGGCGCGCCAGGTCGCGCGCGAGCTGGTTGTGTATCACCGCCGTGCCGGCGGCCAATCCCAGTTTGCGCCGATTTCCCAGATGGAGCCGGAGTCAGATCGCATACGACTGGCGCTGGCTTTCGCGCGAGATCACTTGCACGAGGATTTGCCGATCGAACGCCTCGCGGACGCGGCGCATCTGAGTGTCCGCCAGTTCGGGCGGGTATTCCGCCGCGAGACCGGCGAAACGCCGGCCAAGGCCGTAGAGCGGCTTCGTGTCGAGGCCGCCCGCGTGCGATTGCAGGAGGGCGCAGAGCCGATCGAGGTGATCGCTCAGGCGCTCGGTTTCACCGACCCGGAGCGAATGCGGCGGGCTTTCGTCAAACTGTTCGGCATGTCGCCTCAGGCCGTCCGTCGCCTCGACCGGAGCCATGCATGCCAGACGGAAACCACGTCCTAGCGTGAGGTCTGATGTGGGGTGGAGGTAAGCCGGCACTGGGACGTGTCGCATTTCTTTCTGGATCGGAATGGCCGACATAAGATGCATCGCCGCTAAGTTCAGACCTCCTGACATAGCCCCTTTCCGCGGCTGAAATCCGGGGATTTGTCCGCCGGGGGTGCGAACCAATACCTGTCCGGTTTTTTGGCCCAGCGCGCGTAACCGGCTGAGGCGGCAGGATTTTCGCGGGGGAGCTTGCGGACCAATACCTGTCCGGTTCTGACTGGTAGGCATGAACAGCCAGCTTGCCCTGGGGCTGCCAGCGGCGCCCCCGTCGAACACGGTCGTCATCAATGCACGCTGTACGCTGCGGGCCGAGGAAGAGCAGCGCGTGGTCGTGGTCGGCGGGTTGCCGGTGTTCCATTACTGCGTCGCTGATGCGATGGCGGAAGCTTACGCGATGGTGATGTTGGTCGAGTCTGGATTCGCGCAGCAGACCGAGGTGGC
>JAKARC010000008.1 GCA_021822385.1 Pseudomonadota bacterium
CGTGACCACACGCTTCGGTGCCGTGGTGCGCGACATGCACGCACTGCGCCACTGGCGCCGAACGGTGATTGATTTCGCCGGCGGCGACCTCTCGAGTCTGCGTGCCGATCAGCCCGTGCACGCGGTGGTGACGGCCACTGGGGCGAGGGTTACTGCCGTGCACGTACAGCGTCTGCCGGAAAATGGCCACTGGCGTGCGCAATTCACGGTGCACCCGACCGGCGGCCCGGTCAATCTGCGCTGTTACCTCGAACTCTACGGAGCCCCGCTCACGGAGACATGGACCTACCAATGGACACCCTGAACGTCGACGCCGATGCACCGCAACTGCGCACGGTCGCGCGCCGACGACGCTCGGCGTTCTTCGGCTTGACGGTGCTCACCGCGGCGAGTGCAACGTGGATGATGTGGAGCATTCTCGCGGCCAATGGCCTGAACGATCTTGACCGCGCCGGACTTGTACTCTTCTTCGTTCTGTTCCTGTGGATCTCCACTTCGTTTTGGACGGCCATCGCCGGCTTTGCCGTGCGCTTGCGCGGGCGCGACCCGGCCCAGCTGCGCCTCCCGGCGGGCGCCGTCGGCGCGCTGCGCGCTCGCACCGCGGTCATCATGCCCATATACAACGAGGACACGGCCCGGGTCGCCGCGGGTCTCGAGAGCATCTGGGCATCGATCGCGCGCCTGCCGGAGCGCGCGGCGTTTGATCTGTTCATCCTCTCGGACACGCGCGACAGCCGGATCGGCGCCGCGGAAGAGCAGACCTGGGCCGAGCTCGTGGCGCGACACGAGGCCGCCGGCCGCATCTTCTACCGCCGCCGCCCCGAGAACCGCGGCCGCAAGGCCGGCAACATCGCCGACTTCATCACCACCTGGGGCGCCGCTTACGACTACGCGGTCATACTCGACGCCGACAGCATCATGTCCGGGGAGGCGCTGCGCGAGCTCGTGCGCCTGATGGAGGCGCATCCGCGGGTCGGCATCATCCAGGCGTTACCGCTGCCGGCGGGCCGCGACACTTTGTTTGCGCGCCTGCTGCAGTTCGCGACGCGCCTCTCAAGCCCCATGCTCGCGAGCGGCCTCGCCTATTGGCAGCTCGGCGAAAGCAATTATTGGGGACACAACGCAATCGTGCGCGTGCGCGCCTTCGCCGCTTGCTGCGGGTTGCCGCGTCTGCCCGGTGCCGCACCGTTTGGCGGGGACATCCTGAGCCACGATTTCGCCGAGGCGGCATTCATGCGCCGCGCGGGCTGGCAAGTGTGGCTGCTGCCGATCGAGCACGGCAGCTGGGAGGAAATCCCCTCCAATGTCATCGACTACGCGGCGCGCGATCAGCGCTGGGCACAAGGCAACATACAGCACCTCGGACTGCTGCCCGCGCGCGGCTTGCACTGGCTGAGCCGGGTGAACTTGGTGAGCGGGGTGCTGTCCTACCTCGCCTCGCCGCTGTGGCTGCTCGAGCTGCTGTTGAGTTCAACCGTCATCATCCTGCAGGCCGTGCACGGCCACCGCTACTTCCTGCCGGGCAGCTACGGGTTGTTTCCCCGCTGGCCGCACTATCGCGACGGGGAAATCGCGGCACTGCTCACCCTGACCGCAGTGGTGCTGTTCCTGCCGAAGATACTTGCCGCCGTTCTGGCGCTGCGCGATCCGGCGCTGCGGCGCGGCTTCGGCGGGGCCGCGCGCCTTGGCGCCAGCGTCGTGCTCGAGCAGCTCTTCAGCGTGCTGCTCGCCCCGGCAATGATGTTGTTCCACACCGCGTTCGTCATGGCAACGCTCGCCGGCCGTTCGGTCGGCTGGCACGCGCAGGAACGGGGCGATCGGCGTGTCGGCCTTGGCGAGGCATTGCACCGCCATGTCTGGCATCTGTTGATCGGAGTTGTCTGGGGCGCGTTGATACTCAAACTCGCGCCGCGCTACACCGGCTGGCTGACACCGGTGCTCCTCGGCATGATATTATCCGTTCCGCTCACGATGCTCACGAGCAGCGTCCGGCTCGGTCGCTGGCTGCGCCGGCATCGATTGCTGTTGACGCCGGAGGAAACCCAGCCGCCGGCGGAACTCGCCGCATTGCGGCGACGCATGGAGCATCCCGGCGCCCCGGTGCGCGCGCCGGTTGATCAGTCGCAGGTGCGCATACCGGCGCGCGCGCCGTTGGAAATGCCGACGCAACCGCTGCGCTACTGGAGTGTACGTGCGGCCTTAAATGGCATCGGCCAGCGAACGGAGACCTTATGATGAGCCACAACCTGACACCCAGCACAGCGCCCGGAGTCGGCGGATGAAGCGGCGCGGCTTTCTGCAAGCGGGGGCCGCGAGCCTCACCTCCCTGGCGGCGCCCTGGCCGATGGCGGTCAAGCCCCCCAGCAAAAAACGCGAACGAGCCGCCGCCCGTGGCATCACGCACTACGGCCCGGAGCAACCGTTCTCGTTCGCGCGACTGAAGGCGCGCGCACGCGCCATGTCGCTTACGGTCTACGACGAGCACTATCCGCCGGTTCCGGCCGTCATCCGCGATCTCAGCTGGGACAAATGGGAAGCGATCAGCTATCGGCCAGACCGCACGCTGTGGTACGAGGACGATTTGTTCTTCCGTATCCGCTTTGACCACCTCGGCTACATCATGACCCGGCCGGTGTACATTCACGTCCTCGAGAACGGCGTTGCGCGCCAGATCC
Organism: Pseudomonadota bacterium; assembly: GCA_021822385.1. Taxonomy (GTDB): domain Bacteria; phylum Pseudomonadota; class Gammaproteobacteria; order Steroidobacterales; family Steroidobacteraceae; genus 13-2-20CM-66-19. Next base: position 2,676 of record JAKARC010000008.1, read on the forward strand.
TGTTCCGGCCGGACCTGTTCGATTACAGTGGATCGGGCCTCAAGCTTGCGCAGATTCCGCCCAATCTCGGCTTCTCCGGCTTCAACGTCCTCTTTCACACCAACTGGGTCGACGACCGGGTGGTGTTTCAGGGCGCCTCGTATTTCCGCGCCGTTGACGGCACCGGCCAATACGGCATGTCGCAACGCGGGCTCGCCATCGATACAGGCATGCCGCAGCCGGAGGAATTCCCCAAATTCACCGAGTTCTATCTGGAGAAGCCGCAGCCAAAGTCCACCGTGCTCATCCTGTATGCGCTGCTCGACTCACCGAGCGTTGCCGGCGCCTACCGCTTCGTCATCGATGTGGCGAGCACGCTGATCATGGACGTGGATCTGACGCTCTATCCGCGCAAGCAGATCACCCGGCTCGGCATTGCGCCGGGCACAAGCATGTATCTGGTCGGCGAGAACGATCATCGGGTCGCTGACGACTGGCGGCCGCAAATACATGATTCCCAGGGCCTGCAGATGCACACCGGTGCGGGCGAGTGGATCTGGCGGCCGCTCACCAACCCGAGCGTGGTACGCGTCAACTCGTATCTCGATGATAATCCACGCGGCTTCGGACTGATGCAGCGCGATCACCGCTTCGCGAACTACCAGGACGATGGCGCGTGGTACAACCGCCGGCCGAGCTGCTGGGTGGCCCCGAAGGGCGCCTGGCGCCGCGGGGCGGTGATGCTGGTCGAGATCCCGACCGAGACCGAGACCATGGACAACATCGTGGCATTCTGGAATCCGGCCGAGGAGATCGTGCCCGGCAGGCCCTACGATTACGGCTACAAGCTGTACTGGTGCGCGGAAAACCCGTTCAATCCCGACCGTGCCCTGACGCGAGCCACGCGCGACGGGATCGGCGGTGTGGTCGGCCGCAAGCGCACGAAATTCTCCTGGCGGTTCGTGGTCGATTTCGTCGGCGGGGATCTGCCGATGCTCCTGCGCGACGACCCGGTGAAGGCGATCGTCAGCACCTCGCACGGTTACGTCGAACTCGTCTCGGCGCGCCCGCTGTTGCCGATCAAAGGTTGGCGCGCGATGTTCGATCTGGTGCCCGAGGGGGCACCGGGACCGATCGACCTGCGGCTGTTTCTGTCCCTCGGCGGACAGGCACTCACGGAAACGTGGATGTACCAGTACACGCCGCCACCGCTTGCCGAGCAGCGCACCTATCTTACAAGTTAGTCTTGCGCGGGCCGGCGCGAGACCGACCCTAGGGTGGCAATTCCGCGCCGTCTGCACCATAATGACAGGCCGTCGCGGTCACATGGGGATTCGCGGTCGGCCGCGCAGGGCTCCTCTGCGGCGGCGCGATCGGCACGGACATGCCCTTGCGCTCACATCCGGAGGCCGAAACCCCGGCCGATCTCAGCGCCCGGTTCACTGCGGTGCGCCATCGCACCGAGCAGCTGTGCGCGCCGCTTGCGCCAGAGGACACTGTGGTGCAGTCGATGCCGCAGGCCAGTCCGACAAAATGGCATCTGGCACATACCACCTGGTTCTTCGAGCGCTTCGTGCTCGAACGCGGCGGCACGGGCGGCGGGCCGGAACATCCGCACTGGCATTTCCTGTTCAATTCGTACTATCAAAGCGCCGGTCCAATGCACGCGCGGGATGCACGCGGTCTGATCACCCGGCCGACATTGGCCGAGGTCCTGGACTACCGCCGGCGCATCGACGCCGCCGTGCACGAGCGGCTGCAGCGCGGGCTCGATGGGGAACTGACTGCGGTGCTCGTGCTCGGCTTGAACCACGAGCAGCAGCACCAGGAATTGATGCTCACCGACATCAAACATCTGTTCGCCTGCAATCCGCTGCAGCCGGCCTATGTCGCAGCGGCGGCACCGCGCCCCGGGCGCGCGCGCGCACTGGGCTTCCTGCCGGGGCAAACGGGCGTTGTCAGCACGGGCTTCTCGGGCACGGGCTTCGCCTACGACAACGAACGGCCCCGGCACGATGAACTGCTGCACCCGCACGCCATCGCCGCGCGCCCGGTGAGCAACGCCGAGTACACCGAGTTCATCCGCGACGGCGGCTACCGCACGCCACTGCTGTGGATGGCCGAGGGCTGGGCCACGCTCGAGCGCGAAGGCTGGTCACGCCCGCTCTATTGGGCGCAGGACCTGACCCATGCGTTCACGCTGAGCGGCCCGCGGCCGCTCGATCCGCATGCTCCGGTCTGCCACGTGAGCTTCTTCGAGGCCGATGCGTTTGCCCGCTGGGCCGGCGCGCGACTGCCACTCGAGGCCGAATGGGAGACCCTTGCGGCCACGCTCGATCCGGCGCAGGGACATTTTGCCGACGCCGGACTGTTCGAGCCGCGCGCCGCCGCAGAGGATACGGCCGAGCAGCTCCCGAGCCAGCTGTTCGGCGATGTGTGGGAGTGGACCGCGAGTCCCTACGTCGGCTACCCGGGCTTCAAGCCGCTCGCCGGGGCGCTCGGCGAATACAACGGCAAGTTCATGTGTGGACAGTGGGTGCTGCGCGGCGGCTCGTGCGCGACCCCGCGCGGCCACGTACGCGCGAGCTACCGCAATTTCTTCTACCCGGGCGATCGCTGGCAGTTCAGCGGCATCCGCCTGGCACGCGATCTGCCATGAGCACGCTGCCGAGCGAGATCTTTCTGCACGATCTGCGCCCGAGCGCCGCGGACATGCGCGCCGCGGTGCTCGCCGGCCTGACCCGACGACCGAAGCGGTTGCCGTCGAAATACTTCTACGACACGCGCGGCTCGCAGCTGTTCGAGCAGATCTGCGCGCTGCCCGAATACTACCTGACACGCGCCGAGCTTGAACTGATGCGCATGCACGCTGCGGCGATCGGCACCGCCCTCGGGGAACGTGCGCTGGTGATCGAATACGGCAGCGGCAGTGCCACGAAGACACGCCTGCTGCTTGAGCATCTCGCGGACGCCGTCGCTTATGTGCCGGTGGAAATCTCCCGCAGCGCCCTCACTGCGAGCGTCGCGCGGCTGAGGACGACATTTCCGCACCTCGAGATGCTGCCGGTGTGTGCCGATTTCACGCAGCCGCTCACCCTGCCCGAGCCGGCGCGCGCGCCGCGGCGCACCGTGATCTATTTCCCCGGCTCCACGCTCGGTAACTTCGACACCGAAGCGGCGGTGCAGCTCCTCGCGCAGATGCGCCAGACGATGGGTGCGCACGGTGCGGCGCTGATCGGCGTCGATCGGGTCAAATCGAGCGAGCAGATCGAAGCGGCCTACAACGATGCGGCCGGCGTCACGGCCGAGTTCACACTGAACCTGCTGCAGCGCATCAACCGCGAGCTGCAGGCCGACTTCGACCTACGCGCCTTCCGTCACCGCGCGCGCTATCACCCGCAGCGCGAGCGGATCGAGACGGACATCATCAGCCGGACCGATCAGGAGGTGCGCGTCGCCGGACGGCACGTTCACTTCGCCGCGGGCGAGGCCATGCGGGTCGAGATCAGCTGCAAGTACTCCCCGGAATCCTTCGCGCGCCTCGCCGCGCGCGCCGGCCTGCGCGTCACGCAGGCGTGGAGCGACTCCGAAGCGCTCTTCAGTGTGCACTGTCTGCGTCCGGTCGGCCGAGCGACCTGAGCGCGCGCATCCTGCACTGCACTGCGTCGCTCGTGACGAGAGTGCTGTCCGAACGTGACCTCGAGCGTGTTGGTAATGCTGTGCGGCGAGTGGCAGCCGTGAGGCGGCCAGCCTGTTCCCGGCACCCCCTATCGCCAGTGCGGGCCGGCAGGCTGCCGAACCGCACATGCCGCCGAGCGATCGCGGCGGGATCAGACCCAATAATCCCCGACGCAGCGCCCGTCCGATGGCAGTCGTCCGGTCTCCTCGAGCCAGTCGACGCGTTGCACCGGAATTTGTGCCACGGTCTCCGGCTCAGCCAGGCGCAAGTTGACGCCCATCCGGCGCCGCCCGTCCGGTCCTGCCGCGAGCGCCCGCCAGTACGCCAGACATCCGCAAGCGGGACAGAAGTGAAAGCCGAGCGAATCACCGCGGATATAGACGCTGCTCGTCCCCGACACGCTGATGCATTCACCGTCGCGACCGTACGCCCAGAGCGCCGCGTACCGGCGGCACACGGTGCAGTTGCATGCCGTCGCACTCTCGGGCCGGCCGTCAAACGACCAGCCGAGGGCACCGCAATGACATGACCCCTGAAGCATGGGGCGAGTATCGCACGGCGCGCACCAGGTCGACTGGCGCCCAGGCTAAGATAGCCGATAGCCGCGCATGAGCGAACACCGACCACGTTCCGAGGCCTGCGCACGCAACCGCGAGCCGATCCTGGCGGTGCGGCGGCGATATTTCGCCACTCGCCGCCGCGTGCTCGAGATCGGCAGCGGCAGCGCGGAGCACGCCGAGCACTTCGCCGCGGCCCTGCCCGCCCTCACGTGGCAGAGTTCCGACGTCGCTTCGCATCTGCCGGACCTGCGCCAGTGGATTGCCATGGCCGGCCTCGCTAATCTGCCGCCACCCCTGGCGCTCGATGTCAGTGGTCCCTGGCCCGAGGCGCGCTTCGACGCGCTGTTCACGGCCAACACCCTGCACATCATGGACTGGGAGCACGTCCGCGCCCTGTTCGCGGCGCTGCTCGCCGTGTACGGTCCCTTCAACTACGACGGCCGGTTCACCAGCCCGAGCAATGCGGCCTTCGACACTTGGCTCAAACGGCGCTCGCCCGCAAGCGGCATCCGCGACTTCGCCGCCATCGACAATTTGGCGCGCGCGAGCGGATTGACGCTCGTGGAGGATGGCCTCATGCCGGCCAACAACCGCATGCTCATCTGGCAGAGCGCCACGACCCAGGCGCGCTGAGCGTTCAACCGGCGCGCAGCGCTGTCACGATCTGGTGTGCGAGCCGCTCGGCCGCCCCTGGCGCAAATCCCAGAAACAGCGACGGCTCGGTGAGTTCGAGCTCGAGCACAACGGGTGCGCCGGACGGATCGCGCAGCAGATCGACCCGCGCATAAAGCGGCGCCTGCGGCACGCGCCCCGAGGCTACCAGCGCCGCGAGCACACGCTCGCCCAGCGCCAGTTCGGCCGCATGCGGCATGCGTGCCGTGATGTGCTCCGGGGCAAACAGCGCCCGCGTCGGGTCCGCATTCAGCCGCAGCAGCGGGCCCTTGCGGATGGCGTGGCTGAACTGACCGGCAAAGTAGAGCAGCGCCGTCTCGCCGTCGCGCTCGACATCCTCGAGATAGGGTTGCACCAGTACGCTGCGTTCGGCCTCGAGCAAACCGGTGGCGTGCCGAACGGCCTCGGTGAGTTGCGCACGGGTGAGGCGCCGTGCGCCTCGCGATCCGGCACCCACAGCCGGCTTGATGACCAGCTGCGCGCAGCGCTCAGCCGCCAGAAAACGCTCGATCGCCGGCTGCGGCCGCTCGCGCGGCTCGATGAACAGACTCGGCACGACGGGCAATCCAAGCTGCGCGAGGTCGCGCAAGTAGTGCTTGTCGGTGTTCCACTCGACGAGCGCACGTGGATTGTGCAATTGCGTGCGCGCACTCACCCGCTCGAGCCAGCCACGAAACTCCCCGAGCCGCTCGGTGTAATCCCAGGTCGAGCGCAGCACCGCGACGTCATACTCTGACCAGGGCGCGAGCGGATCGTCCCAGTCGACGATCGCAGGAGCAAGGCCGACGTGCTGCAGCGCCGCTGCGAGCGGGAGCATATCCTCATCGAGCCCGCGCGCGGCGCGCGCACTGACCAGTGCCACACGGGACCTGCGGCCCGCGAGGCTGCCCGAAGAGTTCATCGCGCCTGCCCGTCGAAACTGAGCAGCGCCCCGTACAGCTCCGGCCGACGGTCGCGGAACACGAACCAATTCGCACGCAGCCGTGCGATCTGATCCAGATCGAACTCGGCGCCGAGCACCGCATCGCCCGCCGCATCCGCCTCGGCGATCTTGGCGCCGAGCGCATCGGTAATGAACGAGGCGCCGTAGAAGTGAATATAAAGCCGCTGCGGATCCTGCAGCGAGCGCTCGAGCCCGTAGCGGTTCGCCGCGATGAGTGGGGTGAGATTCGCCGCCGCGTGCCCCTGTTGCGTCCGCTGCCAGTGGGCGCGCGAGTCGATCGGCGGCGCTGGCGGCGGCTCCGAGCCGATGGCCGTCGGATACAGCAGCAGCTCGGCGCCGCCGAGCACCATGGCGCGGGCCGCCTCGGGAAACCACTGATCCCAGCAGATGCCGACGCCAATGCGTGCATAGCGGGTCTGCCAGACCTTAAAGCCCGTATCCCCCGGACTGAAGTAGGTCTTCTCCTGGTATCCAGGCCCATTCGGAATATGCGCCTTGCGATACACGCCGAGCAGGGCGCCATCCGCATCGAGCACCGCCACGGAATTGAAATAGGCCTGCCCGGCACGCTCGAAGAAGCTGACGGGCAGCACCACGGCAAGCTCACGCGCCAGCGCACTGAAATGCCGCACCACCCGGCTTTCGCCCACGGGACTCGCGAGACGCAGGTGCCGTGCGTCCTGCTCGATGCAAAAATAGGGTGTCTCGAACAGCTCCGGCAACTGGATGATCTGAGCACCCGCGGCCGCAGCCTGGCGCACCAGTGCCTCGGCGACGGCGATGTTCGCCTGCGCGTCCCAACCGCACGCCATCTGGATGGCCGCCACACGGACCGGGCGCGGGCAGGGGCGCAAGTGCTCCGGTGCGTCAGTCACGTCCCCCCCGTCCCATCAACTGGCGGGCCACCAGCGACTCATTGACCTGTTCGGTGATGCGCATGGCCGTCTCGAGCGCCATCAGACCGTCCTCACCGCTCACGACCGGGGGCTTACCCGTGCGGATACACTCGAGAAACGATTCGATCTCCGCCTTCAGCGCGTCGCCCTGCTCCAGGCTTTGCTCCTCGATGGTCACCGGCAGTTGTCCGTCCTCGGGCGCACCGTCGCGGCGGCGGATCAATGTCATGACCTTCTGCTGCAGGTCGAGCGAGAGATAAGCATCATCCTCGAACAGGCGCATCCTGCGCTCGGTCTTCAGGCTGACTCGACTCGCCGTGGCGTTCACCACGCAGCCGTTGGCGAAGCGGATGCGCGCATTGGCAATATCGATACCATCGGAGAACACCGGGGTGCCGACCGCATCGATCGTCAGGACCGGCGCCCCGACGATCGTCTGCACCAGATCGATGTCGTGGATCATCAAGTCGAGCACTACGTTCACGTCCGTACCGCGCGCGCGATACGGGGCCAGCCGGTGACACTCGACGAAACGGGGCGCGCGCAGATAGGGCTCGGCGGCGAGAATCGCCGAATTGAACCGCTCCAGATGCCCCACCTGCAGGATCCGCCCCTGGCGCGCAGCCAAATCGATCAGCGTACGCGCCTCGCGCACCGTCTCGGTGATGGGCTTCTCCACCAGTACGTGGGCGCCGGCCTGCAGAAAGTCCCGCGCGATCGCAAAATGCAGCGGCGTCGGCGTCACGACGCTGACGGCGTCCACGCTGCCGAGCAATGCGTGATAATCGGTGAGCGCGCGGACCCCGAGTTCGGCGGCGACACGCTCACCCGGCTGCGTACCGGTGTCGACCACCGCCTCGAGCCGGCAATGTGGGGATTCGGCGTACTTTTGGGCGTGGAAGCGCCCAAGATAGCCGACGCCGACGACGGCTGCCTTGATGGGTGCCATGAGCGCATTATGACCTGCTTACCGCACTCGCGGGGCCCCGTCGTGGCAGGCGACGCGGTATGATGCGAGAATTCGGTCGAGGAACCCCGAGGTCGGCTACACTCGCGATCATGACGGAACTGCGCGCACAATCATCCGCAACCCCCTCCCCGGCGCTCAATCTCAAGCGCGAGCTTGCACTGCTTGGCGGCCTTCTCGCCTTCGGATTCCTGGTCTTGCCGTTGCTCATCTGGGTCTGCGGTCATCTCACCCTGGGTCCCTACACGCATGGCAGGAGCGGCCCGGGATACGGCCCACTGTCGCTCTACGGCAACTATTTTGCCGGGCTCGCGCATGGCGAGGTGATGTACTGGCTGGTTGCGCTCGGGCCGATCCCGTTGCTGATCCTGCTGCGCCTGTGGCTTGCGCTGCTGCGCGTGATGTCGCGCAATTGATGCCGACACCACGCGTGCCCGGCACCGGACAGTCGGGCGCCCCCGTATCGAGAATGACCCCCCTGGAACTGTCGCGAGCTTTCTCACGATGACTCATTCCCAGCGTCGCTTTGTTGGATGGTTGATTGTCGCCGTGGCGCTCGCCGCGATCGGCGCCGCCCTGCTCGTACCGCGCGCGCCTGCGCGCGGGGCAGACCTGCCCGCCGGCGCGCTCGCCCCGAATGCCAATCAGCGCAAGGTGGCGCGCGAGGTCGGAGAGATTCTGACCCATTACCAATACAGCGATCCGGACATCAACGCGCATTTCTCCGAACTCGTCCTCGCCCGATATCTGCATTATCTCGACCCCGAGCGCTCGTATTTCCGTGCCGCCGACGTGCGCGGCTTCAAGGCCCGCTACGGCGCGGATTTCGCCCAGCTGCTCGAGGCCGGCAAGCTGGGTCCGGCATTCCTCATCTTCCAGCGGTTCCGACAGTTGAGCCGGGAGCGGCTGCATTACGCGCTCGGACTGCTTGCGCACGAGCCCGACTTCAACACGCACGCCACCTTCGATCTCGACCGCAAGCATGCACCATGGCCTGCCAGCGCGGCACAGATGGATGCGCTGTGGCACAAGCGGGTCATGAACGACGCCATCGCGCTGATGCTCTCCGGGAATAGCTGGCCGCAGGCCGCAGGCACGCTACGCAAGCGCTTCAGCGCGGAGCTGCGCAGTATTGACCAGATCAGCGCCGAGGACGTCTTCCAGGAGGTGATGAATGCCTATGCGCGCACCTTCGACCCGCACACCACGTATTTCTCGCCGTTGAACTCCGAGGAATACAACATCGAGATGAGTCTGAACTATCAGGGCATCGGCGCCTCGCTCGAGATGGACGGCAATTACGTCAAGGTGATCAACGTCATCCCCGGCGGACCGGCGGCGATCAGCGGCAAACTCAAGCCCGGGGATCGCATTACCGGCATCGGCGAGGGCAAGCACGGGCCCATCACCGATGTGGTCGGCTGGCGCCTGGGCAAGGTGGTGCAACTGATTCGCGGCAAAGCGGGCACGACGGTGCGGCTCGAGATCCTGCCGGCCGGAGCACAACCGGGTAGCAAGGAGACGGTATTGAGCCTGGTGCGCAACCGGGTGACGCTGAAGGCACAGGAAGCGCACGGCAAACTCGAAACGGTCAAGCAGGACGGCCACGTCTACAAGATTGGCGTGATCACCGTGCCGAGCTTCTACGAGGACGTGCGCGCCGAAGACGACGGCGACAACCACTATCCGTCCACCACCCGAGACGTGCGCCGGCTGATCCTGAAGTTCGAGAAGCAGCACATGCAGGGCCTGCTGCTGAACCTGCGCAACGACGGCGGCGGCTACCTGCCGCAGGCGACGGCACTCACCGGGCTGTTCATCCCGCATGGACCCGTGGTGCAACTGCGCGGCCGCTCCGGGCATATCGAGGTTCTGAACGATCCGGAGCGTGCGCCGATCTACACCGGCCCGCTCGCCGTGCTGGTCAACCGCTACAGTGCATCGGCATCCGAGATCTTCGCCGGCGCGATCCAGGACTATCACCGCGGTGTGATCATCGGGCAGAACACCTGGGGCAAAGGCACGGTGCAGAACCTGATCCCGCTCGAGTGGCATCACGGCCGAGCGACGGGCGGAGAAATTGCGGTCACCATCGGCAAGTTCTACCGCATCACCGGCCAGAGCACCCAGCTGCGCGGGGTGATCCCGAACATAAAGCTGCCCTCCCCCATTAATCCGCACACCGTTGGGGAGAGCAGCTTGCCGCGCGCGCTACCTTACAACACCATCGGACCCGTTCCGTTCAAGCTCTGCACCGGAACGGCGGCAATTCCATCGATCGCCACGCTCAAGGCCGAAGAGCGCGCACGCGAGCGGCACGATCCCAATTTCCGCTGGCTCGTCGCCGAAATCCATGCCATTCGGTCGATGCGGGCACAGAAGGTTGTCTCGCTCAACCTCGCCGTGCGCCGCCGTGAGCAGCATGAGCAGGACCAGGAACTGCTCGCGCTCGACAATCTGCGCCGGCATGCCCTGGGGCTTGCCCCGCTGAAGAAGTTCAAGCAGATCGGCGGCAAGACCGACAAGATTCCCGACGTGATCCTTGATCAGGCCAAGGACATCGTGGCCGACATGGTCCGGCTGGTCGAGCCGGCTCGGCAGCGCCAGGGGCTCGCCCGCCGCAGCTGAGCCGATCGCTCACTCAGCGCAGCAGGATGCCGTGAATGTGCCAGGTGTCCTCGGCAAGCACGTTGGGCGTACCGGCCGGTGAACCGCCCGTGTCGGCCGTGGCTCCGCCCAGCGAATCTGCCGTAGGCACCGCGTCGTCCTCATCGCGGTACTCGACGAGTAAGTTCAGGGATTTGACGCGTTCGCGAATGTCGCCGCTGATGCTGCGGCGGGCACTGACCAGCGCCTCGGCCCGCTCGATCTGACCCATGAGCGCCAGACATTCGGCTTGCGTGCCGTACTCGTCGATGACATCACGGCTCTGGACCGCGTCGCGGGCGCGCATGAGCAGCGCCGGCATGACCGTCAGACGCTGGCACATGACCTGCGCATAGGCAATGACGGTCACGTTGATCAGGCGGCGCGCCTGCAGAGACAGCCCCGGAAATGACGGCACGGGTGTCGCGGCAATTTCCTCCGCGGCCCGCTGCGCCGCGGCAAGTGCCGCATCCGCCTCGACCGATTCGGCGCGCGCACGTGCGATTTCGTGCTCGAGTGCACGGCGCTTGAAGAAGTGCCACAGGTGCCGCAGGCGGCTGCGCTCACGCTCCAGGCTCTCGCGCCGCTCGGCCGCCTGCGCGGCCAGCTGACGCATCACATGCAGGTGCTGTTCGGCGCTCTGGCGCCTGGCGAACTGCTGGCGGTTATGCTCGGCCAGATGCGCGCGGCGCTCGCGCGACTCCTGTTGCGCGGCGAGCTCGCCGGCAAAGCGCGTGAGCTGCTCGTGGCCGAGCTGCCACAGATGCCGCAACTGATAAAACACCAGCGCCGGATAGGCGGTCTCATTGACTCCCAACCGCGTCTCGAGGGCAAGCAGCGTTTCGCGCACCCGTCGCGTCAAACCTTCCTGCTGCTTGATCCGGTCCTTCAGCCGCTCCAGATCATCCTTGAGGTCGCCGAACGCCTTCTTCAGCTCGGCACGATTGCGGAACAAGGCGAGCACGCGGTGATCCTCCGGCGAGGCTTGCGCGCGCCGGAACGGCAGCTTCAGAAAGCCCAGTTGTCGAAATGCCTTCATCACCCGTGCGGCACGCGCCGCGGGCCATCATCTGGCAGGCGGCACGAAGCGATGGCCGCGCTCCGCGCAATACTCCAACCATTTATTTAACATCATATTGCGCACCCAGCGCTGACGCAGTTCACGCTCCGTGCACCGCTGCGGCGCCCGCCCGGCGCTCGCCGCGGTTGCGGCACAACGCTCAGCTTCGACCACACGGGCGTCGTGGTATACACGCAGTTGCAACTGCGGATAGCGCATTGGTTCGCGGTCGTCGAGCAGCTCGTAAGTCAATTCCAGAATGCTGGTATAGACGGATCGCTCGACCACCCGCAGCAGCAGATCCGGATCGCCGGCCACACGCGAGCGAGACGTGCCGCACAGCGCTCCCGGCGGCCCTGTAAGCCAACCGAGACGGATGTAATTGCTCTCATACAGGCTCATCAACGCCACGAAGCTGCCCGGACGGGCACGCCAGGAAACCGGGGTCAGAGTGTCGTTGCGCATCGTTCCGACTATAGCGGAGGAGCACGACAGCGCAAGCCATCGCGACACAAGTTCTTGCGCGGGTCGGCGTGTGCAATTTCCATGCTAGCAGCGGCTGTCAGGCACGGCGCGCGCGTGCGTCTCAGTCAGGCTCGCCGCCGAATGCGGGCCGGAACAGCTTGGTGCGATAATGCTTCAGCTCGCGGATCGACTCCTCGATGTCAGCGAGCGCCAGATGCGCCTCCTGCTTCACGAGGCCGTCGAGTACTGTGGGCGCCCAGCGGCGCGCCAGCTCCTTCAGCGTGCTCACATCGAGATTACGGTAGTGAAAGTAGCGCTCGAGCTGCGGCATCAGGCGGGCGAGAAAGCGCCGGTCCTGGCAGATGCTGTTGCCGCACATCGGCGAGACTCCCGCCGGTACCAGCGGCATCAGGAACGAAAGCGTGCGCGATTCCGCGTCGGCCGTATCGACCCGGCTCGCGCGCACGCGTTCGAGCAGCCCCGAGCCGCCATGCTGCTTCTGGTTCCACTCGTCCATGCGCGCGAGCACCGACTCGTCCTGGTGAATGGCCATCACCGGCCCCTCGGCGAGCACATTCAGTTCCTTGTCGGTGACAAGCGTGGCAATCTCGAGAATGACGTCGGTTGCGGGCATCAGGCCCGTCATTTCCAGGTCGATCCAGATGAGATTGTCGGTGCTGCGCATGTTCGGTCGGTCCTGGGTAATAATGGGCGGTCAATGAGTGTAGCAACGTTCGACGCGCAGGTGATCGGCGCATTCGGCCGCCAGGTGCGTCTGCGGCTGGCCGACGGGCGCGAACTGCCGGGGCGACCGCTCGGGCGCGCACTGTCCATCGTCTGCGGCGACACGGTGCGCTGCCGGCTCGATGCCCGCCATACCGAGCTGCACGTGCTGGCCGTACTGCCACGGCGCACGGCGCTCTACCGCAGCAATACCCGCGGCGGCATCGAACCGGTGCTGGCCAATATCGAGCGGCTGCTGGTGGTCATCGCGCCATTGCCGGCGCCCGATCTGTTCGTGGCGGATCGTTATCTCGCCGCGGCGGAGTCGGCGGGTATCCAGGCGCTCCTCGTCCTGAACAAGGCCGACCTCGGGATCGACGCACAGCTCGCGGCCGAGCTCGATGGATATGTGCTCGCCGGCTATCGACCGATCAGCGTCTCGGCAGCGGCCGCCCTGGGCCTCGAGACGTTGCAGGAAGCCTGCGGAGCACACCTGGCGGCTTTGGTCGGTCAGTCCGGGGTGGGCAAATCCTCGCTCGCCGCCCGACTCATCCCGCAGGCGGATATTGCCATCGGCGCACTGGCCCGCGCGTCCGAGGGACGCCACACGACCACAGCCTCGCGGCTGTATGCGCTCGCCGGCGGGGGCCAGCTGGCCGACTCCCCGGGGGTACGCGATTTCGCTCCTGCACTGACCCATCTGGATCCGCGCTCGCTCGGATTCACAGAGGTGGCGCGCTTGGCGAGCGGTTGCCGGTTCCTCGACTGCCAGCACCTGCGCGAGCCGGACTGTGCCGTACGCGCGGCCGTGGCGTGCGGCGCAATGCATGCGCGCCGATACGAGAGCTACCGCCGCCTGCACCGCCTGCGTCACACGCTCGTGCCGCCGCAAGCCCGCAGCCCGCGCCGCCGCTAGCGCGCGAGCGAGTCAGATATCCTGGCGGCCGCTCAGCGCCCGCGCCAGCGTGCCGCCATCGACGTACTCGATCTCCCCGCCGATCGGTACGCCATGGGCAATTCGGCTGGCTCGAACCGCACGACGTGCGGCAAGCTCGGCCAGGAAATGCGCCGTCGCCTCGCCCTCGACCGTCGGATTGGTGGCGAGAATCATCTCCCGCAAGCCGCCCTCATCGAGAATGGCCTCAAGTTGGCGCACGCCGAGTTCCTCCGGTCCAACGCCATCAAGAGGCGACAGATGCCCCATGAGCACGAAATACCGTCCCCGATAGCTGCCCGACAACTCCACCGCGACGACATCGGCGGGCGACTCAACCACGCACAGCAGGCCCAAGTCACGCTGCGGCGAGGCACAGATCGCGCACAGATCCGACTCGGCGAGCATGCGGCAGCGCTGGCAAGGCTGCACCGCCGCCAGCGCCGCCTCGAGTGACCGCGCCAGAGTGCGGGCCGCCGACTGTCCCTCCTGCAGCAGATGAAACGCCATGCGCTGGGCACTCTTCGGGCCCACGCCAGGCAGCGCGCGCAGCGCCTCGATCAGCTCGGCGAGTCGGGGCGGGTAATTCACCGGCCGCTCAGAAGGGCAGTTTCATTCCCGGGGGCAATTGCAGCCCGGCGGTCACCGAGGACATCTTCTCCTGCGCGCGCACCTCAACCTTGTGCACCGCGTCGTTGACTGCCGCCGCCACGAGGTCCTCGAGCATCTCGCGGTCCTCGCCGACGACCGCCGGTTCAATCTGCACGCGTCGCACTTCATGCCGGCCCGTCATGGTGACTTTGACCATGCCGCCGCCGGACTCCCCGAGCACCTCCATGCTGGCGATCTCCGCCTGCACTTTCTGCATGGACTCCTGCATGGCCTGAGCCTGTTTCATCAGCTGGCTGATATTGCCTCGCATGAGCACACTCCTCGATATTCAATGAATGGACGGCAGCGCGGAATCATTTCACGGGACGGACGGTCTCGGGAATCACCTGCGCGCCGAAACGCTCGCGCAGGCCTTGAACGCCCGGATCAGTCTCGAAGGCGCGCCGGGCCGCATCGAGGTGTTCCTGCGCGGCACGCTCGCGCGCCTGGGCCGGTGTCGCCTCCGACTCACCCGTGGCAACGAACTCGAGCCGGACCGGTTCGCCGAAGTGGCGCGAGAGCGCCTGTGCGAGCTTCTCCTCCACCGCCGCTGTCCGCAGCGAGCCACTGCGCGGGTCGAGGGCAAGCTTCAGCCGCGCCCCCTCGCGGGCAACGAGGACGCAGTGACTGGCCAGTTGACGCGCCGCACCCTGCAAACCCAGCCGATCGAGCACTGCGCTCCACTCGGTCTGTTCCGTCTGTTCCGACTGCGGCGCGGACGCGTCCGCCGGCGCCAGCGCACTCTCGGCTGCCCGTGACACGCCGCGCAGCGGTGCACTCACCGCATTGCCCTGCCCGCCGCCATCGCTCTCACCCGGACGGAACGCGATCATCCTGAGCAGAGTCATCTCGAACCCCGTGCGGGGATCGGGCGCCAGCGGCAGATCGCGCCGCCCAATGATCGCGGTCTGATAATAAAGCTGCACGTCCTCGGGCGCGAACGCTGCGGCGAGCCGGGCAAGCAATTCCGGCGCGTAGAGCTCATCCCCGTCATACTCGCCGAGCACCTGCTTCAGCGCAATGCGGGTGAGCAGCGCCGCGAGCTCATCGAGGAGCTGCGCGTAATCCGGGCCCCACTGCTCAAGGGTGCGGGCAAAGCGCAGGAGTTCCGCACTCTGGCGCGCCGCGAGCCGATCGGCCAGCTGGACCACGTGATCGCGCGCGACGGTGCCGAGCATGGCGCGGGCCTCGGCCTCCATGACGCTCCCGCCGCCAAAGGCAATCAGCTGATCGAGCAGCGAGAGCGCATCGCGCATGCTGCCGTCGGCGGCCTGAGCCACCAGAGCGACCGCCGCCGGCTCGAACTCGATCTGCTCCTGCGTCAACACGGTGCGCAGCGTCGCGCCGATCTCGGCGGCGGGAATGCGCTTGAGATTGAACTGCAGGCAGCGGGAAAGTACGGTGACCGGCAGCTTCTGCGGATCGGTGGTCGCGAGCAGGAACTTCACGTGCGGCGGCGGTTCCTCAAGCGTCTTCAATAGCGCGTTGAAGGAATGCGTGGACAGCATGTGCACCTCGTCGATGAGGTAGACCTTGTAGCGGCCCCGCGTCGGCGCGAATTGCACGTTGTCGAGGATTTCGCGCGTATCGTCGACCTTGGTGCGCGATGCGGCATCGACCTCGATCAGATCCACGAACCGTCCGGCCTCGATTTCGCGGCAACTGGCGCACTGACCACAGGGCACATCAGTGACGCCGGTCTCACAGTTGAGGCACTTGGCGAGAATGCGCGCGATGGAGGTCTTGCCGACCCCGCGCGTACCCGTGAACAGGAATGCGTGATGCACGCGGCCGGCGCGCAACGCGTTGATCAGCGCCTGACTCACATGATCCTGGCCCACCAGTTCATTGAATGCCTTGGGGCGCCACTTACGCGCCAGCGCAATGTAGGTCTCGGTCATGCGAGCGGACTCAAAGGGATCGGGAGGCGGCCCGCATCAGCGGGTGCTCCGGCACCCGACATCGCCGCTGCCGCTGCTGCCTTCCGGCCCTGACGGGATTCACGACTGGTCGTCGCGGAGTAGCCGATGCGGGCCACCACAGCCAAAAAAACATCCCCGCGAATGCACCCCCCGGGTCGGACTTGCATCCCGCGGGGGCCGGACACGCAAACTGGGTCGCCGCCAAGCATAGCAAAGGTCGACGCCGCCCGCTGATCGAGCCGCACGCAGCCGGCACCGCCTTTGACCCCGGCTGTGGCCCTGGACTACAGTCACACGCCATGGCCGTCACGACGGAATCGCCCGCGGACCGGCGCGCTGGATGCCTCGGCATTGGTGCGCTCGCCAAGCAGGCGGGTGTACGCATTGATACGGTGCGCTATTACGAGCGCCGCGGGTTGCTGGCACCGAAGTCGCGTCTCCCCTCCGGATATCGCCGCTACGGTGCCACGGAAATCGCGCGCCTGCGATTCATTCGGCGTGCCCAGGCCCTGGGTTTCTCGCTGCAGGAGATCCGTGAATTGCTGGCGCTTTCGCAGGGACGTGACGTCGCCCGCGTCAAGCGCGTCGCCCAAGCGAAGCTCGCCGACGTCGAAGCGCGCATCAGGGCTCTGCAGCGGGTACACGGGGGACTCGCGAGTCTGATCGATGCCTGCCCGGGTCATGGCGAAGCGGCCGACTGTCCCATTTTGCGCGCGCTGGGCGCAGATGAACCGGAGAGTCCTAGGCCTCCGCAGCCGCCGACTCTTTAAAAGAAGCCGCTTATTCAAGCAAACACCTCCGCGGCGCGGACCAGGAACAGTACGCCCAGTCCGAAGAACAGCAGGCTCGAGGTGATCCGAATCGCCCGCAGCGGTAGGCGGGCCGAGAGCGCATGGCCGACGAGCACCGCCGGCGCACAGGCCAGCACGATCCCGAGCGTCGATCCGATCACCACAGCGATGCTATTGTGGTACGCGGCCGCGAGCACCGCAGTGGCAATCTGAGTCTTGTCGCCGAGTTCAGCGATGCAGAAGCTCACCAAGGTACTGATGAAAACGCCACCCCGACGCGCAGTGGCATCGGACGCGCGCGGCGTCTCTGCCTTCAATGCCCACAGCGCCATGACGAGCAGGCTCACGCCCACCAGCCAATCCACAACGCGCGGATGCAGCAGCGCGCTCAGCCGCTCACCGATCCATGCCGCCAGCACGGTGCTGAGCACGGTGCCGAGCAGCATTGCGGCCAGGATCGGCACAGGACGGCGATGGCGGGCCGAAATCATCAGCAAGAGCAACTGCGTGCGATCGCCGATCTCGGCGACCGCCACTGTGCCGAAGCTCGCAAGAAAGGCTTCCATTGCACCCGATCGTAGCAGTTGCGCGCCGCAGCCACAGCTCAGGACCGATCGCAGACAGTGCCCCGGGGCACCGGCACGGTGGATCTGCGTCAAAGCTGTGCGCGCCGACTCGTTCCCCATCCGCAGACTGATTAGACTATGCATCATGGCTCTCGCCCGACCGGCCGCACGGCGGGATTCGGGAGCTCGGGGAGTGAACCGCCATGAGGTCGCGAATTGCGCACCTTCTGCCGCGGCGGCGATGGCTCATCGTCGCAGGCGCCGTGCTGCTGCTGAGTGTCTCGTATCTGTGGGCGGGCTACGTGCTCGCCCCTCGCCTGATCCGTTCCGCCGCATCGCGCTGGGCCGCCGCGCATCCGGGCCTGACGCTGACTCTCGGCGCGATCAAGGTCGACCCGATTCACTTCACGGCCTCGATTCATGACATCGAGCTCACTCAGCGGGGTCGTCCGCTCGCTGCAATCGCCGCGCTCCGCGTCGGGTTTGCGCCGTTGTCGGTATTCGCACACGCCTATCGCATTACAGCGCTCGATCTCGATCGACCCATCGTGCATGCGCGCATTCGTCGCCGCGGCACAATCAATATCGCAGCCCTGTGGGCGCGGTCCTCATCGACCGGCACCCACACGGCGACGCCCGCAGTGCGTATCGATCGGCTCGATCTCACCGGGGGCGTGATCGATCTGACCGACCGGCGCCGAGCGCCGGCGGTGCGCACCCGACTCGCGCCTGTCTCGCTGCAGCTGACCAATTTGCGCACTTGGGGCGGCGCCGCCGGACAGTTCACGCTGCGGGCCAAGGCGCAAGATAGCGGCGAGCTTCTGTGGCGGGGTCAGGTGGCTCTCGCCCCGTTCGCCTCGAGCGGCTCGATCGTCCTGCGGGGCCTTGCGGTCGGGTTGCTCGCGGACTTCCTGCCGCAGAAGCTCATCCTGCGGCCAGTCGCAGGCCACCTCAGCCTGAGCAGCCGGTACCGTGTCGGTGCCGGAGCCAAAGGGCTGAATGTCAGCCTCTCAAATCTGCAGGTGTCCGCGCAGGGACTTGCAGTTGGAACACCGGCGCTGCCCGGAGTGCTGCGTGTTGCGGTCATGACTGCGCGCGGCGGCGGCGTGCAGCTCGCAGCGGGGGGGCCGCTGCGCACGGCGCTCGCCAGCCTTACCCTGCGCCACGCCAGCCTGACGGGCAGCGGACCGGCGCGGGGCCAGATGATCCAACTCGCAAGCCTGCAGCTCGCCAATACCCATCTCGATGCCGCCCGCCGGCACTTCGCCGCCGGCGCACTGGTCTTGACGGGATTGCGACTGCCGGTGACGCGCGAGAAAAACGGCCGGTTGAGCCTCCTGCGCTGGCTGCCGGCCACCCCGGCACAGGGCGCGACCACGACCTTGAAATGGCATGCTACGCTCGGCCGCCTCAGCGTGAATGATGCGAGCGTACCGGTCGATGACCTTGCGGTAGCGCCGGCCGTGCGGCTGCTCATTGCGCCGCTGTCCTTCACCGTGCGCTCCCTCAGCGAACATCTGTCGCGACCGGTGCCGGTGAGCCTGAGCGCGCGCATCGATCGACACGGCTCAATCACGCTCGCCGGCCGCATTGTGCCGGCGAGCCGGTCCGGGACACTCAAGCTGGCGATGGCCTATGTGCCGCTGGCACCCCTCAGCCCGTACCTGCCGCACACCCTGGCGCTTGCGATCCACTCCGGCGCACTTCGAGCCTCCGGCCGCGCCACGCTCTCGGCGGGTACGCTCACCGGCTTTGCCGGTAACGTGGACGTCTACAACCTGCAACTGCGTGAACACCATAGCACCAGCCCTCTGCTCGGCTGGCAAGCCCTCGAGCTGCACACCGTGCGCTATCGCCCCCACCGGCTGCGCATCCGCTTCGTGCGCCTGGTCGCCCCGACCGGGCTCATTGAAATCCTGCCGAATCGCACGCTGAACCTGGCGGCGCTGCTGCCGGCACACGCCACTGTAGCGCCCCGGCGCACACCGCAGCCACCCGGTCCCGCGTTCTCCGCTCGCGTCCGGCGCCTCCTCGTCGTCGACGGCGCAATCACCTTCGCCGACGAGTCGGTCGAGCCTCACTTCCGCGCGCCCGTGCGGCGGCTGTACGGGATGATCGCCAACCTGTCGACCGCGCGCACTGCGCTCGCGAGCATCGTCCTCTCCGGTGAGGTGATCGACAGGCTCTCGCCGGTCAAGGTCAGCGGCAAGTTCAATCTCTATGGACTTGGCCGCGACACCGACATCCGCGCCGCCTTCAAGGACATCGAGCTGCCCATCTTCGATCCCTACTCCGACCGCTACGCCGGATATGCCATCGCCAAGGGTGTACTCACCACCCGCTTCCACTACCGCATCGTCAACCGTGAGTTGTATGCCGATCACCACATCACCATCCGGCAACTCGAGTGGGGCGGTCCGAGCGCGAGCAAGCAGCGCGTAGGCTGGCCGATCGAGCTCGCCACCGCGCTGTTGAAAAACAGCGCCGGGGTGATCCACATCAATCTGCCGGTGACCGGCTCGCTGAATGATCCGAACTTCCACATCACCTCGATCGTGTGGACCATGCTCGAGCACCTGCTCGAGAGGGTCGCACTCGCGCCCTTTACGCTTGTCGGCCAGCTGTTCGCCGGAGCTCAACACGCCCAGTTCATCGATTTCGTTCCGGGCTCGGCGACACTCACACCCGGGGCGGTGGCGGATCTGTCGGCGCTGGCGCATGCGCTCGCCGCGCGCCCGGCCCTGCAGGTCGACATTCCGGCCGGTCCGGCCGGCGCTGCCGATGCCGTTGCGCTCGAGAATGCCCGCATCGACGCGCTCATCATGGCCACCGACCGGCATCCGCACCCGGCGGGGATCTTCACGCTGCCCATCGCGGTGCGGCTGCGGCGCTTCGCGGCACTCTACCGTCAGCGCCTCGGCAAGCCCCCCGTGTTCCCGCAGCATCTGCCGCTGCCGCAGGACTTTTTCGGCGCGCCCCGGCCGGGCGCGAAGGCCAATCCGCGCGCCGAGAAACTGCTGCACGAACTCGCGGAAATCCGCTGGCTGCGCGGGCGGCTGCAGCCCACGGTACGCCCCACGCGCAAGACGCTCGCCGCGCTGGGATTGGCCCGCGCCGAGAACATCGAACGCGCGCTGCTCGCGCGCCACCCGGCCGAGGCGAAACGCGTCTTTCTCACCACCCTGGCGGCGGGCAAGGCCTGGAAGGGACGCATCCGCCTGCAGCTGCAGCTGAAATAACCGCCGCACCAGCGCCGGGCGGCGCGCCGATATGGCAACGCCGCTAGGGTAGCGCTATCTTTACCTACCCGTCCGCAGGCAGGACGACAGCCCTTCGCTCGGCGCGCCATGAGAGCACGAATCCTGAAAGTGAGTCCCATCGCCACCGCGCTCGCGAGCGCAACGCTGCTTGCCGTCAGTCTCGCGAATGTCTGCAGCGCGCGGCCACCCGCCCCGCCGCTCACGCTCACCGCACAGGTGACCCTGCTCGAGCGCCCGGGGGAAGCCCTACCGATACGCCTCGCGGCGCGCAACCTGCAGAACGACTTCGCGCAAGTCTTCGGCGTCAGACCCCGCATCGTCACCCGCATGAGCGCGGCGGGCCCGCTCACCGTGATGATCGGAACCGAAAGTCAGATACCGCCGGCGATGCGTCCGACGCGGCTGACCGCCCCGGAGAGCTTCGCCATCGCCGTCGAGCCCGCCGCCTGGAACCCGGCGGCACGGGTGGTGGTGTTGAGCGGACCGGATGTGCTCGGCACGATCTACGCGATCTACCAGTTTTCGCAGGATTATCTCGGCGTCGATCCCATGGCGTATTGGACCGGCAAGCGCCCGCCGCGCCGCCGCCGCATCGTGTTGCCGCCCGGACTGCGGCGGATATTTCCACCGCCGGTGTTCAAGTACCGCGGCTTCTTCATCAACGACGAAGACCTGCTCACGGGCTGGGCGCCGGCGCCCAAAAGCGAGCACACCGGCATCTCGCTGCGGGTGATGAACAAGATCTACGAGACCATCCTGCGCCTGAAGGGCAACATGGTGATTCCGGGCACCTGGATCTTTCCGAACGATCCACGCCTGCAGCTCGCCGCCGAACGCGGCCTGATCGTCACGCAGCATCATGCCATTCCGCTCGGGGTAAACGTGGCGCGCTGGCCGCCGAACGTGCCGTACAACTTCAGCAAGCATCCGCGCATTCTCGAGCACGCGTGGCGCAACGCGGTGCACGAGTACGCCGCGCACGAGCACATCCTCTGGGAAGTCGGGCTGCGCGGACTATCCGACGAGTCCTATGCGGCTGTCGATCCCAGCGTACGCGGCAACAATGCGCGGCTCGGCATGCTCATCAGCCGGGCGATCGCGGTGCAAATGCGCATCGTGCGCGCCGTACACCCGCACGCCCAGTTCGTAACCGATTTCTGGCAGGAAGGCGCACATCTCGAGCGCGCCGGCGATCTGCACATCCCGCCGGGAGTCATTCGCGTGTGGGCCGACGACGGCTACGGCATTCCCGAGGATAAAGGCGACCTTGCTCCCGGGGAAGGCGTCTACTATCACGTCGCCATGCTGAACGGCAGCGCCAACCATCTGAGCGAGATGATTCCGGTGCGCCGCATCTACACTCAGCTCAGCCGCTACATCCGCGCGCGCGCGACGGCATATTTCCTGCTGAACGTGAGCAACATCCGTCCGGTGGCGATGACGACCGAGGCGGCCATGGACGTCGCCTGGAAGGGCGTCCCGACAGGCGGCGCGGCCGGTTACTACCAACGCTGGGCCCGGCGGGAATTCGGCGCGCGGGCGGCGCCAACGCTCGCCAGAGTGTACGCGCAGTACTTCCGCGCGTTCGATCCGGTACACACGGGCCCGCGCGCCGGGCAGTCCTATGGCGATGAGTTCTTCTTCCATCAGGCCCAGCATTTGCTGATCAGCACGATGGTACAGCCGCCTTATTACTTCTTCGACGGCCAGGCGCCGAAGTGGACCCCGATCCGCATCCTCGATGCCGGGCTGCACAAGCCGTTTTTCATTCATATGGGACCGAAGTGGCTGCCGTACGCCCTGCGACGCGATCTCGGCTTCTGCGCACCGGCACGCCAGCGCTGGCGCGCCGTGTGGAAGGCCGCGCTCGCCGCCGAGCCGCTCGTGACCCCGACGCGCCGCCAGTACTACGAGGCCGAGATGCTGACCATGATCGCGATCAACCGCGACGGCGTGCGCATTCTGTATCGGGTTGGGCGGGCGATACGCGAGTATCGCCACGGCGCGACCGCAGCGGCGCTCACCGAGGTGCGCGGCACGCTGCCGCTATTCGCGCAGATCCGCGCCATGGAACGGCGGGCCGAATACGGCAAATGGAAGCACTGGTATCGGGGTGAGTGGTTGGTCGGAATACGTCACACGCGCGCGCTCGTGCTCGACTTCATCCATTATCTACACGACCCGACCATGACCGTGCCACCACCGTTTCTCGACAACGGCTGGCAGGGGTACTACCACATCATGCAATTCGAGGGGAACCGCACCGTCGATGTGCGTTGAGCGGCATGCGCCCCAGCCCGCTCGGGCGGCGTTCAGCCGTTGATGCGGTCGATGGCTGCAACCAGATGATAGGTGGCCTCGATGAGCGGGACCGGGACACCGTGTGCGCTCGCCCGGCGCACCATATCGCCAAACGTTTCCTCGACTTCGAGCCTGCGGCCCGCCTCGAGATCCTGCAGCGCGGACATGCGGTGCTGGGGCGCTGCGGCGGCGAACTCCCGGCCCGCAGCGCGCACCGCCTCGACGGCTTGCGATTGTGATCCGGACAGGATGACCCGCAGCGGCACGATGGCGCCCTCGTCGGTCAATTCGATGCCCGCGGCGCGAGCCACCGCTGCCGCCTCCCGCACCATCCGCACCAGAACCCAGGCGCCGTCCGGATCACCGAGGTAACGCCAGGTGGGTGCGCGCGTCGTCACAGCCAGACCGATCAGCCCCAGCCACGCGACAAATTTGCTCCACTCCCAGGAGAGGATATTGTCCACCGCGCTCGCGCGCACCCCCGCGCCATCGAGCGTCGCGGCAAGCTGCCGAACGCGAGCACTGACACTGCCATCGAGTTCCCCGAGCATCAGGTTCACGTTACGCGTGAACAACACATCACCCGAGGCCAGCAGCTCGCCGCTGGTGTTGGCCAGGGCCCCGAGCACCCGGGCCGTACCGAAGACATCCGCGAGCAGCTCGTCTTTCAGCAGGCCATTCTGCACTGAAAATGCTATATCAATCCGCACGTGCCTCAAACTCGCAAGCGCCGCGCGGGTGCCTGGCGTCTTGGTGGCGACGATCAGGCAATCGGCGCTATCGAGCGTGGCCGGGTCGGTCACGACCGGCACTGGCAGCGTGATCTCGGCAAGCCCCTTGATCCGCACGCCATGCTGCGTAACGTTGCGGGCGCGCTCACCGCGCGCCAAGAGGGTCACGGCGTGGCCCGCACGCTGCAGATGAGCCGCCAGGATGGAGCCGAGCGCCCCCGGCCCGAGAATGAGGAAACGCATGCGCCGGCCTCGAGGAAGAGGCGCCGATTCTCGCAGCCGTATCCCCTCGCGGCAAGTCGCGCGATCCGGCACGCTTCCACTATGATGCGCTCCCGGCAGCCGCATGCGAATGGGCGCCGACGTCCACGCAACTCGCCGCATCATGGCCGACCTCGACACTGCCCGCACTGCAGACATCGCCTGTGCAGAGCCGCTGCGCCGTGCCGCCGCGCGGTTGATCGAAACCGGTGCGGTGAGCGCGGTACGCGTCCACCAGGACGGCGCGGTGATCACCGGTATCGTCGCCTCCGCGGCGCCCGCCGCCCCACACCGAGTCTACATCCGCCGCCGCACGGGCCAGCCGGCGCACGCCGAGTGCAACTGCGGCGAACGCGACATCTGCGTCCATGTCGTTGCGGTCTCGATGCTCGCGCAGGAGCCTGGGCGTGCACGACGGGCACTCGCGGCAGCGCACGTCGAAAGTGACTCCGGTACCGGCATCCCGGCGTCCCTCGCCGATCCAACGACACAGCAGATCTGCTATCTGTTCGGCTCGCCGGGTGATTCGACGCCGGCGCACCCAGAGACCGCAACATACATCTCGGTCTGGGTCTGTCAGCGCTTTGGCCGCGAATTGAGCGCCGCCACCGCCGTGGCGTATGCACCAGGCGCCGCACAGGCGCGCGGTCAGTACCCGCGTTACGTCGATCCGCAGGATCAGGAGATTCTCACAACGCTGAGCCACGACGGACATGATGCACCGTGGCAACTGCGAGGGTTGGTCGGCGCGAATGTATTCGCGCAGGCAGTACGCAGCGGCCGGGCGTTCTGGGGCACTCTCGAGTCGCGGCCGCTGCGACCCGGACCGCCGCGCCGCGCAACCCTGGCCTGGCACGCGGATGCCGCCGGCAACCAGCGGCTCGGATGTCACGCCGGCGAGCATGTGCTCACGCTGCTCAGCTTGGAGCCGGCTCACTACGTCGATGTCCTCGAACGCGAGGCGGGAACTGTGGAGCTGCCCTGCGCGCGTGCGCTCATCGCGCGTTATGGACAGCGGCAAGTTGCGCCGGAGGATGCCGCGGCGGTGAATCTGGAACTCGCCCGTGACCGTGACGCCACCGGTCTGGCACGGCTTGCCGAGCCGCGTCTGCAGCGCCTGCCACGGGCGCGACTCGGCGCCCGCGTGATTCTCGGCGCCGGGGCGTCCGCACAATTGCTCTTCCTGTATAACGGCCTGCCGGTCGCAAGTGAGCCGCTCGCTGAGTGCAGCGACGGATGGATACGGCGGAGTTCCGGAAACGCGGTTTACGAGATGCAGCGCGACCGCGACGGCGAACGCGCGTTCGCCGCACAATTCCGCCGCATGGTGCCGCGCCCGGAGGCAGGGGAGGAAGCCTGGCTCCGCTTCATGCTCGAGCACGTTCCGAGCCTCACCGCAGCCGGCTGGGACATCGTCATCGAGCCGCAATTCCCCTATCGGATCGTCCGCCCGGAAGGCTGGGTCGGGGCGTTCGATGACGGCGCGGCCGACAATTGGTTCCATGTACGGCTTGGAGTATTGGTAAACGGCGCGACCGTGAACCTACTGCCGCACCTCGCCGCCTACCTGCACCACGCCCTGGGGGATGCAAAGACCGCAGATGCACACATCCCGGTACCGGCGGGCCCGCCGCTGGCGGTGGCCGGACACTGGCTGGTCGATCTTCAGGACGGGCGGTACCTCGCGATAGCCCTCGAGCGCTTCAGGCGCATCGGCTCGATGCTGATCGAACTGATCGAGCGCGATGCGCTCGCGGGCGAGCGGCTGCGGCTGCCGCGCAGCCGCAGATTCTCATTGGGCGCACTGCAGGGAGAGCCCGATATCGCCTGGCGGTGGCAAGATCCGACGCTGGCGGCGACGCTCGCCGACTGCACGCGTATCGAAGCGCTGGCCGCACCCGCCGGCTTTGCCGCCGTGCTACGCCCCTATCAGCGCGAGGGCCTCGGCTGGCTGCAGTTCCTGCGCCGCCATCGCTTGGGCGGCGTCCTGGCCGACGACATGGGACTCGGCAAGACGGTCCAGGCACTCGCGCACCTCGCGCTCGAGAAACTCTCCGGCCGACTGCAGCAGCCTGCGCTCATCGTCGCGCCCGTGAGCGCCCTCGCCCACTGGCAGCAGGAGATCCGGCGCCTCGCGCCGGGTCTGAGCACCCTCACCCTGCACGGACCGCGACGCCATGCCCTCTTCAGCGCGCTCGGCGGCGTCGATGTGCTCATCACCGGCTACCCGCAGTTGCAGCTCGACGCGCAGCGCCTGCGCGCGCAGGACTTTTCCGTGGTCATTCTCGATGAGGCGCAGATGATCAAGAACCCCCGTGCCAAGGTTGCGCAGGCGGCCCGGGCACTGCGTGCCGAACAACGCCTGTGCCTGAGCGGCACGCCGCTCGAGAATCATCTCGGGGAGCTCTGGTCGTTGTTCGCGTTCGCGCAGCCGGACCTGCTCGGCGGCGAACGCGAATTCCAACGCCATTTCCGCGTTCCCATAGAGAAGTACGGCAATCAGATCAGAGCGGACGCCCTGGCCGCGCGGCTGAAGCCCTTTCTCTTGCGACGGACCAAGGACGCGGTGGCCCCAGAGCTGCCCCCCAAGACCGAGATGCTCGAGTACATCGCGCTCGATGAGAAGCAGCGCGATTTCTACGATGCCATTCGCCTCGCCGCGCACCGCCAGATCCACGCACTGCTCGCCGAGGTCGGCCTTGCGCGCGGCCAAATCAGCATCCTCGAGACCCTGCTGAAACTGCGCCAGGCCTGTTGCGATCCGCGCCTGGTCGAGTCCGGTGCCGCCATTCCTTCGGCCAAGATCGAGTGGCTGTGCACGGCGCTGCCGGCCCTGATCGAGCAGGGACGCCGGATCCTGCTGTTCTCACAGTTCACCTCAATGCTGCGTCTGATCGAAATCAAGTTGCGCGAACTTGGGCTACCGTACTGTCTGCTCACCGGCAGTACCGCCAATCGCCCCGCCCAGGTCGAGCGTTTCCAGTCGCGCCGCGCACCGCTCTTTCTCATCAGCCTCAAGGCCGGCGGAACCGCCCTCAATCTCACCGCCGCCGACACGGTCATCCACTACGATCCCTGGTGGAACCCGGCCGCCGAGGCGCAGGCGACCGATCGCGCGCATCGCATCGGCCAAAGCAAGCCCGTGTTCGTCTACAAGCTGATCGCGCAGGGCACCGTCGAGGAACGTATGCTCGAGCTGCATGCGCGAAAGCAGACGCTCGCCGCGGGGTTGTATGCCGGAGCGACAGCCGGCGTCGGCGCGCTCACGGACGCGGATCTCGAGCGGCTGCTCGCCCCATGAGTACACGTTCCGCGGATGTGCAGGCGCAAGTGGATGCCCTACTGCTCGAACACGGCGCGTTCGCCCCGCTCGAGTATCTGTTTGCGACCGGGCGCCTGCTGTACGCCGACTTTGCCGCTTGGCGCCGCGGCGAATTCGCCTCGCTCGATCCGGTATTGATGGGTCGGCTCGACTCAATACGCGCAGAGCTCGAACAGGCGGGCGCGTATGCCCGGGCCCTCGGACTGACCGAGGAAAGTCTGGACCTGCGCGTGGCAACGGCGAGCGAGCGCGCCCTGCGCGCCAGCGCGGACCGGCAGCTTGCCGCCCTGCTCGCGCGCCGCTACCTGCCGGCGCGCTCGGCGGTGCAGATGGACCTGTTCTTCGACAACCCGATTGCCGCGCTCATCGCGGGTATCGCCGCTGCACTCGCCGCCGCCAACGCACCGGAGGCCACGCGCCTGCTCGATACGCTTTATGCAACAGCGCCGAATCACCCAGACCTGTCCGATTTCGACCGTCTGCTCGCAGCGGTGCATCGGCTGAGCGCTCCGGTGACGGATACGCGCGACCTGTTGCAGTGCATCACGAGCATCACCGCAAGCGCACACCGCCTGCTCGGCAGCCGCGCGCGCGAGCTGCTCGGGCGGCTGTGGCGGCACCTCGCTGCGGCACTGCCGGCCGGAGGGTACTCGCCACGGGAGCCGCTGCTGCATGCGAGCCACGCCTGGAGTCAAGCGCATGCCTGGGAGGAAACCGCCGCGAGTGTGCTCGCCGAGCCGTGCTGGTGGCACCACGGGCCGCTCGCGCTCAGGCTTACGGCGAGCCAGCTGCGGCGACGACACTGGCACGAGGGATTGTCCGCATGGTTCCAGTTGTGTTGGAACGCCGCCGACGAGGCTGCGGCCGCCGCCGAGACTCTGCACTGGTCGGATCTCTACCCGCTATGGCAGGCCTTTCTCGACCTCGAGGTCGCAACGCTCGATACGCCGGAATTTCCCGCCTGGATACTGCTCAGCAGACCGGCGCTCGGGCGCGAGCTGTCCATCGCGCTGCCGTTCGGCGACTCCGCGGCCGAGACCCATTACCGGCTCGTCCACCGCTGGCTCGCGGCGCGCGCCGCGGGCAACACGGGCGAGGATCTGGCGCTGCGCCGCGAGCTGCAGGTGCGGCAACCTGGCCTGTTCGCCTGCCTACTGCGTTCAGTGACACGCTGAGGCGGCGCGGCGCCAAGGGCCCCCGCCGGTGCATGATCCGTGCTCAGACCGGCCCGCTTGACGCTGGCTGCGGTTGCAGCGACACTCGCGGCGCGTGCTGGTTCTCCAGTCAAGGCTGGGGAGGCAAGAGGGAACGCGGTGAGACGTCAGTCGATGCCGCGGCTACCCCCGTAACTGTAAGCGGCGAGTCCGCGTCCACGATGGCCACTGGAAAACCGGGAAGGCCGGACGCATGACACTGACCCGCGAGCCAGGAGACCTGCCAGTACGGTCACCCAACCGGTGGGCGGGGCGTACCACACGGAGCGGTCATTCGCAGCGGTGACAGTGGATCCGATGCGAAGACCGTAGAGTTCGATTGCCTGCATGTGCGTGAGCGCCGCAGCTGCCGTTCCGGCAAGGTTTGCGTTCGACCGGAACATTCGCATCGGTTGTCGTTACCCGCCCCGGATGGGGCCGCTGAACGGAGCCTGACGATGCGATTGAACTCGAGCTTTCCGATCCGCACACCCCGGCCGCGCAGGCGCGCACCGCGATTCGCCGACCCCGCCTACGGCCGCAGCCGCGCAGGAGCCGTTCTTGCGCTGACCGTGCCGGTGTGCCTGCTTGTATCCGCTGCGCGCGCCGCGGCGGCCACGCTACCCGAACGCGTGGCCCCTGTGGTCATCTCGGCGGCCGCCTTCCCCCAGCCTTTGAACCAGACGCTGCCGACCGTCAGCGTCATCACCCGCAAGCAAATCAGGCGCAGCGGGGTGAAAAACCTCACGACGTTGCTGCAGCGGATAGCCGGCGTGCAGGTGACCGCAAGCGGCGGCCCCGGACAACCCGCCACCACGTATCTCGAGGGGTTCGGCGGGATCGATGCCGGCGTGCTCGTGTTGCTCAACGGAGTGCCGATCACGGCCGAAGACGCCTCCGGCGGCGGCGATTACCTCGAAAATCTCACCACGGACCAAATTCAGCGCATCGAAGTCGTCCATGGCAACGTATCGGCCATCTACGGCTCCGGGGCGATCGGCGGGGTGATCCTGATCACAACCCGCACGGGTAGCCGCACGCCGCACGCGCAGGTATCCGTGAGCGGTGGCAGCCGCGCCACCGTGACGACTTCGGCCAACATCAGCGGCCAGATCCACTCCACACGGCTGCAGCTCGGGGTCAGCCGCTACACCACCGCCGGCATTCCATCAATCAACCCGGCGCAAAGCCCATTCGTGACTTCGAACCGTTCCGACGGTTATCACAATTTGACGCTGAACGGCTCGATCGTGCAGGCGCTCGCTCCGCACCAGCAGCTTGGCGTGCGCGGATTCATGAGCGACGGGCATTACAGTTACGACAACGATACCACCGGCGGCCGGACGCGCCAGAGCCTCATCCAGCTGTTCAGCAACAACCGCGTCACCCGTCGCTGGAGGTCGCATCTGAGTCTGTCGCGCCAGACCACCACCGACGTCAACTTGGGCAGCTTCGCCTCCTCCTATCGCTCGACTCATCTCGATGTGTCGTGGCGCAATGTCGCCAGGCTCTCGGCGAACTGGACGCTGACCGGCGGCGCGGACTGGCAGCACCAGTCCGTGGCGAGCACCGGCGAAGGCGGAATCCCGCACGCCACACGCAATGTCGTCGCCTTCTTCGCCGGCATCAACGGAACATTTCGCGGCAACGATCTGCAGTTGAATCTCCGGCACGATCATTTCTCCGGCTATGCCGACAGCAAGAACACCTTTTTCGTCGGCTATGGACGGCAACTGGGCAACGGATTGAAGCTGATCGCAAGCTACGCCAGCGCCTTCAACGCCCCGCCGCTCGGCTATCTCTACTACAGCAGCCCTGGCTACTGGGCGGCCAATCCGCAGTTGCAACCAGAGTCCGCGCACACCGTGCAGGCCGCCCTGCAGTGGTCCGGGCATTGGACCCTAGTGCGCGCCACGGTTTTTCAAACCACCGGCAGCGACCTGTGGGGTTACGGCACTACCGCCGGCGGGTTGACCCAATTCCAGAACATTGCGCGCACCCGCACCCGCGGTCTCGAGTTGAGCGCACGCGGCGCCTGGCGCCGACTGAGTTATGACGCGAACCTGACTTTGCAGCAGCCGCTCGCCTTGAGCGAACCCGGTAGCCCGACGCTGCAACGGCTCGCACACAGCATCGGCAACCTCAGCGTGCAGTACAATTTCGGTCGCTTCTGGACCGGTGTGCTCCTGCACTACACCGGACCGCGGCCGGATGTGGCGTACACGCCGACCTTCGCCACCGAGCCGGTCACGCTCGGCAGCTACACCACCGTCACCCTGACGGCAGGGGGCCCGATCAGCGCCACGCTGCGCTGGAATGCGCGCGCGCAGAATCTGTTCGACAAGCGCTATGAGACCGCTTACGGATACAATTCACTGCCGTTTGGCTTTTTCGTCGGCCTGACCTGGCGACCCTTTTAAGGGGACGTTCGCACCCAGCGCGCAACGCTTGCGCGAGACACACGTGGGCGCCGCTGCGACGCAGCGCCCACGGATCGCGCCGGACTCAGGACCTTGCGCTGAAGGACTCGCACCACCCTTCGGCATCGACGGAGTAGCCGGGATAGATCTGGCACGCCGCATAGCCCGATTTCTCTCCGGGTGTTCCCTTGAAGAAACGGCATATCGAACAGTGATCGCCGGGCTTGTACATCGGGTACTTCGCCGTACTGATCGTGTTGTGATTCGGCGTGTACGCGAGGGCCTTCGCCATCGCATCGCTATCGGACAGGTGCGGCAGATTCTCCCCTGCGGCGCGCGCCGCTCGGGGCTTCAGGCCACCGACAATCGTGGCCGCAACCGCCACGGTGGCGCCCGCTAGGAAAGCACGCCGCGAAGGATCCGTCTTGCTCTTTGCTTCAGTCATAAATCACCGCTTTTGCTCCGGTACCACAGAAGAAATATGAACACAATAAATTCGTGCCGGCAACCTGCGCCGCTGCGCAATGCCCGGGCGGCTTCGGCTTCGTCGTGCGCGCTCACCGCGGAACCTCCCGGCACTCGCGCGTGCGGCTCAACAGCAACGGGCTGAACCCACGCGCCTCCGGGCCGATCGCGTACAGGTAAGGACCGGTGACGCGCTGCGGCTCGGGGTGGGCATCCGGCGCCTCACCCGGATAGTGCTGACGCCGGCCCGGCGTGAGCACCGCGCCGGTGTCGATACCGAAGATGCGGACCGGATGGGCGCTGCCGGCACCGTATTCGTCCGCGAGCACGCCGACCAGCGCCCGCTGCCCGGCCTTCGCCAGGGCAAAGGCACCCCAGAACGCGCGATCCGATTCCTGCAGCGAAAACCCTACCACAGGGTCAGCCGCCTTGCGCAGCAACGGCATGCACCACTGCGTGAGGAAGAACGGCGCGGCGAGGTTGATATTCATCACCTTGGTCCAGGTGGCCGGTGGATAATGCTCGAACGGCGCGAGCGCGCCGATCCAGCCGGCGTTGTTGAGCAGCCCGTCGAGTCGCCCGTAGCGCTCACCGATACGATCGGCAATCTCGCGCACCCCGCCAATGGTGATGCCCGCGAGATCGGCAGGACATAACACCGGCTCGGCATGGCCCTGCGCGACGATTTCCTCGGCGAGACTCTCGAGCCCGGCCCGATCCCAGTCGAGCAGCACGAGCTCGGCGCCGTGACACGCATAGCGTACGGCCACCGCGTGACCGATGCCGTGGGCAGCGCCGGTAATCAAGATGACACGGTCCTTGAGCAGATCCGGGGATCCCTCGTAATCGAGCAAGCAATCGTAGGCCGGCGGCATATGTTCAGTTTGTTGCATGGAGAGCGAGGAACATACTGCGATAAATACGTATGGTAACGCAGCCCTGCCGACGGATACCCTCCTGTCCGCGATGCGAAGACCAGGGAACGAGCAGTGGAGATGTGTTGGCACTTTGCGTATCATCGCAGTCCGGAGCAGGCATCCGGCCGCAGCACGGCACCACGGGGCCCGTGCGAGCCGACCATCGGCAAGCATAAGCACACTGCATAAAGCGCGACGTTTCAGGTTTTCTCGGAACTTTGCGGCACTTCGCCGAGCCGCCTGCGGCGTCTGCGTGCCATTGCGCCGAACCGGAATGTACGTTCGCCGTGCGCCGCCGGCCGCTCACAAGCGCGGCACTCCGCCGGGCGGAGCGGGACGTGCAGGCCATTTTTTTACCTGGATGCCGATGAACCGCGGCAGACGGGTGGCAGTTTAAGAGCACAAGCCATGAACAATGAAACGAGACACGCAGAGCAAGCCGTGGTCATGGATTCAGTCCGGCCAGAGCAGAATGCCGATAAGGGTCGTCGCAATTTCCTCATCTCCGCCGCCGGGGTGCTCGGTGCCGGCGCCGTGGGCTTGTTCGCGGATGCTCTGATCGACAACATGAATCCCGGCAAGGCCGTTGAGGCGCTCGGCGCACCCATCGAGGTGGACGTGAGCCGGATGGAACCGGGACAACTGATTCTCACCGAATGGAAAAAAAAGCCGATCTGGATCCTCAAGCGCGAACCGTGGATGTTGCAGGCACTCGCCGATCCGACGCTGCTCAGACGCCTGAAGGATCCCGACAGCCGGCAGGATCAGCAACCGGCCCCGCAGTTCATCAACGGCAATTACCGCGCGTTGCGCCCCGAATACTTCATCGCGGTCGCACTGTGCACGCACATGCAGTGCATTCCGGCTTACCGACCGGCGCCGCACACCGTCACGCCGTGGTGGCCCGGCGGCTTTCACTGCCCGTGCCACGGCTCGCTCTATGACTTCTCCGCGCGGGTCTTCGAGGGATCGCCCGCGCCGCTCAACATACCAATACCGCCCTACTACTGGAAATCGGCCACTGTGGCGCGCATCGGCGAGATGAACGTACACGGCCTCGAGAAGGACTGGACACCGGACATCTGGTGAGCATCGAGCCTGCACTCCAGAGCACACCCCGGGGAACTACAGAGGACACAGCCGCAATGAAATCCGCCTTGGCCGCACTCCTCACCGCCATTCTGACCATGCCGCTGGCGCTGGCGCATAGCGATTATCACGGTCTGCCACCGGCCGGCGCCGCCGCCAAAGGCGCGCCGCTCACCGCCGTCTGCTCCGCCTGTCATGGCAGCAACGGCATGGGCATGACCACACAATATCCCAATCTCGCCGGGCAGAAGTTCAACTACATCCTGAAGGAGCTCGAGAACTTCCGCAGCGGCGCCCGCACGAACAGCATCATGAGTGCGATGGCGATGACGATCCCCCCATCGCCCCATAACGCGAACCTCAAAGATATCGCCGCCTATTTCGCCGCTCTTGCACCCATGTGGACGCAGGCGGCACAGCAGATCAGCACACCGGCCGATCCCGAGCAACTTGCCCTGGGCCAGCGCATCTACACGATCGGGATAGCCGGCAAACACATCCCCGCCTGCGCGGCCTGTCATGAATTGGGCGGCGAGGGCAATGGGCCGATGGCCATACCGGTGCTCGCCGGACAGCAGGCCGCCTACATGATCAAGCAACTCGAGCAATTCGCAAGCGGGGCCCGGCACAACGCACCTGGACACGTCATGCACATGATCGCCCGCTCCATGAACGCAAAGGACGAGGCGGCAGTCGCCGCCTATCTGCAGCAGCTGAACCCGGCGACCACACTCGGCATCGGCCCGAAGGATTTCGCATCCTATGCGCGTGCGCTGGCCGCACCGAGTGCCGGTGCCGGCGCAGCCACAGGCGCACACTGAGTCTGCCGCGATGCGACACGACACATGGTTCCACCCGCGACGCGCGGTCACAACCGCCGTCCCTGCACCGGAAGGTCCGATACTCCATGAATAGCAATACTCGATCATGGGCGCGCAGCGTTTTCGGCTGGTTCGACTCGCGGCTGCCGATATCCGCCATGTGGCGCAGCCAGGTAAGCGAATATCCGGCACCGAAGAACTTCAACATCTGGTACATCTTCGGCTCACTGGCGCTGCTCGTGCTGGTCATGCAGCTCGCCACCGGGCTGTTTCTTGCCATTCACTATCAACCCAATCCGCATCTGGCGTACTGGTCGGTCCTGCGCGGCATCCAGCAGGACTCGCGTTGGGGCTGGCTGATTCGCGACATGCACATCGTCGGCGCATCCGCCTTCTTTGTGCTGGTCTACCTGCACATGTACCGGGGCATCATGTACGGCTCGTACAAGAACCCCCGTGAACTGCTCTGGCTGGTCGGCATTTTCATCTACCTCGCCCTCTCCGCCGAGGCATTTCTCGGCTATCTGCTGCCCTGGGGACAGATGTCCTACTGGGGATCCGCCGTGGTGACCAATTTCGTCACTGCGGTTCCCGTCATCGGCAAGCCGATCGCCACCTGGCTGCGCGGATCGTTCGTGGTTGGGCTGCCGACCCTCAATCGTTTCTTCGTCTTTCACGTGTTCCTGATGCCCCTGCTGCTGCTCGCTCTCGTCCTGGTACATCTGATCGCATTGCATCACGTCGGCTCCAACAACCCCGATGGCCTCGAGATCCACGACAACGTCAATGAAAGCGCCTGGCCGCGCGACGCGGTGCCGTTCCACCCGTACTACACGGTGAAGGACCTGTTCGCCGTGAGCGTGTTCTTCGTGATCTTCTTCTGGTTCGTGTTCTACAACCCGAGCGGCTGGGGATTTCTGCTCGACAAGCTGAACTATACCCCCGCGAACATCCTGCACACCCCGGCCGACATCCATCCGCTGTGGTTTTTCCTGCCCTTTTACGCCATGTTGCGTGGCGTTCCCAATAAGCTATACGGCATCATGGCGTTCGCCGGCTCGTTTGTCCTGCTCGCCTGCTTGCCGCTGCTCGACCGCAACCCGATCCGCTCGATCCGTTATCGCTCGGTCCTCTACAAGCTCAACATCCTGTGCATGGCGTTCTCGTTCATCTGGCTTGGACTGATTGCGCACGGGCTCGCGACCGAGCACAACATGGTGTACGGCCTGCACGTCACCGAGGTCTTTTACCTGACCTTCCTCGCGCTGCCGTTCTTCAACCGCACCCGCTCGCTGCGCGCGAAGTACATCTGGTTGATCGCAGCGGAAGGTGTGGTCTGGCTGATCGACGTGTGGATGTATTCCATTCACGCGCACAGCTGGCATCTGATGTTGCTCACCGACTGGATTCCGGCGCTGTATGTGCTGCTGCTATTCGGACTTGCGATCATCTTCCCGGCCCTGACGCGGGATGCCCCCAAGCTCCCGGCGCGCCTCACCGCCGGCGGCATCTTTCACTGAGAACGGACCGGGAGTGCCCCCATGCGCATCGCGGCGTGTAACACGGATCGAAACTCACCCAGCCCACTCGTGCAGGACCAAGCGATGAGGAAAAAACCTTCTCGGCCTCACAGCCGCTCACTGGCGTCGGTATTGACTGCCGGAGTGCTGCTGCTCGCCAGCAGCTGCGCCTGGGCTTCGGTTGCGACGACGCAACCGCCGTTGCAGCCAATCACGATCAATCTGCAGAACAAAGCTGCGCTGCGCAATGGCGCTCTGTATACGCTGCACATGTGTACGGCCTGCCATTCCCTGCAAGGCATGCGCTACAGTTCGCTGCCGCCGATTCTCGGTCTGAGCAAGCATAGATTCAAGACGATCATCGGCACCAACGATCGGCATTATCACGACATCATCACCTCGAACATGCCGCCGTCGGTGATCTATGCGTTTACGAAGATTCTACCGCCGGATCTAACCTATATCGCGCGACGCCATTCTCCGGCGTGGCTTTACACCTATTTGACCTCATTTTATGTGGATCCGACGCAACCCACCGGTACAAACAATGTCGTGTTCCATAACGTTGCCATGCCCGATGTCTTCGCGCCGCTGCAGGGGCTGCAGAAGCCGATCCTGATCGAGGGTCTGCGCTATGGCAGTCCCGCCAAGATTGCCATTGGTGTCAGGCCACTCACTCGCGGCAGCATGACGCCGGCGCAGTTCGACCGGACCGCGCGCGACATCGTGACGTTTTTATACGCCGTCGCGCATTCCCACCAGCAGGAACGCTTCCGCTTAGGACCCTGGATCATCGCGCTATTCCTTACGCTATCTGTCCTGACTTATCTGTTGTACAAGCTCTACTGGCGGCGGGTCATGACCAGCGAGGAACGATGGTGGAAAATCAACAAACAATGACACTCCGCGAGGCGGCGGTAGCGCACGACGCAGCGCCCGCCCGGCAAGCCGATGCGGACCTACGGCGCACATGGAAAGCCTATATCGCGCTCGGTCTCGGCGCGGTGCTCTTCATCTTCACGATCTGGTACGAGGTCTATGGCGATACGCGCAAGGACGCGGCGGCGTGGCGCGATCCGCTCCTGCAAAGTCATCGTCAATGGCGCCTGCGCACGGCGTTCGTGTTTCTCGTGTGGTCGATTCTCGCCGGATTCTGCGTGCCGTTCGGGTTCGGCATGCTCGTGTTCGTTCCGGTCTGGATCTGGTTCGTCTATCGGGTGGCCCGCGGCATGATTCTCCTCGGGATGCGCCGGGTGGCGTAAAGATTTGCCGGCCGTAATGGCAGCAGACGCGCGTCGCACGCGCGATCACAACGACCGGCAATGAGGGTGACATGCACCCAAGAGCCGCCGCCTACGGCCCGCTGCAGCGGTCAGTCGTGAATTAGCGGGACACCGACGCTGCGCACGCACTCGAGCGCCTCGGGCTCGAAGACGTAGGTCGTTTGCCCCTTGCTGCGCCGCTTCAGCCAGATCGTGTAGCTCGCGCCGAGCAACAGCAGCACCGCAACTGTCTGATCGATCTCCGGCGCCACATACTTGGGCGCATAGACTAGAAAGAGCACTTCGACGAGCGCGAGACTCGCGACGACGGCGACCGCCGCGAGCAGCAGCCCGGTATGATGATGGGGTGCCACTTTTCGGTGTACCGCATCATGCGTGCGCAGCAGGAACACCAGCATATTGATGCCGTCGAGGAGGAACTCGGCGACCAGAAAAAATCCGGCCGACGCCAGCACGAGATCAAACAGTTCGCGCATGCCGGGGAAAAACGTGCGCAGCAGCACAACTGTCATGGCCAGCCCCATCGGCAGGAGAACCGACCAGTGTGGGGCGTTGAACCGATTCAGGCGTGCCATCCATCTGGGCATGACCTCATCGCGCCCCATGGCGTACAGCGCGCGCGAGAGAATGAACGCGGTAAGCCACAGACTGCCGGCGGTCGAGCAGATGATCGCGATGCGCAAATACGCCAACAGGCCCGGCGCCACGCTGCCCGCCCAGAGGGTGAGGATGTCGTCGGCCTGCACGAGCTTTGCGAGCGCGAGCTGGTGCAGCAGCAGCGGCCAGATGAGCAGGTAATAGCCCACCACCGCCATGGCGCCGATCACCCCGCCCCATCCCGGCGTGACTCGCGGTCTATGCGCCTCTTCGGACGCATAGGAATCGATTTCCCAGCCGTCGACGATGGTTGCCGCGACCACCATGCAGACGATGACGCCACCCCAGTTCAGTCGTTCGAAGGAAAAGACTGCCGCACCCCGGGCAGGCCCGCCCCAATGGGAGTAGCCGACCACTGCCATGAATACAACGGAGACGAGCTCGATCAGCAGAAAGATCTGCGTAATGCGCGCGGTCATTCTCGCCCCGAAGAGCAGGACGCCCACCGCGAACAGTGCCCAGAACATCGCGCCGAGGACCACGAGCACATTGCCGGGGTGGCTGATGCCGAGCGCCGCGTAGGTAAACTCGGCCGCCGGCAACAGAATCGGCGGAATCGACCAGAAATACGCGAGCAGCAGCACCCATGCTTGATAATTGGAGAAATCCATGCCGAGAATGCGGCGCGACCAGTGATACGAGGCGCCGGCATTGGGAAAGTGCTGATTGAGAGAGAGAAATATCCACGAACAGAGCAGAAACGGTATCGCGATCAGGACTATCGCGAGCGGTACGGCAGCGCCGGCCGCCTGTGCCATGACCGATCCGGCGGCGGCGACACTGAAAATCGGCGCAACGCTCGACACCGATAGCGTGCCCAGGTCAAAGAGCTGGAATACCCGATGCAATCGATTCATGGCGGTCACGGCGGAACCCGTTCGATCACGTTACCGTTCGCGGCAAAATATGTCCGTTTATGGCGTCCTCGTGCGTGCATTCATGCCCTGTGCCATCGCTCATGCCGCGTGAGGCACTCAATACACGCGCCCCCGCTCGCGCGGACTGTTCGAGTGCATCCTACCCGGCTGCGCATGGCATGAGATACTCGCCCCGATTTCGTCGCGCCATCAATAGGTAGTGTCCATATCGTCACCGGATGGTCACCGCACATCGCTCCCGAGCCTGCCAGCAGCGACCGTAGTGCCTCGCCCCCAGGGTCGGCATCCTCGAGCGCGCTGCGTCTCGATCCTATAGCCAACACGCGCGCCAACGAAGCGGATACCGAATCCGCCGATCCCTTAATCCGGTCGTTTCGCGAAAGTGGTGGGAATTCGAAGACGGCGTAGTGTGCGAGACTGAGAGTCAAGACCATCACGGCGTTACGAGTGCCGGGCAGAGTACGCCGTGCAAACGCCGCCATGGGAGCGACGGATTTGCTCGCTGCCGAGGACTGGCTCGATCCGCTCGAGCAGCACGTGCTCGGCGGGGTGCGCCAGATTCTGCAAGAGCTGATCGAGCAGGACATCACCGGGGCGCTCGGGCGGCTGGGCCACGGACGCACCGACGGTGCCAAGGGCTACCGGCACCGACAGCGGCCACGGACCGTGATGGGCACGTTCGGCCGGACGGAGCTGACGGCGCCACGAGCCCGGCTCCGGGACGAGGACGGTCGCGGCTCCCGGCCGCTGATACCGTCGAGGCACTACCGCCCTGGAACGTCCACAACGTCCTTCGCACTGCCCGCCGCGCCGCCTGCCACCCGCCGATCTCGACTGCACCATTGGCGATCTTGGCGGCATTGCCGCCACCACGATCCCACACGACTGAAACACCCGATTCCCTATGCCATCACACCACTCACTGCAAGAGCGCGGATACCGGGTGGCTGCGTTCCAAGTATTCAGCGCCGCGTATGCTCTGCTCAAGGCGCTCGAGCAGTTCAGCCTCCACTCTCGCAACCCCCTCTACCGCAAGATGGGTTGGCCGATCATGCACACAGGCAATAGCCCAACCCATTCATTGACAAGCTTATGCCATACCCGACAGACAGGACGGAACCGAACTGGCGCAGAGCGTGACCGCCACAAACACCAGCAAGCAAAGCTATTCGGATTCAGAAGTGCGTAATTGATGCGTATTTGGTCTGGTTACCGAAGGCCGAATATCGCTGCATCCGAGACCTCTCCTGCGCGCAGGTTCGATGCCGTAAGAACGTTGACGTCCGTTCCTCCTCAGCAGATGCTTCGGCATATGCCATCGAATTCACCGAACAACCCAAAGCGTGACCTGAGCGCCATGTTCGGCTGTTTCGCAACGGCCGGAACCAAGCGTTACGCATTCCCCCCGAATTCGAACTGGAAGGGGACGAGGCCATCCTGCGCAAGGAGGAGGATCGATTGGTGATCGAGCCGGTACGCCGGGGCCGCTCAGGCTGCTGGCCGCTCTGGGTACCATCGAGGAGCCTTTTCCGGACGTGGACGAGGATCTGGCCGGGTTGGACGATGTGGAGCTGTGAAGGTGCCGCGTCGTTATCTGTTGGACACCAACATCCTTGCGAACCTGATACGACATCCGTAAGGTCGGGTGGCACAGCAAATCGCCTCGCGGGGCGAGGCCTCCGTGTGCAGCAGCATGATCGTCGCCTGTGAGCTTCGCTACGGTGCGGGAAAAGCAGCATCGAAGAGACTCTCCGAGCGGATCGATCTCGTTGTCTCCGCGCTGGACGTACTACCGATGGAACCTCCCGCCGATCGGCATTATGGAGATATCCGCCAGCGACTCGCCAGACAGGGGAGCCCTATCGGTCCAAATGATCTGCTCATTGCTGCACACGCTCGATCTCTCGATCTCACCGTCGTCACTGACAACGTGCGTGAATTCTCCCGTGTTCCGGATCTGCGTATTGAGAACTGGCTGACGGAGTAAAGCGACAGGGAAGTCGCAAGCTGGCGGAGAGGGTGGGATTCGAACCCACGAACACCCGTGAAGATGTTACTGGAATTCCAGTCCAGCGCCTTCGACCGCTCGGCCACCTCTCCGCGTTCCAACCTCATCGTCCTTCCCTGGAGGCGTTCCCATCCCCAGGGCATATCTGCGTGCGCACCCCTCCTCCTCGGGCTCAGGCTCGGCCACGCGCCCTCGGGCCCTGCTGCGCACGTGCCTGCACAGTTCAGCTCACCGCCCCGCCTCACCTAACACCGCGAATAATTCAGTCGCGCGGGCTCGGCTTGGCACGCGCCACAAAATACGCTGGCGGCTCATCCAAGCAGGGCTGACCGGCCTTCGGTGGCGGCGGTGTCGGCCCCTTCAGCGCCGGTATTACGAGTGAGTCATGGGTATTCGGTGCATCCAGACCCGGCGGAATCTGCAGCGGCGGGATGCTGCGGGCGAGCATGTAGTGCCGCGGCCTGGTGCAGGATCCGACGGTCAGAACATGCAGCGTATGGCAGGCCGACAATATCGGCACGACAGCAACGAGAACCCACGCGGTCCTTAACTTCACGAGCGAATGCCTCGCTGAATATCACACCCATACCGTTCCTGAAATCCTAAAGCAGGGCCTCGGCTCACCCGAAACACCTTCTCTACGACGCCACCTGGACAGTATCGATGGCGATTCGCGCACAGGCCGCGCCTCATTTCAGACCTGCCCCCCCAACAATGCGACGGCACCTACCCGCTCAAGCACTCGCTACTGCGCGCTCGGGCAGTGCGCGCCGACCTCATCAGGGACTGCTTTGGATCGCGCAGGTTCCCGGAGAAATCCATGGAAGTACTGTGACCGGCCCGTAGGGCGCGGGTGCGGTCGAAATTTCCCTGCGCGTTCGAGCAACCTAAAGAGCCGCCGCATCGACTCAAGCCTCTAACGATACACAAAATTCACCGGCTGACGCAACCGACCGGGACGGCAAGAATCATAGGGCCATGCCCGTCGCCTGCAGCGCGGCCAGCACCTGCGGCCGCTGCGCCTCGGCAAGCTCGGTCAGCGGCAAGCGAATCCCCGTGCCGATGCGACCGAGCTGGGCCAGCGCCCATTTGACCGGGATGGGATTCGCCTCGACAAACAGCGCACGATGCAATCGCTGCAGCGGCTCGTCCAGCTGCAGGGCACGGACTTCGTCTCCGGCCAGCGCCGCTGCGACCATCGCCGCCATCGCCGCAGGCGCGACATTGGCCGTCACCGAAATCACCCCTCTTGCTCCGGCCAGAATCGCCTCCCGTGCGGTTGCATCGTCGCCGCTGAGTACCACGAATCCCCTGCGGCTGCGCGTCAGAATCTGCCGCACCCGCTCGGCTCCGGGCACCGCCTCCTTGATCGCGACCACACCCGGCAGCTGCGCAATGCGCGCCGTCGTCTCGGGCAGCATGTCGACCGCGGTGCGGGACGGGACGTTGTAGAGAATCAATGGCTTATCCGCTGCTTCGACAATTGCGGCGAAGTGCCGGTACAAGCCTTCCTGCGTCGGCCGATTGTATGCCGGCGTGACCACCAGCAGCCCATCGATCGGCAGACTCGACAGCCAGCGCACCCGGGCGACCGTCACCGCCGTACTGCTCGAGCCGGCGCCGACGATGACCGCCATGCGGCCGGCCGCGGTCGCACAGGCCCGCTCGGTCAGCTCGCGCAGCTCGGCCTCCGACAGGGTCGATGATTCGCCGGTGGTCCCGCCGACGATGAGCGCTCGGGTACCACTGGCAATGTGCCATTCGATGAGTCGTGTCCACGCGCCAAAATCCACCGCTCCATCGGCCTGCATCGGCGTCACGATGGCGACGAGGCTGCCGGTGATCACCAGCGGGCCGGAATCGGCCGCAGGGGGTGCGAGCGTGCTCAAGGCATTCTTCTACCGTAGGACTGCTGCAAAGGACAGGAGCGATCTCAAATTATATCCGCTCTCACGCCGATTGGCAGTTGCCCGGATACCTCGCGGCGGTCGCCAGCGCGCCATTGTCCCGGTACACTCTGCGGCTTCCGAGCACAGCGATGCCCGCGCGACACCTACGATGAAGCAGCACCTGGCCGTTTCGGCAATCGGTAGCGACAGGACCGGAATGGTCCACGAGCTGACCCGGGTCATCAGCGAGTGCGGCGGCAACATCACCGAGAGCCGCATGGCAGTGCTCGGCACCGAATTTGCCATGTTGCTGCTCGTCTGCGGCAATTGGCACTCCCTCGCCAAACTCGAGGCGGAATTGGCGCGGCTGGCGGCGAGCGGCACGTTCAACGTGCAGCTGAAGCGCACCGAGCCCCGCCCAGCGCGCGCCGATATGCTGCCGTACTCGATCGACGTGGTCAGCCTCGATCAGAGCGGCATCGTCTCGGGCTTGTCGGGCTTTTTCGCCAGCCGCGGCATCGATATCGCCGAGGTCTCCACGCGCAGCTATCCGGCGGCTCACACCGGCGCGCCGATGTTCTCCGTGCAGATGATCGTGAACGTTCCGAGTCGCATCCCGGTGGCGCACCTGCGCGAGGAGTTCATGGATTATTGTGATTCGCTCAATCTCGACGCCATCATCGAACCGGTGAAAAGCTAGCATGGCAAAAGTTGCACTCGGCGCCCAGGTCCCGGATTTCTCCCTGCCCGGCACCGGCGGGGAAACTTTCAGCGTGCGCGCCGCGGCGGGCAAGGCACTCGTGGTGTATTTCTATCCCAAGGACATGACCTCCGGGTGCACGCGCGAGTCGCAGGACTTCCGCGACCAATATGCCGCGTTTCTCGCAGCTGGCGCGCTCGTCGTCGGTGTCTCACGCGACAGCCTCGCCTCGCACGAGAAATTCAAAAGCAAGGAAAAGCTGCCTTTCGAGCTGCTGAGCGATGCGGATGAGCGGATCTGCAAGCTCTTCGACGTCATTCGGGAAAAGAGCCTGTATGGACGCAAGTACCTCGGCATCGAGCGCAGCACTTTCCTGATCGACCGGCGCGGGGTGCTGCGGCACGAGTGGCGCAAGGTGAAAGTCCCGGGACACGTGCAAGAAGTGCTGGCCGCGGTGCGCGCCCTCGGCCGATGAGCGCGCAGACGAACGCTGGCACGAACTGACTCGGCCGCCCAGTGAGCAGAAAGCCCAAAGCGCGGGAGGGCCGGCGCATCTTCGTCCTCGACACCAATGTGTTGATGCACGATCCGACCTGCATCTTCCGCTTCGAGGAGCACGACGTCTATCTGCCCATGGTCGTGCTCGAGGAACTGGATGCGCACAAAAAGGGGCTGTCGGAAGCGGCGCGCAATGTGCGCCAGGTGAGCCGATTCCTGGACGACATCATACGCGGGGCGAGCAAGGAACAGATCGACCGGGGACTGCCGCTGCCGGCCGGTTTCAGCGGCAATCATGGCAAGCGCACCTGTTCCGGGCGGCTTTATTTCCAGACGCGGCTCGCGGCCGCGGCGCCGACGTTGCCGACCGGCGGCAACGACCAGGAGATTCTTGCGGAGACACTGCGGCTGCAGGAGACACTGGCGGACACGCGGGTGATTCTGGTGTCCAAGGACATCAACCTGCGTATCAAGGCCGCCGTGCTCGGCGTGCACGTCGAGGATTATTACAGCGACAAGACCCTCGAGGACTCGGACGTGCTCTTTGGCGGCATGGCGGAGCTGCCGACGGACTTTTGGGAGCGCCATGGCCAGGACGTGCGCTCCTGGAAGGAAGGCGACCGCACGTTTTACGAGATCACGGGCCCACAGGTGGCGCAGTGGCAGCTCAACCAGGGCATCTACGAGAGCACAGCGCCGGGCATCGAGGGCATCGTGCGGCGCATCGAAAACGAGCGCGCCGTGATCGAGTTGCTGCGCGATCATCGCAGCGATCGCCACGGCGTCTGGGGCATCACTGCACGCAATCGCGAGCAGAATTTTGCGCTCAATCTGCTGATGGATCCGCAGATCGACTTCGTCACGGTGCTCGGCCCGGCCGGCACCGGCAAGACGCTGCTCACGCTTGCCGCCGGCCTGGTGCAGACTCTCGATAACAACCGCTTCAGCG
Source organism: Pseudomonadota bacterium (assembly GCA_021822385.1). Lineage (GTDB taxonomy): Bacteria > Pseudomonadota > Gammaproteobacteria > Steroidobacterales > Steroidobacteraceae > 13-2-20CM-66-19. Next base: position 47,292 of record JAKARC010000008.1, read on the forward strand.
AGATCATCATGACGCGCGTCACGATCCCGCTCGCCGAGGACATCGGCTTCCTGCCCGGGACCGAGGAGGAGAAAATGGAGCCCTGGATGGGCGCGCTGATGGACAACCTCGAGGTGCTCACCGGAGCGCAGGAAGGCGGCAATTGGGGACGTGCCGCCACGCAGGACCTGCTGCGCAACCGCATCAAGATCCGCTCGCTCAACTTCATGCGCGGGCGGACCTTTCTCAACCGCTTCGTGATCCTCGACGAGGCGCAGAATCTCACGCCCAAGCAGATGAAGGCGCTCGTCACGCGCGCTGGCCCGGGAACCAAGCTCGCCTGTCTCGGCAACGTGGCGCAAATCGACACGCCTTATCTCACCGAAACAACTTCCGGGCTCACCTATGTGGTGAACCGCATGCGCGGCTGGCCGCATGCGGGCCATGTGACCCTCGTACGCGGTGAGCGCTCGCGGCTGGCGGACTTCGCTTCCGACGTCCTTTGAACAACCGCAGGCGGCGAGCCGAATGCAGTGACGCATCGAGGCGACGCCCCGCTCAGGCGCTCATCCCGGAACCGGACAGGCCCCCGTCACTGCTGGTACACTCGGGCTCTGTCGTGCATATGGACAGGTCATGACCACAACGTTCAAAGCGCTCCGACTCCTCGCCCTGGCGGCGCTGCCGCTCATCCTGTTCGGCTGCGCCACCGTGCCGCGCGCCGAGCGCGACCCGCGCGATCCCTGGCAGCGCGTGAATCGGGCGACCTTCGCATTCGACATGGGCTTCGAGAAGCACTTCGCCGGCCCGGTGGCCACCGGCTACAAGCACACTGTGCCGCACCTGGTCCGGACCGGCATTGCAAACTTCTTTGCGAATCTCGACTATCCCACCGTCATCGTGAACGATCTGCTGCAGGGCCAGTTCCTGTGGTTTTTGAAGGACACCGGGCGCCTGGTCGTCAACACGACCCTCGGCCTCGGCGGCCTGCTCGACCCGGCCGCACAACTCGGTCTACCGTACGATGAGCGCACCTTCGGCCAGACGTTCGGCAAATGGGGCATCCCGGCCGGACCCTATCTGGTTCTGCCCATCCTCGGACCTTCGGATGTGCGCGCCGCGGTGGGCCGCGTGGCCGGCATGTTCACCGACCCGACCTATTACACGCCCAATACGTTGATCTGGCACACCCCGGATGCCGTCAATGCCGTCAACGAGGATGAGAAACTGCAGCCGACGCTGCACCTGGTCATGCACGCATACAACCCCTATGCGTTCATGCGCCACGCCTATCTGGCGCGGCAGCATTACATGGTGCACGGTCCAAGCCGCGGGAACCCGGCCGCCGCGGAACTGAAGGCGCTGCAAGGCGCGGGCCAGTAGCGCCAGCGCGCCGCCTACACCCCTTGCCGCAGCAGCTCGTCGACGGCGCTGATGCGCGCCAGGCGCAGCAGGTCCTCGGGCAGACCCTCGAAGCGCAGATGGCGAGCCGCCTTGCGCGCCTCGGCCAGCCAGTCGAGCAGCACGGCGAGCCCGGCGCTGTCGGTAGGGCCGAGCCCGGAGCAGTCAAGGACGAGCGCACCCTGCGCGCCGCGCAGCGCGGCGAGCCCCGCGGTGCGCGCACGGCGCGCCGTCGCAAACACGAGCGGACCGGACACTTCGCCCCGCTCCGGGGAACGTACGATGAGCCGGAACTCGCCCCCGGCCGGCGAGCCGGTTGGATTCGCGCCGCGCGCCACGCTCAGTGACGTCCGGGATGCGGCTTCGGCGCATTGAGCTTCTCGCCGCCGGCGAGACGCCGAATCACGCTCTCGAGGCCGTCCTGCTGCAGCTGCGGAGCGAGCTCGGCACGATAGCTCATGTCGTAGCTGACACCCTCGACGACCAGGTCGAACACCTTCCAGCCGCTCGGCGTCATGAGGACGTAGAAATCGACCGGCAGGCGCGTTCCGTCCGTTTCCGTCAGGATCGTGCGCACCGTTGCCGATCGGGTCCCCGGACGCACGTGAGTCGGATAAACCGTCAGCATGTGCGAGTGGAACGCGAGCAGCGCGCTGCCGTAGCTCCTGACCAGCGCATCGCGCATCGCCGTGACGAAGCGCTGCTTCTGCTGCGCCGTGGCCTCACGCCCGAAGCGGCCGAGCACCAGATCGGCGGCAAGCTGCGAGTCGAGGTGCGGCAGCAGGTCGTGCTTGATGACGGCGGTGAGTCTGCCCGGATGGGCACGATACTCCGCCCGGTGTCCATCGATGGCCTGCAGCAGCTTGCTCGCCACGGACTGAATCATCTGCGAGGGCTGCTCGAAGGACGACGGCGCGGCGCGCGCCGGTGCCGGCTGCAGCAGCAGGACTGCGGCGCACGCCGCCGCGGCAATCATGCCTGAGAATTTCATTGCTTGGACTCCTTCTCGGCGCCACCCTTGGAACCCGGGCTATGGTTCGCTTCCGTGGCGAAGAACTTGTTGATCAGATTTTCCAGCACCAGCGCCGACTGCGTCTCCAGGATCTGACTGCCATTGGTGAGATAGGTCGGCATTGCCCCGGGGCTGATGGCGATATATTGACCCCCGAGCAGCCCTTCGGTATCGATGCTGGCGGAGCTGTCCATGGGTATCTTGTCGAAGCGCGGGTTGATGCGCAGCCACACCTTGGCCCGCTCGGTGTTGGTATCGAAGTCGATCCGGGTCACCTGGCCAATGCGTACCCCGGCCATGCGCACCGGAGCCCCTACCTTCAGATCGCCAATGTTGTCGAATTGAGCCGTGACCTCGTACCCGACCGGCTTGCTGAGAAAGAACTTCAGGCCGTTCGCCGGCAGCTGCATGCTGAGAAACAGCAACGCGGCGAATCCCAGCAGCACGAACAGGCCCGTGCCGATTTCAAGAGAGCGATTAGCGCGCATGGCGGATTGGATCCTTTTACAAAAATACGGCGGTCAGCACGTAATCGAGCAGCAGTGTCATGACCGAGGAGGCCACCACCGTACGCGTGGTGGCCCTGCCGATACCCTCGGCGGTCGGTTCGGAGTGATACCCCTCGTTGACCGCAATCAGGCTGAGAACAGCGCCGAACACGACGCTTTTGACGACGCCCTCGGTCACGTCTTTCAGCGCAACCGCGCTTTGCGCCTGCGACCAGAAGATACCGTGATCGACGCCGAGGAACTGCACGCCGATCAGCTGTGCACCGAACAGTCCGATGACAGTGAACACCGCCGTGAGCAGCGGCACGGCGATCAATCCGCCCAGGAACCGGGGCGCAACTACATGACGCATCGGGTCGACCGCCATCACGTCCATGGCGGTCAGCTGGTCGGTCGCGCGCATCAAGCCGATTTCCGAGGTGAGCGCCGTGCCGGCGCGGCCGGCAAACAGCAGCGCGGTCAGCACCGGCCCGAGTTCCTTCAGCAGCGCAAGCGCCACAGCCGTGCCGAGCGCCTCGGTGGCCCCGAAGCGGTTGAGCACATCGTAGAACTGCAGTCCGAGCACCATGCCCGTGAACAGACCCGAGAGCATGATGATGATGAGCGAACGGGCGCCGGCGTTGTAGATCTGCTCGATGATCAACCGCGGCCGGCTGAGCGCTGGAATGCACGCCGCGAGCACGCGCACGAAAAACACCCCGGTCTCGCCGGTCTTGCGCACGACCTCGAGGACGCCAGCCCTGGCCGCAGCACTCATCGCTCCACCCCCAGCAACTCGGTGGCGTAGTCCGCCGCCGGATAATGAAATCGCACCGGTCCCTCCGCCCCGCCGGTCATGAACTGACGCACGGTGGGCGACTCGCTGCGCGCGAGCTCCGCCGGCGTACCGGCACCGACCACCTTGCCCCCCGAGAGCAGGTAGCTGTAATCGGCGATGGTCGCGATCTCGTGCACGTCGTGCGAGACGACGACACTGGTGATCTTCAATGCGTCATTCATCTGTTTGACCAGACGCAGGATGACGCCGAGGGAGATCGGATCGAGTCCGACGAACGGCTCGTCGTAGATCAGGATCTCCGGGTCCGTGACGATGGCGCGGGCCAGCGCCACCCGCCGCGCCATGCCGCCGGACAGTTCCGCCGGCATCAGCTCGGCGGCGCCACGCAGGCCCACCGCCTCGAGCTTGGTCAGCACCAGCTTGCGGATCAGCGGTTCGGGCAAATCGGTGTGCTCGCGGACCGGGAAAGCGACATTCTCGTAGACGGTGAGGTCCGTCAGCAACGCTCCGTTCTGAAACAGCACACCCATCCGCCGACGCGTCGCGTACAGCTCACGCGTGCGCAACGTGGCCATGTCGCGGCCGAACACCGCCACCCGGCCCTGATCGGCGCAGATCTCGCCGGTGATCAGGCGCAGCAGCGTCGTCTTGCCCGTGCCGCTCGGTCCCATGACGGCGGTGATCAGACCCCGCCGCACCGTAAGATCGAGCCCGGCGAAGATCGGCCGACCGTCGATGGCATAGCGCACGTCGCGGGCTTCGATCACCGTATCGGCGGGCACCCCACCGACACTGTCCGCTGGCAGATTCACGCCGCCGCTCTCGTGCCCGTCCTGACTCAAGCCGCCCGCTCTTCCATGCCCGGCTCGTAACGACCGGTGGCCGCAAGCCCGTTGAGACGCGCCCGATGCGCAAATTCCTCCTGTCCGGCCTTGAAACTCGCCGCGCGTCCGCCCCACACCTGGATTGCCGTTTCCTGCAATGCGCGGCCATAACTGAAGGTCAATGCCCATGGCAGCGGGCCGAGGCGATTGATCAGCGACAGATGCAAGGTGGCTTCCTCGGGCGACTGACCCCCGGAGAGAAAGGCAATGCCCGGAACCGCCGGCGGCACGTGCCGCTTCAGGCAGCGCACCGTCGCTTCCGCCACGGCCTGCGGCGAGGCGCGGTGCGCGGCCTTCTTGCCGGAGATCACCATGTTGGGTTTGAGCACCATGCCCTCGAGCATCACGCGCTGATCCTGCAGCCGCTTGAACACGCAGCTCAGCGTTGCATCCGTCACTTCCTCGCAGCGCTCGAGCGAGTGATCGCCGTCCATCAGCACCTCCGGCTCGACGATCGGCACGATTTCATTCTCCTGACAGAGCGCGGCGTAGCGCGCCAGAGCATGTGCATTCGCCTCGATACCGACGGCGGTCGGAATGCCTACTCCGATGTCGATGACCGCGCGCCATTTGGCGAAACGCGCCCCCAGCTTGCGGTACTCGATCAACCGCTCGCGCAGCCCATCGAGCCCCTCGGTTACGGTCTCCCCGGGAAAGCCCGCAAGCGGCTTCGCGCCGAGGTCGACCTTGATGCCCGGAATGATGCCCTGCTGCGTCAGATATTGCGGAAAAGGCCTGCCATCGGCGGTCTTCTGCCGGATGGTCTCATCGTACAGAATGACGCCGCTGATCCATTCGGAGGCCCCGGGTGCGGTGAACAGCAGCTCACGATAGGCTCGCCGATGCTCCTCCGTGGATTCGAGCTTGATGGCCTCGAACCGCTTGCGGATCGTGCCGGTGCTTTCATCGGCCGCCAGAAGACCCTTGCCTTTGACCACCATTGCCTGAGCGATTCGAGCGAGCTCACTGCGATTCATGACGATTCTCCGCGACAAAGTGATTCGGCCGCGCGCGCCAGTGCATCGATCTTGAATAGGAAGCGCACCACGGGGACGGCAAGAATACCAAATGACCGGGCCCGCATCCCCTTGGTTCCCGGTTCAATTAGTACTAAACTAGTCCTATCTTAACGGTCGCGCGTCGCGTGAGGATGCCTGCAATGGTGCGGATCAGCCGCCTGACGGACTATGCCACGGTGCTGCTCGCCGTGCTCGCCGTCCAGCCCGAGCGATTGCAGACCGCCGCAGCGCTCGCCGAACAGACGCATGTGGCGGCGCCGACCGTGAGCAAGCTTCTGAAGCAACTGCAACGGGCGGGGCTGGTCGCCTCGACCCGCGGCCTGCATGGCGGGTATCAACTGGCGCGCCCCGCGGCCCAAATCAGCGCGGCGGCCATTCTGGATGCGCTCGAGGATCCGGTGGCGCTCACGGACTGCGCGGCGGCGCATGGACATTGCGAGATCGAGCCCACCTGTCGCGTCGGGCGCACCTGGCAGCGGCTCAATCTGGCCATCCGGCGCTCCCTGGGCGATGTCAATCTCGCGCAGCTCGCCGGCATCGATCCCATCCAGTCCCATCTACCGGCACTTGAGCGCGAGGTAAAGGCGGCGATGAGCTCGCCGGGGCTGCTGCGCATCACCGGTGCCTGACCCCTCACTTCAGACTTGGCGAACATGAAAGAAGCGACACAGCTCGAAGATATGCTTGCCCGCGGCTATCAGCACGGGTTCATCACCGAGATCGATGCGGACACCGTCCCGCCCGGTCTCGATGAGGATGTGGTACGACTCATCTCGCGCAAGAAGCGCGAGCCGGCCTTTCTCACCGCCTGGCGTCTGAAGGCGCTGCGGCACTGGCTGACGATGCGCGAGCCGCATTGGCCGCACGCGCACTACCCGCCGATCGACTATCAGGCCATATCGTACTACTCGGCGCCAAAGCGTAACGCCGAGGGGCCAAAGAGCCTGGCGGAAGTGGACCCGAAACTGCTCGCGACCTACGAGAAGCTCGGCGTGCCGCTGCATGAGCGGGCGCGGCTCGCCGGCGTGGCGGTAGACGCCGTGTTCGACAGCGTCTCGGTTGCCACGACGTTCAAGCAGCGCCTGCAGGAGGCGGGGGTGATCTTCTGTCCGTTCTCCGAGGCGGTGACCACCCATCCGGAGCTCATCGAGCGCTACCTCGGCAGCGTGGTCCCATACAGCGACAACTTCTTCGCGGCGCTGAACTCGGCCGTGTTTTCCGACGGCTCGTTCGTGTACGTTCCCCAGGGCGTGCGCTGTCCGATGGAGTTGTCGACGTACTTTCGGATCAACGCGGCAAAAACCGGCCAGTTCGAGCGCACCCTGATCATCGCCGCAGAGGGGGCAACCGTGAGCTATCTCGAGGGCTGCTCCGCTCCGCAACGCGATGAGAACCAGTTGCACGCCGCGGTAGTGGAGCTCATCGCGCTCGATGAGGCCTACATCAAGTACTCCACGGTGCAGAACTGGTACCCGGGCGATGAGCATGGCCGCGGCGGCATCTACAACTTCGTCACCAAGCGCGGCGAGTGCCGCGGACGCAACGCGCACATTTCCTGGACGCAGGTCGAGACGGGCTCGGCGATTACCTGGAAGTATCCGAGCTGCGTGCTGCGTGGCGACGGCTCGGTGGGCGAGTTCTACTCGGTCGCGACCGTCAATAACCGGCAGCAGGCCGATACCGGCACGAAGATGATCCACATCGGCCGCGACACGCGCAGCACCATCATCTCGAAGGGCATCTCCGCCGGCCACGGGCAAAACACCTACCGTGGCCTGGTCAAGATGCTGCCGAGCGCCCATGGCGCGCGCAACTTCACGCAATGCGACTCGCTGTTGATGGGCGGGCAGTGCGGCGCGCACACCTTTCCCTACGTCGAGGTCAAGAATCCCACCGCCACCGTCGAGCACGAGGCAAGCACCTCCAAGATCAGCGAGGATGAGCTGTTTTACTGCCTGGCGCGCGGCATATCGTCCGAGGACGCCGTCAACCTCATCGTCAGCGGCTTCTGCAAATCGGTGTTCAAGGAGCTGCCGATGGAATTCGCAGTCGAGGCACAGAAGCTCCTCGCCGTCAGCCTCGAAGGCGCAGTAGGTTAGTAAAGTCAGGTCACAACGTATGCTCAAGATCCACAACCTTCACGCCACGGTCGATGGCAAGGAAATCCTCAAGGGCCTCGACCTCGAGGTGCCCACCGGCGAGGTGCACGCCGTCATGGGCCCGAACGGCTCCGGCAAAAGCACCCTCGCCTACGTGCTCGCCGGACGGCCCGGTTATCTCGTCACCGCCGGGACGATCACTTACGAGGGCCGCGACCTGCTCGCGCTCAGTCCGGAGGATCGCGCCCGCGCGGGCGTCTTCCTCGGCTTCCAGTACCCGGTCGAGATCCCGGGCGTCAACAACGTCTACCTGCTCAAAGCGGCGGTCAACGCCGTGCGCAAGCAGCGCGGGGAACCGGAAGTCGATGCCTTCGAATTCCTCAGCCTGGTGCGCGAGAAGATGCGGCTGATGCGCATGGACGAGAGCATGCTCGCGCGCGGAGTGAACGAGGGCTTCTCCGGCGGCGAGAAGAAGCGCAATGAGATTCTGCAGATGCTCGTGCTCGAGCCGCATCTGGCCGTGCTCGATGAGACCGACTCGGGCCTGGACATCGATGCGTTGAAGATCGTCGCCCAGGGCGTCAACACCCTGCGTGCCCCGGAGCGCTCGCTGGTGTTAGTGACGCATTATCAACGTCTGCTCGAGCACATCGTGCCTGACCGGGTCCATGTGCTGGTCAACGGCCGCATCGTGCGCAGCGGCGACCGCTCGCTTGCCGTGCAGCTCGAGCAGCGCGGCTACGACTGGCTGATCAGCGAGGCTGCATGAGCGCGGCGGTCGAGCAGCTGCGGTCGGAATTCGACACCGTGCGGGCGCAACTGCCGGGCAGCGTCATCGCGCCCGAGCGACGCAGTCGGGCGATTGCTGCGCTCTGTGCACAGGGACTGCCGAGCGCACGCGAGGAGAACTGGCGTTACACGAACCTGCGCATCCTCGAGCGCGCCCGTTTCGCGCCCGTCGATGCGCATGCGGAGGCAGCGCTCGCGCAGCTGCCCGAAACGCCCGCCGGCTTCGCGCGCTGGGTGTTCGTCGACGGGCTGCTGCGCTCGGGGACTGCCGCCGAGGACCCGGGCTTCAGCGTGCGCAGCCGGCGTTCGCTACCGGCGGCGCTCGCCCCCGCGTGGCCGCTCGGTTCGGATCTGCCGGAGGCGCGCCTGGCGTTGCTCAACGAGGCCTTCGCCCTCGATGCGCTCGCCATCGACGTGCACGGGCCGGCTGCGCCGGCCGGCATCGAACTTGTGTTCGTCACGGCGAGCACTGCACAGGCCGGCACCTCCTATCCGCGCGTCCACCTGCGGCTTGCAGCCGGCGTCGAACTGACCGTGATCGAACGTCATCTCGGCGCACCGCAGACCGGGAGTCTGGTCAACGGTGCAATGCACGTCGAACTCGGCGAGCACGCGCGCTTACAACACTATCGACTGCAGCAGAGCGCAGCGCAGACCACCTGGTTCGATACGCTCGCGGCAGAGTTATCCGCGCACGCCCATTATCGCTTGCTCAGCATCGGCACCGGCGCGCAGAGCGCGCGCTCCACGGTGCACGTACGCCTGGCCGGTGCCGCAGCACACCTGGAACTGTCGGCTGCAGCGCTCGCCGATCGGCAGCAGAGCCAGGACATGTACGTGCTGAGCGAGCATCTGGCCCCCGATACACGCACGACCGAGACCTTCCGCGGTATCGCCTCGGGGCGCGGGCGCGTGGCGTTCAACGGCAAGATCGTCGTGCACCCGCAGGCCCGCGGCAGCGACTCGCGCCAATCACTGCGTGGCCTGCTCGATGGGCCAGAAGCCGAGATTGATGTGCGTCCGCAGCTGGAGATCTACACCGACGAGGTGCGTTGCAGTCATGGCGCAACCGCCGGCAAGCTCGATGAGAACATGCTGTTCTACCTGCTCGCGCGCGGCATCGGCGCCCCACTCGCCCAGCAGCTGCTCAAATGGGCTTTCCTCGAAGACGTGGTGGCACAGATCGCGCGCACGGAGCTGCGCGGCGAGGTCGAGCGGGCTTTGTCCGCGCAAATGAACGCCGCTGCGATGCAGGAGTTGTGCTGATGGCCGCGAACTGTGCCGAGACGGTGCGCCAGGGATTCGATGCCGAGCGCGTGCGCGCCGACTTCCCCATCCTGGCGCGGGCCATCAACGGCCGGCCGCTCGTCTACCTCGACAGCGCCGCCTCCGGCCAACGCCCCCTTGCGGTACTGCGCGCCGTCGAACACTACGAGACGCACTGCCATGCGAACGTGCATCGCGGCGTGCATGCGCTCAGTCAGGCCGCCACAGATGCGTTCGAAGGTGCCCGCGAGCGGACCCGGCGTTTCCTCAACGCCCGTTCGCCGCGTGAGATCGTCTTCGTGCGCGGGGCCACCGAGGGCATCAATCTCGTGGCTCAATCCTTCGGCCGCTCGCGCCTCGGCAAGGGCGATGAAATCCTGATCAGCGCGCTCGAGCATCACGCCAACATCGTGCCCTGGCAGATGCTCTGCGAGCAGACCGGCTGCACGCTGAAGGTCGCGCCCATCAACCGGCGCGGTGAGATCGAGCTCGACCGTCTGCTCGGGCTGCTGAGCGCGCGTACCCGGCTCGTGGCGGTGGCGCACGTGTCGAACGCTCTCGGCACCGTCGTTCCGATCGAGCGCATCATCCAGGCGGCGCATGCGTGCGGCGCGCTCGTGCTGATCGACGGCGCGCAGGCGGTGGCCCATGCGCCAGTTGACGTGCAAGCGCTGGGGTGTGACTTCTACGCCTTCTCCGGTCACAAGCTCTACGGTCCGACCGGCATCGGCGTGCTGTATGGACGCGAGGAGCTGCTGGCGGAAATGCCCCCCTGGCAGGGTGGCGGGGAGATGATTCGCACGGTTTCGTTCGAGCGCACCACCTATAACGAGTTGCCGTGGAAGTTCGAGGCCGGCACGCCGAACATCTCCGGAGCGGTCGGTCTCGGCGCGGCGATGGACTATGTGGAGCGCCTCGGGCTCGATGCAATTGCGGCGCACGAGCAGAGCCTGCTCGCTGCGGCCACCACCGCGCTCGAGCGGGTGCCTGGCATCGAGATCATCGGCACGGCGGCGCACAAGGCGGCGGTGCTGTCGTTCACCCTACGCGGCTGTCACCCGCACGACCTGGGGACGATTCTGGACAGCCAGGGCGTTGCCATCCGCACCGGCCATCATTGTGCCATGCCGGTGATGACGTTCTTCGATATCCCGGCCACGGCCCGCGCGTCCTTCGCCTGTTACAACACGGCAGCGGACGTGGCCGCCCTGGTCGCCGCGGTGCGCACGGCCGGCGAGGTATTCGGTCAATGAACCTGCAAGATCTCTACCGCGACGTCATCCTGGATCACAATCGTCAGCCCCGCAATTTCGGCCCGTTGCAGCCCGCGGACGCGCATGCGGAGGGCCACAATCCCCTCTGCGGCGACCGCCTCACCGTCTGGCTGCGCCTCGACGGGGACCGCATCGCGGACATCCGCTTCGAAGGCCAGGGTTGCGCGATCTCGACCGCCTCGGCCTCGCTGATGACCGAGGCGGTCAAGGGCAAGGACAAGGCGGCGGTGCAGGCACTCTACGAGCGTATCCACGCGCTGCTCACCGATCCGCACGCTCAGGCCGATGCCGCCACACTCGGCAAGCTTGCCGCGCTCGGCGGCGTCAGCGAGTTTCCGGCCCGGGTCAAGTGCGCAACGCTCTGCTGGCATACGCTCAACGCGGCGCTCGAGCACAGCGCGGACGCCGTCTCCACCGAGTGAGCCCGCAGCCATGCCTGGTTATGACAGCGAACCGTTCGTCGTGCAGCGCGAAGTGCGCGCGGTCATCGTGCCCGCCGGCACCGAGGTGCTCTTGCAACCGGGCCAGTCCGGCTACATCACGCAGGCGCTCGGCGGCAGCTTCACGGTATATATCGACGGCAACCTGTATCGGCTCAGCGGCGAGGATGCCGCGGCCATCGGCCGCGAGCCGGTCAAGCCGCCGGAGCTGCCGCCCAATGCCACCGAGGAGGACGTGCGTCAGCTCGCCTGGGATCAGATGCGCACATGCTACGACCCCGAGATTCCAATCAATATCGTCGATCTCGGCCTGGTGTACGCGTGTGACGTCATGGCGAACGAGGATGGTAGCCGCAGCGTCGAAATCAAACTGACGCTCACGGCACCGGGCTGCGGCATGGGGGACATCCTGGTCGATGACGTGCGCGACAAGATCGAGCGCATACCCACCGTACGCGAGGCGCGCGTCGAACTCACGTTCGATCCGCCCTGGAACCAGAGCATGATGTCCGAGGCGGCCCGCTTGCAAACGGGGATGTACTGATGAGCTGGATCGATGCCGGGGCGGTCGCGGCACTGGAGGAGCAGACGTCCATCGGCGCCGATCTCGACGGTGAGCCGGTGCGGGTCGTGCGCTGCGATGGCGAGATCCTTGCGGTGGCGGACGTCTGCACGCACGACGGTGCGCCGCTGGACGATGCCGAAGTCGAAGCCTGCCAGATCATCTGTCCGCGCCACGGTGCGCGCTTCTGTCTGCGCACCGGCGAGGCTCTCACGCCGCCGGCCTACGAGCCGCTACGCACTTACGCGGTGCGGATCGATGCGGGCCGCATCTTGATCGAGCGACCCGACTGATCGGGTACGTTCATGCACGGCGCTGCGCCGCGTGTGTACGCGATCGGGGCCGCGTACGAAACACTTGCCGCCCGCCCTCGATGAGGAGACGTACATGCGCAGCAGACGGGCACTCGGTGTAGATGCGGTCCGGGCCATCGATCTCGGCACGGCCACCGTCCCACAGCTCGCGGCAGCGCTTGCCGGGCGGCGGCTGAGCGCACGAGCGCTGGTGCGCGGGTATGCGGCGCGAATCGGCCGGATCAACCCGAAGATCTGCGCGGTCATTGCTCTGAACCCGCACGCCATGGCGGAAGCGGACGCCGCGGATGCCCGACGCGCGGCCGGCACAACGCTCGGGCCGCTTGATGGCATGCCCGTCCTGGTGAAGGACAACATCGACATCGCCGGGCTGCCCACCACGGCCGGCTCGCTCGCACTCGCCAGGAACGTGCGCACGATGAGCGCTACGCTGATCCGCAACCTGCGCAGCGCCGGCGTTGTGATCCTCGGACGGGCGAACCTGTCGGAATGGGCCAACATCCGCTCGGCCCATTCGGTGAGCGGCTGGAGCGCCGTCGGCGGACTGACACGCAATCCCTACATGCTCGATCGCACCGCCTGCGGCTCGAGTTCTGGCTCGGCGGCCGCAGTCGCCGCCGGTCTGGCGCCGGCGGCCATCGGCACCGAGACCGATGGGTCCATCGGCTGTCCGGCCGCGATGAACGGTGTCGTCGGTGTCAAGCCGACCGTGGGGCTGATCTCGCGCGCCGGCATCATCCCGATCAGTCGCACACAGGACACTCCCGGCCCGATTGCGCATAGCGTGCGCGGCGCGGCGCTGCTGCTCGCCGCCATGGCCGGCTCCGATGCGGCAGACCCGGCCACGGCACCGGCCGACAGCCAGCGCACCGACTACCTCGCCGCGCTCACGCCGGGGGCGCTCGCCGGCATCCGCCTCGGGATTGCAACCTTCCTGCTGGAGAGTTTCTCGCCCAAAACGCTGGCGGTGTTCGAGCGGGCGTTGACGCGGATTCGCGCCGCGGGCGCGACGCTGGTCGACGTCGCGGACTATCGGTGCGAGCCGCTCGAGAAGAACGAGTTGCACGTGTTGCTCACCGAGCTGAAAGCGGGCATGAACGAGTATCTGGCCGCAGCCCCGCCAGCCGTGAAAACACGCACGCTGGCCGATGTGATCGCCTTCAATGACAGCCATCCGCGTGAGCTGCGTTGGTTCGGCCAGAGCCTGTTTCTGCGTGCCGAGCGCACCAGCGGCTTGACGGATCGGGCGTACCTACGCGCCCGCGCGACGAATTTGCGGCGCGCGGGACCGGAGGGCATCGACCGGTTGCTGGCCGAGCATCGCATCGCGGCGCTGATCTGCCCGACCCAGGATCCTGCCGCGGTGCTCGATCTGGTCAATGGCGACCGCGGTATCGGCGCCGGTAGCAGCACACTGCCTGCGGTTGCAGGCTATCCCTACATCACGGTCCCGATGGGACAGGTCGAGGGCCTGCCGGTAGGGTTGTCGTTCATCGGACCGCAGTGGTCCGAGGCGCGGCTGCTCGCTCTGGCCTATGCATTCGAGCAGATCGGGCCGGGCTTTCGGCCGCCCACATTTGCGCCCAACGTACTGAGCCTACGTTCCCCGCCGCCCCGCCGCAAACGCTGAGTCAGCTCAAGCGCGCCGCACGGTCGGCGCGGTTGCGTCACGACGATATCCACGTTCGCAGCGATGGACCTTATGCCGGGCGTGCGTACCGTATCGACGCCTGCGCAATGCCCAGGGGTCGCTCACGGCCGTAGCCGTCCGGGCCCACAGCCGCTGGCGCTGCGCTCGTGCGATGCCGCGGCGCCCTCCGCGAGCAGTCCACGCAGCAGATTCAGCCGCTCCGCGGCACTCAGGGCCGACGCGGCGGAGAGCCGCTCGAGCAGAGCATCGACGACCGTCACGTCCTGCATATCCCGCAGATACGCGCAGCACTGCTCGGAGCAGCGGCGCAGCCATTGGCGATCCCGCGGTCCGATATCACCGGCACGCAGCGCGGACTCGAGCTGCTCGCCCATGCGAATCACCACCGCTGCGAGGCTCGCGAGCCCGAGCGCCCGCGCCATACTCGCCACGCGGTGCACCTCGTCGCGCAGGGCACTCGCACGCTCGCGCGCGCGAGACTGCGCCCGCCCGCCCGTCAGCCGCTGCGCGTCCCGCCGGCTCATGTGTTGCGCTGCCAGCCGTACGCGAAGGTCGCGACAAAGGTCAGAACGCGCACGACGTTACCCGCCTCATCGTATTCGATGAGTTCGATGGACGGCTGGCCGTGGTGGCGCGCATGTCCGAGCAGGGCCTCGAAGAACCACACCCGGATACCATCGGTCCACGCCCGCCAGATCGACTCGCGCCGCTCGATGGCGCAGCTGAGCAGGCAGAGCGGCTCGGGCAACGCACGCGCCGAAGCGAGCGCCGTCAGCCCTGGCGGCAGTATGCAGCGCGAGGCGAGGAGCGACTCGAGCAGCTCGCTGATACGCTCCGGTGGATCGAGGTCGCGTAGACTTTCAGTTGCCATGGCCACACAGTCCCACTTCGGCACAACAGATGGCGTCGGCTCGTGCGCCAAGGATTGTCGGGCGGCAGCACCATGACACGGCATGCGCCGGTGTCCGGCGCCCGTGGCTTCGGGATGACCCGAGCGCACGTGTCAGCGGCGCTTGCAACCCGCACGCCGCGCCGATGCCCATTGCCTCGATCGCCAGGATCATCACCGCAGGCAACCGGGTGGCGGTCAATCCTCACCGGTCGCAGCGTAGCGCGGTCGCGCTGAATTCCAGCTGAATACGCTCACGCTCGGCGAACCACCGCGTGCGCCCGGAGGGCGGGACCGGCGCAGGCGGCAGCACGTCTTGCGCTCGTCGGCCGTCCGGTGAAGCGCGACGATCAACCGCAAAGCACTGCGGCGACAAACACCGTGCCGTTTCCATCCCAGTTGGTATATTATATGATTAGTGCGCAAGGCAGTAAGGTCTCAGGAGATGTCCATGGATGCCACCGACCGCAAACGGGCCGCCGGGCCCAAGCTGCGTTCGCGCGCGTGGTTCGACGATCCGCGCGATCCGGGCATGACAGCGCTGCATCTGGAGCGTTATCTCAACTACGGTCTGACGCTGGCAGAACTGCAGGGCGGCAAGCCGATCATCGGCATCGCCCAGACCGGATCGGACCTCTCGCCCTGCAACCGCCATCATGTCGTGCTCGCCGAGCGGGTGGCCGCCGGAATCCGTGCCGCCGGCGGCGTGCCGATCGAGTTCCCGGTTCACCCCATTCAGGAGACCAGCCGCCGCCCGACCGCCGCGCTCGATCGCAACCTTGCCTATCTCGGTCTGGTGGAAGTGCTGCACGGCTATCCGCTCGATGGCGTAGTTCTCACCATCGGCTGCGACAAGACGACCCCGGCCTGTCTCATGGCCGCCGCGACGGTCGACATTCCGGCGATCGCCCTGTCGGTCGGCCCGATGTTGAACGGCTGGTTCAACGGCGAGCGGGTCGGCTCGGGCACCGTCGTGTGGCGGGCACGGCAGCTGCTCGCGGCCGGGCAGATCGATTATGCAGGTTTCATGGAGCGTGTGGCCGCGTCCACCCCCTCGAGCGGTTATTGCAACACCATGGGCACCGCCAGCACCATGAACTCGCTCGCCGAAGCGCTCGGCATGCAATTGCCCGGCGCCGGCAACATTCCCGCGCCCTATCGTGAACGCGGCCAGATGGCTTACGAGACGGGGGTGCGTATCGTCGAGATGGTGCGCGAGGACCTGCGCCCCTCGGCGATCATGACCCGCGATGCGTTCCTGAACGCGATCGTGGTCAGTTCGGCCATCGGCGGCTCGACCAATGCGCCGATCCACATCGAGGCCATTGCCCGCCACATGGGCGTTGAGCTCACGCTCGATGACTGGCAGACCCACGGCTATGCGGTACCGCTGCTGGTGAACCTGCAGCCCGCCGGGGAATATCTCGCCGAGGACTTTCATCGCGCCGGCGGGGTACCCGCCGTCGTCAACCAGCTCATGCGCGCCGGCCTGATCCGCGAGCAGGCGCTGACCGCGAATGGACGCAGCCTCGGGGAAAATTGTCGCGACCGGCCGATCCACGACGAGCGGGTCATTCATCCGATCGAGCGTCCGCTCAAGACTCACGCGGGGTTCCTGGTCCTGCGTGGCAACCTGTTCGATTCGGCGATCATGAAGACCAGCGTGATCTCCGCGGAATTCCGCAGCCGCCACCTCAGCAATCCGCAGGATCCGGAGGCATTCGAGGGGCCGGTCGCCGTGTTCGACGGCCCGGAGGATTATCATGCGCGCATCGACGATCCGGCCCTCGGCATCGATGCGCACACGTTGCTGGTGATGCGCGGCGCGGGACCCATTGGATATCCGGGCTCAGCGGAAGTGGTCAACATGCGGCCGCCCAGCTATCTGATCAAACAGGGTGTCACGGTGTTGCCATGCATTGGTGATGGCCGCCAATCAGGCACGTCGGGGTCACCCTCGATCCTCAACGCCTCCCCTGAGGCCGCTGCCGGCGGCGGGCTGGCACTGCTCAAGAGCGGCGATAGGGTACGCGTGGATCTGCGCAAGCGCCGTGTGGACGTATGTCTCGATGAGCGGGAACTGGCGCAGCGGCGCGCGGACCTCGAGGCCGCCGGCGGCTACCGCTCACCGCCTTCACAGACGCCCTGGCAGCAGATCCAGCGCGCGCTGGTCAGCCAGTTGGGCGATGGCATGATCCTGAATGGCGCGGAAAAATATCAGCGCGTCGACGCGCAATTCGGCATACCGCGCGACAACCACTGAACTTCCTTGCGCCGCGCCCTGCGGGCCGTAGCGCAGGCGAGCAGCCCGGCAGCGCGCGCCTCATTCCGGCGCGCGCACGCGCAGAACACTCATTGTCCGATCTTGCGCAACGGCTTGCCGGCCATCAGATTGCGCTCGATGAATTCCAGAGTGACATTCTTCGTCTCGGGCACCAGCATGGCCGTAATCACCAGGAATAACGCGTTGAATCCGGCATACAGCCAGAACGTCTGCGCATGCCCGAAGCTGTTGAGCAGCGTCAGAAAGGTCGCTCCGACCACGAAATTGGCGATCCAGTTGGTCAGCGTGGACAGCGCAATCCCGAAGTCGCGGCCATTGATCGGCTGAACCTCCGAGCACAGAATCCAGATCAGGGGGCCTGCCGACATCGCAAAGCCAATGATGAACAGGAGCAGCATGGCCACCGTGAACAGCTGCTCGAGGCGCGTGTCGATGCCGAGGTGCATCATGATGCCGACGACCGCCATGCCGATCGCCATCACCGTAAATCCAACGTACAGAATCGGCTTGCGGCCGAGCTTGTCCACGAGCCAGATGGCGATGAACGTGGCGAGCACATTGGTGAGTCCAACGATGGCGGTAAACACCATCTGGGCCTCCTTCGGATACCCCATGTCCTTGAAAATGATCGGGGCGTAGTACATCACCACGTTCATGCCGGTGAACTGCTGCACGATCTGCAGCAGGATGCCAAGGCCCACCGAACGGCGAAAATTCGAGTTCTCGAGGAACATGCGCCAGCCATGCTGCGGGATGCTCAGCTGGGCGGCAATTTCCTGCTCCTCCTGCGCGATGATCTTCGGATCGCCGCGCAGCCGCGTCAGCACCTGGGTCGCCTCCTCGGTCCGCCCGCGCATCATCAGCCAGCGCGGACTATCGGGCAGGGTGAAAACACCGAGGAAGAACAGTACCCCCGGGATCGCGATGATGCCGAGCATCCAGTGCCAGTCGCCGGAGTAGCTGAACGCGAGATCCGACAGGTACGCGACGAATATGCCGATGGTGATCATCAGCTGATAGAACGACACCATCGACCCGCGTATGTTCTCCGGCGCGATCTCGGCGAGGTAAATCGGCGAGGTGAACGAGAGCATTCCGATCGACAGGCCGAGGATCAGCCGCCCGGCGAGCAGCGACTCGACCGACCACGCCAGACCACAGAGGACCGAGGCGGCGACGAAGATCGCAGATCCCACGAGCAGCGAGCGCTTGCGCCCCAGGCTCTTGGCCATCCAGCCGCCGGCGAGCGCGCCCACGGCCGCGCCCAGCATCATCCAGCTGACGATGTGCTCGAGCACCACATCGGAGATGCCGAAATCCGTCTTGATGAACTGCTCGGCGCCCGAAATCACGCCGATATCCAGCCCGAACATCAAGCCCGCGAGGGCCCCGACCAAGCCGATGAAGACCGCGGCGGCCTTCGGGTGGGCTTCGGGAACAACCGTTTCCGCCTTACCGTTCATGGACTCTCCAGTGCGATCTCGCCGGCTGCTCGCTCACGCCGTCGATGACCGGTGCGCTTGCCGCGTGACTTCTAGTGACTGCACAAGACCCTGCCCGAGGCAGCCGATTGTAGTGGCAGGCATCCTCCGTCCGCCACAATAAAGTTTGAACGCCGCGCCGGCGGACACTCCGGCATGCCTTCAGCAGCGGCGATGCCATCGCCCGCGCCGACATCGTCCCGCTGGCGCGGCGATGACATGATCCCTCGCGCCCCGAGGATCCGCGCGCGCGATTGCACCGGCATGTCTCAACCGCTTGCGACCGTGCCCGGCTGCGCGCCGCGCCAGGCGGCAATCAATGCGCGCGCACGCGCCTCGACCACCGCGGCCGTATCACCGGCCTTGTACAGCGAGCCGCCAACGCCGATGCCGCTCGCACCCGCAGCCAGCCAGGCGGCAAGATCGTGCGCTCCGGTGCCACCGACGGCCCACACACCCGCGGCACGCGGCAGCACCTCGCGCAGCGCCTTGAGATAGCCGACCCCAAGACTCGCGGCTGGAAACAGCTTCAAGTGGCGGGCGCCGGCGGCCAGGGCCGCGAAAGCTTCGGTCGGGCTCGTGAAACCCGGCAGGCACTCCAGTCCGAGGGCAACGGCCCGGCGAATGACCTCGGGATCCGTGTGCGGTGAGACGATGAGCCGCGCACCCGCTGCGGCCGCCGCCTCGACCTGCTCCACTGACAACACCGTCCCGGCCCCGACCAGCGCCGCGCGGCCGCACTCAGCGCTCAACCGCTCGATGCTCGCGAACGGCTGCGGCGAGTTGAGCGGAACCTCGAGCACACGGATGCCGGCGGTGAGCAACGCCTGCCCGATGTCGCTCGAGTGCTCGGGAGTGAGGCCCCGCAGGATCGCCACCACGGGGGGCGCGCCTGCCTCGATCCATTGCTCGATCGTCATTTTTTACGACTCCTTACGGAAATGGTGCGCCGCCGCGCGCAGGCCGGCGAGCACGCACACGTCTCCATCGAGGCTCTGCCCCGGCACATCGAACAGCCTGAGCGCACGCTGGTAGCGACGCGTCAACTGTGGATCGCCGATCAAAGTGAGCTCGCCACCCGGCACGTTCGGCGTCTCGAGCATACTGCGCACTTCGGCACCGATCAGCAGACCGGAGAGGAAGGCGCGGGCCCAGCCCGCCGAGCGATCCTCGACCAGCTGTGCACTGCGGGTCTCGAACAGGCTGGCCGCAAGATCGTGGCGGGCGGCATTGCGTACGCCGATCTCGAAGGCATCCTCATCGGCACCAGCGGCGCCGCCGAGCCGCAACAGTGAGGATTGCGTCGACAACAGATCGAACAGCTCACCGGTGAGGTAGGTCTGCAGCCGGGCGATGCGCCCGTCGCGCACCTCGACCCATTTGCTGTGGGTCCCGGGCAAGACCAACATGCGCCGCCCCTGGGCCAGTGCCGCCTGCAGCTGCAGCGCCCCGAAGATCTGCGTCTCTTCGCCGCGCATCACATCGGCCGCATCGCGGAAGTTCCGCGCTTGAATGCCGGGCAGAATGCTTACGCTCCACTCGCCGTCGCGCACGGCGCGCGCCGCAGCCCAGCAGGTATCCGCATCCGCCGGCGCGCGCAGGTAGGGCACCTCGGCGAGCCCGGTGCGCGAGCCGGCCATGCCACAGAGGACCACGACCTCGATATCGGCCTCGGCGCTCCACGGCGCCAGTGTCTGCTGCAGCACAGTGGCGGGTGACTGTCCGCCGAGCCGGGCGATCCCGGGCCCGCTGGCCTGGGCCGTCACGCGGCCCGCAACATCGAGGAAGGCGCGCAACCGGCTGCCACCCCAGTCGCACAGCACCGCCGCGCGCACGCGACCGGTTTGAGCGATGGCGGCGTTCATGACCCACCGCCTGCGGGCACACCTGTCACGACCGTTGCCTGCGCGAGCCCGGCCACGGGAGCGGTGAAGCTGAACAGACTCCCGGCGTGCGGCTGCGCGAGGCGCTCGGCGGCGGTGAGTCCGTGACGGGCCGTGGTGACGTACGCGGTGCGCAGATCGTCTCCTGCGAAAGCAATTTTGGTGACCCGTGAGCAGGGTAGCTCGACGCTGGCGAGCAACCGGCCATCGGGCGCGTAGCGGCGCACACACCCACCCCCCCAGAGCGCGACCCATAAACATCCCTCGACATCCACCGCGGTGCCATCGGGATAGCCTGCCGGGTCCTCGATGCGCACCAGAACCCGCTTGCGCAACAGCACATGCGGCTCGGGACGGTCAAAGGCGTAAATCGTGCGCCCGACGCTGTCGGTGTGATAGAAGGTCCGCCCGTCCGGGCTGAACGCCGGACCGTTGGTCACCACGTACCCTGCGTCCATCGCTACGCACGCCCCGCTTGCATCGAGCCGATACACGCTGCCGGTCGGCTCGACCTCCGGATCATGCATCGAGCCGAACCACACCTCGCCTTCGGGGCTGACGCATCCGTCATTCAGCCGGTTCTCCGGACGGTGCGGCTCGACCTCGCGCACGGCCTGGAAGGTTCCACTTCCTGGCTCAAAGCCATAGAGTGCGCGCCGCACGCCCACGAGCAGGCCGCCGCAGGCGCGGGGCACGGCAAAGCCCGGCGGACCCGGAGTGCTCCAGGCACTCAGCATGCCGCTGCGCGGCAGCCAGCGGTGCAACCGCCGACCTTTGATGTCGACAAACCACAGGGCCTGCTCGTGCGCGACCCAGACCGGGCCCTCGCCGAGTTCGGCATTGACCGAACATGCCAGTTGTGCCTGCATGCTCAGCAATACCCTTCGCCTGTGGCGCCGCTGGCGGGAACCACAGGCCGAAAGTGGCGACATACGGGCACATCGATCCGCAGCACAGGCCTCTCCCGGAAGCTCGGAGATTATATAATATTAGTCTGATTATTTACGGGTCAGTCGTCAAGAGTCACGTCCCCTCAGCGCGGATAGCCGTAGTACTCACAGAACCATTCGACGAAGCGACGCACACCTTCCTCCACCGGCGTTGCCGGACGGTAGTCCACATCGCGCACCAGGTCCTCGACATCGGCGCACGTATCCGGCACGTCCCCGGGCTGAAGCGGCAGGAAGCGCTTCTCGGCCTTGCGCCCGAGGCACTGCTCGATCACCTCGATATAGTGCAGCAGCTCGACCGGCCGGCGATTGCCGATGTTATAGAGACGATAGGGCGCAAAGCTCGCGGCCGGATCGGGCGCAGCGCCGCTCCAGGCCGGATCGGGCGCGGCGATGCGCGCGCACGTGCGCACCACGCCTTCGGCGATATCCTCAACGTAGGTGAAGTCGCGCTTGTGCTGGCCATTGTTGTACACGTCGATGGGTTTGCCCTCGAGAATATTGCGCGTGAACAGGAACAACGCCATATCGGGCCGTCCCCACGGACCATAGACGGTAAAGAATCTGAGTCCGGTGGTCGGCACATTGAACAAAGCCGCATAACTGTGCGCCATCAGCTCATCGGCCCGCTTGGTGGCCGCGTAGATCGACAGCGGGTGCGAGGCGACGCGGTGCGGTGAGAATGGCATGTCGGTGTTCGCACCGTAGACCGAGCTCGTTGAGGCATACACCAGGTGCTCGACCCCGGTGTGGCGGCAGCCCTCGAGCACGGTGAGCATGCCGGTGACATTGCTGCGCACGTAACTGAATGGATCCTTGAGCGAATGGCGCACTCCGGCCTGCGCGGCCAGGTGAATGACGCGCGCGAAGCGCTCCGCGGCGAACAGCCGCGCCATTGCCGTCTCGTCGGCCACATCGAGCTGCACGAAACGAAAGCCGACCTCCCGGCCGAGCAGATCGAGCCGCGCGCGCTTGAGATTGACGTCGTAGTAATCGTTCAGATTGTCGAGTCCGACTACCTCGTGCCCGCCCGCGAGCAACTTGCGGGCGGTGTGAAAGCCGATGAATCCTGCCGCGCCGGTCAATAAGATCTTCATGGTTCGTCAGTCGCCTCCTCCCTTGGGCCCGCGCTGCAGCGCTGGGGCGGAATGCTGCAGTGTACAGTGGCGTGAAGGCGCCGGTGCGCGCCGCGCCGCCCGGAAGGACCTGGGGCGCCCGCCCGGCGGGGCGCTGGCGTGCGCCGGATCACAGAATGAGCAGTCAGTGCCCGAGTTTTACCGGCCGCGGCCGACATCATGAGGAATCGGATCGTGACCCTGCGGGTTGATCGAAGTGATGGCAATCTGGCTGCTCTCGCCCGTGCTGCTCGCCGCCGCCGCGCTGCTCGTTCGGCCCGTGCTGCGCCGTGCGCTCGGCGCGGGCAGCGCACTGTCCGCGCCGGCGCCGATGCCCATGCCGCCGGCTGATGCGCCGGTTGCAGCATCGACAGTGCCGCCGGCAACCGCGACCGAGAGCACCACCGAGGCGCCCCTCGAGCCCGCCCCCCGGCTTGAGCCGGCCGCGATCCTCGCCAGGCTGCGCCTGTTGCAGCTCGGCCTGCCGGCGCCCTACCCGCCGCCTTCGACCGGTTACGCTCCGTTCGCGACCGCAGTGCTCGCAGCCCTGGGCGATGCTGCGGCCGCACGCCGTCACTTCCCCCGGCGGCCCAACCTGTTGCCCCAATTGATGCACGCGATCAACGACGAAGGCGCGGCGCGCCGTCAGCTGGTGGCGATCATTGCGCGCGACCCGGCTCTGGTCGACAGCCTCCTGCGCATGGCCAACAGCTCGTTCTATCGGATCAGCAACCAGCCTATTGAATCGATCGATCGGGCCGTGGCGATCCTCGGCAGCGACGGCCTGCGCTCGGTGATCACCACCGCGCTCCTGCAGCCGATTTTCACCGCCCAGGCCGCGCAGGATTTCCCCCGCTTCGCGCCCCTGGTGTGGGAGCATGCGCTACGTTCGGCGCAGGCCTCCCTGGTCCATGCGGCAGTGGCCGAGCGCATCGAGCCGTTCGCCGCGGAACTCCTCAGTCTGATCACCGGCATGGCCGAGATCGTGCTGTTCCGCGCGGCCCGGGCGCAGTGGACGGCGGAGCGCTGCGGCACCACGGAGGCCGCCGCCTGGATTGCAACGCTGCTGCATGCTCATGCCGGGACACTGGCGCAGCGCATTGCTGCCGATTGGCAGCTGTCCGAATCGGCGCACACCGCCCTAGCCGAGCAGAACGCCGCCCAGCCGCCCTCGACGCCACTCGGCCGTTCGCTGCGCTTCGGTCGTCTCGCCGGCGCTTTGGCCGTGCTGCACGAGAACGGTCTAGTGGATGCGGCCACCGTACGCCTGAACCTGCCAGACAGTACGCTGCCGGCCGCTCACACCGAGGTCCTCACCGCAAAGCTCCTGCAGCCCCTGCACGATCCGCGCACCGGCGCGGCCCGAAGCGCTCGGCCCCGGGACCCCGTTCTGCGGCCGGTAGACAAGCGGGCCGAGGGAAGCGGATGATACGTGTCGCCGGCACCGGCGCTCGCGCAGAATGTCTCCGATGACCCAAGCCTTCCCCTACCTCGTCTGTACCCTCGCCGGCACGCTGCTCGGCGCACTGATCGCCTGGATTCTGACTCATATTTATGCCCGGCAGGCATTGCGGGACGCGCGCCGGCAGCGCGAAGCGGCCGAGCGCCTCAGCCGCACGCTGACGGACCTGTTGACGACCTGGGAAAATCAGGGCCACATCGAGCTCACCCGCGACGCGCACGGAGTGATCACCGGGGGTGGGATCCGCATCGACGCTAACGCCGCGCCGTCGCGGCGTTAGCGCTGAGACACGCACCAGAGACCGCCACCGCCGTGAGGAACCCAACCGCATTCGCCGGCGCAGGTGCGTCTCGGCCCGAGCCGCCGTACACCGCGTGAGTGACATCGGACCGGTCACAGCCGGCCGGCGCAACCGACACTTCTCCAGACCCCTGTGTGCAGCAGGCCTCAGGCGGAGCGCAGCGCTTCGACCCCTCTACAAGCGCCGGCCTCGCCCCCGATCGGCCGCCGTAAGGCGTCATGCGCCCGTCACAAAGACCGGCGATCATTGCGGACGGGCACCGTACCGGCAGGGTCTTGCCCCGGGTTGAGCCGGCGCGAGGCCGCCGCACGCGCCAGTCCGACGCGAAACCCAGGCAACATGGACAACGATTGCAACTGCCGTGATAATCGGGACCTGCGCCTCCCGTTAGTTTCGACCCGTGCGCCCACGCGAGCAGGCCCGAACGGCCGAGGGACACCTGCGGCCCGGATTCAGCGCACGGATATTCTTCGTACGACAGACCACTGGAAGTGAGGATCATGAGATTCAGACCCCCGCGGCGTCTCACCCGACCCATGCACGCGCTGGCGATCAGCGCTCTACTGGCCGTGAGCGCGGGCGCGCATGCCGGCACCGCCAGCCTGCAGCAGATCGTGCATGCCCGCCAGGAGCACTTCCACATGCTCGGGCGTACCGCAAAATCGCTCCGCGATCAGATCGTGCGGTCGCACCCGGATTGGACGGTGGTGAGCGACGATGCGCACCGCCTGCAGCAGCTCGCCGCACAACTGCCGAGCTGGTTCCCCGCGGGCAGCGGCCAGGGTCATGGCGTGAAGACCCGCGCGCGGGCCCTTATCTGGCGGGATCCCCGAGCGTTCGCGCGGGCGGCACACGCCCTCTTCAGTCGCGCGCGCGACCTCTCGCGCGCTGCGGCAACCCACGACCGACGCACGATGCTGCTCGAGTTCAGAGCGCTGGGGCATGCGTGCGGGAGTTGCCACAGCCGTTTCCGGGCGCACGGCAGCTGGTGGTAGGGCACGGGCGGTGAGGGCTGCAGCGTCCCCTGCGGGCGTGCGTGTTCGCGTCTGGGATCTGCCGACCCGCCTGGCGCATTGGGCCATTGTGACTTTGTTCGCGTTGTGCTGGTGGAGCGCCGAGAGCGGACACATGCGCTGGCACCTATTGTCCGGATACGCGCTGCTCGGCGTCGTATGGTTCAGAATCGCCTGGGGATTTTGCGGCAGTGAGACCTCGCGCTTTCGCAACTTCGTGCGCGGCCCGCGCGCCACGGCGCACTACGTGCGCAAACTCCTGCGGGGCGAGCGCGACGGCGCCGCGGCGCCCCTCGGACACAATCCGCTCGGAGCGCTCAGCATTCTCGCCATGCTCACCTTGCTGGTACTGCAGACGAGCTTCGGGATGTTTGCGGTCGACATCGATGGTTATGCCTCGGGGCCGCTGTCACGCTGGGTTTCCTTTCACACCGGCCGTGTGTTCGCGCATTTGCACGCATTCAATTTCAACCTGCTGCTGGTGCTGGTCGCGCTGCACCTCAGCGCCATCACGTATTATCGAGTCGTTCGCAAAGAGCGCCTGGTGCCGGCAATGATTCACGGCCGCAAGGACAGTCGCTCAATGCTTCCGGCGCCCTATTTCGCGCCCTGGTGGCAGGCCGCGCTGCTTGCGGCCGGAATCTTCGCCTGTGTGGCGCTGGTGGTGCATCTGCGCTGAGCCAGTCGGGGCGGCAGCGCTTGCCCCAGGAACCCAGCCCCTACGTTCACTGTACCTTCGGTCCGTACTGGCTCGGCCCACAGCGCCGGTGCACGCCGACGCGCGCATCATCCTCCACTCGGCGCGGTGCGCGGTGCTCGCCACCATGCCGCGTACAACACCGGCGCGAGCCACAGCGTCATCGCCGTGCCCACGACAAGCCCCCCCATCACGGCGATCGCGAGCGGACGCAGCAGGTCGGTGCCACGCCCGATGCCGAGCGCGAGTGGCAGGAAGCCCAACACGTCGGCCAGCATCGTCATGACGATGGGTCGCAGTCGCTGATGCGCCGCCAGCGCCACGCTCGCGGGACGGGGGACCCCGCCGTCGAGTTGGCGTGCGCGCGAGAAGATGAGGATCACGTTGTTGACGGCGATGGCAAACACCAGCAGCATGCCGAGAAACGCAGTGCTGTCGAGGTCGGTGCCGGTGAGAAGCAGCGCGAGGAGTGTCCCGGCCGTCGTGAGCGCAATGGCGAGAATGGCAACGAGTGCGGCTTTCTGACTGGCGAACTGATAGCCGAGCAGGACCAGCAGAATCAGCAGCGCCGCCCCCAGGATCACCAGCATCTGCCGAAAGCTCTGCTCCTGCTCGCGATAGTAGCCACCGATCTGACTCGTGACCCCCGACGGCAGACCGACCTTTGCGATCAGCCGATCGGCCCGCTGCGCGGCCACCGACAGCCCCTCCCCGCCCACGGGACTGAGCTTGATGGTGGCATAGGGCACCAGATTCTGGTGCGTCACGTAGGGCACCACGCCTTGCAGACGCACATGCGCCACCTGCGCCAGGGGGGCGAGGCGGCCGTTCGGCAGACGGATACGCGTCGCCCCATAGTTGACCGGCGTCCGCTCGGCGCTGTCGGCCTCCTCGACGCGAATGGGCACGATCTGCTCACCTTGCAGCAGGAAGCCCGCGAGCCGCCCCCAATGGCGCGTACGCAGCTGTGCCGCGAGGCTCGCCGGAGTAAGTCCGCGCAGCGCCGCCAGGCTGTTCGGAATGACCCGCAGCTCGGGTCCGGCGGAAGGCGACTTGAATACCACGGACTGGAACTCGTGGCTCGCCTGAAATGCCGCGAGCAACCGCTCGCCCGTATCATGCAGTTCGATCGAGCTCT
Organism: Pseudomonadota bacterium; assembly: GCA_021822385.1. Taxonomy (GTDB): domain Bacteria; phylum Pseudomonadota; class Gammaproteobacteria; order Steroidobacterales; family Steroidobacteraceae; genus 13-2-20CM-66-19. Next base: position 74,482 of record JAKARC010000008.1, read on the forward strand.
TGCCGAACAACTCCACGACGAGCGGCGCATGCGATCCGGACAAGTTGCCGAGACGATTGATCATCACCTGCATGGTCTCGAGCGTGGTGAGATCCGGTACGGCGGCGCGAAAGCGCCGGCGCAGCTGCTGCATGACCTGCCAGACACTCTCGGGGCGCCGTCGTTTCAGCAGAATCGTGATGGCACCCTTGTTGGGCGTCGCATAGCGATTGCCGAGACCGCGCCCGACCACGAGTGAGGC
>JAKARC010000009.1 GCA_021822385.1 Pseudomonadota bacterium
GATCTGCGCTCGATGCCGCCGTTGTTCGCGCGCGCGACGTAGTCGGCCATCCAATTTGCCCCGAGTACATGGCGCGCAATCTCGACAACGATGTAATCCGCATCGAGATCGGCATCCTCGTTGAATCGGTTCAATCCCTGGAGGCACGACGGACAGGAGGTGAGGATCTTGACACGCTCGGCACCGGCGGCCCGCAGTTTCTGCGCGCCGCCCCGCACCTCCTCCTCCTTGCGGAAGCGTACCTGTGTCGATACATCGGGGCGGGTCAGGGCAAGGGTTCCGGATTCGCCGCAGCAGCGCTCGTTCTTCTCGACGCGGCCGTTGCGAGATTCGTTCATCAGCGTATTGACCACCTTCAGCGGGTCGTGCTGCTTCATCGGCGAGTGGCACGGGTCGTGATACATGTAGCGTACGCCGGTGACATCGGCGAGCCGCACGCCCTTTTCCATCAGGTACTCATGGATATCGATGATGCGCGAGCCAGGAAAGATCTCCTCGAACTTGTAGCTTTGCAGCTGATCGTAGCAGGTGCCGCAGCTGACCACGACGGTGCGGATATCCAGATAGTTCAGCGTGTTCGCGACGCGGTGGAACAGCACGCGGTTGTCGGTCGTGATCTTCTCCGCACGATCGAACTGGCCGACGCCGCGCTGCGGATAGCCGCAGCACAGATATCCCGGCGGCAGCACCGTCTGCACACCGACGTGCCAGAGCATCGCCTGGGTGGCGAGCCCCACCTGGGAGAACAGCCGTTCCGAGCCGCAGCCGGGGAAGTAGAACACCGCCTCGGTCTCGGTGGTCGTGTTCTTCGGGTCGCGGATGACCGGCACATAGGCCGAATTCTCGATATCGAGCAGAGCGCGGGCCGTCTTCTTCGGCAGTCCGCCCGGCATCTTCTTGTTGACGAAGTGCACGACTTGCTCGCGGATCACCGGCCGGCCGGTCGTGGCCGGCGGATGGCGCGTCTGCGCGCGCGCGAGACCCTTCAGGAGCCGGTTGCCGGTGCGCTGCGCCTTGTAGCCCCATTGGATCATCAGCTTGCGGGTCAGGCGAATGGTCTCGGGCGAGGTGGCGTTCAGAAAGAACATCGAAGCCGCCGTTCCCGGGTTGAACCGGCGCTTGCCCATGCGTCGCAGCAGGTCGCGCATGGCCATCGACACATCGCCGAAATCGATGTCCACGGGGCAGGGCGTGAGGCACTTGTGGCAGACGGTGCAATGATCGCCGACATCGGCGAATTCATCCCAATGGCGCACGCTGATGCCGCGGCGGGTCTGCTCCTCGTAGAGGAACGCCTCGATCAGCAGCGAGGTGGCGAGGATCTTGTCGCGCGGGCTGTACTGCAGATTCGCCCGCGGCACGTGCGTGGCACAGACCGGCTTGCATTTGCCGCAGCGCAGGCAGTCCTTGATCGAGTCGGCGATCGTGCCGATCGCCGATTGCTGCATGATCAACGACTCGTGGCCGAGCAGATTGAAGCTCGGCGTGTAGGCGTTGGTCAGATCTCCGCCAGGCATCAATTTGCCGCGATTGAACCGTCCCTGCGGGTCGACACGCTCTTTGTAGGCGCGGAACGTATGCGTTTCCGCCTCCTCGAGGAATTCGAGCTTGGTGATGCCGATGCCGTGTTCGCCGGAGATGACGCCGTCGAGCGCACGCGCGATCCGCATGATGCGCGCGACCGCCGCGGTTGCCGCGCGCAGCATGCCGTAGTCGTCGGAATTGACCGGAATATTGGTATGGATGTTGCCATCGCCCGCATGCATGTGCAGGGCGACGAATACGCGTCCGCGCAGCACCTGCTTGTGCAGCTGTTCGGCGGCCGCGAGGATGGGCGCAAACACACGGCCGTTGAAGATCTCCTGCAATGGCGCGCGCAGCTCGCGCTTCCACGACACGCGGATGGTCCGGTCCTGCAGCACATCGAGCACGCGGGCGGCGGGGGCCGCATCGAGCCGCGCGCGCAGTTGCGGCAGCAGTTCGGCGTAGCCGAGCGGCTCGAGATTCTGCAGTGCCTCCCGGAGCGGGGTGTCAAGATGTTCGGCCAGCCAGCTCCAGCGCGCGCGTACCTGCGCCAGCAGCTCCTGCGCCCGTGCGGCGCGCTCACCGATGACTTCCTCGTAAGGCAGGTTGCCGACCTCCGGATCGTCGGCGCGCGCGAGCGGCAGTGTTCCGGCGAGCAACGGCGCGAGCGCCGTGACGAGCTTGAGCTTGTTTTCGAGTGAGAACTCGATGTTGATCCGCTCGATCTCGTCGGTATACGCGCCCAGGCGCTCGAGCGGCAGGACGACGTCCTCGTTGATCTTGAAGGCGTTGGTGTGGCGGGCAATTGCCGCCGTGCGCGCCCGATCGAGCCAGAATGTGCGCCGGGCCTCTGGGCTTGCGGCGATGAAGCCCTCACCGCCGCGCGCGTTGGCGATGCGCACCACGGCCGATGCCGCAGCGGCCACCGCTGCGGCATCGTCGCCGGTGAAATCGCCGAACAAGGCCATCTTCGGCAGTGCCGCTCGCTTGGATTTCGTGGTGTAGCCGACCGCCTGCAGATAGCGCTCATCGAGGTGCTCGAGACCGGCGAGGAGAACGTGCGGCGCAAGGCTGTCGAGATACTGCTTGATCTCAACGATCGCCGGGACCGCATCGCGGGCCTGACCGAAGAACTCTAGGCACACGGTGCGCGTGTGTGCGGGGCTGCGGTGCAACACCCAGCGGGCGCTGGTAATGATGCCGTCACAACCTTCCTTCTGCACTCCGGGCAGGCCGCCGAGGAACTTGTCGGTGACATCCTTGCCGAGTCCCACCTTGCGGAAGCTGCGGCCGGCGATGGTGAGGCGTTCGCGGCGCAGCTCCCGGGCCTGATCCGGATCCTGACGGCCGTCCTTCCACAGCAGCTCGAACTCGGCGGTCTCGACGTCGTGGATTTTGCCGAGGTTGTGCGCGATCCGGCTGACTTCAAGCCAGTTGCCCTCGCAGTCGACCATGCGCCACCAGGCGAGATTGTCCACGGCCGTGCCCCACAACACCGCCTTCTTGCCGCCGGCGTTCATTGCGATATTGCCGCCGATGCAGCACGCGTCCGCCGAAGTTGGATCGACGGCGAATACCAGATTTTCCTGCGCGGCGGCATTGGCCACGCGGCGGGTCACCACGCCGGCCTCGGTGAACAGTGTCGGCACCGGGCCGTCGACGCCCGGCAGCTGCACGCGCTCGACGCTGCTCAGTCGTTCCAGCTTCTCGGTGTTGATGACGGCCGACAGGGGGGTCAGCGGCACTGCGCCCCCGGTGTAGCCGGTGCCGCCGCCGCGCGGGATGATGGTCAGGCCGAGTTCGATGCACGCACGGACCAGCGCCGGCACCTCGGCCTCGCCGTCCGGTATCAACACAACGAATGGATATTCGACCCGCCAGTCCGTGGCGTCCGTGACGTGCGTGACGCGCGCATAGGCATCGAAACGGACATTGTCGGCGCGGGTGTGTCGCCGCAACACGCGGCGCGCCCGGCGGCGCAGCGCCTCCCACTCCTTGAAATCATTTTCAAACGCCTGTACCGCGGCGCGGGCGGCCTGCAGCAGTTCGCCGACCAGCTCGAAACGCGGCCCGTCCGTGCTGTCGCGGCGTCGATCGACGGCATTCAGGCGGTGATGCAGCGCCTCGATCAGTTGCCCACGGCGGCGGCGGTTCTCGAGCAGATCATCCTGCAGGTAAGGGTTGCGTCTGACCACCCAGATATCGCCCAGCACCTCGTAGAGCATGCGCGCCGAGCGCCCGGTGCGCCGCTCGCTGCGCAGTTCCTCGATGATGTCCCAGAAGCGCGCGCCGAGCAGCCGGATGACGATCTCGCGGTCGGAAAAAGATGTGTAGTTGTACGGGATCTCGCGTACACGTGCCGGTTCCGGCGCACCCGGCGCCGGCACCGACACCGCCTGCGCGGGCATGGGGTGAGCCTGCGATCCGGAGTTGCTCACGGGAGATCGGAGCTCCCCATCAGGTAACGATCACAGGCGCGGGCGACACCGCGACCCTCCTCGATGGCCCAGACGACCAGGCTCTGTCCGCGCCGGCAGTCGCCGGCGGCGAAGATGCCCGGCACATTGGTCGCGAACGCGCCGTGGGCCGCGTCGATGTTGGATCGCGCATCGGTGCTGACACCCAGCTCGGCGAGCAGCGGCTGCTCCGGGCCGGTGAAGCCGAGCGCAAGCAGCACCAGATCGGCCGGGATCTGCTCCTCGCTGCCCGGGAGCTCGGTTGCCACCGGCCGGCCGTCGGGACCGGCCGCCCAGCTCACGCGGACCGTCGTCAGCGCGCGCACGCCCGTCTCGGCATCGCCGTGCAGCTGTTTCACGGTCGTCACGTAGCCGCGCGGATCGGCACCGAAGCGCGCCGCAGCCTCTTCCTGACCATAATCGAGGCGATAGACCTTGGGCCACTCCGGCCAGGGATTGTCGGCGGCGCGATCGAGCGGAGGCTGCGGCATGATCTCGAGCTGCTTCAGGCTCTTGCAGCCCTGGCGCATGGCGGTGGCAACGCAATCCGTGCCGGTATCGCCCCCGCCGACGACCACCACGTGCCGACCGCCGGCGTGGATGGGACTGCGGTCCGGACCGCCGTCGAGCAATGCCTTGGTGCTGGCGGTGAGGTACTCCATCGCGAAATGCACGCCTTTCAGCTTGCGATTCGCCGCGGTCAGATCGCGCGGCAGCGTCGCTCCCGTGCACAGCACGATGGCATCGAAGTCCTTGCGCAGCAGTTGCGCCTCGACATTCTCGCCGACGTGCGCGTTGCAGACGAACTTGACCCCCTCGTTGCTCATGAGCTCGATGCGGCGCAGCACCACTTCCTTCTTGTCGAGCTTCATATTGGGAATGCCATACATGAGCAGGCCGCCCGGGCGATCTTCGCGCTCGAGCACCGTGACGCTGTGGCCGGCGCTGTTCAGCTGTGCGGCCGCGGCAAGCCCCGCGGGGCCGGAGCCGATGACCACGACGCGCTTGCCGGTGCGTGTCTGCGGCGGGCGCGGCGCAATCCAGCCCTGATCCCAGCCGGCATCGGCAAGCGCAGACTCAATGGTCTTGATGCTCACCGGCGGACTATTGATGCCGAGCACGCACGAGCCCTCGCACGGCGCCGGGCACACGCGGCCGGTGAACTCGGGGAAATTGTTCGTTGCCAGCAGCCGATCGAGTGCCTCCTGCCACAGTCCCCGATAGACGAGGTCATTCCATTCCGGGATCAGATTGTGAATCGGGCAGCCGGAGGCCATGCCCGAGACCAGAGTGCCGGTGTGGCAGAAGGGCACGCCGCAATCCATGCAGCGTGCGGCCTGATGGCGCAGCTTCTTCTCGTCCATGTGGTGATGGAACTCGTGCCAGTCACCGATACGCTCGAGCGGCGCACGGTCGACGGGGAGTTCACGCAGATATTCGATGAATCCTGTTGGCTTGCCCATCGGGTACTCAGTATTTCTGTCAGTTTCCGCCGACGCGCGCCAGATCGCGCGCATTGTCCTCGAACGCCACCATGATGGCCTCCTCGCCGCTCAAGCCCTGCTCGTGCGCGCGCGCAAGCGAGGCGAGGGCGCGCTTGTAGTCCTTCGGCATCACGACGACGAAGCGTTCGATCAGCTCCGACCAGTTGGCCAGGACGTGCCGCGCGCGGGCGCTGCCGGTGTATTGCGCATGCCGCTCGATCAGGGCGTGCACCTGCTCGATCTGTTGCGCAGCGCGCAGCGGCTCGAGATCCACCATCTGCGGATTGACGCAGGCGGCAAACTTGCCGGTCTCATCGAGGACATAGGCGGTCCCGCCCGACATGCCGGCGGCAAAATTGCGTCCGGTCGGACCAAGCACGACCACCGTGCCGCCGGTCATGTATTCGCAGCCGTGATCACCGACCGCCTCGACGACCGCGTCGGCGCCGCTGTTGCGGACCGCAAATCGCTCGCCGGCCATGCCGCAGATGTACGCCTCGCCGGCAGTGGCGCCGTAGAGACCGACGTTGCCGATGATGATGTTGGATTCCGGCGGGAATGGCGAGCCGGCCGGGGGAAATACGATGATGCGTCCACCCGAGAGACCCTTGCCGACGTGATCGTTGGCGTCGCCCTCGAGCACGAAGGTCATGCCGGGTGGCATGAATGCCCCAAAACTCTGGCCGGCCGTGCCTTTGAAATGAATTCGGATCGTATCCGGCGGCAGCCCGGACGGTCCCCGCCGGCGGGTGAGCTCGCTGCCGGTGAGTGTGCCCACGACACGATTGATGTTACGGATGGGCAGTTCGGCGCGCACCGGCTCGCCGCGCTCGATGCCGGGCCGGCACAGCGGCAACAGTGTTGTCATGTCGAGCGATTTCTCGATGCCGTGATCCTGCTCGATCTGCCGATAGCGTCCGATCTCCTCGCCGACGTCCGGCTGATAGAGGATCTGGCTGAAATCGAAGTTCTTCGCCTTCCAATGCTCCAGATCCTGCTTCGGCCTGAGCCGATCGACGCGGCCGACCATCTCATCAATCGTACGAAAGCCGAGTTCCGCCATGATGCCGCGGACGTCCTCGGCGATGAAGCGCATGAAATTGATTACGTGCTCGGGCTGGCCGACGAAATACTGACGCAGCCGCGGATCCTGTGTGGCGATCCCGGTCGGACACGTGTTCAGGTGGCAGACCCGCATCATGACGCAGCCCATCGCCACCAGCGGCGCGGTGGCGAAGCCGAACTCCTCGGCCCCGAGGAGCGCCGCGATGACCACGTCGCGGCCGGTCTTCAGCTGTCCGTCGACCTCGACCGTGATGCGGCTGCGCAGGTTGTTCAGCACCAGTGTCTGATGGGCTTCGGCGAGACCGAGTTCCCAGGGCAGGCCCGCGTGCATGATCGAAGTCTGCGGCGAGGCGCCGGTACCGCCGTCGTGGCCGCTGATGAGGACCACGTCCGCGTGGGCCTTGGCGACTCCCGCGGCGATGGTGCCCACCCCGACTTCGGCAACGAGCTTCACGCTGATGCGCGCCTTGTGGTTCGCGTTCTTCAGGTCGTGAATCAGCTCCGCCAGGTCCTCGATGGAATAGATGTCGTGGTGCGGAGGCGGGGAGATCAGGCCCACGCCCGCGGTGGTGTGGCGGGTCTTGGCGATCCAGGGATAGACCTTGGAGCCGGGCAGCTGCCCACCCTCGCCGGGCTTGGCGCCCTGCGCCATCTTGATCTGCAGCTCACGGCCGTTGACCAGGTACTCGCTGGTCACACCGAAGCGTCCCGAGGCGACCTGCTTGATGGCGCTCGCCCTTGAGTCGCCGTTCGGGTCCGGACGGTAGCGCGCCGGATCCTCGCCGCCCTCGCCGGTGTTGCTCTTGCCGCCGATGCGGTTCATGGCGATGGCGAGCGTTTCGTGCGCTTCCTTGCCGATCGAGCCATAGGACATGGCCCCGGTCTTGAACCGCTTCAGAATGCTCTCGACCGGCTCGACTTGCTCGAGCGGCACCGATTCGAACGGCACGAACTCGAGTAGCCCGCGCAGCGTGCCGATGCTACGCGTCTGCTCGTTGATCAGCCGCGCATAGGACTGGTAGGTCGCGTAGCTGCCGGTACGCACCGCTTTCTGCAGGCGGTGGATGCTCTCCGGGCTGAACAGATGGCGCTCGCCGTCGACGCGCCATTGATATTGGCCGCCGGCCTGAAGCGCCTGTACGCTGCCGCGGACGGGAAACGCGGCGTGATGGCGTGTCAGCACCTCTTGCGCGATGGTCTCCATGCCGATGCCGCCAATGCGGGAAGCGGTCCACGTGAAATACTGATCGATCACGTCCTGGCGCAGGCCGACGGCCTCGAACACCTGTGCCCCGTGATAGCTCTGGATCGCCGAGATGCCCATCTTGGACATCACCTTGATCACGCCTTTGGTCGCGGCCTTGACGAAGTTGCGGCAGGCGAGCGTGGTGTCGACGTTGGTGACCAGCTGCTCGCGGATCATGTGATCGATCGTCTCGAAGGCGAGGTAGGGGTTGATTGCCGAGCAGCCGTAGCCGATCAGCAGCGCGAAGTGATGCACCTCGCGCGCCTCGCCGGTCTCGAGCACGAGACTGACCCGGGTGCGCAGCCCCTCGCGGATCAGATAGTGATGCAATCCGCCCACCGCCAGCAGCGCGGGCACGGCGGCGAAATCCCGCGATACCCCGCGGTCGCTCAGGACCAGGATGTTGACTTCCTCATTTTCGATCAGGCGCCGTGCGGCGAGGCACAGCTCCTCCATCGATTGAATCAGGCCCTTCTCCCCACGCGTGGCGCGGAACAGCAATGACAGCCCGCCGACCTTCAGACCCGGCAGCGCCAGGCGGCGCACCTTGGCGAATTCCTCGTTGGTCAGGATCGGACCTTTCAGTTCGAGCCGTCGGCAGTCGGCAGGTTGCGGCCGCAGCAGGTTGCCCTCCGAGCCCAGCCACACCTCGGAGGCAACGATCAACTCCTCACGGATGCAGTCGATCGGCGGGTTGGTCACCTGCGCGAACAGCTGCTTGAAATAGTCGTACAGGAGGCGTGGCCGCTCGGACAGGGCCGCAGGCGGCGTATCGTTACCCATCGAGCCGACCGCCTCGACGCCGTTTCGCGCCATGGGCGCAAGCAGTATCCGCTCGTCTTCGAATGTGTAACCGAATGCGGTCTGACGGGCGCGCAGCAGTTGCGGGTCGAACGGTATGTCCGGCGGCTCGGCCGCCGGCAGATCATCGAGGTGCACCAGATGCTCGTTCAGCCACTGCCGGTACGGGTGGCGCGTCACCACACCGCGTTTGATCTCCTCGTCGTCGATGATGCGGCCCTGCTCGGTGTCGACCAGAAACATCCGGCCGGGTTGCAGCCGCCCCTTCTGCACGATGTTCTCGGCGGGCACCTCGAGCACCCCCGCCTCGGAGGCCATGATGACCAGATCATCGCGGGTGACGTAGTAGCGCGAGGGGCGCAAGCCGTTGCGATCGAGCACCGCGCCGATCTGCCGGCCGTCGGTAAAGGCGATGGACGCCGGTCCGTCCCAGGGCTCCATCAGACTCGAGTGGTACTGATAGAAGGCACGGCGCTGATCGTCCATGCTCTGGTGATTCGACCACGGCTCGGGGATCAGCATCATCATGGCATGCGCGAGCGAACGGCCGGACAGCACCAGCAGCTCGAGTGTGTTGTCGAGCATGGCCGAATCGCTGCCGTGGGGGTTGACCACCGGCAGGATCTTGGGCGTGTCCGCGCCGAACAGATCGGAATCGAACAGCGCCTCGCGCGCCTTCATCCAGTTGAAGTTGCCGCGCAGCGTGTTGATCTCGCCATTGTGCGCCAGATAGCGATAGGGGTGCGCCCGGTCCCAGCTCGGGAACGTATTGGTGCTGAAGCGCGAGTGCACGAGGGCAAGCGCGGTCTCGATTGCCGGGTCGTTCAGATCCGGGTAATAACGCGGCAGCTGCTCGGTGAGCAGCATGCCTTTGTAGACGATGGTCTTGTGCGAGAGACTGCAGATGTACCAGTGCTCGGCGCCATCGAGGGTCGAGGCGCGAATCTCGCTGTAGGCGCGCTTTCTGATGATGAACAGCTTGCGCTCGAACTCCTGTGCGTCGCGCACCTGGGCGCCGCGCCCGATGAACACCTGGCGGATGAACGGCTCGCCGGACTTGGCGGTCTCCCCGAGCATCGAATTGTCGGTCGGTACGGTGCGCCACCCGAGCAGGACCTGCCCCTCGGATTGCACGATGTGCTCGAAAGCCTCAACGATGCGCCGACGCAAAGTCGGATTGCGCGGCAGGAAGATGAGGCCGCTGCCGTACTCGCCCGGGCTCGGCAGCGCGAGATGGTTGCGCCGCGCAATGTCGCGCAGGAATGCGTGCGGCATCTGAATGAGCACGCCGGCCCCATCCCCGGTGTTCGTCTCGCAGCCGCACGCGCCGCGGTGATCGAGGTTGCGCAGCACCTGAATCGCCTGCTCGAGTATGCGGTGCGATTTGCGTCCCTTGATATCGACCACGAAACCGACGCCGCAGGCCTCGTGTTCGTACCACGGGTCGTAGAGCCCTTGCCGGGCGGGGGCATGGCGGGCGGCGCGCGCCGGCCCGGGGGCGACCCCGGGAGAGCGCGCTGCAGCGCGGCGGCGCTGATGTCGCATGATCGGCCTCATCGGTTGGTGAATCCGGCTCGGGCCGCCCGCGGGGCCGCCTTTCGCCGGGGTATCCCAGCTGCACCTGCCGGAGTCGGGTCGGACGCTCGGCTCGAGCCGACGCTCCGCCCGCCCGCCGGCACGGCGAGCTGCTGGGTACTGTTTGCGGGGGCGTGATCCATCACGCCGGCCCACCACCCCGCAGGTCCGGGGATGCGTGCGACCGGGTGCTCCCGCATATCTAATGAATGTGTGAGGCGGACGGCACCGGCCCTGCGCCGCATGGGGCGCGCGGTAGGCAGTGCGCTCAGAGCCGCCACTATGCACCCGATCATAGCTGTCTTCACCCGCCGGTCAATGCCGGCGCGATGGATTTCACGCGTTCGCGGGAAATTCAACGACAGCGAGGCCGCAAAACAACTGGATATTATTACAGTTTTGGCTGGCGCGATCGTCAGGGTGATGCGGGTGCCCGGCTCTGACAGCGGCGCGCCTTCTGCTGCCGTCTCGTTGTGCTGTCCACGCCGGCAGGTTACGCTCGCGCGCTTGCGTCTGCCGCCGCCACAAATCGCGCCATGAAACGAGCACCGCGTGTGCGCAAGCGGCATGTGCCGGCGGCCGTGGTCGCGGTGTCCGACGACCGCGCCGCGCGCGAGCTGCGCGCGCTGCAGGATCTGCGCGCCGTGGTTGGCTCGGCCCGGCGGCACGACAGCCGCATCCGCAGCGCCACGGGAATTGCCGGTTCACAGCTGTGGGCACTGGCGGAGATCGCCGGCGACGCCGGGATCACGGTCAACGCGCTGGCCCGTCGGCTCGCGGTGCATCAGACCACGGCGAGCAATCTCGTCAACGCGCTGGTCCTGCGCGGGCTGGTGCGGCGGATCCGGGACCGGCGTGATCAACGCATGGTGCACTTGGACGTCACCGACGCCGGCGCGCAGCTGCTGTCGCGCGCCCCCCAGCCTTACAGCGGGCCGCTGCTCGATGCAATGCGGCGGATCACGGCGGATGATCTGGACGCGCTGGCACACAGTCTGGTCACGCTCCTCGCGGCGATGCGCCACGCGGCGCCCGTCAGTGCTGGCGAATTGCTGCTCGGCGACTGACCCCGACTGCGCCCACGCGCCATGCTGCAACGTTACAGGTTGCGCTCGTGCCCCCTGCGTCATATCCTGATATATTTGGACCAATATATCATGCCGACGCACTGCGGCAGCCCACGCTGCGGCGGCCTCGGCCTGCAGGCGACCGCGCGATCGCCTGCTCAGGAGAACATGCTATGCAGCAATTCGCCACGCTGAACGCGTCGAAGGCGAACTTCGACGATATCTACGACCAGCCCGATCCGCGTGCCTATTTCACCGTGCTGGGCGCACTCGATTACGTCATCCCGGATGTTGCCGAGCCGGTCATCCGACAGATTCTCGCCGCGCGCCGCAAGTGCACGGCCACGGAGGCGACCGTCCTCGATGTGGGCTGCTCGTATGGGATCAACGCGGCGGTACACCGCTTTCCCCTGAGTTTCCGCGTGCTGCGCCGCCGGTATGTGCATCCGGAGATGGCAGTGCTCAGCGCCGATGAGCTCGCCCGCCTCGATCGCAACTACTACGCCAGCTGGCCGCAGATCAGCGCCGCGCGTTTCATCGGTCTCGACATGTCGGGCGCTGCGGTGCGCTACGCGGTTGCGGCCGGCCTGCTGACAACCGGTATCGTTGCCAACTTCGAACACGCTGAGCCGACACTGCAGGAGCGCAGAGCGTTGCGCGCGGTCAACGTGATTCTTTCGACCGGTTGTGTCGGCTACGTGACCGAACGAACCTTTCGCGCAATTCTCGACTGCACCGACCAGCCTCCCTGGATAATTTCCTTCGTGCTGCGGATGTTCCCGTACGCGGATATCGCTGCCGCGCTCGACCGGTTCGGCCTGGTCACCGAGAAGCTCGCCGGCACCACGTTCGTGCAACGGCGCTTTCGTGACGTCAAGGAGTTCACCGGTTGCCTCACGACCCTCGAGAAACTCGGCATCGATACCCAGGGGCTCGAGGCCGAAGGTCGCTTCCAGGCGGAGCTGTTCCTGTCACGTCCGCGTACGGACGTGCAAGCCGCGCCGCTCGCAAAGATCGTCAAGGTGGTCAGCGGGCGCGATCGGACTGTTGGGACACGTTATGTCCGCATCGGACGGGGGAGTGATGCGCGTGTGATGGGCGTGACCTCGTGAATGCTCGCGCAGCCGCGTGATACCGCGTCAAGCGACGCACGGTCGTTCATTCCTCGGCGGCAGCGCCGACGGCCACCCACGCCAGGTCCCGGTGTGAAACCGAATCAAGCTTGAAGGCTCGCGCGGCGGCACTCATGCGCGTCAGCGCCTGTGCCATGGGCATCACCGCTGCGTGCGTAGATTTTCCGGGTTTGATGAATCGCACCGGATTGATGCGGGCGACCACGTAATTGCGCAGATACGGCGAACGGAACCCGCGTGATTGTAGGCCGGCGACGATGCGCTTGACCTCGGTGTCGATGGTGAGCAGCCGCGCCGCGAAGCCTTGCCGCTCGCGTAGACTTGCCGCGAGCGGCCGCGCGCTGAAGCGGTCGACCTTGCGCAGAAACGCGTGGTAGGCGCCGCCGGCGAACCGGCCGGAGCTCTCGTACAGCAGGCCGAGCGTCAGCAGTTCGGGCGCCTCGAGCTGCGCTGCCCAGCGCTGTTCACTGGCACTGCCGGGCTGTAGCGCCAGGCTATGCGCCATGCGGATCGCCTCCAGGCTCCGATCGCGCAGGTTGTGCGCCTTCTCGGTATTGAGCGCAAGAATCCGATACGCGAGCTGCGGGTCCGGACAGATGAGCACGGTGATCTGGCGCATCCCGAGTACCTTCGCCGCGGCCAGCCGATGACGGCCGTTCGGCGTCGAGAACCGCTCGTCGGCACCACGGACCACGATCAACGGATCGAGGAACAGGCCGACTTCGCCCATCCGCTCGGCGAGCCGCGCGGTGTGTGTCGGTGACAGATCGCGCTGGAACGTGGTAGGTTGCAGCACGGCGAGCGGCAAGGTGGCCACAAGCAGCGCATGGCCGCTCAGCGGCTCCCGATACGCCCCGATCGGCACGCCGCCGGCGGCGCGCACGTGCGCGGCCAGCGGCGCAATCGCGGCGCTCTCGAGAGCGAGCGGTATGTCGGCGGCTGCCGGCCCGCGCAGAGTTTCGCGCGGTGCGAGCTTGCCCCGACGGCGTGCGCCGCCGGCACGCCGGGTCCCCGTGCCGCGGCGGGCGGCGCCTGTCTTCTTGAGTGCTGCCATGGCGCGATACGGTGCACCGGAGGGACCGGCGCGTAAAGAGGCTGTGCGAGAATAGCCGATCGGATCGCGGAGCTTTCGCATGGACATCGGCGCTACAGCCCCGGCGGGCGCGCGTCTGCCGGCACAGCGCATCGATCGTGACGGCCGCGCGCACATCGATATGCGTGTCGTCTGGGCGCTGGCATTGCCGCTGATGGCCAACAGCGCCGTGCAGGTGATTTTGAACCTCACGGACATGTGGTTCATCGGACATATCTCCACGGCGGCGCTCGCCGCCGTCGGCGCGGTGCAGTGGCTCATCCTCGGTGTCATGTTCGTGCTTGGCGGCAGCAGCATGGCGGTGCAGACACTGGCCTCGCATGCGCACGGCGCGCGCCGGTATCGGCGCGCTGCGCAGGCAACCTGGACTGCGCTCTGGGTGACGTTGTGCATCGCGCCGGTGTGCATCCTGCTCGCTCTGGCCGGCCCGGCGATCCTGGCGCCGTTCGGGTTCGCCCCACGGATCGCGCGTCTGGCCGTGCAGTTCTGGTTGCCGCGCATCGGCGGCGCATCGATCGCGGTCGCGGCCTGGGCCATGATGGGATTTTTCAATGGCATCGGCCGCACACGCATCAGCTTCCTCGTGGCCGCGGCCGCGGCGCTCGCCAATGCGATCTTCAATGACCTCTTCATCTTCCATTTGGGCTTGGGCGTGGCCGGCTCGGCCTGGGCGAGCAACGCGGCACAGGCGGTCGGATTCCTGGTCGGGTTCGTGTTGTTTCTGCGCGCGCCGATCCGCGCGCTGTTCAAACCACATCTCATGTGGCGACCGCGCTGGCAGGCGCTGCGCCGGCAATTGCGCTTGGGATTTCCGCTCGGACTGATGCCGGCGGCGGACGTGCTCGGATTCTCCGTGTTTCAGATGATGCAGGTCCGTTACGGGATGGTCGGCGGCGCGGCCACTCAGATGGTCACGGTGCTCACCTCCATCGCCTATCTGCCGGGCATCGGCATCGCCACGGCCGCGGCCACCCTCGTCGGTCAGTCGATCGGGGCGGGCGATCGCGCCTGGGCACTGCGCCTCGGCACCCGGATCATCCTGCTCGCCGCACTGGTCATGGGCGGGATCGGAGTGCTGCTCGCGGTGGGCGGGCCGTGGCTGATGCCGCTGTTTGCCGGTGCGCACGACCGCGCCTCGGTACAGGCGGCGCAATTGGGCGCGCAGCTGCTGTGGTTCGCCGCGGCCTACCAGTTCTTCGACGGCCTGAATCTCGGCAGCAGCATGTGCCTGCGGGGTGCGGGCGACGTGCGCGTTCCCGCCGCATTGATTTTTCCGGTCTGCTGGCTCGTCTTCCTGCCGCTGGCGTACGCGTTCACGTTCGCTCCCGGGGAGGGCTGGGTGCATTTTCTGCCGCAGTTCGGCTGGGGTGCACGTGGGGGCTGGAGTGCGGTCATCATCTACGTCGTTCTGCTCGGTGCGGCATTGTTTTCGCGCTGGCGCTCGCGCGCCTGGCAGCGGATCCGCATCTAGGCCGGATTGCGCCCGCGTGCGGTTTCGTCACATCGTCGCGCTTCGAGCCGCTGGCATGACGCGGGCGCGCTGTCGGGGGCGACGGCCGTGACCAGGCGGACCGCGCGGCGTGTACGCTCAGGCGTCCGCAGGCGCTGTGCCGATCGAGCCGCGGATGATCATCTCCAGGGGCACGCGCCGCCGGGGCGCCGGCTGCGGCCAGCCGTGGCGGTGCGGTTGATATTCGCTGATCAGATCGGCGGCGACGCGACCGAGCGTACGCACCGGCTGGCGGACCGTGGTGAGCTGCGGCCAGATCATGGTCGCTACCGGGGCATCATCGAAGCCGACGACGGACAGCTGCTCAGGCAACGCGAGCGACAGCTGTCGGGCGGCGGATACCGCGGCCGCGGCCATATCATCGTTGCTGGCAAAAATCGCGGTGGGACGGGGCCGATGACTGAGCATGCGGCGCGCGCACTCGAGTCCTTCGGCAAACTCGAAGTTGCCGCTCTGCACCAGCGCCGCATCAATGTCCACACCGTGCGCGCGCATCGCATCGGCGAAGCCGAGATAGCGCTGCTCGGTGGCCCGGTGCGACGGGCGGCCGCGCATGAATGCAATGCGGCGGTGTCCTCGTTCCAGCAGTGCGCCGGTGAGATCGCGGGCCGCCGCACGATCGTCGGTGTCGACCACGGGCGCATCGAGTCGGGCATGCATCGGTGCGATGAGCACCGCCGGAACGTCGGCGGCCGCCAAGGTGGCATGCACCGCCGGCAGGTCGCCGAGCGGCGGCAGCAGAATCACGCCCTCCAAGCGCAGTTGCCGGATGAGCGTGCTGAGATGTCGCCGCAGGTCAGGGCTGCTCGCCTCGAGCGGCTCGATCATCAGATGCAGGTTGGATTCATGACAGCGCTGGACGGCGCCGGTTTGAAATTCGCTCAGGTAGTCGCCCGGCTGATCGTAGAACAGGCCAATCAGGAACGAGCGGTCGCCGGCAAGACCGCGCGCCGCGAGGTTGGGCTGGTAATCGAGCTGCTGAATCGCGGCCAGCACGCGCGCGCGCGTCTCGGCGCGCACGCCGGGCTCGTTGTTGATGACGCGCGAGACGGTCTTCGCCGATACTCCCGACCGCGCCGCCACGACCGCCAGGGTCGCGGGGCTGCGACCGGAATCCACCACTCTGCGCATGCGCGTAGGATAGAAGAAATGTCAGCGCTGTCAATCCAGCCACAACGGCACGGAGGACGAGTCGGATGATGTCCGCGCCAGGGCCGCTTGCGCTGTTCGTCGCGGTGGCCTGCACCGTCGCAATGGTCGGCTTCGGCCTGCTCGTTTCACGGCGGCAGCGCAGTCTGGATGATTATTTTCTCGCCTCGCGCGCCTCGCGCTGGCCTGCGATCGGCCTGGCGTTGTACGCCTCGAACATCTCACCCACGGCCATCATCGCGCTCGCCGGTGCGGCCTATGCGTTTGGCATTTCCGTATACGACTACGAATGGTCGGCGACGGTGGTGCTGGTCTTCTTTTGCGTCTTTCTGCTGCCGGCGGTGCTCGGTAGCCGCGTCTACACCATGCCGGAGTTCCTCGAGCGCCGTTACGACCGCAGCGCGCGCGTGTACTTCGCGGCATTGACGTTATTTCTGCTGGTGTTCGTCGATTCAGCCGCCGCACTTTACAGCGGTGCTCTGGTGTGCCGCATGCTGATGCCCGCCGTGCCGCTGTGGGCGCTGGTGGCGCTGCTGGCGGGCGTGGCGAGCCTGTACACGCTTACCGGCGGTCTGCGCGCGGTGATGTGGACGGGAGCGGTGCAGGCGGTGCTGCTGATCGGCAGCGCCTGCATCATCGCGACGGCGACGTTCCTGCGCGTCGGCGGCTGGCAGGCGCTCACCAGTCGGGTCGGACCCGGCATGCTGAGCCTGATCGAGCCGGCCGGCTCCGCCGGCGTGCCCTGGCCGGGCCTGTTGTTCGGTATACCCGTACTCGGATTTTATTACTGGTGCACCAACCACTACATCGTGCAGCGGGTGCTGTCGGCGCGCTCGCTCGATGATGGCCGCCGCGGCGCCCTTCTGACCGGGCTGTTGAAACTGCCGGAACTGTTCCTGCTGGTGCTGCCCGGAACGTGCGCGCTCGTGTTGTATCCGCATCTGTCGAACCCCGACCAGGTCTACCCGGATCTGATGCGCAATCTCCTGCCCGCCGGGCTGCTCGGCGTGGTGGCCGCCGGCTTCATCGGGGCCACGCTGGCTGCATTCGGCTCGACGCTCAATTGCGCATCCGCCCTGATCACGATCGACCTGTTCGGTCAGATCGCCCCGCGCGTGGCGGCCGCGCATCCGGTCCGGATCGGACGCTTGAGCGCTCTAGGGGTGCTGGTGGTGGCGGTGCTGTGGGCGCCGCAGATCCAGCGCTTCGGCGATCTATGGCAGTACCTGCAGGCCGTGCTCGCTTATGCGGTGCCACCGATCGTCGCCTTGTTCGTGACCGGTCAGTTCTGGGCGCGCGCCAGTGCCGCCGGCGCGCGCGCCACTTTGCTGGTGGGCACCGTGTGCGGCGCGACACTGTTCATGCTGACGACAGTGCTGCGCGTCGTCCAGCTGCAGTTTCTCTACGCCGCGCCCATCCTGCTCGCGATCGATCTGGCGGTGATGGTCGGGGTGAGTCTGCGCCATCCGGCGCCGCGGAGCGCCGCCGTCGATGCGCTGGTCTGGAGCAGTGCGGACTACCGCGCGGAGACGCAAAGACTGCGCGGTCTGTCCCCGTTCTCCAACTACCGCCTGCAGGGGCTGGCGCTGTTGCTACTGACCGCGCTCATCGTGGTCGCTTTCCGTTGAGGGCCACGCGTTCAGACCACGCGCGAGTAACGTGGCGCCGCGGCGTCGGCCGATTGCGTGCCGATGTAGCGATCGAAGCACATCGCGAGCAGACGCAGCAGCAGCTGACCGCGGGGTGTCGCGCGGATCGAGCTCGGACTGAGGGCAATCAGGCCATCCGCCTCGAGCGCGCGCAGAGCCGGCCACGCCGAGGAAAAGTAGGCGTGAAAGTCGATCGTATGGCGCGCTTCGATGGCGGCGATGTCGATTTCGCCCCGGCACATGACCTGTTGGATCACAGCGGCGCGCAGCAGGTCGTCGGGCGTGAGCGTGAGCCCGCGCGCGAGCGGGAGCCGGCCGGCCGCCACCGCCGCTTCCCATGCGTCGAGCTCGCGGTGATTCTGGCTGAAGCTCGCGCCGATGTGGCTGATCGCGCTGACGCCGAGGCCGACCAGGTCGCAGTCGGCATGGGTGGTGTAGCCCATGAAATTGCGCTGCAGGTCGCCGGCGGCGCGTGCGGCGGTGAGATCGTCCTGCGGCAGCGCGAAGTGGTCCATACCGATGTAGCAGTATCCGGCGGCCTCGAGGCGCTCGATGGCGAGGGCAAGCAGTCTGATACGCAGCTCCGGATGCGGCAGGAATGTGGCATCGAGATGGCGCTGGGGCTTGAACCGCTCAGGCAGGTGCGCATAGCCGTACACCGCGAGCCGATCGGGGCGCGCGTCGATCACCGTGGCGAGCGTGCGCTCGAATCCGGCGAGCGTCTGCATGGGCAAACCATAGATGAGGTCGACGTTGACCGATCGAAAGCCGTTGGCGCGGCAGGCCTCGATGACGGCAAGAGTCTGTTCGACGCTCTGGATGCGGTTGACTGCCCGTTGCACGTCCGGATCGAAGTCCTGTATGCCGAGACTGGCGCGGTTGAAGCCGAGCGCGGCCAGCGCGGCGATGTCCTGCGGGAGCACCGTGCGCGGATCGAGTTCGATGGAATAGTCGCGCTGCGCCCGCGCACTCAGGCGAAACTGCCGGCCAAGTGCCGCGAGCAACCGGGCGATCTGCGCCGGCCGGAAGAAGTTCGGTGTGCCGCCGCCGAGGTGCAGTTGCAGCACCTCCCGCTCCCGCTCGAACAGCGCACCGATCATGACGAGTTCCTGCAGCAGATGGCGCAGATACTGCTCGGCGCGGGCGGTGTCGCGGGTGATGACCCGATTGCAGGCGCAATAGAAGCACGGGCTCGCGCAAAAGGGCATGTGCACGTAAACCGACAGCGCATGCCCGCTCGCGTTGCTGCGCCGGATGTGCTCGCGCAGGTCCGCGCTCGTGAACGCGGCGGTGAACTGCGGCGCCGTGGGATAGGAAGTGTAGCGCGGTCCCGGCCGGTCGTAACGACGCAGGAGGTCGGGCTCGAAGGTGAACGTGCTCGTCATGTCCGCAGGCTTCGCCGCTGAAGGTCATCGAAAACAGTATATTCACGCGGCACCATGCCTAGCGCCATACGTACAAGTGCGCGCCCCGACCCACACCCCGGCTGCCGAGCGGGACAGTCTGCACGGTGTGCGTGAGCGTGTCGGTGTGCGGGATCGACGTCGAGATCTTCCGCTCTCGCGCCCGGCGCGCCTGCAGGGAACGTGCGTTCGTTCTCACGGCGCTCGGTATTGCGAGCCGGGTCATCGACCTGGACGGCTGGGTGGTGCTGCAGGTCGCCGCGGCCGACGTTGATCGCGCGTCGGCGCAGCTGCGCGAGTACGAACTGGAAAACTCCGCACCCCCACAGCACGCCGAGCCGGTGCTGTTTACGCATGCCTGGGTGGGCTGCGTCGGCTACGCCGCCTGGCTGCTCGGTGTGGCCTACACCGTCTCGAATGGGCTGGTGCGCCTGGATGCGTTCAACCGGGGCGAGCTCTTCGGTGCACGGGTGCAGCAGGGACAGTGGTGGCGGGCCTGGACCAGCCTGACGCTGCATGCGAGCGGGCCGCACCTTGCCGCAAACCTGCTCGCAGGGGTGGTGTTCGGATATGTCGCGGGCCGTCAGTTCGGCGCCGGGACCGCCTGGTTGCTGATCGTGCTCGCGGCAGGGTGGGCCAATGTGCTCCAGGGCCTGGCCGGACCGCCCGAGTATCGTTCCGTGGGCGCCTCGACTGCTGTTTTCGCCGCATTGGGGATCATCGTTGCGCACACCGGCTGGAGCGGGCGCCGTACGCCACAGAGCGTATTGCGTCGCTGGGTGCCGTTCGGCGCTGGCGTGGTGCTGCTCGGCTGGCTGGGCACATCCGGCCGGTACACCGATCTTGTCGCGCACGTGCTCGGCTTCGGCATGGGGGTGCTCTTCGGCTGGGCGGGCGCCTGGGCCGCGACTCGCGGGCGACTCCGGCACATGCCGCAGTGGCTCGCAGGACTCGTGGCCATGCTCATCATGGCGGTTGCCTGGGGCTTTGCCTTGCGCTGAGCGCCCCTGATGCAGGCGGGGCGCCGCTGCCGTGGGCGGCGATCGTCCGCGCACGCGCGCCGCCTGCCATCAAGCGCGCGCCGCGGCTGCAGCCAGAGCCTCGATGCGCGTCCAATCGCGAGCCGCCACCACGTCGGCGGGCGCAAGCCAGGAACCGCCCACGCACAGCACGTTGGGCAGATTCAGGTAGGTCCGCTGCGTTTCCGGCGTGATACCCCCGGTCGGACAGAATCGGGCCTGGGGGAATGGGCCGGCGAACGCCTTGAGCATTGGCGGGCCGCCGGCGAGCGCGGCCGGGAAAAACTTGAAGCAGTGATAGCCGTGGGCGAGGCCCAGCATCAGCTCCGAAGCCGTTGCCACCGCCGGCAGGTAGGGGATGGCGCTGTGTGCGCCCGCTTCGACCAGGGCGGCGGTCGTGCCCGGGGAAATGGCGAAAGCCGCGCCGGCGTTCACGGCTGCATGCAGATCATCGACCGCGAGCACGGTGCCGGCGCCCACGGCGATCTCGGGCACATCCCGGGCGATGGCTTCGATCGCCTGCAACGCCGCCGGCGTGCGCAGGGTGACCTCGATGGCGCGCAGCCCGCCGCGCCACAGCGCCCGCGCCAGATCCGGCGCTACGGCCGGGTCCTCGATCACGACGACGGGCATGACGGGGGACAGCTTGAGGATGCGCTCGATCTCGGTTCTTGCGTTCATGGTGTCTCGATCGGTGGAGGCAAAGTCTTATCCTGCAGTATTGCGCACAGCAGCGATAGAGCGGGGGTCGTTCAGCCGGCTGCGCTCTCGAGGAATGTCAGGAGGCCCGCGGTCGCGTCCAGGCGCACGCGCGCCCCGAGCGCGACCGGTTCGTTGTGCTCGCCGTGACCGATGGGGAATCCGGCTGCGCACGGCAGGCCGGTCGCCCGCGTCAAGTCCTGCAGGACCTCGGCGCTAGTGAAATCGGCGTCGCGCTCCTCGCAGTGCGTGAAGGAGCCGAGCACGATGCCGCGGACCTGCCGGAACACGCCCGCCAGGGCGAGCTGCGTCCACATGCGGTCAAGCCGGTAGGGCCGCTCGCCCACTTCTTCGAGGAGCAGCACCGCACCCTCGAACGAGGGCAGGTAGGGTGTCCCGAGCAGAGCCGCCAGCGTCGCAAGATTGCCGCCGACGAGCGGCCCCTCGGCCGTACCGGGGACGTAGGTCCCCGTGCCGCGCAGCGGCTCGGCGGGGCGGGGCGACTCGAGCAACGCGAACAGGCGCTCATGGGTCGGCGCCGGGAGTTGGGCGAGCTGAGTGAGCACGGGCGCGTGCAGGGTGATCCGGCCGGCGCGCAGCAGGACGGCATGCAGTGTCACGATGTCCGAGAAGCCCACCAGGGCCTTCGGCGCGAGGGCAGAGTCGTCGAGACGGTGCAGCAGGCGCAGCGCACCGTAGCCGCCGCGCGCACAGAACACTGCTTTGATGTGCGGATCGGTGAGCGCCGCGGCCAGTTCGGCAAACCGGCGCTCATCGTCGCCGGCGAGGTAGCGCTGCCGTGCCAGCACTCCGGGATCGAAGCTCACCGCGTAGCGGCCGGAAATGACGGCGAGTCCCGCTTCGAACGCAGCACGATCGAACGGGCCGGAGGGCGCCACGACGGCGACGCGCGCCCCGGGCCGCAGCGCCGGATAGCGACGGTAGGCGATAGTGTGCACGGGTCGAACACGAGCGGATTTGATCCAGTATTGTCCATCAGGCGTGTCGCCGAAGCCAGTACGGCCGTTTTTTAACCCGCTGCTCACAGTACATACGCTAGCGTTTGTGCCTGCGATTCGTGCTGCGCAGCACCGGCGCACGGGAGAGACTCGAGTGGATATCGTTTACATTCTGCTCATGGCCGTCCTGTACGGTCTCACGCATGTCCTTGTCGGCGCGATCGCGCGCCTGCGGGAAGGCCGATGAGCGCGGCAGACGCCATCGGCGGCCTGCTCGCGCTCGGCCTGACCGGCTATCTCCTGTACGCGCTGTTCAAGCCGGAGAAGTTCTGATGACCGCCCAATCCTGGGAGCTGCTCGCGCTGTTCCTTGCCCTGACGCTGCTGTGCGTCAAGCCGCTCGGTCTGTACATGGCCAAGGTGGTCGCGGGCGAGCCCGTCGGACCGGCGCGCTCGAGCGGCGCGCTCGAGCGGCTGATCTACCGGCTCTGCGGGATCGATCCGGCCGCCGAGATGGGCTGGCAGCGCTACGCCATCGCCCTGCTGGTGTTCAATGCGCTCGGCGGCGTGCTGCTCTACGTGCTGCAGCGACTGCAGTATGAGCTGCCACTGAATCCCCAACATTTTGCCGGCGTGTCCCCGGATACGGCATTCAACACGGCGATCAGCTTCATCACCAACACCAACTGGCAGAGCTATACGCCCGAGACCAGTCTGAGTTATCTCACCCAGATGATGGGTCTCGCCGTGCAGAACTTCCTGTCCGCGGCCACCGGCATCGCGGTGGCGGTGGCGCTGATTCGCGGGCTTGCTCGCCACAGCGCCAGGACCATCGGTAATTTCTGGGTGGATCTGACGCGCGTGACGCTCTATGTGCTGCTGCCGATTGCCGCGCTGATCGCGGTTGTGCTCGTCAGCCAGGGGGTGATCCAGAACTTCAGCCCCTACAAGACCGTGTCCCTGCTGCAGCCGGTGACCTACCCGCAGCAGCGGGTCAACGCCGCCGGCAAGACGGTCACGCAGTCCGTGACCACCGACGTGCAGACGCTGCCGATGGGACCGGTCGCCTCGCAGGAGGCGATCAAGGAACTCGGCACCAACGGCGGCGGCTTCTTCACCGCCACCTCCGCGCATCCGTATGAGAACCCGGACGCCCTGACCAATCTGATCGAGATATTGGCGATCGTGCTGATTCCGGCCGCGCTGACCTATACATTCGGCCACATGGTGGGCGATACCCGGCAGGGCTGGGCGGTGCTCGCCGCGATGCTCATCCTGTTCGTGCCCCTGTACGTGCTGTGCAACCATGCCGAGCAGCTCGGCAATCCGCGCCTGACCGCGCTCGGTGTGAATCAGACCGCGAGCAGATTGCAGAGCGGCGGCAACATGGAAGGCAAGGAGGTGCGCTTCGGCATTGCCGGCTCGACGCTGTTCGCGACCGTCGCCACGGCCACCTCGACCGGCGCGGTCGACTCCATGCACGATTCCTACATGCCGCTCGGCGGGCTCGCGCTGCTGTTCAACATGATGCTGGGCGAGGTGGTGTTCGGCGGCGTGGGCTCCGGTCTTTACTCCATGCTCATCTTCGCGATCGTCGGGGTGTTCATCGCCGGCCTCATGATCGGACGGACCCCGGAATACCTCGGCAAGAAGATCGAGGCGTTCGAGATGAAGATGAGCTCGATCGCGATCCTGGTCATGCCGGTGCTGGTGCTGGTCGGCACGGCGGTCGCCGTGAGCCTGCCGGCCGGGCGAGCCGGAGCGTTCAATCCAGGCGCGCACGGCTTCGCCGAAATCCTCTACGCCTTCACCTCCGCGGCCAACAACAACGGCAGCGCGTTCGCCGGCATCAATGCTGCCACGCCCTTTTACAACATCACGCTGGGCTTGGTGATGTGGATCGGGCGCTATTGGCCGATCGTTGCCGTGCTCGCCATATCCGGTTCGCTCGCCGCCAAGAAGCGCATTCCGGTGACCGCGGGCACCATGCCCACCCATGGCCCAACCTTCATTCTTTTGCTGATCGGCACGGTGCTGCTGGTGGGGGCGCTCACCTTCGTTCCGGCCCTCGCGCTCGGACCGATCGTCGAGCACCTGTTGCTCTGGAGGCATTGATATGCGCCGCAAGCTCTCCATGTTCGATCGGTCGCTGCTCGCACCGGCGGTCCGCGATGCGCTGTACAAGCTCGATCCGCGCGTGCAATGGCGCAACCCGGTGATGTTCGTGGTTTACCTCGGCAGCCTGCTCACCACGGGCCTGTGGCTCCAGGCGCTGTTCGGTTATGGCGAGGCGCCGGCGTGGTTCATCTTCAGCATCGCTGTGTGGCTGTGGTTCACGGTGTTGTTCGCGAACTTTGCCGAGGCGCTGGCGGAAGGGCGCAGCAAGGCGCAGGCGGCGAGCCTGAAGGGCCTGAAACAGACCGTGGCGGCCAAGCGTCTCGCCGATCCCTCCGATCGGGCGCGGGTGACGCCGGTCCGGGCGGACACGCTGCGCAAGGGCGACGTCGTGCTCGTGGAGGCCAACGATTATATCCCCGGTGACGGCGAGGTGATCGAAGGTGCCGCTTCGGTCGATGAGAGCGCCATCACCGGCGAGTCCGCACCCGTCATCCGCGAGTCGGGTGGTGATTTTTCCGCCGTGACCGGGGGCACGCGCGTGCTGTCGGACTGGATCGTGGTGCGCATCTCGGCCAATCCGGGCGAGACCTTTATCGATCGCATGATTGCCATGGTCGAGACGGCCAGGCGCCAGAAGACCCCCAATGAAATTGCGCTCACCATTCTGCTCGTGGCGCTGACGCTGGTATTCCTGTTCGCCACCGCGACGCTGTTGCCGTATTCGCTCTACAGCGTCGCGGTCACTCGGCTCGGCACACCGGTCACCCTGACGGCGCTCATCGCGCTGCTGGTGTGTCTGATCCCGACCACCATCGGCGGATTGCTGTCGGCGATCGGCGTGGCCGGCATGAGCCGCATGATGCAGGCCAATGTGATCGCGACTTCGGGTCGCGCGGTGGAGGCCGCGGGCGACGTGGACGTGCTGCTGCTCGACAAGACCGGCACGATCACGCTCGGCAACCGGCAGGCGGCGGCGTTCATTCCGGCCGCGGGCGTGAGCGAGGAAGAGCTGGCCGGGGCGGCGCAACTCGCCTCGCTCGCCGACGAGACGCCCGAAGGGCGTAGCATCGTGGTTCTCGCCAAGCAGCGCTTCCAACTGCGTGAGCGGGATCTCGGCTCGCTGCACGGCACGTTCGTGCCGTTCTCGGCGCACACGCGCATGAGCGGCGTCGATATCCGCGGGCGACAGATCCGCAAGGGCGCCGTCGATGCGATCCGCAAGCACGTTGAGACGCTCGGGGAGAGCTTCCCGCAGGCGCTGCTCGAGACGGTCAAGGCCGTCGCGCGCCGCGGCAGCACGCCGCTGCTGGTGAGCGATGGGGCGCGCGTGCTCGGGGTGATCGAGCTGAAGGACATCGTCAAGGGCGGCATCAAGGAGCGTTTCGGCGAGCTGCGCCGCATGGGCATCAAGACCATCATGATCACTGGCGACAACCCGCTCACCGCTGCGGCGATCGCCGCCGAGGCCGGCGTCGATGACTTTCTGGCCGAGGCGACGCCGGAGGCGAAACTGAACCTCATTCGCGCGCATCAGGCCGAGGGCCGTCTCGTGGCGATGACCGGCGATGGCACCAATGACGCGCCGGCGCTCGCACAGGCCGATGTCGCGGTGGCGATGAACACCGGCACGCAGGCGGCCAAGGAAGCCGGCAACATGGTCGATCTCGACTCCAATCCCACCAAGCTCATCGAGGTGGTCGAGACCGGCAAGCAGATGCTGATGACGCGCGGGGCGCTGACGACCTTCAGTATCGCCAACGACATCGCCAAGTACTTCGCGATCATCCCGGCCGCATTCGCCACCACCTATCCGGAGCTGAATGCGCTCAACATCATGCATCTGACGAGTCCGTACTCAGCGATTCTCTCGGCCGTGATCTTCAATGCGCTCGTCATCGTCGTGCTGATCCCGCTCGCGCTGACGGGCGTGCGCTATCGGCCGCTCGGCGCCGGCACCCTGCTGCGACGGAATCTGGTGATCTACGGGCTCGGCGGTATCCTCGTACCGTTCATCGGGATCAAATTGATCGACATGGGCCTGACCTTCCTGCATCTGACCTGAGAGACGACGCCATGAACGAAGTGCCGGCAAGTTCCGCCCGCGCGGGCGGGCTCGAGCGGCGGGTGGAGCCACACCGGGACGGTCCGGGCACATCCGTGCTCCGTCCTGCGGTCATGCTGCTGCTCCTGATGACCGTGATCACCGGTCTTGCGTATCCGCTCGCGATCACGGGCATCGCCCAGGTGCTGTTTCCCGACCAGGCGAACGGCAGTCTCATCGTGCGCGACGGGCGGGCCATCGGCTCGCGGCTGATCGGTCAGCCCTTCAGTGCGGCGGGTGACTTCTGGAGCCGCCCCTCGGCAAGCACGCCGCAGCCCTACAATGGCCTGGATTCGACCGGCTCAAATCTCGGCCCGTTGAATCCCGCGCTGCTCGTGGCCGTCAAGGCCCGCATTGCCGCCTTGCGGGCGGCCGACCCCGGCAACACCGCACCCATCCCCGTGGACCTCGTGACCGCCTCGGCAAGCGGGCTCGATCCGGATATCAGTATCGCCGCCGCCGACTATCAGGCCGCCCGGGTGGCGCGTGCGCGCCACTTGCGGCTTGCGACCGTGCGGCGTCTGATTGCCGCCCACGCCCGCTACCCGTGGCTGGGCGTGCTCGGTGAGCCACACGTGAACGTCCTCGAGCTCAATCTTGCGCTGGCTGCCGTGAAATAGTCCGCCGCAGCCGCGAAGGACGGGCGCGCGGCCGGTTTCCCGGGCGATAATACGCCGGTGAACGCACCGACCGCCGACCTCAGACCCGATCCGGATCAGCTGCTCGCCCAAGTCAAGGCCCAGGAAGAGCGGGCTGCGCGCGGGCGGCTACGGATCTTTTTCGGCTCCTCGGCCGGCGTGGGCAAGACCTATTCGATGTTGCAGGCGGCTCGCACCGAGCGGGCCGCAGGCACCGATCTGGTCATCGGCTACCTCGAGCCCCACGGCCGGGTCGAGACCGAGCGGCTGGCCGACGGGATCGAGCGGCTGCCGACGCTCCCGGTCGCCTATCGCGGCATCGTGCGCCAGGAGTTCGATTTGGACGCGGCGCTGGCGCGCCGGCCGGCCATCGTGCTGGTCGATGAGCTGGCGCACTCCAATCTGTTGGGCGGGGTGCCTCCACCCCGACACCCGAAGCGCTGGCAGGATGTCGAGGAGCTGCTCGCGGCCGGCATCAACGTATGGACCACGGTCAATGTCCAGCACCTGGAGAGTCTGAATGACCTCGTGTATCAGACCACGGGTGTGCGTCAGACCGAGACGCTTCCGGACCGGGTGTTTGACGAGGCCGACGATATCGAGCTGATCGATCTGCCGGCCGACGACCTGCTGGCGCGCCTGCACGCCGGAAAAGTCTACGTCTCCGACGCGGTGGCGACGGCGTCGGAGCGTTTTTTCCGCAAGTCCAATCTGATGGCGCTGCGCGAGATCGCCCTGCGTCGGGTGGCCGAGCGGGTCGAGGCCGCTGCGCGCGCGTTGCATCCCGGCCGGCCGCGCGGGCGCATCGTCGGGGATCGGATCATGGTCGCGGTCGGGCCGGATGAGCAGGCCGATCAGCTGGTGCGCGCGGGCAAGCGTATGGCCGACGCGCTCGCGGCGAACTGGATGGTCGTATATGTCGAGACGCCAGCGCTGCTCCGTCTGCCCGACACGCTGCGCAATCGCAGGATCAACGTGTTGCGTCTGGCAGAGTCCTTGGGTGCCGAGACGGTCACTCTGGATGGACCGTCCGCCGCCGTGGCGCTCCTGGAGTATGCGCAGACGCGTCGTGTGACCCGCGTTCTGGTGGGCGCCCCGAAACGGCGCGGCTGGCGCACATGGGCGCGCGCCTCCACTTCGACCACTCTGGTGAAGCAGGCCCGAGGCTTCGATGTCATCGTGATTGCGCCGGCCGGCCAGGCGCGCCGCCCGATGCACACGACCTATCTGCCGAGCGGCGCCTTCCAGGCGGAGATTCCCTGGGATCGGTACGGTTGGGCCGTCGGCATCAGTGCGCTGTGCACGCTGGTGGCATTCGCGATGTATCCGCATGTCGACCTGTCGAATCTCGCCATGGTCTATCTGCTCGGCATCACGGTGGCGGGTCTGCGTCTCGGGCGCGGCCCCTCGGCGCTCACCGCCGTGCTCAACGTGCTGCTGTTTTGTTTCTCGTTCGTGCCGCCACGGTTCACCTTCGCCGTCGCCGACTTCCAGTATTTCATCACCTTCGCGGCCATGTTGATCATCGGCCTGGTGATCGCGACGCTCACGGCCAACGTGCGTCAGCAGACCCGCGTCGCCGGCGCCCGCGAGCGGCGCACCGCGGCGCTGTATGGCATGAGCCGTGAGCTGGCGGTGACGCGCGGCATCGAGAGCATGGCCGGCGTGGCCGTGCGGCACGTGGCCGAGGTGTTCGATTGCCGCGCGGTCGTGCTGCTGCCGGATGCGAGCGGCAAGCTGCGCCCACCGCGCGGGGCGCCGCTCGAGCATTCGTTGCGCGGGGCGGACCTCGCGGTGGCACAGTGGGTGAACGATCATGGCCAACGCGCGGGCCTCGGCTCCGATACGCTGCCGGCGACCCCGGCGCTGTACGTGCCGCTCGGCGACGAGCGGCGTCCCGCCGGAGTGTTGGCGGTGCTGCCGGCGAATCCGCGCCGCGTGCTGCTGCCCGAGCAGAGCCAGTTGCTGCAGACCTTCGCCGGACAAATCGGCCTCGCGCTCGAGCGGGCGCGCTTCGCCGAGGCGGCGCAGGCCTCGACTCTCGCCGCCGAGCGCGAGAGTCTGCGCAATACGCTGCTCGCCTCGATCTCGCACGACCTGCGCACGCCTCTTGCGGTCATGGTGGGCGCGGCCAGCACCCTCACCGAGCGCGGCGAGGCGCTCGATGCCGGCAAGCGCCGGGAGCTCGCCGGCTCGATCGAGCTGAAGGCGCGGGAGATGTCCGAGCTCGTCTCGAACGTGCTCGATCTGATGCGCTTCCAGTCCGGGGAAGTGCCGCTGCTGCGCGACTGGCAAAGCGTCGAGGATCTGGCCGGCGCCGGCCTGCAGCGGATTCAAGAAAGACTTGAGGATCATGCCGTGGAGCTGAAGATTCCGGCCGACCTGCCGCCGGTGTATGTCGATGCCGGTTTCGTGGCCCAGGTGTTCGCCAACCTGTTCGACAATCTCGCCAAGTACACCCCGCCGGGCACACATGCCTGGGTGACGGCCATCAACGAGGGGGCGAGCGTGCGGGTGGTGCTCGAGGACGATGGTCCGGGGCTGCCACCGGGAGATCCGGCACAGCTGTTCGAGAAGTTTCAGCGCGGCAGCGGCGAGGGCGCCATCGCCGGCGCGGGGCTCGGACTGACCATCTGTCGCGCGATCGTGCGCGCCCATGGCGGTGACATCACGGCTCGGTCTCGCGACGGCGGTGGCGCCCGTTTCGAGTTCACCCTGCCGGCGCGGGAGCCGCAGGCGTGACCGAGGCCATGCATCAGGTGCTGGTGGTCGAGGATGAGCCGGCCATTCGCACGGTGCTGCGGGTCTTGCTCGAGGCCGAGGGTTACCGGGTGATCGAGGCGGACACCGCGTTGCGCGCGGAGATCGAGAGCCGCAGCCACAAGCCCGACCTGCTGCTGATCGATCTGGGGCTGCCCGATGGCGATGGCATCGCCGTCATCCGCCGGGTGCGCGCCTGGTCGCCGCTGCCGATCATCGTGCTTTCGGCGCGCACACAGGAGGAGCGCAAGGTCGCCGCCCTCGATGCGGGTGCCGACGACTACGTGACCAAGCCGTTCAGCGCCGCGGAGCTGCTGGCCCGAATCCGTGCCGCACTGCGCCGCACCGTCGTTGGCGCGGAGCAGATGGGCTTGCTCCACCTCGGCGCCTGCCACATCGATCTGACCAAGCGCGAGGCACACGGCGACAACGGCGAGATTCATCTGACGCCGCTCGAATACCGTGTGCTCGAATGTCTGGCGCGCCACCTCGGCTCGATCGTCACGCAGCAGCAGTTGCTCCGCGAGGTGTGGGGACCGGATCGCATCGGCGACAGCCGCAGCCTGCGTGTCAGCATCATGAATCTGCGCGGCAAGATCGAGCCCGATCCGCGCAAGCCGCGCTTCTTGATCACCGAGCCCGGCCTCGGCTATCGGCTGCGCGCCGCGGCGACCGAGTCGGTGTAGCCGCTCAGGTGAGCGAGACGACCAGTTTGGCGCTGTGGCTGCGCCAGTGGATCGGAATGACGAAGGCACGCGTGCCGGGCGGCTGCGGAATCTGCGGCTTCTCGCCGGCGAACACGCTCGGCACCGAGATGACGAAGTCGTGGCCGAAATCGCGCCGTGCGTTGCCCGAGATGGTGTTGGCGACCTCGCCGACGAGGTCGCGCATGCTCTCGTGGCTGAAATCACTTTCCTGCATCTTCATCAACAGCACCGTCAGCATCGCGCGCGGCGCGGTGAAATACACCACCCCTTCGCGCTTGCCGCTGATGTTGATCATGCCGGTGTAATCGTGCATGGCCGGCTCGCCCTCGAGCAGGTACGGCGAGCCGATGGTTGCCGGCTGCTGCGCGGCCACCTCGAAGTACCGGGTGGTGCCGTCGACGAATGTCTTCAGTTCCTCTTCGCGCAGCATCGGTGTGTGTCCTGGTTGTCCGCGCCGATCAGGCCATCAGCTCGGCGATCGCTTCGTTCAGCTGCCGGTCGGAGAATGGCTTGTTGAGAAAGCCATTGGCGCCGCACTCCATCGCTTCCACGGCCGTCGCCTTGTCCGCGAGCGCCGAGATCACCAGTATGCGCACTGTGGGCTTGAACTTCACCAGCTGGGTGATGCACTCGATGCCGTCCATCTGCGGCATGGTGAGGTCCATGGTGACCAGATCCGGGTCCGTGCGCCGCGCCAGCTCAAGAGCCTCGATGCCGTTTGCGGCCGTGCCGACCACCTGCAGGTCGTCGAACTGCTGCGAGCGCTCGATGCGCCGCCGGACGATGTTCGAGTCATCGACGATCAGCAGGCGCACGGGCCGCCGCTCGCGGGCATTGTCGGTGCTCATGGGGGTCGGTTCCGCCGCTAGGCTACCGCCGTTTCCCGCGGCACCGGCAACGCGATCTTGAAGCGCGTGAAGCGGCCCGGATGGGTGCTCACGCCAATGCGTCCGCCGAGCCCGTAGATGGCCTTGGCCACAAGGTCCATGCCCGTGCCGCGCCCGGCATCGAGCGATACCTCCGTTCGCGTCGAGAAGCCCGGCTTGAAGATGAGCGCGAGCGCGGCGCGATCGTCGAGTTCGGCGGCCTGCTCGGCGGTGAGGAGCTGCTTGCGCACCGCGGCCTGTTTCAGGGCCTCCGGCGACAGTCCCGCGCCGTCATCCTCGAACACCAGCTCGAAACCGTCGGCCTGGCGCTGGAACTGCGCGCGCACCTGTCCGGTTGCGGATTTGGATCCGGCGCGGCGCACCGTGTCGGGCTCGATGCCGTGCACGGCGGCATTGCGCAACATCTGGATCAGACAGTCCTTGAGGGCGCCGAGATACTGCGCCGGGACCTCGGTCAGGCCCTCGAGGCTCAGGGTGAACGGTTTGCCGTGATCCTCGGCGAGCTTGCGGGCGAGGTTCTGCAGCGTCGCGGCGAGCTCCTCGGCGCCGACCGGACGCAGCACGGGAGAACTCAGGGTGTCCGCGGGCGCGCTCGCGGGCGCCTGCAGCGCGCCCAGCCGCCCGATCATCTCGCGGACCGCGCGCAAATGGGCCAGCAACTCGTCGAGCTTGAGCACCAGTGGCAGAAAGTCGTTGCCGTCGAGCTCGCTCTTGCCTTTGAGTGACTCGACCATGTCCTCGAGGTGATGCACGCGCTGCGCGATGCTCATCAGATTGAGCGCCGACGCCTCGCCCTTGATGGCATGCAGCTCACGCGCCAGTCCGGCGAGTTTCTTGCTGAACTCCGCATGACTGCGCGCCGGTTCCTTCAGGATCGCGTTGATGTGCTTCAAGCCCGCCGCGGCCGCATCGAGGAAGCCGCCGACCTGAAGCGGATCGGACTGCAGCATGCCGACCATCATGTCGAGCTGGGCATGAGCACTCTCCTGAGCCTCGTGCAGCTCACGCGTCAGCATGACGTTCGAGGTGATGTCGGCGACGGTGCACAGGACATGCTTGACACCCTTCGCACCGAGCACGCGGTGGAAGTTGAACTGCAGGTAGCGGGTCTCCTTGCCGCCGCGGCCATTATCGAGCGTCACCTCGAGCTGTCCCAGCGGGTTGATGCTTTTGATCAGGTTCTCGTGTGCGCGCTCGCCCCAGAGGAGCTTGATGTACTTCATGGCCGTGGCCAAGGTCGCCGGCGACACCTTGTCGCGCAGCAGCTCCTCGAACGGCAGACCGGCGAAGTCCTCGCGGCCAAACAGGTGGTTGAGCGCCTGCGACCACACCGACCCGATACGATAGTCGGCATCGAGCAGAAACAGTCCCTCGCGCACCGTGTGCAGGATGTCGCGGGTCTGCTCCTCGGCGGCCTGGGCGGCGCGCTCGCCGCGGCTGCGCGCCAACTGCAGATAGGCCGCGGCCCCGCCGAGCAGCAGCACGGCCAGCACGCCCGCCGAGAGCAGCAGCCGCAGGCGTGCCGCCGCGTTCGATGTGCGCTTCTGCAGCGCGGCGGTGAGAGCGGTCAGTTGGCGATGCAGCGCCGGGGCGTGGCTCTGCGCAAACAGTTCCGCACGGCGCACCTGGGTGTAATACATCTTGCCGCTCACCGACAGCGAGCTGCCGAAATCCGTATCCGAATACGGCTCCCCGGCATAAGCCAGCACCGGGGCGAGCACGGGGCCGTAGGCGCGCCAGAGCTGCTCTGCCGTGCCGAGGAGGGTCGGATCGAGGCCGCGACGGTGCTCGAGCGCTGTCAGGTCGCGGTTGACGCCGGCCACGGAATCGGACAATTCTTGCTGTACCCCACCGGTGTATTCCAGGGTACCGAGGCGCTCGCGCAGCGCCGTCAGCTGCTGCGACAGCTCCGACGGATAGGCTTGCAGGAGACTTGCGCGCCGCAGCGTCGCGACATTGTCGCGAATACGTGTGGCGAGCCGGAAGCCGATGATCAATACCAGCGCCATCAGTGCGGCGAGCAACGCGCCCGCTGCGGCGGTGAGCAGCCGTCGGCTTCGATCAGTGCCTGAGGATTGCATGGGCTCCACCTGATTTAGTTCGGCAGCTCGAAGCGGATTTGAGTCATCACCGGCACCGCGATCGGCCGTCCGTCGAATGTGGGCGGGGTGTAGCGCCAGCGGCGGATGGCCGCGAGCGCCGCCCGGTTGAAGAGCGTGCCGGGTCTGGCGGCGATCACCTGCAGTTGCCGCGTATGTCCGTGCGCGTCAACGACGTACCGCACCGTCACTTCGCCCGACAGCCCGCTTGCCAACGCCCGCTGTGGATAGCGGGGCGGCACATAGTGGATGCGGCGCAACTGCCGCGCCACCTGCGCCAGCTGTGCGGCGGTCGGCGCCGCGGGTGCGCGCGGCGAGAGGTTGGCGGCATCGAGTGCCGCGGAACTCGCGCCCCAGCGGCGAGCCGCAGCCAGATCCTCGAGCGCAGCGGCATGTTGGCCGGTGCGTTCGGCCGCTTTCGCCTGTGACACGAGGGCGCTGGCGAGTTGCGTGCGCAACACCGCCGCCGCGGCGCGCAGCGCCGGATCGGGGTGCGCGGCCTGGAACATGCTGAGGTCGTATGCCGCGCTCGCATGTGCCGGCGCGAGGAGTGCTCCGCGGGCAAGCGCGGCGCGCGCCCGGGCGAGCAGCCGCTCGAGCCGCGCCGCGGCGGCGTGCGATTGCAGCCGCGCCAGCTGCTGCTCGACCGCGGCGATCTGCGCGGGTGTGGCGCCGGCATCGCGCGCGGCATGCAGCCACTGCCGCTGCGCCGCCATGCGTCCCGCCCGACCTGCGTGCTGCGCTCGTGCGATCAACGCGCCGATGAGCGTCTGTGCCGCGGCGTCGGTGGCGGGTGCCTGCGGGGCCAGAACGCGCAGTTTCGCGAGCGTGGATGCGGCGCTGTGTGCACCGATGAGACGGCCGGCCGCAACACGAGTGGCGAGGCGCCGCGCCAGGGCGTGGGCCCGGTCGCGATGCTGCAGAGCGGCCAGTTGACCCTGCCAGAGTTGGATCTGTGCGGCCGGAACGCCCCAGCGGGCCGCTTGCGCGATGAGGGCGGGGGCCGCGGGCAGTCGGCTCCGGTGTGCCAGTGCCTGCGCGACCTGGGCACGCGCGAGCTCGATCCGGAACGGTCCGATGTGAGGGTTCGCGGGCTCGGCGAGCTGCAACGTGGCGAGTGCGAGCGCCGCACCCGCATAGTGGTGGCGGGACAGGTCGACCGCGAAACGTGAGACCAACACGTGGGACACGCGCTGCAGGCCGTTCTGCGCCTCGGCATTGTCGGGATCGACCGCCAGCACCGAGCGGTAATAGACCAGGGCGTTGGCGCCCTTCGGCGTGGTGAAGTGGCGCTCGAACATCGCCTGGCTGGCCTTGATGAGCAAGTCCGAGACGCGGCCGGTCACGATCTCGGCATCGACATGCGGGCGCGCCGGCAGGGTGGAACGTTGGCTTGCGGTCTGCGGTACGGTCGGGCGCAGTGCAGCCGGCGCGCCTGGATGCGGGCGCATCAGCCACCAGAAGGCTCCGGCGCCGACGGCGAGCGCGACCACGCCGAGCAGTGCCGCCCGGCGCAGGTCCGTACGTCGCCCGGGCGGCGCGGGGTGTGCGTCGTCGGCGCGAGGGGCGTGGCTGCCGCCGGAACCGAGTGTCGGGGCTGGGCGCAATGCGGGCCGAGCCGGACGCTCGGCGGACTCCGTTGTCCCGCTGCTGGTGAGCGCCGCATCGATGACGGCGCCCGTTTTGTCGGGCTCCATCGGTAGCGACAGCACCGCGAAGACGCTCGTGCCCTTGACCGCCGCCGCCACCTGCTTTTCAGTGCCTGCCTCGGTAAAGACCAGAATCTGCGCGTCCCCGAGCCGTTGTGCGGCGCGCTCCACAGTGCCTCGAACCTCGCCGGTCTCGCGCGCATCGATGGCCAGAATCCGGCGGCCGACCGCACTGTGCAGGCACTCGATTGCCGCCTCGAGGGTTTCCGCCGGATGGACGCTTGCGCGTCCGGCGAGGACTTCGCCGAGCTCGAGCAGAAAATCATCGCGCGTGGTCAATGCGGCGAGATCGGCCGGACGCGGCGCGCTGGCGGAGGCGAACGCGGTGGCGGCCGCACCGGGACCGGGATCACGAGACTCGCTTGATGCGGGATGGGCCACAACCAGTCTCCAGTTCCAGTTCTTTATGAGTGCACCCCGCGCGGGTCCGGCCGGTCGAGCGGACGACCGCAGTACGGCGCGGCGCGCGAGGATGCGTGGCGTACGGGCATCATGAGACTCGCCCCCGCCGGCGGCTGCAGTGTCGCTGTTCACAGAATTTGCCGGGCAGATCCGCGCTGCGGCCTGAAAATCCCGCTGCATTGCGTCCCAGCTCGCGGCGGGCGGCGATTGCTGATGCGGGCGCGCAACGCAGCGCGCGGCCGGTTGCGGACCGAGTGTCCGGAACGAATACACCGGGCCGGCGTCTTACCAGATACAGGGCAGCTGAAGCGCGACTCGGGTGGCGCTCGCGCCACGCGCGGTGCCCGCAGCCGCCACTACCGTTGGCAAACGGGAGGTAAGGGCGATGCAATCAAGTGCCGAATTTCCCGACCCGTCTGCGGGTGACCTCAGCATCGAGCACGCGCAGTTCATCGAGTCCCTGAGTGCATTCAGCCGCGTGCATCGAACCCCCCGGTGGGAGGGCACCTTCGGTCAGTTCCTGACCGATGTCTTTCCGGCCGCCCCCGCGGCGCTGGCGCGCACCAGTCACGAGTACACCTGGGACATGCTGTGCTGGCATGGGCAGCACGCCGAGACACCGGCGCACAGTGCGTCGGCGGCGGCCGTGGTGGTGCCGAGTGCGCGCGGCGGCCCGGGCGAAGGGGCGGACACGGACGGCGCAGGGGCGCTGTTCAAGCGTGAGCTGTTCGGGATCGATGCGTCGTTGGCACGCGTGCTCGAGTACTTCAAGGCCGCCGCCAGCGGCTCCGATGTCGGTCGTCGGCTGCTGCTGCTGCTCGGCCCGCCCTCGGGCGGCAAGTCGACGCTGGCGATCCTGCTCAAACGCGGCCTGGAGGAGTACAGCCGCACCGAGGCGGGCGCGCTGTACGCGATCAAGGGCTCGCCGCTGCACGAGAATCCGCTCAACCTGATTCCGGCAGGCCTGCGGGCGCAGTTTCGAGAGCATTACGGCGTATCGCTGCAGGGCGAGCTGTCGCCGTGGGCGCGCGAGTGCCTCGAGCGGCAGTTCGAGGGCGAGTTCCTCAAAGTTCCGGTGGAGCGGATATTGCTCTGCGAGGCGGCGCGCTGCGGCGTGGGCACCTATGCGCCGCACGATCCCACCACCGCCGATATCGCCGATCTGGTCGGCTCGGTCGACCTCGCCCGGGTGGCCGAGGTCGGCGACGAGGGCGATCCGCGTGCCTGGTCCTGGTCCGGAGCCGTTTACGCCGCAAGCCGCGGTCTGCTCGAGATGATCGAGATCCTCAAGGTCAAGCGCGAGTTTCTCTATCTGCTGCTGACGCTCACCCAGGAGAAGAACGTCAAGGTGGCGCGCTTCCCGCTCATTTACCTCGATGAGACGGTGCTCGCGCACACCAACCTCGCCGAGTTTCAGCGCTTCCTGCAGGAAAAGGAGAACGAGGCGTTGCTCGACCGCATGGTGATCATCAAAGTGCCGTACGCGCTGTCGTACCGGGATGAGGCGCGCATCTACCGCAAGCTGGTGTGCGGCGCACCGGCCCTGCGCGCCATCCATCTCGATCCGCACGTGCTTGATCTGGCGGCGGTATTCGCCATCCTGACCCGACTGGCGCGCGCGGAGCACGACGGGATCGATCTCGGCAAGAAGCTGCGTCTGTACGCCGGTGAAGCCGTCGAAGGCGTCGCCGAGAGTGAGGCCGCGCGGCTGCGGGCGCAAGTGCCCGATGAAGGCCTGACCGGGGTCAGTCCCCGCTTCGTCATCAATGCCATTGCGACGGCCATCAGTCGCGGCGCGAGCCGCAGTCTCACCAGCATGGATCTGCTGTTGGCACTGAAGGACGCCATCGACAGCGACGCGCGCATGGACAGCAAGCAGAAGAAGGCGTGGATCGACCACCTGGTGACGGCGCGCAAGGAGTTCTACAACCGCTGGGTCAAGGAGGACGTGCACCGCGCGATGTTCGCTTCGTTCGAGGCGGAAGCGCAGGAGTTGCTGGAGAAATACCTGGATGAGGTCGAGGCGTCGCTCGATCACCGGCAGGTCACCGATCCGATCACCGGTGAGAGCCGTGCGGCGGATGAGCGTTTCCTGCGCTCGGTGGAGGAAAAGATCAAAGTCTCGGATTCCGGCAAGCTGTCGTTTCGCCAGGAAGTCGTGCGCAAGGCCATGGTGGCCTTCAAGAGCGGGGAGAAGTTCACGTTGGCCAGTCACGCGCGCATGCGCGAGGCGATCGAGCAGTACCTGTTCGAAGAGCGGCGGGACGTGTTGCGGCTGGTGACCTCGGCGGCCCGTCCGGACGAGGACGCCCGGCAGAAGATCTCGGCGGTACAGCAGCGCCTGATCAGCGAGTACGGATATGACGAGCACAGCGCACAGGAGGCGCTGAGCTACATCACGACGCTCCTCGCGCAGGAGTAGCGGGCGCCATGGCGGGCACGCGGGACATTGGTGCGGGCGCGGCCGGCGGCAAATGGTATGAGCTGTTTTCGCGCGGCGCGCGCGACTGGCTGCGCCACGATGAGAAAGTCCGCGCGGCGGTGCGCGCGCATCTGCCGCAGGCCGTGGCCGACGGCGAACTGATTGGCGGCGGCGCGCGCACGGTGCGCGTGCCGGTGCGCCTGTTGGAACATTATCGCTTCCGGTTGCATCCGGGCGCGCCGCAGCGCGGCGTCGGTCAGGGTCCGGTGCGGGCCGGCGATGTCTTCGATGATCCCGGCCAGGCCACGGCGGCCGGCGGCAAGGGTGAGGGCGGCGAGGACGACGGTGGCGTGCGGCTGCTGCTCGAGTTCAAGATCGACGACATCGTCGAGTGGCTCTGGGAGGAGATGCGCCTGCCGAACCTCGCCGTGCGCGACGCGGCGGCGCCGGATGAGGACTGGACGCGCCAGGGCTGGGACCGCCGCGGCGCGCGCTCGCGGCTCGATCGGCGCCGCACGTTCAGGGAGATGCTCAAGCGTCGCACCGCGCCGGGTGCGGTGCCGACCTTCACCGACGCGGACCTGCGCTATCGACAGCTGGCGCGGCGGCGCCGGCCGGCGATGCGCGCGGTGGTGTTCTTTCTGCTCGATGTCTCGGGCAGCATGAGCGCGCGCGACCGCCAGCTGGCCAAGTCGTTTTTTTTCTGGACCGTGCAGGGGTTGCGACGCGAGTATCGGACTCTGGAGACGGTGTTTGTCGCGCATACCACCGCGGCCTGGGAATTCGCCGAGGCGGAATTCTTCCAGGTGAGCGGCAGCGGCGGTACCGTGGCCTCGAGCGGGTTCGCCAAGGTGAGCGAGATCGTGCGCGAGCGCTTCGATCCCCACAGCTGGAACGTCTTTCTCCTCTATGCCTCGGACGGGGACAACGCGCTGGCCGACGCGCATGCGGCGCGCGCGGCGCTGGCGCACCTCGCTGCCGCGACCCGTTTCTGCGGCTACGTCGAGGTCGCGGCCGGTCTGTCGCGGCATCTGGATACCGAGACCGGGCGGCTCTTCGCGAGCCTTGCCGCCGAAGGCGCCAGCACCGCAAGCTTCGCGCTCGCCGAGTTCGACGACGTTTGGGGCGCGATACGCGCGTTCTTCACCGCACAGCAGCGCGTACCGGGAGCGTCATGAGCGGCAAGGACTGGCACGCCTACGGCGCCCGTCTCGAGCGGCTTGCGCACGAGCAGGGGCTCAGGTTCCACCCGGTCGAGTTCGAGGCCGTGCCGGACTCGTTCATGATGGAAGTGGCGGTGTACGGCCTGCCCGTGCGCATGCCCCATTGGTCGTTCGGCGTGCGCTACCTCTATCAGCTCATCCACCGCCACATGGGACACTCCCGCTTGTTCGAAGTGGTTTTCCCCGGCAACCCCGGGCACGCCTATCTCGCCGCGGGCAACGGACCGGCGGAAAACCTGCTCGTGACCGCGCACGTGTTGGGGCATGCCGATTTCTCGCGCAACAATCTGCTGTTTCAGCGCTGCCAGAGTCAGGTCAGCGACCGGATCGTCGAGCACGCGGCCGAGCATGCGCGGCAGATTCAGCAGGCGATCGATACGCACGGATTCGCACGCGTGGAGGCTGTGCTCGATGCGGCCCTCGCACTCGAGCAGCACGTGGACATCGATCAGCCGCTGCGGCGGGGCCGCTATCCGGGCCCTGCGCAGCCCGACCGGTCAGCGCCCGAAGACGCATTCCGGCGGCGCTTCGCGGCGCTCGAGCCGGCCCCGGCAGCGCAGTCGCCGCCGGCGCGGCGCTCGGCGCCGGTGCCGCCGCATCCGGAGCGTGATCTGTTGTGGTTCGTCGCGCAGTACGGCCCTGAGCTCGAGAGCTGGGAGCGCGATATCTTCCTCGCGGTGCGCGAGGAATCGTTCTATTTCTATCCGGTGTTCGCCACGCAGATCATGAACGAGGGCTGGGCGTCGTACTGGCACGCCCGGCTGTTGCGCGAGGCCGATTTCATTCCGCAGCAGGCCTATCTCGATGCGATCAAATGTCACTCCGATGTGGTGCGGCCTGCCGCCGCCGACCAACAGGTCGCCTTGGCGCTGAATCCCTATCACCTCGGCTTGTCGATCTGGGAACAGATCGTGGCAGCCCAGGGGCTCGATGCGGCCTTCACCATCCGGGCCGAGGATGACGATTTTGCCTTCATCCGCAACTATCTCACACGTGAACTCGCCACCGATCTCGGCCTGTTCGCCTACAGCGCCCGGGATGGCCGGGTCCGCGTGCTCGAAGCGGACATCGACGCACTGCGCGAAGCGATTCTCGCCCCGCGCTACAATTTTGGCGCCCCCACCGTGTTGGTCGAGAACCTCGCCGGCGACGGCACGCTCGAGCTGGCGCACGATCATCGCGTCGACGGCCGCGGTCTCGATCTCGAACGTGGCCGCAAGGTGCTGGAGTATGTGCATCGCCTGTGGCGACGGCCCGTGCGTCTGCGCACCGTCGATCTCGAGGGTCGCGCGCTCGAGGTCCGCGCTCCGTAGGAGTCCGGTGTTTTGCGCGCGCGGGGCATCGGGAGTACGCTTCGATGCTCCTCCACGCGGCGCTGAGGCGTACGGGATGGACCACGGCAGTATCCGCAATTTCGCCCTGGTGGGCGCGGCCGGAGCAGGCAAGACGCTCCTCGCGGAAGCGCTGCTGGTGCAGGCCGGCGCCATTGGCAGCAAAGGCTCGATCGAGCGCGGCACGACGGTCTCGGATTTCGATCCGCAGGAGCGCGCGCTCGGGCACTCGCTCGATCCGGCCGTGCTCACGTTCGAACACCAGGGTGTCCGTGTGCATCTGCTCGACACCCCGGGCTATGCGGATTTTCTCGCGCGCACGCTTGCGGTCCTGGCCGCGGTGGAGGCGGTCGGCGTGGTGGTGAGCGCGGTCAGCGGGCCCGATGCGGTGACGCACCGGCTGATGAGCTTCGCCCGCGAGCGCGGACTCGCCCGGCTGCTCATCGTCAACAAGATCGACAGTCGCGAGGCCGACTGCGCCGCGACGCTCGAACAGTTGCGCGCCCTGTTCGGCGCGCAGTGCCTGCCGATCAACCTGCCCGCCGGGGGTGGCACGGCGGTGCGGGATTGTTTTTTTGCGCCGGCACCGGGCGCGGCGGATTTTTCCACCGTCGCAGCGGCACATACCCGGATTGTCGATCAGGTCGTCGAACTGGATGAGCGGCTGATGGCGCTCTATCTGGAGCAGGGCGAGGCGTTGAGCAGCCGGCAACTGCACGCGCCCTTCGAACAGGCGTTGCGCGAAGGGCACCTGGTGCCGGTGTGCTTCACTTCTGCGCAAACCGGTGTCGGCGTGGCCGAGCTGCTTAAGATCGTCGCGCGGCTGATGCCGAATCCCGCGGAAGGCAATCCGCCGCCGTTCCTGCTCGGAGAGGGGGAGTCGCGCCACGCCACTGTGCGCCCCGACGCCGAGCGGCACGTCATTGCGCACGTATTTCGCATTACTGTCGATCCTTACGTCGGCAAGCAAGCGACGGTGCGCGTGCACCAGGGCACGATCCGCGTCGGCTGTCAGCTGTTTGCGGGCGAGGCGCGCAAGCCCTTCAAGGTCGCACATCTGTACCGCCTGTTCGGCAAGGACGCGCATGAGATTGCCGAGGCGATTCCCGGCGATATCTGCGCGCTCGCCAAGGTGGAGGAGTTGCATCGCGACCTCGTGCTGCACGACTCGCACGAGGAGGACTACTATCATCTGCAACCGGTCGCGTTGCCGCCGTCGATGCAGGGTGTGGCCATCGAGCCGCAGCGGCGGGGCGAGGAGCAGCGCCTGGCCGATGCGCTGCACAAGCTCACCAGCGAAGATCCAGGCCTGCGGGTCGAGCAGCACGCCGCGTTGAACGAGACGGTGTTGTATGGGGCCGGCGAGCTGCATCTGCGCGCCGTGCTCGAGCGCATGCGCCAGCGCTATGGCGTACAGGTGCACACCCATCCGCCGAGCATTCCCTACCGCGAGACGATCTCCCGCCCGGCCACCGGGCATTGCCGTCACAAGAAGCAGACCGGCGGTGCCGGACAATTCGCGGAGGTGTTGCTTCGGATCGAGGTCCTGGCACGCGGCGCCGGGTTCGAGTTCGTGAACGAGGTCGCCGGCGGGGCGATCCCCGGACAGTTCATTCCGGCGGTGGAAAAGGGCGTGCGTCAGGTGCTCACCGAAGGGGCGCTCGCGGGGTTCCCGCTGCAGGACATCCGTGTGGTGGTGTACGACGGCAAGCACCACGCCGTCGACTCGAAGGAAGTGGCGTTCGTGGCCGCCGGCCGCAAGGCGTTTCTCGATGCGCTCGGCAAGGCCGAGCTCATCGTGCTCGAGCCGGTCGTACGCCTGGAGATCGCCGCACCGGCGCGCGCGATCGGGGACATCACCGGCGATCTGGCCACCCGGCGCGCGCGGGTCCTCGGCAACCAGGCGCTGCCGGCCGGGCGCGCGCAGGTATCGGCGTTGGTGCCGCTCGCGGAGGTCATCGAGTATTCCTCCCGGCTGAAGGCTTTGACGGGCGGCGCGGGCAGCTACAGCCTGACGCTCAGCCACTACGATCCGGTGCCGCCACGGCGCCAGCAGGAGTTAGTGCAGGCCTGCCGGCCCCGTGCGCAAGCGGATTGAGTCGGCGGGTGCCGCGGCGCATCAGCCGTGATGAAACAACCCGTCGGGCTGTTTGGGCCGAGTGGGCGGGGCGGTCTTAAGGTCGGCCAGCACCGCGCGTAGATCCGCAATCAGCATGTCGGCCATGTCGCGCGAGAATCCCTCGCGCACGACCACACGCAGCACCGCCACGTTTTCGGCCGCCGCCGGCATGGTGTAGGCCGGTACCTGCCAGCCGCGCGCACGCAGCCGCTCGGATACGTCGTACACCGAGTAGTGCGTGGAGTCCTTGAGGCGGAATGCGAACACCGGAATGCTCGTGCCGTCGCTCAGCAGCTCGAAAGGCCCGAGGCGGGCGACCTTGGCGGCGAGTTCGCGGGCAACGTCGCGCAGCGTCGCCATGATACGGGTATAGCCCGAGCGGCCGAGGCGCAGGAAGTTGTAGTACTGGCCGACGATCTGGTTGCCGGGACGGGAGAAGTTCAGCGTGAAGGTGGGCATGTCGCCGCCGAGATAATTGACATGAAACACGAGTTCCTCGGGCAGATGCTCCTTGCCGCGCCACACCGCCCAGCCGACGCCCGGATAGACCAGACCGTACTTGTGGCCCGAGGCGTTGATGGAAACGACATTGGGCAGGCGAAAGTCCCACCGCAGCTGCGGATGGATGAAGGGCGCGACGAACCCGCCGCTCGCCGCGTCGATGTGCAGCGGCACGGCGAGGCCGTGCGCGGCATTGTGTGCGACCAGGGCATCGTGGATGGCCTCGATGGGCTCGAATTCCCCGGTGAAGGTCGTGCCGAGGATGGCGACGACGCCGATGGTGTTCTCATCGAGGCGCGCGGTGACCGCTTCGGGCGTTATGACATAACGGCCTTCCTGCATCGGGATATAGCGCGGCTCGACCTCCCAGTAGCGGCAGAATTTCTCCCACACCACCTGCACGTTGCTGCCGAGGACGAGATTCGGCGTCGTGGCCGGCTTGCCGGCGGCGGCGCGCCGCGCCTTCCAGCGCCATTTCAGCGCCATGCCGGCCAGCATGACCGCCTCGCTCGAGCCGATCGCCGAGACCCCGACCGGCTCCTCGTGCGCGCTCGCATTGAATAGGCGTGCGATCATGTTGACGCAGCGGGTCTCGATGGCCGCGGTCTGCGGATACTCGTCCTTGTCGATCATGTTCTTGTCGAACGTTTCGGCCATCAGGCGCTCGGCCTCCGGCTCCATCCAGGTCGTGACGAAGGTGGCCAGGTTCAAGCGGGCATTGCCATCGAGCATCAGCTCGTCGTGGATGAGCTGATAGGCTGCGCGCGGGTCCATCTCCGCCTCCGGGAGCCGGTATTTGGGCACTGGCGTCGACATGGAACGTGAACCGTAGGTGGGCACGAGTTCAGCATCGGGTACGAATTTCTTGATCATCTCGCGGTGAGCTCCTTGGGGTGTGGCGCTCCCCGGGGCGATACCCTCGCCGACGGGAAGCAGATGGCCCTCGCGGCCCGAGGACGGGGTGCCGCACGGACACGGCATGC
This sequence comes from Pseudomonadota bacterium, assembly GCA_021822385.1. Lineage (GTDB taxonomy): Bacteria > Pseudomonadota > Gammaproteobacteria > Steroidobacterales > Steroidobacteraceae > 13-2-20CM-66-19. The sequence continues at coordinate 43,832 of JAKARC010000009.1, forward strand.
GGCGAGCCTGTGTCGCCGCGGCATATGTTCCGACGCTCCGGCGCTGCCGAGGTTCCCGTGCAGCAGGCCGCGCTAGCGGAGATTGAACTGGCCGCGCACGTCGAACGGCAGCGCGTGCAGCAGAGCGTGCGCCACGTCGACTTCGCCGCGCAGCTGATAACGGACCGGATGGCGGCGGCCGGCCGCGAAAACGCTGAGGAGCGCACCGGCCATATTCGCGGTGACGTAGGTGTTGAACTGCGCGCTGCCGTGCGCCGCCACGGTAAAGGGCGCTACGGTATGGCCGTGCGCGACGGTTTCCCCGTCGATCCGCAGGGTGTAATGAATCGCCTCGATCGGCAGGCGGATGTCGTTGGGATTGCGGACCTGCAGGCGCACTCGCAGGCGCTGTTGCCAGAAATCGGCACTACGCACGTGGATGGCGACCACGCGTACCTGCGGACTGCGCAGGCGCGGGAGCAGCCACGTGCAGCCGCCGAGAGTCGCGCACAGCAGCAGCGTCAGCATCTGGCGTGCGATGCGGACGGTACGTTCAGCTGGCATAGGAACGTCGCATCACGCCGCCGTGCTCGGGGCTGCCGCCCCCGCTGGCGATAGGGTGGGCGAGACTGGCGGGCGGCTCGCGCCCGAGCAGAGCGTACAGCCGGTCGAGCTGACGGCGGAACAGGCTGTCGAACTGGCTGACGGCATCCGCCGGATTGTAATCGCCGAACCACCAAAACCAGTCCGAGCCTTCACACAACGCCAGCTGTCGCTCGATCGCCTGGCGGGCGGCCGCATCCAGCGTGTTGCCGGCAAGCGCGGCATCGACCGCAAGTTTGGCCTCCCCGAGCAGATCCCAGGCGCGGTTCTTGGAGGGATCGCCCATCCAGGTCGTCAGCGTGCCGTGGACCCAGCTGCCCGCGACGAGCTGCGGCAGCGTGATCGGGGTCAACCCGCGCGTCACGCACGCTCCGAGCGTGGTGAGCTCGAGCTGTGGATGGGCCGCGAGCAGGCTGTACAGCGCGCGCAGGAAGTAATAGCCGTTGAACGGATAGTGCTCCCAGGCGTTCTCGCCATCGAGCGCGATCAGCACCACGTGGCCGGGGGCGCCGGCATACTGTCGGGCGAGCTGCGCGAGCGCATCGACCAGATTGTGGGCCGCATCCTCCCCGTGCCAGGTGGCATAGGTGAAGCCGATCAGATCCGAGAGCGTGTCCTCGCGGAAAAACTGTATCAGGGGGCTGCCCGCCAGGCGGTACGGTCGATTGAAGACTTGGGCGTCGAGAGCCGGCGGCTGCGGGGCCTGCGCGGCGGCGCGCTGCAGCGATCCGTGCAGCACATTGGCGCTGCTCGCCATCCATTTGAAGCCGGCGCGCTCGAGCAGCTCCGCGGTCGCTCGGCTGACCGCGCCTTCGGCCGGCCAGCACCCGAGCGGACGGCTGCCGAAGGTCTCGGTGAACACGCGCAGCCCCTCGCGCACGTGCCATTCGGCACGTGCCCGGCCACCGGGATAGGCCGGCAGCTGCGGCAGCGGCAGCGCGGGCATGGCCTCGCGTGCGGACTGAAAGTCGAACAGCAGCGGCAGGATCGGATGCCCGTACGGGGTGACCGACAGCTCGCACTGACCGCGCTCGCTCAACAGGCGGTAGCGCGGCACGATGTTGGCGAGCAGAGCGCCGACCAGGGTCAGCAGCTCGCGCCGTTGTGCCGGGGTGAAATCGCGGCCCTGTTCGGTGAGACGGCTGATGAGCGGGTCGCTCCGCCGGACCGTCTCGCCCACCCAGGCGAGGTGGTACCACACCGCCAGATCGTGAATGAACTGATCGGAGGCGTAGCGGATGCGCTCGTGCGTGCCCAGGGTGTCGGCAATCGAGGCGAGCTCGAGGTAGGGGCCGAACCGCTCGATCATCTGCTTGCGCTGCGCGCGCAGGCAGGACTGCAGGCAGGTGAGCCGCTGCGTCGGATCGGTGGGCACGGGATCCGGGCCGAGCAGCGCGAGCACCGGGTCGGGCAAGGCGCGGCCCTCGCGCAGGTGGTCCTGCACGGCGCGCGCGAGCGCCGCGATCTGCTCGAGCAGCACGGGGGTGAAGTTGAAGACGGCGCGTGCCTCGGGCACCGCCTCCAGATGCGCCGCCATGTCGGTGTAGTCCTTGATCGCATGCAGGTACGTCCAGGGCAGCACGTAGCGCCCGCTCAGCGCATCCCGGTACTGCGGCTGATGCATGTGCCAGAGCAGGACGACCGGCAGGCGCATGGGGCGCGCCTCAGCCCTTGAGTTTGCGCAGCATCTGAGCCGTCACCAGTACGACCCCCTGTTCGGTGACCAGGAAGCGTTGCGCATCCGCTTCGCGATCGACGCCGATGCTCATGCCGTCTGGAACGTCGCTGCCTTCGTCGATGATGGCGCCCCGCACGATGCAGCCGCTGCCGATGCGCACGCGCGGCAGGATCACGGCCCGCTCGATGGCGCTGCGCTCCTCGACGCGCACATTGGAGAACAGCAGCGACTCGCGCAACGAGGCGCCGGAGATGACGCACCCGGCCGAGACCATGGAGTTGATGGCCAGGCCGCGCCGGCCGTCCTCATCGAGCACGAACTTTGCCGGCGGCTGGTGTTCCTGATAGGTCCAGATCGGCCAGTCCTCATCGTAGATGTTGAGTTCAGGCTCGACGTGCACGAGCTCGCGGTTGGCCTCGTAATAGGCATCCAGGGTGCCGACGTCGCGCCAGTAGCTCTGCGCACGCGTCTTGACGTCCCGGAACGGGTAGGCGAACACCTGCAGCGTGCCCGCGATGGCCTTCGGCAGGATGTCCTTGCCGAAGTCGTGCGCGGAGGCCTCGTTCGCCGCATCCTCGCGCAGCAGCATCTCGAGCAGCCGTGTGTTGAACACGTAGATGCCCATCGAGGCGAGAATGGAATCGGGCTTGCCGGGCAGGGTGTCGGGCACTTCCGGCTTTTCCGTGAATCGGGTCACCCGGTTCCATTCGGTGGCGGTGAGCACGCCGAAGTGGCGTGATTCGGTGGCGGGCACCTCGACCACGCCCATGGTGATGTCCGCCCCTTTCTCCACGTGGTAGGCGATCATCGGGCCGTAGTCCATCTTGTAGATGTGATCGCCGGCGAGCACCAGCACGTGCTTCGGTCGGTGCGAGAGGATGAGCTCGATGTTCTGGTATACCGCGTCCGCCGTGCCCCGGTACCAGTCCGCTCCGAGCTGCTGCTGCGCCGGCACCACTTCGATGAACTCGCCGAACTCTCCGCGCAGATACCCCCAGCCGTGCTGAATGTGCCCGATCAGCGATTGCGCCTTGTACTGGGTGAGGATCTCGATCTGGCGGATGCCGGAATTGACGCAGTTCGAGAGGACGAAGTCGATGATGCGGAACTTGCCGCCAAAGGGCGTCGCGGGCTTGCAGCGATTGGCCGTGAGATCACGCAGACGCTCGCCGCGGCCTCCGGCCATGATGACCGCCAGAGCCCCGCCGGTGAGCCGGCTGACGTAGCGGCCGGAAGAGGCCAGTGCAGGTTGTCGTATCATCGCCCCAGGCTCCCGCGGATACTGTCGAGGCCTATCCTAGCAGCCGGCCGATGGGGCGGCAGCCTCAAATCAGAGCCATTTCATCAGTCCGAGCGCGTATTCGTGCGCCAGCAGCTCATGCCAGGGATAGATGCGCACCTCGGTGGCGAACTGGCCGCAGCCGGGCGGCTCGGAGTCGAGGCGAAAGATGGCCGCGTCCCCCTCCCACTCGCCGGTGGGCTGCATCAGTGTGCGCCAGATGCCCGGCGGTGCCGCTGCGCCGAACGAGCACAACGGCGGCGGGTCGGTCACGGCCTGCGGCAGGAGCCGGCGGGCCACGAACTCCACGCGCACGTCGCTCGGCTGCAGTCCGGCCAGCCGCGCCGCCACGCGCATGCGCAGACTCTGGTCGCGCATGATCTCGGCCGAAGCGTCTTCGAGCAGGCGCAGATCGACGCGGCTCCAGGCCTGGCGGACCCGCTGCTGCCACTCGGCCAGCCGCCGGGCACCGGCGTACTGGTCCTGCGCCAGATGCGCGTGGTGGGCGGCCGCCGGATGGTAGAGCTGATCGGTGTAATCCCGCAGCACGCGCTGCATGTTGAAGCGCGGTGTCACCGTCATCATGGCCTGCTTGGCACGCCGGACCCAGCCGGGGGAAAATCCGTCCGGCCCGCGCCGGTAGTAGAGCGGGATCACTTCTTCCTGCAGCGTGTGCAGGATCAGCTCCGCCTCGATCGAATCGCGCCGGTTCCAGTCCTGCACGTCCGAGGGTGGGATGCCCCAGCCGTTACCGTCCAGACATCCCTCCGCCCACCAGCCATCGAGGATGCTCAGGTTCAACCGCCCATTGATCGCGGCTTTGATGCCGGAGGTGCCGCTCGCCTCGAGCGGGGCGATCGGCGTGTTCAGCCACACATCGACGCCCGAGACCAGCGAGCGGGCGAGCTGCAGATCGTAGTCCTCGAGGAAGATGATCCGGCCGATGAACTCCGGGGAAGTCATCAGCTGGCGGATCTCGCGCAGCAGATCCTTGCCGGGCTCGTCGGCCGGGTGTGCCTTGCCGGCGAACAGCAGCACCACCGGTCGCTGCGGGTCGTTGAGTAGCCGTGCGAGCCGGGCGCGGTCGCGGAACAGCAGTGTGGCGCGTTTATACGTGGCGAACCGCCGCGCGAAGCCGATGGTCAGCACATCCGGACAGGACGGATCGAGTAGGCGCGTGATCCGTGCCAGCTGCGCCAGGCTGAGGCCCTTGCGGGCGTACTCGCGCTCGAGCCGGGTGCGCACCGCGTCCAGCATCTTCGCCTTGACCGCCTGCGCGGTCCGCCAGAAGCGCTCATCCGGCACGTTCGCCAGCACCGTCCAGAAGGACTGATCGCACAATCGCTCGGTCCAGTCGCGGCCGAGCTCGGCATCGAAGAACTCGCTCCACAGCTTGTGCAGGAAGGTGGGGACATGCACGCCATTGGTGACGAACCCCACGGGATTGTCCTCGGGGCGCACCTCCGGCCAGTGGTCGGCGCACAGCTCGGCCGAGACCCGGCCGTGGATGCGGCTGACGCCGTTGACTCGCCGCGCGCCGTTCAGCGCCAGACGGGTCATGTTGAACATGCCCGGGACGGCCGGCGCACGGCCGAGCTCGAGGAAGCGCTCCGCGGGGATGCCGAGCGCGTTGATGAAGTCCTGGAAGTGCTCGAGGATCAGTCCATGCCCGAACGCATCGTGTCCGGCGGCCACCGGCGTATGTGTGGTGAACACGCAGGCCGAGGCCGTCGCCTCCAGCGCGGCATCGAAGGGCAGCCCCGCATTCTTGTGCTCGCGCACCAGCTCGAGGATGAGGAACGCGGCGTGGCCCTCGTTCAAGTGCCAGACGGCCGGCGCCAGCCCGAGGGCGCGCAGGGCGCGCACCCCGCCGATACCGAGGATCATCTCCTGGCGCACGCGGGTCGATTCGTCCCCGCCATAGAGCCGCCGGGTGATGTCCCGATCCGAGGGCGCGTTCTCCGGGGTGTTCGTGTCGAGCAGATAGACCGGCACGCGGCCGGCCCGGGCCTTCCAGATCCGCGCCACCACGTCGCGCCCGCCGATCTTCACCGTGATTGTGATCCAGGCGCCGTCGGCCGCACGCACCGGCTCGACCGGCAGGTCGCGCGGATCGTGGGCCTTGTATTCCGCGTGCTGCATGCCGTCATCGTCGACGGTCTGGGTGAAATAACCTTGCTCGTACAGCAGCCCAACGGCAAGGAAGTGCGCGCCGGCGTCGCTTGCGGCCTTGCAATAGTCTCCCGCCAGGACACCGAGCCCCCCCGAATAAATCGGGAAGCTTTCGTGAAAGCCGTATTCGGCGCAGAAATAGGCGACCAGCGGCTCGCCGGCACGCGGCGTGGCGGCCAGATAGGCGTCGAGGCGCTGCATGGCGGCCGCGTAGCGGCCGAGGTACTGCGGATCGCTCGCGGCCGCATCGAGCGCGCGCTGCGGCAGACAGCGCAGCATCAGTCGGGGGTTGCCGCTACACTGGTTCCACAGCTCCGGATCCAGATCCTCGAACAGCGCCCGGGCCGGGCGATGCCAGCTGAAGAAGAGATTGCCGGCGAGCTCGGGCAGACGCGCCAGCGCTTCGGGAATGACGGGAGTGACTTCAATCAGGGACTTGCGCATGCGTATTGGGTCGGAATCGTTCACGAACCCGGCAGTCTAGCCGCTTCGGCCGGCGCGCGCGCGGACCGCTGCGAGAATCCCAGAGAACGTCACAGGCGTCTGTGCGTGAGTGTGTGGTGTTCTGGGTGGTCGATGAGTGGGGATATCCCCGGATTTGTGAGGAATACGGAGGTCGATTGGGGACCGATTGAGGCGCAGGACGTTGCTCATGCAGGGGCGGGGCCAGGGAGCGCGCGGAAGCGATCGCCGCGAGGTGCGAGGAAGAGGTGGCGCGGCGCTGGTAGGCGGATTCGGCAATATTGGCGATGACTGGGCCGGCACCGCCGCAGACGTGCATCGTTCATTCAGCGGTGCGCACGATCGTCATCGCGGCGCGATGACACCGGCCGAAATGCGGGAATTCGGGCGGAAATCCGCGCCCCCGATGCCTCCCCCAGTCGAGCATGAGAGTGTCATTACGCGCAATGCCAGCGGCTTGCGGGATCGAGATGCCCGCGAGCGTCGCCGGCACAATTTTTCTTACCCAGGGCCGGAGCGATCGACGAATCGCCTCACCGAGGCTGCGTTCGGCACAGCATCGCGCGTGTCAGCCGTACCCAGGACCAGAACTCCCGCGGCGGTACATTCACGGGCTCGGCGATGTATTCGGTCCACCAGGCATCGTCTGAAACCGCTGTTGCGATGTGCGCGATGGCCGGCGGGGCGCACAAGATCGAGGCGACCGTGAACACCGAGTTCTGCGTCGGCGGCACTGCTACAGTGGAACATCGTGACGCGTCACGCGCTGCTGAGGAAAGCACTCGACAAGCGTCACTCGCCTGCGCCAGATTTGATGGGCCGGTTGCCACGGGGACTGCACTGCCGTTGCGCCCATTGCCGCCGTCCGATCTGTCACCGCGCAGCACATCGTGCCGATGCCTCGCCGCGGGGGCGCAAATTCTCAGCCAATTCGCACAAGAATGCAGTGATCAGAGACCACCGCACTCCGTGCCGGAAACCTGGCGCGAACCAGTCGAGTCCGCGCCCGCCCGGACGACTCGTCCATGCGATAATCGCAACGGGCGAGGGAGACTCATCATGCTCGAGCACGTGCGCGGCGTCAGATCCTGGCAGGCCTTGTGTGCTGTCGCGGCATTGATCTGTGTGGGCTGTGCGCAGGCCTCTGTGCCGTCGCTGCCCCTCCAGAGCCTCACGCACTTCCCGCGCACCACGCTCACCATTGCGGCGGGCACGCGTGTGTATCGATTCCACGTCTGGGTCGCCAACACGCCAGCGCGCCAGATCCAGGGATTGATGTTCGTGCGCGATCTGCCCGCGAGCGAAGGCATGTTGTTCCCGCTGCATCCGCCGCAGGTGGCGCTGTTCTGGATGGAGAACACCTACATCCCGCTCGATATGCTGTTCGTGGCACCGAACGGACGCATTGCCAAGATCGTCGCCAACGCCCCGCCCTTCTCCCTGAAGACGATCTCCTCCGGCGTACCGGTGGAAGCGGTGATCGAGATCAGGGGCGGTGAGGCTGGTGCGCTTGGGCTCGCCGTGGGTCAGTCGGTCAGCTGGAACCCGCCGACGGCCGGTTGAGAGCGGGTTCCCCGCCACTCCCGCGGACGGCGCGGCGCCCTGCAGCGCTCGCGCGGCCGGCTCATCTGCGAGTCATGCGAACCGATCCTCACACCCGAACGGGGCGCGGATCCCGCATGATTTGTGTCTTCTTAACAACATTCACAGGAAAAATGTTGTCTTATTGCTGCAACAAAATTCACTTCGTCCGAGGATCAGCCCAAGATGCTGGCAGTCATCGCGACCATTCCGCGATGAAACGTGTAAAAAACACGATGAATTTACTGGCTTTTGGGATCATTTTGGATTTAAGCGGCAGTTTATGCATATGAGGCACGGATCGAACAGGGTGTGGTCACTCTGTTGCAGGTCGCAAACACCATGCTATATTTCGAGTAACGGTGAACCAACCACAAGAACATCGCGAGGTTCGTAAACGCCGCTGGCGCCGGCTCGAGGAGGGATCCGAGAGGCGCTGCCCGGCTGAACGCGGTGTTGCGTGGTCTCGATTTCACCCAGGTCCCATTCGCAGGCCCTCGGGCCCGCTTACACCTTGAAATTTTGGGGAGACAGTCGAATGCCTAACAGGAATCCGAGCAGTTCATCGGGGGGCTCGGCCGTTCGCAGTGCCGTGAAGCGGGCGCTGGCGTGCGGTGCGATTGCCGCGCTGGGTGCCGGCACTCTGGTTGCCTACGCGACACCGGCGCCGACGCCCAAGGCGCAGGCGACGACGGCGCCCGCGGCGCAAAACGCTGCTGCCGCTCCGGCCTCCCTGCAAACCATCATCGTCACCGGCACCCTGATCCCGCGGCCGGCATCCCAGACCGCCGAGGCGATCACCATCATCAAGGCGCGGCACCTGCGTAACCTGGGCGTGGTCAACGTCGAGCAGGCCGTTGACCAGGTGACTTCGAATGTCGCTGCGCCCATCAATATCGCCCAGTCTGTCGGAGAATTCACCGGTGGCGGCACCTTTGCCAACCTGCGTGACCTCGGCATCGGTCGGACGCTGGTGCTCCTCGATGGCCACCGTCTGGCGGATAACGTCTCGATCGGCAGCGCTGTCGACCTCAGTGGCATTCCCTTCTCGGCCATCCAGAATGTGCAGGTGTTGCGGGAAGGGGCCTCGGCCATCTACGGATCGGACGCCATCGCAGGCGTGATCAATTTCGTCACCAAGCGCAGTTACCAGGGCGCGGAGGTCAATGTCGATTTGGATCATCCGCAGGAGCCCGGCGGCAGCTCGGCTGACGTGGACTTCACGGCCGGATATGGCAGCCTCGCGCGCAACGGCTACAACATCATGTTTACCGGCAGCTACAGCAAGCAGGACTCGCTCATTGCTGCACAGCGCTCGTTCGCCCGCACCGGATTCAATCCGGCCCTCGGCTTGGCGAACGTCAACGGCCCCACCGGCACGACTCCGGGCAGCTATACCGATGCCAACGGCAATCTCTGGCAGGTGGGCTACCCGCAGTGCGCCGGCAATCCGGAACTCGCCGTCTATCAGGGCTCGCCCTATCTCGGCGACTGCGAATACCTCTATTCCGCGGTGGTCGATCTGCTGCCGCCCTCGAGCGAGGCGTCGGGGCTGCTTCAGATCACCAAGACGCTGCCGGACAACAACAAGTTGCGCCTGCAGTATTTCTACACCCAGTCGAAGGTCGTCGACTGGGGCGGGCCGCAGACGTTCTCGTTCGAGATGACACCCCAGGCCGATCCGACCTATTTCCCGACCGCGGCAGAGTCGACGTGCTACGGAAACGTGGTCGTGGGCGGAAACTGCACGGCAGCGCCGGATCTGACCCAGCCCATCGTGGTGGGCTGGACGGATGCGCAGAACAACCGCTATACGGAAGACCTCAATACCGAGCAGCGGGCGCTGCTCACCTTCTCCGGTCACAACGACGGGTGGACCTACACGGCGAGCTTGAATTACAGCAAGAACACGACCACGGAAAGCACCGTCGGCGGCTATGCCAACTATTCGGTGCTGGCGCCGACCACGGATCCGAACACGGGAAATCAGATTCTCAGCAATCTGATCAATCCCTTCGGCCCGCAGACCGCGGCCGGCAATGCCCTCATCAACAGCTCGTATCTGAATGGCGTATACGACATCGGTAGTCTGCAGCATTGGGGTATCAGCGCGCACGCCAGCCACCGGTTGGGCGATGCCTTCCATTCCGGGCATTCATCGGTGCTGGCGGTCGGATTCTCCGCGCACGAGGATCGCATCAATACCGGCACGACACCACTTGCGGTCCCGCTGTATTCCGCACTCCTGTTCTCGCCCACCTCGGTCGTGGGCAGCCGCAACGACGAGGCGATCTTCGCCGAGTTGTATGTGCCGATGAGCAGCCACTTCGAGGCCACCATCTCGGATCGCGAAGACCGTTACAGCGACTTTGGCGAAACCAACAACAGCAAGCTGGCGCTGCGCTATCAGCCGTCGCGCTACATCACCTTCCGGGCAACCGCATCCACAGGCTTCCGGGCGCCCACGCTGACCGATCTGTATTCCCCCGATATTCTCGGGGCCACGGGCGGCACGATGGGGGCCTCGAATCCCGACTGCGTCGCGCCGAGCTACGACCCGCCCGAGTTCACCAAGACGGTGTGCACTTCGCAGGGGCTGGCTCTGTACGGCGGTAATCGGAATCTGAAGCCCGAGACGTCGCAGAACTTCGATGTTGGCATCATCGTCGAGCCCATCACCAACCTTGGCATTACCCTCGACTACTACCGCATCAACATCAGTAATGCGCTGGGCGGTGTGCCCTACGGGGCGATTTACGAAAACCCAAGCGAATTTTCCAGCTATTACCACCTCACCAGTACGGGTACACTTTCAACGGCCGCAAACGCCAATACCCAATGTCCGACCTACACGGCATCGACCTGCGGATATGTCCTGCAGCTTACGACGAACACCGGGGGCCTCACCACGGATGGCTTCGACCTGAGTGTGGAGTACATGAAGCAGACCCCGATCGGCACGTTCCGACTGCATCTGCGTGGAACGCTGATCACACACTTCGAGCTGCAGGAATACAGCGGTGGGCCGGAGGTTAACCTGCTCGGCTGGTACAACCAGGGCAACGAGCCGGCGATCCGCTGGCAGCACAACCTCGAGATCGACTGGACGAATCCGAACGGCAACTGGAGCGCCGGGATCGAGAATCACTTCTTGTCGCACTACATCGACGAAAATCCAACCGCCACGGGCGCGCAGCGCATCGTGGGCGACCAGTCGACCTGGGATGTCTATGCGTCCTATCGGCCGATCCGACCGCTCACCGTCCTGTTTGGCATCCGGAACGTATTCAATCAGGTGCCGCCGTTCTCCAATCAGGTCGGCAACTGGCCGGCAGGTTACAACCCGATCTTCTCGAACCCAATCATGAGGGACTTCTACCTCAATCTGAGCTATCGGTTCGGGACCTGAGTGAGTCTCGCCTCGGGAACGGGCACCCGCCGCGGCGGGTGCCCGTCTCCCCCCGGCGCGATGGCGTGACGGATCGATCTGAAGCCCTGCCTCGGCAGGGCTTTTTTATGCGCGTGCATCAGCGAGCTTCCTTCGGCGTATAGTGGAAGGTAGAGACTGGTGAACCTGTCGGGGTTCAGCGTGAAATCCCGTACGATGATTCTCCTGATCATGGCGTGCCTCGCCTCAGCGCCCCCGGCGGCCGCGCGCACGAGTGCGGCCCACTCACCCCAGCCGCGAGGTCCTCTCGCATCCGCCCCGACGCATATTGATCACGGCAGGATCGTGGTTCCCGTGCGGATCGACGGCCAGGGACCCTTCCCGTTTCTGCTCGATACGGGCGCCAACGGCTCGATGATCTCACCCTGGCTGGTCCGGCTGCTGGGGCTGGTCCCCGGACGGGGTACGCTGGAGCGGGTCGAGGGCGTGACGGGAACACAACCCCTGCCCTGGGTTCAGATCCGGAGACTGCGCGTCGGCCGGATTGTCAAGACCGATGTGCGCATGCCGATCTGCACCACGCCCATCATGACCCACCTCGGCGGCATTCTCGGTGTGGCGGGTTTCGGTCCGGTGCGCATCGCGGTGGACTTTCGCCACGAGCGGGTCTCAATCACCCGTTCGGGACCGGGCATGCTCTGGGGCTTTCTCGACATCCATGCCGAGCGCACGCCGGGGGGGTTGCTGATGGTGCCGGCGCGGGTCGGCGGCGTGCGTGTCGAGGCGGTCATCGATACCGGCTCGCCCGATACCCTGGGCAATTTCGCGCTGCGCCGGGCGCTGCGCGCCGAGCGCCGGTTGCACGCGACGACCCCCATCTACGGCGTTACCCGCCAGGTCTCGCTCGGGGCCAGGGCACTGGCGCCGAACGTGATCCTCGGGCCGGCGGCCATCGAGCATCTTCCGATCGTGTATTCGAACGTGCCCATCTTCAAGGAATGGCATCTCGAGTCACGTCCGGCCCTGATTGTCGGCATGGACGTGCTCGGCCGCGTGGACACCCTGGTACTCGATTACCCGCGGGCACGGATCTACATCCTGCCCGCGCCGCCGCCGGTCTCCATGATGCTCGCCGCGGATTTTTCTGCGCCCGGCAGCTGAATCGTTATAGAAACGTACGGATGACGCCGACCGAGAAGAGGTCCGGATGCGCGCCGAGCGCCGTCAGGCGGTCATATTCGGCCCGCACGGCCCAGTGCCCGACATTCCATTGCACACCGGCGCCGGCGGCGAAACCCGTGTTGGTGTGGTGCAGCTGGAACGGGGAGGTCCCACTGCCTGCGCAGCCACTGATGGTGCAGTCGGTCACAGTGAGCGCCCCGCCGAGGTCGCTGGTCATGCGCGAGACGCCCGCCTTGACGTACACGTCGATGAAGGGCTCGGGCAGGGGCAGGTAGAACACCCCAAACGCCGCCTCGCCCTTCTGCGACAGGTGGGTGCCGGTGATCGTGGCACCCCCGGCGCCGGTGAGTGACGCCGAGCCCCCGCCGAGGTCGAAATAATCGACTTCCACGCCGAACATCTCGAGTCCGCGCACACCGGCGGTGAGCTGAAAGCCGGAATCGCCGCGGTGCAGGTTGGCGAGCGGATTGAGGGCCACGGCATTCAGATGGGCGCGCACGTAGGCCGCGCCGGCGTAGATATTGAACAGGTTGCTGGCGTGCGCCGGCCGGCTGGCGGCGAGCGGCGCGGCCGCGAGCAGCGCCAGCGGCGCAATGCGGGCCCATCCCCGATCCCAGGCCATCATGCGATCCTCCATACAGCCGTTCTTGCCGAGAGACCTGCGCGGCCGCCATCGGCTGCCCGTGTGCAGTGGCTGCACGCGCATCCGACCACCCCGGCAACGCTCCTCGGCGCTTGCGGTTGACCCTGGCGTTGGCCTCGCGCCGCACCCGTCCGCAACCCGCATCGTATGGCGGCAGTCTACCATCGGAACGTCAGCCGGCGCTGCACTGTGCAACCCGTGCGCCGCGGCATGTTGGTGCGCCCACGGATCGGTTCATGCGCCGCTCAGGCGGCGGTAGATGTCGAGGTACTGCTGGCACTGGCGTGTCCAGGAGAAATCCTGCGCCATGCCGTTCGTCATGAGGCGCCGCCAGAGGCGCGGTTGCGCATACCAGTCGAGCGCGGTATCGAGCGCCCACGCGAGCGCCGGCGCATCGAAGTCGTTGAACACCACGCCGGTGCCCGCGCCGCTCGCCGGATCGTAGTGCGCGACCGAATCGGCGAGTCCGCCGGTGCGGCGCACGATGGGCACCGTACCGTAGCGCAGGCTGTACATCTGGTTCAGACCGCAGGGCTCGTAGCGCGAGGGCATCAGGAACAGGTCCGAGGTCGCCTCGATCCAGTGCGCGAGCGCCTCGTCGTAGCCGCGCTCGAACAGCACGCGTCCCGGAAAGCGTGCGGCAAGCTCGGCGAAGAACCGCTCATAGGGCGCATCGCCCGCGCCGAGCGCCATCAGCGCCCACTCGCGCTGCGCAAGCAGGTTCGGCAGCGCCGCCATCATCAGATCGATGCCCTTTTGCTGCGCCAACCGGCTGACGATGCCGGCAAGCGGCACGCGGGCGCCCGTGCTGAAGCCCATGCGCGCGAGGAAGGCGCGCTTGAGCTGGCCCTTCACGCCGAGATGCTCGGGATCGAAGTGCTGGGGCAGGTACGGGTCGTTACGGGGATCCCAGACTGCGTAGTCTACGCCGTTCAGGATGCCGGTCAGGTCGCGCGCGCGCGCGCGCAGCGAGTCCTGCAGTCCCATGCCGTACTCGTCCGTACAGATCTCACGGGCGTGGGTGGGACTGACCGTGGTGAGCGCATCAGCGTACAGGATGCCGTGGCGCAAGGGATTGATGCGTCCGGCGCGCAGCTCATCCTGATGCAGCAGGTAGCCTTGATCACCGAGCCCGAGGTCCCCGGCCGCCGCGGCGGCGAAGATGCCCTGATAGCCGATGTTGTGAATGGTCAGCACCGTGCGCGTGGCGGCAAAAGCCGGTTCGGCGGCAAATTGCGCGCGCAGCAGCAGTGGGGCGAAGGCGGTATGCCAGTCGTTGCAATGGACGATCTGAGGGGCGAAGCCGAGCGGTGCGCAGGCGAGCAGCGCCGCGCGGGTGAACGCGAGGAACCGCAGGTGCTCGTCCGGATCGGTCGTATAGAGCGCGGGTCGCCCGTACAGGACCGGACAGTCGAACAGGTACACGGGAACCTGCGTATCGGGCAGCCGTAGCTGCTCGACCGCGAACACATACCGATGCGGTCCGAGGGCTACCGTGAGGTGGCTCAACCCGGGGACCGGAGCCGATCCGAAGCGCTGCCGGTCGATGGCGGCATAGCCGGGAATGAACAGCCGGACATCGTGCGCCGCCCGGTGCAGATGGACCGCCAAGGCACCGACGACGTCCGCCAGTCCACCGGTCTTGCAGAAGGGTGTCGCTTCCGCGGCGAGCAGCGCAATACGCAGACTCACCGCAGGGCCCTCCGGTTTATGATGGTCGCGATGCGACGTGTGCTCACCATAGTGGTCATTGCGCTGGTGCTCATCGTTTCGATCGGCATCGGGATCGCCGTGGCTCGCTGGCCGTATTGGCCTCACTGAGAGTGTACAGAAACGTCGGCCTTGAGCCTGGCTCCGGCGGATGTTGCCCGTGGATGTTCATCGGTATAAAAACTATACTAATTTGATTTAAAAGGATTATTCCATATCGCCCACCCGAATGAGCGGAGTTCGCTGGTAAACTAAAATCCCGTGTAGTGGCGCTTTGATCAGTGGCGCGGCCCGGCAGGTGCGGCCTGCGGGTTCGCGGCCCGCGCCCAGGATCCATCACATGTCTGCCTCGCCGTACAAACAGCTCGAGCAGGAGTTCAAGCGCCTCTACGCCTTGCGCGGAGCGCTCGCCTTGCTGCGCTGGGACGCGGCGGTGATGATGCCGCGGGGCAGCGCCGATGTGCGCGGCGAGCAGCTGGCGGCGCTCGAGACCGAGCAGCATGCCCTGCTCACCTCCCCGCGCATCAGCCGTCTGCTCGATCGCGCCCAGGCCAACAGTCAGGGCATGCAGGATTGGCAGATCGCAAATCTGCGCGAGATGCGCCGCGAGCGCGATCACGCCATTGCCACGCCCGTGGCGTTGATCTCCCGGCTGACGAAGGCCGCCTCACGCGCCGAGGTATGCTGGCTCGAGGCGCGCACCCAGGGGCGGTTCGAGTCCTTTGCGCCGCTGCTCGAGGAAGTCGTCCTGCTGGTGCGCGACAAGGCGGCGCTGCTCGGACAGGCGCTGAACCTCGCGCCTTACGATGCGCTGGTCGACGAATTCAGCCCGGGCATCACCATGGCGGACATCGACGGGATGTTCAAAGCGCTCTCGCGCCGCCTGCCGGCGCTGATCCGCGAGGCGATTGCCGCGCAGGCAGACCGCCCGCCACAGACGCTCGCCGGCCGATTTCCGCCGGGCAAGCAACGCGCCCTGATCCTCGAGGTGATGAAGCAGATCGGCTTTCCCTTCGATCGTGGCCGGCTCGATGAGAGCGAGCATCCGTTCACCGAGGGCGTGCCCGGGGATATCCGCGTGACCACGCGTCTCGATGGCGCCGATCCGTTCGTGGGGCTGCTCGGGGCACTGCACGAGACCGGACATGCCATGTACGACCTCGGCCTGCCGCACGAGTGGCGCGACCAGCCGGTCGGGCGCAATCGCGGCATGGCGCTCGAGGAGAGCCAATCGCTGCTGATGGAGATGATCGTCGGTCGCAGTCGCCCGTTCGTGCGGTATCTGCAGCCCCTGCTCACCCGGCATCTGGGCGTCGGCGGACAGGAGTGGAGTGTGGAGAACATCTACGCACATCTGACGCGGGTACGCAGGAGTCTGATCCGGGTCGACGCCGACGAGCTCACCTATCCTCTGCATATCATGCTGCGCTACGAGCTCGAAAAGCAGCTGCTGTCCGGAGAGCTCGCGGTGCGCGACCTGCCGCAGGCCTGGAACGCCGGCATGCAGGAGCGTCTCGGCGTCCGTCCCGACAATGACGCACAGGGGTGTCTGCAGGATGTCCACTGGGCGGTCGGGTCATTCGGGTACTTCCCCTCCTATGCGCTCGGCATGGTGATCGCCGCGCAGCTGAACGAAAGTCTGCGCAACGACGTGGCCGGACTCGACGAGCAGCTCGCGCGCGGGGAGTTTTCCGGTCTGCTCGACTGGTTGCGAACCCGCGTGCACGGGCTCGCTGCCAAGGTGTCGGTGCAGGAATTGCTGCGTGCGGCCACCGGCCGGCCGTTGTCCGCGGCCGCGTTCATCCGTTACGCCGAAACGAAATATCTGGAACCAGCGGCGAGCGAGGCGGCGTAAGTGGACGGCACCGATATTCCGTCGCGGACCCTGACGCGACTGCAGGCGAAATTGCGCGGCCAGGTCGGCAAGGCGATCGACGATTACGCCATGATCAGCGCCGGCGATCGGGTCATGGTCTGCCTGTCCGGTGGCAAGGACTCCTACACGCTGCTCGACCTGCTGCTCTCGCTCCAGCGCAGTGCGCCGGTCGCCTTCGAGATCCTCGCCGTGAATCTTGATCAGAAACAGCCGGGATTCCCGGCGCACGTGCTGCCGGACTATCTGACCGCCCGCGGCGTGCCGTTTCACATCATCGAGCAGGACACCTACAGCGTGGTCAAGCGGGTGGTGCCCGCAGGACAGACCCTGTGCGGGCTGTGCTCGCGCCTGCGCCGCGGCGCGCTCTATCGCTTCGCCGCCGCGCACGGCATCACCAAGATCGCCCTCGGCCACCATCGCGACGACATCGTCGAGACGCTGTTTCTCAATCTGTTCTTCGGCGGACGGCTGAAGGCCATGGCGCCGAAGCTGCTCTCCGAGGACGGCCGGCACGTGGTGATCCGGCCGCTCGCCTACCTTGCCGAGCGCGACATCGCCCGCTATGCGCGCGGCCGCGGCTTTCCGCTCATTCCGTGCAAGCTCTGCGGCACGCAACCGAATCTGCAGCGGGCCGCGGTCAAGCGCATGCTCGCCGCATGGGAGCGGGAGCAACCGGGACGCACGGGCAGCATCTTCTCGGCGCTGCGCAACGTCGAGCCGGCCACCCTCGCCGACAGCCGGCTGTTCGATTTTGCCGGGCTCGATGCACGGCGCACCTTCGCGCCTGAGCATCCACCCGCCTAGGGGCGCGCCGCACGCGAATGGACGTTGCCGATTCCCCGCCGCTGCCGAACGCCTACTGGGTCTTGCCGGGACAGCTGCTCGCCGGGGAATACCCGGCCGGTCCGACGCCCGAGGTTACGCGCGCGCGCCTCACGCACCTGCGCGCCGCCGGCATTACCGCCATCCTCGATTTGACCGAGCCAGAGGAGCTCGACGGTTATGATGATGCCCTACCGCTGGCGATTGAGTATCGGCGCAAGCCCATCCGCGACCACGACGTTCCGGCGCGCCGCGAGCACATGGAGGAGATCCTCGACTGTCTGCATGCGGCGCTGCGGGCCGGACAGCCGATCTACGTGCACTGTCGCGCCGGCGTCGGTCGCACGGCCACGGTGGCCGGCTGCTTTCTCGTCGAACGCGGCCTGAGCGGCGAGGAGGCGCTCGCCGCGCTTGCGCGCGTGTGGCGTCAGTCCGAGCGCTCGCGCGAGTGGCCCAACATTCCGGAGACCGCGGCCCAGGCCGAGTATGTGCGGCACTGGCAGCCGCGCGCGCGCGCGCCGTCCGAGCCGCAGGCGCCGGGCGATCCTCTGCTCGAGCCGCAGACGCTGGCGACGGTGCGTGCACTGCGTGATCGGTACCTCGGCACGCTGATCGGTCTTGCGCTCGGCGATGCGGTGGCTGCGGCCACGCAGTACCGCCGTCCCCGCACATTTGCGCCCGTCGCCGATCTGCTCGGCGGCGGGCCGTTCGGTCTGCCGCGCGGGGGCTGGAGCGACGACACCGCCATGGCGTTGTGCCTGGCCGAGAGTCTGCTCGAGCGCGGGGACTTCGATCCGCTCGATCAGGTCGAGCGCTACCGGCGTTGGCAGCGCGACGGGCACCTCACGGCGAGCGGGCAGGCCCTCGGCATTACGGCCGGTACCGCCCGGGCGCTCGCGCGGGCCAGCTGGCGCCAGCAGCCGTTTTCCGGCTCGCACGATCCAACACAACTCGATCCGGAGCCGCTGGCGCGCGTGGCCGCGGTGGTGTTGTTCTACTTTGGTCAGCCGCAGCAGGCCGTTGCGCTTGCGAGCGAAGCGGCGCGCACGACCTGCCAGACCGCCCCGGTGCTCGCCGCCTGCGCCGATCTGGCGCGCGCGCTGCATGCGGCGTTGCGGGGGCGGCCCAAGGAGCAGATCCTCGCGCCGCTCCGTGGCGCCTCGGGGCGGGGCGCCGGCAAGGGCGTCACGCAGGTGCTCGCGGCCGCGTTCGAGGCGTTCGCCGCCACCGACACTTTCCGCGACGCGCTGTTGCATGCGGCCAACTTCGGGGGCGACTCCGACGTGATCGCCGCGGTGTGTGGTCAGCTGGCCGGCGCCTTCTACGGGATCAACGCCATTCCGCCCGCATGGCGCGCGGCGCTGCTGCGCGCCGAGCTGATCGAATCCTTCGCCGACCGGCTGCTCGCGCAGGCACTCGAGCGGATGAGTTGAGATGTCCGATGAGGTGCCCGCCCGTGCCAGAACCCGCCGCCGCCCGGCGCGCAAGGCATGGAGCCGGCTGAGCGACGCGGAGCTGCTGCAGCTGCGCTTCTGCGATCTCGGCCTCACCGTGCGCGGCTCACCGATCGAGCGGGGCGTGCGCCGGCTTTACGAGGAGCTGCAGGCGCGTGCGATCCGCTGTCGGCCGCACGTGTGGCTGGCCGAGGAATGGTTCACGCCCGATGGCGTGCCCGGCATTGCCATACCCTTCTACCTCGCGCATCCCCGCCTGACGCAGCTCGAGCGGCACCTGATGACCGAGGCCGAAGGCGGCAATTCCCAATCGTTCATGCGGATTCTGCGCCATGAGGCCGGGCACGCGATCGACAATGCCTATCGGTTGCGGCGGCGCAAGCGCTGGCGGGAGGTGTTCGGGCCCGCGTCACGGCGTTATCCGCTGCACTACACGGCGCGGCCGGCGAGCCGACGCTACGTGCACCATCTCGGGGACTGGTACGCCCAGGCTCATCCCACCGAGGATTTCGCCGAGACGTTCGCGGTCTGGCTGACGCCGCACTCGGCCTGGCGCAAGCGTTACGCCGAGTGGCCCGCGCTGCGCAAGCTCGTGCTGGTCGATACGCTCATGACGGAGGTGCGCGGCCGCGCCCCGGCGGTGCGCAATCGCATTCGCATCGAGCCGATCGAAACCAACCGCCGCACACTTGGGGAACACTACCGGCGCAAGCTCGCCCATTATGGCCAGTATCGACGCAGTACCATCGACGTGTTGTTGCAATGGCTGTTCAGCGCGCAGCGGCCGCGTCGCGACGCCCTGCGCGTTGCGACGCTGTTACGCGCCAACCGGCGCGTGCTCAGCGAGAAGGTCTCGCGCGAACTCGGTCTGTCGCGCTATAGTGTGCATGAAATCATCCGTGCCATGATCGAGCGCAGCGAAGCGTTGGAACTTTACATTCGCGGCAACCGTCGCGACGCCGTCCATGTCGCGCATTGGCTGCTCGGGAGACTGGCGTCGCTGTATTCGCAGGGCGAGACGCCGCATATGCCGTTATGAAGAAGCTGCGCATTCTGGTCGTCGTGCATGCGAGTCTCGTGCCGCCGGCGAGTCTCGAGGGCCATACCGAGAAGGAAATCGACGCGTGGCGCACCGAGTACAACGTGATCACGACGTTGCGCGAGCGTGGGCACGATGTCAGGTGTCTCGGCGTGCTCGACAGCCTGACGGAGATGCGGCAGACGATCGCCGAGTGGCAGCCGAACATCGTGTTCAATCTGCTCGAGGAATTCAACGGCATCGTCACCTACGATCAGCACGTGGTCGCCTACCTCGAGTTGCTGCGTCAGCCGTATACCGGCTGCAATCCACGCGGCCTGCTGCTCTCACGCGACAAGCCCATCTCCAAGCAGCTGCTCGCCTACCATCGTATTCCGACGCCGGGATTTGCGGTGTTCCGCCGCGGCACCCGCGTGCGCGTGCCGCGCAAGCTTGTGTTCCCGCTGTTCGTGAAGTCGACCACGGAGGATGCTTCCCTGGGCATCGCCCAGGCCTCGGTGGTCGAGGATGCGGCGCGTCTGAAGGAGCGGGTCGAGTTCATGTACGAGCAGATCGGGTCGGACGCACTGGTCGAGGAGTACATCCCGGGCCGCGAGCTGTACGTCGGTGTGCTCGGCAACGATCGGCTGACGCGCCTGCCGGTGTGGGAGATGGTCTTCGGCAGCATGCCCGAATCATTGCCGGCGATCGCCACCCGCAAGGTGAAATGGGATCGTACCTACCGCGACCGCTATGGGATCACGACGCGTGCGGCCGTCGAGCTGCCCGAGGGCATCGAGGCGCAGCTCGACAAGCTCTCGCGCCGCATCTATCGGGTCCTCGGCCTGTCGGGATTTGCGCGCATGGACTTCAGACTGAGCGCACAGGGTCGGCTGTATGCGCTCGAGGCGAATGCCAACCCCAATCTGCAGGACGGGGAGGATTTCGCCGAATCGGCGCTCGCGGCCGGCATCCGCTACAGCGAGCTGCTCGAGCGGCTGATGTCGCTCGGCCTCGCCTATCGGGCGCTGTGGCGCTGAGGCGCGCGCAGCGCGGCGTTGTCAGCACTCCTCTCGCCAGGCTGCCAGCCTCGCCCGTGTCGTGGCGGCAGCCGTCGCTGAAAACCAGACGCAGATCACAACGGGGCGGACTGGACATTGTCAGGTGGATGTCGTTCCATATAACTCGGATTGACTGCGAGGGTGTTGCCGCATGTCCGCACCGAGAGTCCAGCTGGTCGCCAATTTGAAGGAGTACTTCAAGGATGCGCTGCACGCGGTGCTCGCGAATCAGCACGTCGCCGTCGAGGGCGAGACCGAGCACTACGTGGTGAACCTGCTGACGCTGTTTGTACGCTCCGAGGCCCTGTTCGAGCCGACTGCCGCGGGCCGACGCATGAAGCCCCTCGCCATCCTGCTCGCCGAGGCGCTCGCGGCCGGCAGCCGCGATGAGCGCAACCGCAGCCTGCAGCGGCTCGGCGACGTGTCGCTGTTCATCTCCGGATTTCTGGCGCGGGGATTCGCCCGCAGGCTCGTCGACGTGGACTATCACATCGCCATGGGCGGCAGCGCCTACGGGACGCTCGCCCGCACGCTGCCGCCGCGCGGCGGCCGCGCTCTCGCCCAGGTGTTCGCCGAGCTGGCCGAGAAATTCCAGCCCATGGTCGATGCGTTGAATGAATTGAGCGAGGCCGGCTACGCGCATTCGCAGCAGGATGTGTTGCGCCTGTACGAGCTGTGGTTCAAGACCGGCAGCCGGCGCAGCTACGCGCTGCTGAAGCGGCTCGGCATCGAGCCGCTCGGCAGGGCCGAAGCGACGCTGCGTTCGCTGCACTGACCGTCATGCTGTTGCGTGACGTGCAACGGCTGCTCGGGGGTATCTATGACCTCGGGGTCGACTATGATGTCGATGACTTCCTGGTCACCGACCGCGCCAACCTGCCGCCGCAGGTGCGCGCGCGGACGAATGCCGAGGATGTGATCGTCGCACCGCCGAGTGTGCCCGGCGGCGAGATGGCGCTGGCGGTGTATCTGGATCGGGATCTGCTCGAACGACTGCGGCGCGCCGATCCGCTGCGCCATCTGCACACGGGCAATGTCGCGGACTGGTGGACCGCGCTCGAGGGCGTCAGTCACTTCCTCTACATCGCCTGGAATGCGACCCACGACCGGCCGGTCTCGCTGCTCGAGCTCGAAATGCAGGCCGAAATCGACAAATATGTGACCAGCTACTGGCTGTTGCGTCGGCAAAGTCCGGCGCATTTTCCCGCCGAGCTGCACCGGGCGCTGTTCGAGCGCACCCGCATCGATGCCCGGCTCGCCGACGGACGCGAGGATCTGTATCGCCATGCCAGCCGCTATGCCGAGCGCTTCTGCCGCCGTCTCGAGCAACGGCTGCGCTCCGCCCGCGCCGGCGAGCGGCCGGGTGTGCTGGCCGAGCTGCGGCGATTCTATCGGTATAGCAACGCGCGCAAGCGCTCGCACATCGAGCAGCTGGCGTAGCTGCTCGCGGGCGGCCCTCAGCGCGGCGCATCCACCCCGAGCGCGGCGAGCGCAGGGCGGGCGCGCAGCAGCCCAATTGCCGTCTTACCATCGCGAATCTCCCCGTTTTCAGCCCACAGACACGCCTGCGCGAACGGTAGCCAGTGCACCTCGATGACTTCCGCGGCCTCATGCGCTGTGGTCACCGCGGCGATGTCCATGGCGAGGAACAGGTGCAGCACTTCGCTGAAGACCCCGGGGGAGCTGAGGTAGGTGCCGAGACTCTGCCAGCGGCCGGCACGTACTCCGGCTTCCTCGGTCAGCTCGCGCTGCGCCGTCGTGAGCGGAGGCTCGCCGGGCTCGAGCTTGCCGGCCGGCAGTTCCCACAGCCAGCCGCCCGCGACGTAGCGATACTGGCGCAGCAGACACACGTATGCGCGCGCATCGATCGCCACCGCAACGGCTCCGCCGGGATGGTGCACGACCTCCAGTGTGGCCTGGTGCCCGTTCGGCAGCAGCACCTCATCGGTGCTGACCGAGATGATGCGTCCCTCGTAATGCACGGTCTGTCGGGGTTGCGGCATTCGGCAAGCCTAGCACCCGCGCCGCTGCGCGGCGATGGCACGCGGGCGCGATGCGGCGAGGCATTACAATGCGACGTGATCCGTGCGCGCCCGGTCGATGGACTTTTGCCGCGGCACGCGCCGCTGCCGGCAAGAGTGTGAGATGGCAACAGGAAAATCCGTGTATCAGACCGACACCCCCGACGGCGACAACCGCGACATCGTCTTCCTGCACGGCGGCTGGCGCTGCGCCAGCACGTATATCTGGAGCCGATTCCGGGCGGCTGCGGGCACGACCTGCTTCTATGAGCCGTTCAGTGAGCGTCTCGCGCACACATCCCGCAGAGGCATCCGGCGTGACTCGGACGCGAGCTGGGACTCGCACCATCCCCAGCTCACCGCGCCGTATCGCGCCGAGTATCTGCCGCTGATGCGCCGCCTCCGCCGCGGTGTGTCGGGATATTGCGAGGCGTTTGCGCTCGAACGCTACTTTCCCCGTGACGCTGTCGACCCTGAAGCGGCCTATCTGGCCCGGCTGATCGCGCACGGGCGTCGCCGCGGCACGGTCACGGTGCTCGGGTTTTCACGGTCGCTCGCGCGGGCCGCGCTGCTGAAGCACGCCTGTGGCGGTGTGCATGTCGTGATTCGGCGTGATCCGCGCCAGCAGTGGCTGTCCTGCCGCCGGTATCGAACGCAAAACGCGCTGCTGTACTTCGAGCTCTGTCATTTCCTGATCCTGTTGTGGGCACCGGGCGACTCGCCCGCGGGCCGGCTCGCGCGCAGTCTGGGATTGCCACCCTTGACGAACCGCGCCGTGGCGGTGGGCGAGCAGCTGCGGGACCTTGCGGGGCAGCTCGGCACCTGGAGCGATGAACTGTCCTATCGGGCGTTTCTCGGGGTCTACCTGCTGTCGTATGCCGCTGCGCTCCCGGCGGCCGATCAGGTGGTCGAAGTGGAGCGCCTCGCCGCCGAGGCGCACTATCGCGAGCAGGTCGCAGCGGCGGTGCGATGCCGGACGGGTCTCGAGGTGGACTTCAGCGACTGCCGGCTGGCGCACACTGAATATGCGGATGTGCGCATTGATTTCCAGGGTCTGGAAGCGGATGTACGCCGACAGCTCATCGGCTTTGGCGCCCCTCTCGATGGCGCGCTGCGAGCGGCGGCGCGCGCCTGAGCGAACGAGCGGCTCGCCACCGCGCCGCAACGGGCCATGGCGGTGCGGGCTGGGTTTTCGTATAGTGGTGCGGCCTGATGTCGAGCGCTTCCCACCTTGATCGTCTCAATGAGCCGCAGTCCCGGGCGGCGGGCTATGGGCGGCCGCAGCCGGGCGGCGGGGTGCAGGCCGGTCCGGTTCTGATCGTCGCGGGGGCCGGCACCGGCAAGACCAACACGCTCGCGCACCGGGTCGCGCATCTGCTTGTGCACGGCGTGGATCCGGCGCGCATTCTGCTGCTGACCTTCACCCGCCGCGCCGCCGCCGAAATGCGCCGCCGCGCGGCCGATATCGCCGGCGCGACGCTCGGCACGCGCGCCCCGGGCGGCGGGCAGTTCGAGCGCCGCCTGGCGTGGGCCGGAACCTTTCATGCCGTCGGCAATCGGCTGCTGCGTCTGCACGCCGACGCGCTGCGGCTCGATCCGCAGTTCACCGTGCTCGATCGCAGCGACGCGGCCGATCTGCTCGATGCGCTGCGCACCGAGCTCGGCCTCGCCGAGAAGGTAGAGCGGTTTCCCCGCAAGGACACCTGCCTGCAGATCTATTCCCACCGGGTCAACACGCGTGGGTCGTTGCGCGCGACGCTTGAGAGTCAGTTCCCGTGGTGCCTGCACTGGGAACAGGCGCTCACGGGACTGTACCGTGCGTATGTCGAGCGCAAGCAGCGCGAGAGCCTGCTCGACTACGACGATCTGCTGCTCTACTGGCACGTCATGATGAGCGACGCGCACCTCGCCGCGCGCATCGGCGCGCAGTTCGATCACGTGTTGGTCGACGAATTCCAGGACACCAATGCCTTGCAGGCGGAGATCCTGTATGCGCTGAAGCCCGACGGCGCCGGACTTGCGGTGGTCGGCGATGATGCCCAGTCCATCTATTCATTCCGTGCCGCCTCGATCGAGAACATGCTGGCATTTCCGGCGCGCTTCACCCCGCCTGCCGAGGTGATCACGCTGGCGCACAACTACCGTTCCACGCAGCCGATTCTCGATCTGGCCAATGCGGTGATGGCCGAGGCGCCACGCCAGTACCGCAAGGATCTACGCGCCGAGCGAGGCGGGGGCACGCGCCCGCAGCTCGTGACCGTTGTGGATCAGCGCCAGCAGGCCGAGTGCATTTGCGCCGAGGTGCTCAGGCGCCGCGAGGCGAACGTACCGCTGCGCCGCCAGGGCGTGCTGTTCCGCTCATCGAGCCACAGCGATGTGCTGGAGGTCGAGCTCACCCGCCGCGGCATTCCGTTCGTGAAGTACGGTGGACTGCGCTTTCTCGACGCCGGTCACGTCAAGGACCTGCTGGCGGTGCTGCGCTGGGCCGACAATCCGCGCAACACTCTGGCGGCCGCGCGTGTACTGCAGCTGCTGCCGGGCATGGGGCCGGTGAATGCGCGGCGGGCGCTCGCCTACCTCGACAGTCGCGGCGGGCAGTGGGATGCACTTGGCGGCTTCATGCCGCCGGCGGCCGCCGCGGCGCATTGGGCGGCGCTCGTTGCGCTGCTGCGCGAGCTCTCCCGGCCGGATGGCGCCTGGCCGGGTGACTTCGAGCGTGCGCGCCTCTGGTATCAACCGCATTTCGAGCGCCTCTATGAGCAGACGCACACGCGCGGCGGCGATCTCGACCAGCTGGCACTGCTCGCCGGCCAATTCCCCTCGCGCGAGCGGTTCCTCACCGAGCTTGCGCTCGATCCGCCCGCGGCGAGCGGCGATCTGTCCGGGCCGCCAGCCCGTGATGAGGATTATCTGGTGCTCTCGACCGTGCACTCGGCCAAGGGCATGGAATGGGATACGGTGTACCTGCTGAATGTCGTCGACGGCAGCTTTCCATCGGAATTCGCCGCCGGCCGACCCGAGCTGCTCGAGGAGGAGCGGCGGCTCCTCTACGTGGCGCTGACCCGCGCGCAGAACGACCTGCTGCTGTTCGCGCCGTTGCAGTTCTTCACCACGACCCAGCACCGCTTTGGCGATGCACACGTCTACGGCGCACGCAGCCGCTTTCTCACCGACGGGGTGCTGGCGCATGTGCAGGCCGTGACAGCGGCTGCTGCCGCCGCCGACGAGCACGGGCGCGCGGGCGGTCTGGAACATTCGATCGATGCCGGCGCCCGGTTGCGCCAGATGTGGTAGCGCACGTGCCCGGACGTATGCTTCAGGGCGGGCCCGATTTGACGAATTTCAACGTGAAGCGGTCGGGTGCACCGATGCGCTGATAGCGGCGCCGGTGCAGCGTACCGAGCCGATACTGCGGGGGCAGGGTCGCCGCACCGGCCGCATAGGTCTTTCGGTCGCGTGAATTGGCGTTCACTTCCGAGGTGGCTACCAGCCGGAAGCCATACGATTCGATGAGCCGGACGGCATAGGACTGATTGACGTAGCCGTTGCGCGCGCCGCGGTCCGCAGGCACGGCAGGGTCGGCTCGATTGTCGACCACGCCGAGGACCCCTCCGCCCGTCAATGCCCGGTTGATCGTCGTCAAGGCGGCGCCCGCAACGCCCTCGGCGAGCCATTCGTGCAACACGCTGAAAGCCAACACCATGTTGAATGAGCCCGGCTTGACCGCATTACCTCCGTTCAGCGGAAACCTGACGATTCTGACCCGCCCGTAGAGCGCCGGCTGCGACGCGATCAGCGCGCGGTAGGCACGCGCGCGTGCCGCCAGAAACGGGCTGTCCGCCGCCGGGGCGACCAGCGCCGCGCAGAACAGGCCGTGGCGGCGGACCAGCGGGGCGATAATCCGGGTGTAGTAGCCTGATCGCGGCCAGACCTGCAGCACCCGGGACGATGGGCGCAAGCCGAAGAACAGCAGGGTCCGAACCGGATGGCGATACCGGTCGAGGGCGCGATCCGCCGCAGGTCGAGGGCCGGCCAGAATCGAATCCAGGTCGACCGCTGTGGCGTACCGGCCGCTGGTCGTGGCACAGCCGGCCAGCAGCGACAGGGTGGCCACCGCGATCGAAGCGGCTAGGGGACGCGCTCGCATCACGTCGCTCATTGTGGACGGGAGCCGCGCCAAAAAAAACCCCCCCACCCGCCTCGGCGCGGCCGCGCGCCTGACGGCCTTCTCCGGTGCGCGGCTTTTGGGGTCGCGGCGGCGGTCGTAATGGGTAGGATCAGCGACGGAACGGACCGCCGCCGCTGCGCGGGCGCGGGGCACGCTCCTGTGCCTCGTTCACGCGCAGCGCCCGGCCGTTCAACTGAAAGCCATTCAGCGCCTGGATCGCCTCCTGAGCCTCGCCCGCTGACATCTCTACGAAGCCGAAGCCCCGCGGCTTGCCGGTTTCCCGATCATTGATCAATTTGACCGAGTCCACCTTGCCATGTCGCTCGAAGAGCGATTTCACGTCTTGCTCGGTGGCCGAGAAGGGCAGATTGCCCACGTAAATCGTCGTCATCCGGAGGTCTCTCTTGGCAGCGCGGCCCGCGCGCTGCGGCGCGGGGATCGCAAAATCAATGGGGCGGAGTCGCCCGTGCGCACACGGGTCCGAGCGGGATCGAGGAGAATCTGAGAGCGCCCGGCAATCGGGATCGGGTGGCAGCAGGGACGATGCATGGGATGGAGCGGATCGAAGCGGCCAGGCACTCGAAAGTTGATCAATCCACTGCGAACTCTCGACGCGAGGATGCTACTCCGGGCGTTTGCGGGACGCAAACACCCGCATGCAGCCGTCCCTCCTGATGTTGCATTTTAGCAACAGATGTCAGCGGGTGGCCTGTGCGAGGTAGGCATAACCGTCGAGCTCGCTTTCATAGAAGCGCTTGAGCACCTGGCTCTCCGCGATGGTCATGCGGCCGTCGCGAATCGCCCGCTCACAGTCGCGCATGAGCGCCGGGGACAGCTCCGCGACATCGTATTCCATATATTCGAGCACCCGGTTTGCGGTATCTCCCTTGACCACCTCCTCGATCCACCAGCCGCCTTCGTCGTGGCGTCTGACGTGCACGACGTGCGTGTCGCCGAACAGGTTATGCAGATCCCCGAGGGTCTCCTGATAGGCACCGACGAGAAAGGCGGCCAGATAGTACTTCTCGCCGGGCCGCAGCTCATGCAGCTCGAGGGTATGTTTGACATCGCGCAGCGAGACGAAGTGATCGATCTTGCCGTCGGAGTCGCAGGTGATGTCCGCCAAGACTCCGGTCCGCGCCGGGCGCTCATCCAGCCGATGGATCGGCATGATCGGGAAGAGCTGGTCGATCGCCCAGCTGTCCGGCAGCGACTGAAAGACCGAGACGTTGCAGAAGTAGGTGTCCGACAGGATCGACTCGAGTCCCTCGAGCTCCTCCGGCTGGCGCTCGAGGCGGCGGCAGCTGTCGCGGATCTTGGCGCAGGTAGCCCAGAACAGCCGCTCGGCCAGCCCGCGAAACTCGAGCGACAGCAGGCCGAGATTGAACATCTGCAGGACCTGGTCGCGCGCCGTGAGCGCATCGTGATAACACTCGACCAGACGGCGGCGGCTGACCGAGCGGAACGCATCGAACAGATCTTTGACTGGTTGGGGCAACTCGTCGTTGCCGCCATAGTCTTCCTCCTCGCGACCGGTGACGCGGAACTTGTCGAGCGCCGAGGAACCGAGCGCATCGAAGATGAGCACGCTGTGGTAGGCGGCGATCGCCCGGCCCGACTCGCTCACGATCATCGGATGCGGCACTTCGCGCGCATTGCAGACGCTGGCGATGCGATAGACGACGTCGTTTGCGTACTCATTCAACGTGTAGTTGATGGATGAGGAATAGTTGGTGCCGCTGCCGTCGTAATCGACACCGAGGCCGCCGCCGACGTCGATGTAT
>JAKARC010000046.1 GCA_021822385.1 Pseudomonadota bacterium
GTACGCAACGTCATCCGGCCATCCTCCAGTGCAAATCCACTCAGGCACGGCCGTCAGCTCGCGCCAGCGCGGAGTGTCGTGGAAAAATAAGCGCCGGATTCTGCTCGCTTGCACCGGCCGGGGCAAGCGTATCAGTGTGCGCGGGGTGCGTCCGTGCGCGCCTCAGGTCGGCGAGTTGGTGCTCATGCAATCAGATGCTCGCGGCACAAAGGGAAAAGTCCGACTCTGGCTGTGTGTTGGATGAAGAAGCAATCGCGGCGATCCGCCGGAGGTCTCGCGCCACGCTCGGGGGGCGCTACCCGGAAATTCTGTTCGATTCTGGCGTGGGGGCGGATCTTGGCTACCACGCGCAGCGCTTGCCGCCGCGGTGCATGAGTCATCGCTCCTGTCGCTTGACGATGTGCGCCGCCGCAGGGCGTGGCCGGCGAGGCGTGAGCGATTGCTGATCCCGCGGTACGGCGTGCAGCTGCGGACTCAGGCCGGAGGGGCACCCAGTTCCGCCGCCAGCACCGCGCGCAAGTGCGAGAGGTCATCGATGCGGCGCGCCGCCTTGCGCAGCGCGCGGATATCAATTGTTTCCGCCGCGTAGAGGGCGCGGTACTCGAGCTCAGCCGCGTGCAGCGCACGGACGACGCTGTGCCAGCGCGCCGCGAGGGTTGCACGCGCTGCGGCCGCTGCGGTGGTCCTCCAGCGCTGGGGTGTGTCGACGTACATCGTTGTGACTCCTGACTGTGGCGCCATTGTGCGGTTCGAAGTTGACACGTGCGCGTCGGGCTGAAGGCGGTTTTATGACAGTTCGGCATGCGGCGCGGATGCCTTATTCGATAGGGTTGTTCGTGCCCGGCCTGGGCGTTACAATCACGGCCTAGGCAGATATACGGTCCATACCCCTTACGGGGGATTCGCGGGAAGGGCGGCATTGGCGAACATCTACGACCTTAAAAGCTATGATCCCAGTCAAAGTGTCGCCCATCTGATCACGCGCGTGCGGGCGCAGATGATGGCGGCGCTCGATCGGGAGCTGGCTGGCGATCCGCAACTGTCCGAACTGGGAGTGACCTCCGCCCAGTTCGTGGTGATGGTGCGGCTGGTTGGAACCGCAAGCCGCAAATCGGCCGCGGATTTGTGCCGAGAGCTTTCCTACGATGCCGGCGCGATGACGCGTATGATTGATCGGCTCGAGGCCAAGGGTTTGGTGCGTCGGATACGCTGCATGAACGATCGACGATTGATTTTTCTCGAGGCCACTGACCTTGGCCGTGCGGCGTACCCGCGTATGCGCGAGGTATCCGCGGCGGTCAATAACCGCTTCCTGCGCGGATTCGACCGCGCCGAGCTGCAGCAGATGACCACGATCTTGACGCGCATGCTGCAGAACGCGGACTGACAGCCCACTGTTGATCGATCTTCGAAGTTTCGCCCATAGCCTGCCTAGGCATATTTAGCCGCAGCAGTGAATAGACGCCAAAAACACCATCGTCAAAAGGTGGATTGATCATGACCAAGCTCGAACAGCCGCGTTCATCGCTCTGGGCAACCCCAAGAGCGCGCTGGCTGACACTGATCGGAGTGGCGGTCGTGCTGGCTGGGGCCGCGTATGGTCTGTATTGGTATCGGGTCGCGCGTTTCGTGGAGTACACGGATGATGCATACGTCAGCGGGAACGTCGTGGCCATCACACCGCGTACTTCGGGTACGGTCGTGGCCATCGGCGCGAACAACACTCAGTTCGTCAAGGCGGGCGATCCGCTGGTGCGGCTCGACCGGGCCGACGCCGAAATCGATCTGCAAAGCGCCGAGGCGAGACTGGCGAGCACGGTGCGCGAGGTGCGCAATCTGTTCGCGGTCAACGCGGAACTGAGAGCGGAAGTCCAGGTCGAGCGCACGGCGCTCGCGCGCGCGCAGGACGATTATGAGCGTCGGCTGCGTTTGGCCCGCACCGGGGCGATCTCGGGCGAGGACCTGCAGCACGCCCGCGATGCGGTGCGCGCCGCTCAGGCGGACCTGGCGGCGGCTGTTCAGCGTCGGCGCGCCAATCAGGCCTGGGTGGATCACACGACGCTCGCGACCAACCCCAAAGTGCTTGCCGCAGCGGCAGCCGTCCACGCCGCCTTTCTGACTTATGCGCGTACGGTGCTGCCTGCGCCCGTATCGGGGTTCGTCGCCGAGCGAGACGTGCAGCTGGGTGAACATGTGCGACCCGGTATGCGCTTGATGGCGGTCGTACCGCTCAATCAGGTGTGGGTCGATGCGAACTTCAAGGAAACGCAGCTGACGGACATGCGGATCGGCCAGCCGGTCCGGTTGACGTCGGACCTGTACGGCAGCGGTGTGGTGTACCACGGCCGGGTCATCGGCTTCGGAGCGGGGACAGGATCGGCGTTCTCTCTCTTGCCGCCACAGAATGCCACGGGAAACTGGATCAAAATCGTGCAACGCGTTCCCGTGCGCATCGCCATTGATCCGCATGAACTCGCGGCGCACCCGCTGCAGATCGGCTTGTCCATGCGAGCGTACGTTGACATAAGGCATGACCGCAAGCCGCGTTTGCCGGAGCTGGCGACGACCGGTCCGGACGTATCGACCCGTGTTTTCAGCTCGGCAGACGTTCAGGCCGAGTGTGCGATTCGCCAGATCATCGCTGCCAACGCTCCCGGTGGTCACAACCTGGGTCTCGACGCCGGTAATGGTCCGAATGTGAAAGCCCAATGTGCGCTCGCCGCTCGTGATCAATCCGATGCTCGGGAGATGCCCGCTGGCGTGATGGGGGTTGCCGCTGCACCGCGTCGGGCGCATCCGCCGTTGGTGGCAGACCGGCAGCTGTAATGAGCGAGTCCGGAGCGATGAGCGCATCTGACGCCGCTGCCGACGCGCAGCGCAACTCGCCGCCAGGTGCACTACCGCCGCTCGTCGGCATGAGTGTCGTGCTTGGCACGATCGCCCTTGCGCTGGCGACGTTCATGAACGTACTCGATACCTCGATTGCCAATGTCTCCATTCCGGCGATCGCGGGTGACTTGGGCGTTTCGCCGGACAAAGGCACGTGGGTCATCACCTCGTTCGCGGTCGCCAACGCGATCTCGATGCCACTGACGGGTTGGCTAACGCGGCGCCTGGGGCAGGTGCGGCTGTTCGTCGCATCGACGATCCTGTTCGTGATCAGCTCCATGATGTGCGGTCTGGCGCCGACGTTCTCGCTGCTTGTGCTGTTCCGTGCCCTGCAGGGGCTCGTCGCCGGACCGATGATTCCACTGTCGCAGGCGCTGCTGCTTGCCAGCTACCCCAAGTCGAAGGCGGGCGCGGCGCTCGGCGTGTGGTCGATGACCACACTGGTGGCGCCGGTGGTCGGTCCGGTGCTCGGCGGATGGATCACCGACAATATCTCCTGGCCCTGGATCTTTTTCATCAATGTGCCGGTCGGGATTGTAGCGGCCGGGGTAACCTGGGCAATCTATCGTCGTCGGGAGACCCCGACGGTCAAACTGCCCATCGACAAAATAGGACTCGGCTTGCTCGTGATCTGGGTGGGTGCGTTGCAGATCATGCTCGATAAGGGCAAGGATCTCGACTGGTTCGGCTCGACGTTCATCGTGGTGCTTGCCATCATCGCCGCGATTTCCTTCGTGGTGTTCATCGTCTGGGAACTGACCGACAAGCACCCGGTGGTGGATCTGAGTCTGTTCCGTGATCGGAATTTCACCGTCAGCACAATCGCCATGTCGATCGGCTACGGTTTGTTCTTCGGTAACGTGGTATTGCTACCGCTGTGGCTGCAGGAGTACATGGGTTATACGGCCACGCTCGCCGGCTGGGTGCTCGCTCCCGTTGGCGTGTTTGCGATCCTGCTCACCCCTATGGTCGGGCGCCTGGTCGATCGGCTCGACCCGCGCTGGTTCGTCACCGCGTCTTTCCTGGTGTTCGCACTGGTGATGTTCATGCGTTCGGATTTCAACACGCTGGCGAGCTTCGATACTCTGCTGATACCGACGCTCGTGCAGGGCGTTGCGATGGCAACGTTCTTCATCCCATTGCTCACCTTGGCTTTCTCTGGTCTGGAGGCCGAACGGATTGCATCCGCATCGGGATTGCTCAATTTCACCCGGCTGAGCGCAGCGTCGTTCGCCACCTCGATCACGACGACGCTGTGGTCGCGCCGCGCTGCGCTACATCATGCCCAGCTCGTCTGGAGCCTGACCGCCAATCCCCAGGTACAGCGATTCATGGCGCAGATGCACGCGCGCGGGCTGTCGATGCAGCAGGGCGCATTTTTGCTCAATCGCATGATCAATGATCAGGCCTATATGCTCTCGGCGGACGATATCTTCTGGGTTTCCGGTTACCTTTTTGTCGCACTTGCCTTTCTGATCTGGCTGGCCCGGCCGGGAAAGAAGAACCTCTCTGCCGAAGTGTCGGCCGGAGCGCATTGAGCGGATGCTCAAGCGCTCATGGGCGCGAGCCCGGCCGCGCGCAGCCCGGCGGCGAACTTGTTCTCGGTGGCGCGCTCCAGAGCGCAGCCTGATCTGAGCGCGGTGACGAAGGGCAGGAGAGCTTGAGCGGTGCCGCCGGTCAATTCCACCTCTACGCGCTGCAGACGACCGATCGGTGTGCCGTGACAGCTGCACAAGCGGGTCTCGTCGAGCGCAATTTCGGCAGCGGCCGCGCGCTCAAGAGAATGGGCGCCGAAGCGCGAGCGCAAGGTTTCGGCTATGAACAGCACGCGCAACGGCTCTCTCCCTGCCAATGCGCTCACCTGTGAACCGACCGGTCCAGTCGCGCGAACGAGGCTGTCCGGCCTCTCGGTAATCACTTCGGTGATTTCCCGGCGGTCTGCCACGTCCGCGCGCGCGGAGCGCAGGCTTTTGAGGGTGGCTTCGTGGATCCCGGCGCGGGCGCGTATCCGTAAGGCAAAGCCCCCGTGGAAGATGCGCCAATCGACCGTGTCAAGGTAAGTATCGTGCAGCCGCTGCGGCGGGAGCGGGGCAATCCGTAGTCCTTCAATCTCGGGGTTTGCGCCGAGCCACCGCTGGACCACCCCGAGATCTTCGCCCGCGAGCTGCCATTCGATTTCACGATCGGTGTGGGCCATGTCAAGCGAGGGCGGTGCCAGGCAGCTGAGCGAATCGGGCCGGTGGGGGACCTATCGAAGAAAAAGTCTAGCATGGGTTCTGGCACGGCCACCCGGGCGCTAGAGGGCTCCAGAAAATGCAAATTGACGCTGACAGGCCGGGTTCCGTATCATGCGCGCCCCTGTGCAGCAGGTCTTGCGACCCGGCATGCAGTTCAAGGGCGCCGGCAATTGGGCAATGCACTCATGGGTGCCCGTAGCTCAGCTGGATAGAGCACCGGCCTTCTAAGCCGGTGGTCGCAGGTTCAAGTCCTGCCGGGCACGCCAACTGCGCGGACGTCGGAGGACGCGATGCTGGCGGGGCGGATGGTTGCGTAGGACGGTGGACGTAGCTCAGCTGGTAGAGTCCCGGGTTGTGATCCCGGTTGTCGTGGGTTCGAGTCCCATCGTCCACCCCAAATTCGGTGGCAGACGTCGTAGACGTCTGCTGCGGCACAAAATGTGGGCCGTTAGCTCAGCTGGTAGAGCAGGAGACTCTTAATCTCTTGGTCGTAGGTTCGATCCCTACACGGCCCACCAATAATATCAGGCGCTTACGAATTTTCACCCGCGCAAGGTTTTCTGCTGAGTCATCGCTGCATCATCTCCCGGAACGCGTTTGCGGTGACTTCGGTCTGCAGCAGAGGAGACCGGGTCCCTCGCCTCCTCGGTGGGTGGCCGTACCCATTCCGGAGAACTCTGCGCTCTCAGGGCGGTGCTTGGCACGCCGGGCGCGGATCCGTTGCGCGAGCATCCGGCGCACCTCCTGCAGCAGCTCGGGATAGCGTCGCGTGAGCTCGTCGAAAATTGTCACCGGTCGGATGGCCGGCGCCACCGTCAGTTTCATCGCCACGGCCCTGTCGAAGATCTCGATCAAGGGATTCGGTCGACGCCGTCCCCCGGGTTCGCGCTTCTGCGCAGGAAGCCGTGCTTCGCTCTCGTTTCGGTTGGCACTCGCGGCCGCCTTGACCGCCGCCGTCACCGGTTCCGTCAGCCTCAGTCTCATGTACCGCCTGACTTGGTGATCGTTGGTGTGCCGGTCGGGCAAGGCACGGGGTCCTCTCCGTGGGATTACCCCTGCCCGATACTCGACCGGGCGTGATCACCGGCGGCCATACCTCGAGGGCGGGTTGCCGCCACGCCGGGACAGATCGACCGGAGGCAGATGTCTCATCCAGATTGACGCGCTGCATTTGCGTGCACGCTGCAAGCTACGGTCGTTGGGCATGGGCACTTAAATGGCACAATCACAATGCCCCTGCCGAATGACGGAATCATGCGAGGCCGCTATCCAATTGGCGCGACTGGTCGCGAGAGCCTCGGAGGCGAATATGTGTCAGTCTGCGGCCCGGCTGGCGCAGCATTCGGCTCCGGGGTGAGCAGTTCGCACTTTGTATCTCGCGCAGGTTTCGGCGAGACCGACATGATGAATATGCAGCGTCTCAATTGCGTCTGGATCGTGACGCTGCAGTCCTCGGGCCGACGCCATAGGGGTCATTTCAGCGTGCCTCGGGGAGTCGCGGGCGGCGAGAGTTGGGGTGTCTCGGTGAGGTGTGTCACGTGGCATGCAGGCGCAAGCTGATGCTCGCTGCATAGCAATCGCTCTCTAAACGGTCTGAGCGCATCACAGCGCGGCGCGGCTGCCGATGCGAGAGATGTTCATTGCCTGCAACGCCGAACGCGATACTGTCGGTAGTCGCTCGACTTCCGGGCGGGCAAAGTAATAGCCCTGCAGCAGATCAACGCCAAGATCGCGTAGGCACAGGGCTTCCTCAAGGGACTCAATGCCCTCGGCGATCACAGTAATACCGAGGTCGGCGCACAGCTGTGCGATCGAGCGAGTGATCAAGCGCCGCACGCGATCGTTGTGGATGCCGCGCGTCAACGCCATGTCTATCTTTACGATATCGGGTTGGAACTGAGCAAGCAGGTTAAGGCCCGAGTGTCCTGCGCCAAAGTCATCGATAGCCGTGAACATGCCATGGCGCCTGTATTCAGTGAATATGGCCATCAAATGCTGGGCGTCGCGTGAGCGCTCATCTTCGGTGACCTCGAAGACGATCTGCTCGAGCGGGAAGCCGGTTCGAGCCGCCGCCTCGAGCGTCGCGCGAATGCACGCCGCCGGTTGGTACACGGCATTCGGCAGAAAGTTGATGCTGAGCCGGCTCTGCATGCCGAGACTGGCGGCGAGCGTAATGGCTTTGACGCGGCAAGCTTGGTCAAAAGCATAGCGGTTTTCATCAGTAATGTGACCGAGCACATCGAAGGCGCTGCCGCCGCCGATCGGTCGAACCAGCGC
Source organism: Pseudomonadota bacterium (assembly GCA_021822385.1). Taxonomy (GTDB): domain Bacteria; phylum Pseudomonadota; class Gammaproteobacteria; order Steroidobacterales; family Steroidobacteraceae; genus 13-2-20CM-66-19. Next base: position 7,404 of record JAKARC010000046.1, read on the forward strand.
TTCGTGCGCATACACCGCGCCACTGCGACCGTCGACGATCGGCTGGAAAGCCATGGTGAATTCAGGTGCGACGCCGGGCTGGCGGCACATCTGGCAGCCCTGGCTGGTGCGGGTGTGTGGCATGATTTCAGTTCGGTGCGCCCTACTTGAGGCGTATCGGCGGGCACTCGCGATTCTTGAGCCGCGCCGGATCAGATTTCGGTGGGGGCCGCCCGCCGGACTCGTCGGAGCGGAAATGCCGGCAGCGCGTGCAATAATTGCACCGCAAAGTGGGAAAGTTGAACGGTCCGAGCAAAATCTTAAGTCAAATCCACATGATTCAAAGTTTCAGCGACCATGCAGCGAACGAACGAACCTTCCTCTCCTGGGTACGGACGGGCATTGCCGTCATTGCATTTGGTTTTGTTATTGAGAAATTCGATCTCTTTTTGACCACACTCGCCCGAACGGCCGTGGGCCTCGGCTCGCGTGTCAAAACGCCCCGCCTGTCCGGTCCGCTTGGCCGTTACAATGGCTTGGCGTTTATCGCCGTAGGCATCCTATTGATCGTGCTCGCAACTTTCCGCTTTGTGCGTACGAGTGCCCTGATCGATGACCCGCAGCCGCATTCGGCCACAAGTGTGCGTGCGGAATTGATTGTCGCGGCGGTTCTGATTGTGCTGGTTGCCGGCTACAGCATTTACCTCGCCGTGAATTGAGCCTCAAGAAAGTTTGTGGGCGTGCGAGCGGTTCCGAGCAAGGCGGCCCATCGGCGTGAACGCCTCCGCGTGCCGTGCGCGCCAGCTATTTGATTCAGGCTGCAGCGTTGCGCGGCAACGGAAGCGCCGCAAATGCCGGGCGCTTGAAATCCAACTTCGCGTGACAGCCGATGATTGCTCTGCGCCGGTACAAGCGCGCACCGGATGTGGCCGCGCAATCGCGTACGGCCGGTGCAAAAGGCCGGTACGCCATTGGCGTTGTCTACGCCGTCGGACGCATGGCTTTCAATTTCGTGAGTGCTGTCCGGATGGCAGCTCGCACGACCATAGAGCCGGTCTGATCTACGAATTCGTAGGCACGGGCTCGACGCAGACATCGTTTCCCGGCACATTGAGGCGATGCGAGTCTTATCCCGTGCGCGTTGCTCCGTCTTACGCTCGGTGCGTCTTCATGCGCACTCGATCGCACAGTACGCTCGGACGGAACGGGCCGAGAGGGAGAGAAAATTGCGATTGCAGGCACTCGATACATCAAAGTGCTCAATTCGGTAGCGGCTGATCCGCCGCGGAAATTCCGTGATCCGGTCAGGGCCTAAAATCGGTGTCCAGGAGCGGAAATTGCCGCCAGCGTACCGCCGACATCGGTTGGCGTGAGTTCCCTGCGTGGCAGCGACTGCTCGCGTTCGGCCTCGCGCGCGAGATCTGCCAAGCAGACCATCCCAACCAACGTACCGTCGTTCCTGACCACCGGCAAGCGGCGCACACGTGTCTCGCGCATCAGTCGAGCAGCCTGCGCAAGGGAATCCGCGGGCCGGCACAGGGTCAACGAATGGGACATCGCGTCTCTGACGCGCAGATCCTGAAGCGCCTTGCCGTGAAACAGCGCATGCATGCAGATGTCGCGGTCGGTGATGATGCCGATCACGCGCGGAATCCCCTCGTTCGAACATACCGGAATGGCGCCGCAGTCGTTTTCCCACATCAGCTGCGCAGCATGCGCAAGTGAATCTCCTGGATGACATGCCCGCGTGCTCCGCGTCATGATATTTTCGACGAGCATGATCGAATCTCCCCGGTGTGATGCGTAAGTTTTGTGGCCGAGTTTGTCGGGGCGCCTCAGGATTTATGCGCATCCGCATGGCGCCGCAGCAGAACTGGAATGAGCGTATGACGCACGATGTACTCAGCGTCACTCCCTAACACGAGGCGACGCACGCCGCGCCGCCCGTGTGTCCCACAGACGATCAGATCCGCGCCCCACTCCTGCGCGTGGCGCAGGACTGCCGCGCCGACCGGGGCGCCAACCTCATCGAGTTCTGTGGTGACTATCAGACCGGCAGCTCGGGCCCGAGCGTCTGCGGCATTTAGCAGCTCATCGCCACTTTGGCGGAGCATCTCGGCAATTTCTCCAGGATTGGTTCCACTGCTGTCCGGTGCAATCATCACCCAGTCGTTCAATACATGTAGCAAACGCATTTCGGCCTTCTGATCCTTGGCGAGCTTGATTGCCTCATCGAGCCCGAGGTTCGATGCTGGACTGCCGTCAATCGGAACCAGAATTCTTGAGTACATGCGCGGCGCCTTGCGTAGAGGGTCATAGGGTTCAGTCCATCGTCTCCATGACATGGAGCGAATGTCGACTCATACGATGCGAGCGCACGCTCGTTACGCCAATACGTATTTGCACTTCACGCAGTTTTCCGGCGCCACTCCAAGACGCTGTACGCATGCGCATAAGTACCTATGACATTGGGCGGTCGCGGCGCCGGTTGGCCGCTCGAAGCCGTCCGTTTCGGCATCCCCGGGATGCCGGCAGGAACGGCATTTACGTATTGGCGTGCGGGTGACTGATCATGCATGGTGTGCAGAAGCTAAGGAGCCTTCGGACGCGCGGGGGAAGTCTGAGTGTGCATTCGGATTGTCGTCGCGGGTCAGTCCATCGCTCGGTTCCATGACGTGAAACTGCCCGATCCATTGCTGCGTTGCAGAGGGCGAATCGGTCATGCGCATGCTCGGCTGTGCACGAGCGATCCGCTTCGCCAGCTTCTGGGGCAGGCGTGCGATCGGGAGCCAGACGCTATGTCGCATCGTGGCGCGACGGCTCGCCCTCACATTGGCGGCGGGCACTTGGAACGTCGTGACCTGGCGCTGGCGGTTGTCGAGCTTGGCATAGGTGATGTCGAAGGTGACTTGCGGCCGTGGAGTTTTGACCAATCGGGTCCCGAGCTGAATCGTCGGCACCATGGGCATGCCGGGTCGGGTAGTCGCCTCGGCATCGTCTCGGGTCAGACGGAAGCTCGCGTGGACACGAAGATCGAGCCGTCCATTGCGACTGCACTGAATGCCGCTGCACGCGCGAACCGCGGGGCGTATCACTGCGGTTGCAGCGCCCGGATGCAGTGGTTGGCCGGAACTGGCGCGGGCCGTGCATGGGCATAAAGGAGCGCCTGCGGACAGACGGCCGCAATGGTGACTGCAGCGGGCGTGGCCTAGTCAGCATCGGGTGGTGACGCTGAGGATTGCGACATGAGTAGACCGAGTTCAATTTTGGCTGTGGCGCAACGCAGCAAATCCGATACGGTTCTGCTTGCCAAAGCGGCAGCTCTGGCGCGCGCCTTCGGCTTCGGACTTGAGTTGTTCCTGTGTGAGTCCGAACAGGCGTATGTTCTGAAGCATTCTTACGTCCCGAGCAGTCGTGGCTCCGGATTGAACGATTGTGTCGTGCGCGCGCGTGATTACCTGATCACGCAGCGTAAATTGGTCGATCCTGCGGTCGGCAATGTCAGTATCGAGGTCGAGTGTGTCAGTCCGCTGTATGAGGCCGTCGTGGCCAAGGTGCGGCGCAGCCGTCCCGACCTGGTCATGAAGGCGGCGGGAATGCTCGATGAACGCGGTCACAGCGCCTTCGACGAAAATGACTGGCAATTGATGCGGACCTGTCCGGCGACGATCGCGCTGGTGCAGACCCGCCACTGGCGCAAGCGGCTGCGAATTGCGGCAGCGGTCGACGTCTCGGACGCCGAGAGCGATGGGCTGTCGTTGAGCATCGTGCGCACAGCGCGGCGCCTGGCGCTTGCCACCGGGGGCGAACTCGACCTCATCTACGCGGAGCAGCAACCGCCGGAAAACGCAACGAGCCGCGCCGCGACCGAACGACTGCGGTTGCTGGCCCGCCGGGCGGACCTCGACGACGAGCATGCGCACATACTCGTCGGTTCGCCAGAGCGCGAAATACCATCATTCGCGGCTGGCAGGGATTACGACGTGCTGGCGCTCGGCGCGCTGACCCAGCGCAAAGTTCCGGTGCAGTTGGTTGGAGACCTCACCGCGGCGCTCATCGAGGTGCTGAATTGCGACTTTTTACTGATCAAGCCCGATTCCGTGCTGCAGGCCGATCGGGGCGAACGCCACGCGCGCGCCGGCGAGGGCGATAGCGCGGCAGAGGGCGAGCGGAATGAGGCGATGCGGGCTTGGATGCAGCCACCGCCGTTGCGTAGTTGACGCGCGCCTCGTATTCGTCAGGAATTTCCGTTCGCCCGCGCCTCGAGCGCTTCCCAGCGCGCATAGAGTCGCTGCAGCTCGTCGGAAATTTCCTGCAGGCGATCACGAGCCGCACGGGCGTGGTCGGGGCCTTGCAGGTGATAGTCGCGCCGGCTCATGTGTGCGCCGATCTCAGCCTGCTCGTGTTCGAGCGCCTCGATCTGTCCGGGCAGGGCTGTGAGCTCGCGCTTCTCCATGTATCCGAGTCGCCCGTTTCTTGAGCCAGCACCGGGCTTTGGCGCAGGGGGCGCGTCTGCCGTGGCGCAGGGATGGACCGCCGGGGCGGCGACGGGCGTGCGCTGGCGGAGCCAATCGCTGTATCCACCGACCTGCACTCGCCACTGACCGTGGCCTTCGGCGGAGATAGTTTGGGTCACGATGTTGTCGAGGAAACGGCGATCGTGGCTCACGAGTAACAAGGTTCCGGGGTACTCCTGCAGGCGCTGCTCAAGGAGCTCGAGGGAATCGATGTCGAGATCATTGGTGGGTTCATCGAGCACGAGGAGATTGGCGGGCCGGGCAAAGAGACGGGCGAGCAGCAACCGATTGCGCTCTCCACCGGAGAGCATCTTGACCGGGGACTGTGCGCGCTGGGCGGAAAAGAGAAAGTCACCGAGGTAGGTGATGACGTGCTTACGTTCCTCGCCGATGGTGATCCAGTCCGAGCCCGGATTGATCGCGTCGGTAACCGTCCAGTTCGGATCGAGTTGCTCACGCATCTGATCGAAGTAGGCGATCTGTAGATTGGTGCCGAGCCGCACGCTCCCGCGTTGTGGCGGCAGTGCGCCAAGAATGATACGTAGCAGCGTGGATTTGCCGGCGCCATTTGCGCCAATGAGGCCGACGCGATCGCCGCGCAGGATTATGGTAGAGAAATCCGCGACCAGCGGCCGTCCGTCGAACGAGTGATAAATTCCAGTCAACTCGGCGACCAGCCGTCCCGAGCGTTCGCCGGCATCGAGTGCAAGCTTGATGTGGCCGATACGTTCGCGCTGCGCGGCGCGTTCCTGGCGCAGCTGCTCGAGCCGGTGTACGCGTCCCTCATTGCGGGTGCGTCGCGCTTCGACACCCTTGCGGATCCACGCTTCCTCCTGCCGCCAGAACTTCTCGAAGCGGCGCCGCGCAACGTCTTCGGCGGCTGTTTCCTGTTCTTTGCGCGCCTCGTACGCGGCGAAATTGCCGGGGTAGGAGCGAATGGCGCCGCGGTCGAGTTCGATGATGCGGGTCGCCACGGCATCGAGAAAGGCGCGATCGTGCGTGACGATGATCGACACCGGCACATCACGTATGCAGGCTTCCAGTTGTGCGATGCCGTCGATGTCCAAATGATTGGTGGGCTCGTCGAGCAGGAGCACCTCAGGCTCGCAGGCGAAGCTCAAGGCCAATGCCGCACGTTTGCGCTCGCCACCCGAGCAGCCGTTTGGATTTTCGTTGCCGGTCAGGCCAAACCGCTGCAGGTATTCGCTGAGCCGTGCGCGCAGTCGCCATCCGTCGCGGTCGGTCTCGTTCAGCTCCTCGGCCGTGCAACTCGATGCGGATGCCATCGAACGTGCGCGCTCGATCAGGCTCTCGCGCACCGTGGGCGCGGGCGGCAAGAGCGGTTCCTGCTCGAGCAGTGCGCAGCGTAGATTCGTGCGTCGTTGCAGTTCGCCCTCATCGAGATGACTCACGCCAGCGATGAGCTTAAGTACGGTCGATTTGCCGGTACCATTGCGGCCGATGAACCCGATTTGTTCGCCGGCGTGTACGGTGAGCTCCGCACCGTCGAGCAGTGGGCGGTCGCCGAAGGCGAGATGGGCGTCGCGAAGCGTGATCAGTGTCATTGGCGGCGAAAAAGGCGAATGGACGTGTGAGCGGCGGACCGGTATAGTGTGCGGCGCAAGACTATACAGGCGCCAAGCGGTCTGCGCCTGCTTCGCTCGCGGTCGAGCCACTCTGGCTTCGCTTCGATTTTCCAAATAACCCCTTGCGAAGGCCGCCACGGTCGATAAAAAGGCCTGCCCAATTTTCGGGTAGACCGGCCGTTCGCGCGAGTTGCTTGATTACGAGGTATACATGTCATTTTCCGCACTCGGGCTATTGCCCGAGCTGGTGCGCGCCGTCGAAGAAAAAGGCTACACGGCGCCGACTCCGATTCAGGCCGGCACCATTCCCGCGATTCTGGCTGGCCGTGATGTGCTGGCCGGTGCGCAGACGGGAACCGGCAAGACAGCGGCATTCGTGCTGCCGATTTTGCAGCAATTGACCCAAAGTCGGACATCCGGCGCACGCGTGGTGCCGCGCGCGCTAGTATTGACGCCGACGCGCGAATTGGCCGCTCAGATCGCGGACAATGCGACCGGATACGGCCGTCATCTGGCCGTGCGCACAACTGTCGTGTTTGGGGGCGTCAGCATCAATCCGCAGATAGACCAGTTACGCCGCGGCTGCGACCTGCTGATTGCCACTCCCGGGCGTCTGCTCGATTTGAGTGAGCAGGGTGCGCTCGATCTGAGCCGAGTCCGCTGCCTCGTGCTCGATGAAGCCGATCGAATGCTCGATATGGGCTTTCTTCCGGCCATTCGCCGGGTTCTGAAGCTTCTGCCCGCCGAACGACAGAATATGCTGTTCTCGGCGACCTACTCCCAGGATATCCGCGCGCTGGCGCAGCGTCTTTTGCATGATCCCGTGACCGTCGAGGTCGCAAGCCGCAATGCTACGGCTGAACGCGTCACGCAATGTCTGTACCGGGTGCCGAAGGAGGGGAAACGACACCTGCTTGCTCACTTGATCAATGCGGGCGCGTGGCAGCAGGTCTTGGTATTCACTCGGACCAAGCATGGTGCGAATCGCCTGGCCAAACAGCTCGAAGATGCCGGTATTGCCGCCGCAGCAATTCACGGCAACAAGAGCCAGAACGCGCGCACACGCGCTCTGGCCGACTTCAAGGCGGTACGGATCACTGCACTCGTGGCGACTGAAGTTGCGGCACGAGGGCTCGACATCAAGGAATTGCCGCACGTGGTCAATTATGAATTGCCGAACGTTCCGGAAGACTATGTGCATCGCATCGGGCGTACAGCGCGCGCGGGCGCGAGCGGAACCGCCGTTTCGCTCGTGTCGGCGGAGGAGGAGCCGTTGCTGCGGGATATCGAGAAGGTTCTCAAGCAAGCGATCCCGGTTGTTTCCGTGCCGGAATTTCCCCTGCTTGCGGCTCTTGCCGATTCGAACTCAGGCACCCCGCAGCGCGCTTCCGAGCGCACTCATTCCAGCCGGCCGAGCGCACAGCGCCAGAGCAGCAGGCGCGGGTCGGGCGGACGCGATCGGCATGCCAATGGTGGCCACGGCTCATCTGGACAGCGCCGAGTCGAACCGGAGGTGCGACCGGCGCAAACGGTCGAGCAGCGGCGCACCGAAACGCATCGATCAGCGGGCAGCCGTCGTCCTGCGGGTGGCCGTAGCGGCGGAGCGGAACCCAGCCGTAACGCCGGCGGATGGCGCCGCGCTTGACGCGCAGGGAGCGTTCGCCCAGCGCGCGATAACACGCAACCGCGATCGGCGCGAAACTTTCAAGCTTCCGCGCCGATCGCGGTGCCCAGTGGGGGCATCGGGGCTATTGAATCCTGATTTCCTTGGGCCTCTTCTGTTCCATCTTCGGAATGTGTACGGTCAGTACTCCATCCTTGCTCTCGCAGGTGATGGCGTCGGCCTTGATGTTGTCCGGCAGTGAGAACGTGCGACTGAAGCCGCCATAGTAGTTCTCGACGCGGTAATATTTCTCCTGGGTTTCTTCCTTGTGCTGCTTGCGTTCGCCCTGGATGGTCAGCAGGCCATCGGTGAACGTGACCTTGACGTCCTCTTTCTTCAATCCGGGCAGATCGGCGCGGACGATGAATTCTTTCTCGGTCTCGCCAATATCCGCCGAGGGTGTCCACTCGACGGTTACCCCGCCATCCTGCTCTACGGACAATCGGGGCGAGAGGCCACGGCGCGGCATCATGCGGTTGAAAAGATTCTCGACATCAGCGAACGGATCCCAGCGTATCAGACTCATGACGATACTCCCGTAAAAGTGCAGTAACGGCGTCCAGAAGTGGACTTGAATATCATTGGGGATCGACCGCGTCGCTGTTATTCGGTGATTTACGTACTCTGGAAGCGAGAGCCGTTCCGTGGCTCCCGGGTAAGGGAAAATACGAACTGGAACGGGCGGATCGCGCGATGTTTTCCGGGTGCTCTCGGAACAAGGGTTCTGCTCGGATGGGAGAACCCTGTGACAGCGCGGCCGGACCTGCCCCTGCGGGCAAGTCCGGTCTACCTGACGATGACATCAGCACGGTAGGATCGTTATCACGCCTGGGTGTCAGTCTCGTGATCGCGCAGAGCGATGACGAGGCCGAGTTCCAGCGGTCCGGCGCCGAGCAGTGCGAAGCTTCAGGGCTTCGGCAGGAAGAACTTGGGATCGAAATCGATCGCGGATTCGCTGCTGGTAAATGTCACCGTGTCGAACGGCAGCGCCGTGGTGATTGTCACCAACGCCTCGCTTGACCCCCAGATCGCTCCGCTGATCGTGTTGTAAATGTACGTGCTCGTGAGGGACTCCGAACGACCTATCGTGCCGGAGTCACTGCAGGACAGGTTCAGGCCATTGAACTTATCGCTTGCGCCCCAGAGCAAGTTGAAGGAGTCGTGCGCCGCGGCAGACGCGACCATGTTCGATCCCCATGGCTCGGCCGTGAGGTGTTCCTGCGCTAATTCGGCCGAGGTGTCTTTGCATGAGCTGACCGCAATGCCCGTCGTGGTGTCCGTATAGCAGCCGCTTCTGACCGATCCGGAGCCCGCGGTGATCTGGATATCGATCCGGTAGGAGGATGGGACTCCCGCGCCGGTGGATTCTTGCAATCCCGTAGTTTTGCGGTGCTGAAACTGAGCAGGGAGATTCCGTCCACTGGCGGGTCCGTGGGGGCCGAAGCGCCGCTCGCGGGTTTGAACTGATTGACGAGGCTGCCATAGAGGGAACGAACACCGGTGTGCAACGAGTTCGCCAAGGCGGCGCTGCTCACGCCCATGATCAGGCTGATGGCCGCCGAACTCGCAATACACCATCGCCTCATGACGGGGAATTCCCGAATAAAGGCATGACTACGGCATGTGTGATAAAGAATTAATCGAATCCACTACTGTCCCAACGTTATTCGAACAAAATCAGCTGGTTGGCATCGTCGGGCAGATTTGCATCCTCCACGGTGAGTGTAAGCAGCTGATCGAGCGGAGTTTTCTCGAACAAGGTCAAGCTCAGAATCTGTAGGATTCCATGCATCGACGCCTCCAGCTTCAGCCGCTTTCGGACGATCGCAACGAGCACATGTAAGCACTCCGGTATCCCCGTTCTTGCAGGGGACGGCGTGATGGCATAGGGGTCACGGCCGAGGTGGAAGGCGATGACGGCCCTGTCCCGAGGCAGGGGACGCGAACGGCCTCGGGCAAGGATCAG
>JAKARC010000047.1 GCA_021822385.1 Pseudomonadota bacterium
TTCCGATCTCACGCGCTGGTGCTCGAGGATCGCGTAACGGTCGGTCATGCCGGCGATATAGTCCGCAACGACCCGTGCCCGTCCGGCGGTTCCCCGGACCGTCTCGGCCTGGGCGGCCGCGGCCTGGTCCTCCGGCGGCATCAGCCGCGCTTCCGCCATGAATGCGCCGAACAGGTCTTTCACGACACGCTGCGCCTTGGCCGTCATGCGCAGCACCCGATAGTGCCGGTACAGCCGCTCGCGTAGAAAGCGCATCAGTTCCCGGTGCTCATCCAAAGTGGATTCTCCGAGGGCGATCAGCGGCTCCGCCTGCAGGCGCACTGCGTCGATCGAGGCGGGCTGGGCTGCGTTGATGCGCTCCTGGCTGGTCTGAATGAGGTCGACCACGATGTGATTGATCATGCGTCGGATGATCTCGTGCACCAGACGCCGCTCACCGAGATCCGGGTGCGCGTGCATCACCGCCTCGTACTGCCGTCGGAACAGCCGCATCTCGCACAACTGCTGCAGATCCACCAGGCCGGCGCGGATGCCGTCATCGACATCGTGATTATTGTAGGCGATCTCGTCGGCCAGATTTGCGATCTGCGCCTCAAGTCCGGGCTGGTGGTGCTTCAGGAAGCGTTCACCGATCTCGCCGAGTTCCTGTGCGACACGCGCCGAGCAATGCTTCAGGATGCCCTCCCGGCACTCGAAGGTCAGGTTCAGGCCGCGAAACGCCGCATAGCGCTCTTCCAGCTCGTCGACGACCCGCAGGGACTGCAGGTTGTGCTCGAAGCCGCCGAAAGGGCGCATGCAGTCGTTGAGCGCTTCCTGGCCGGCATGCCCAAAGGGCGTGTGGCCGAGGTCATGCGCGAGGCTGATGGCCTCCGTCAGCGTTTCGTTGACGCGCAAAGCACGCGCCACGGTCCGGCCGATCTGCGCCACCTCGATGGAGTGGGTAATGCGGGTGCGATACAGGTCGCCCTCGTGGTTGACGAAGACCTGGGTCTTGTACACGAGGCGTCGGAACGCATTGGAGTGAATGATCCGATCCCGATCGCGCTGATATTCGCTGCGGAACTCGGGCTTGGGCTCGGGCACCCGCCGCCCGCGCGAGCGGTCCTCGAGCGCGGCATAGGGCGCCAGGGATTCCGGAGCCAATTCGAATGCCTCGTCCATCAGGTGCCGGCGGACAGCCCCTCCAGCGTACTGCGCAGGAGGCCTGGGTCGTATTGCGCCGTAACGAAAGCGGTTCCAATGCCACGCAGCAGCACCAGGCGAACGTGACCGGCCAGCACTTTCTTGTCGATGCGCATGTGCTCGAGCAAGACATCGGGCGTTACATCCGGGATGCACACCGGCAGACCGAGGCGCTCGATCAGGCGGATGATCCGTTCAAGTTCCGCGTCCGTCAGCAGACCGCTCGCATGAGACATTGTTGCTGCCATGACCATGCCCGCGCCCACCGCTTCGCCGTGCAGCCACCGTCCATATCCAGTGGCCGACTCAATGGCATGCCCGAAGGTGTGCCCGAAATTGAGCAAGGCGCGCTCGCCATGCTCAAGCTCGTCTTGCGCAACGATGGCAGCCTTGATTTCGCAGGAGCGCCGAATGACGTGCGCCAGGGACGCCGGCTCTCCGGCGAGGAGCGTCTCGGCGTGCGACTCCAGCCAGGCGAAGAACGCCGCATCGCGGATCAGACCGTACTTGACGACCTCGGCAAGACCGGCCCGCAGTTCCCGTGGTGCCAGAGTCGCCAATGTGGTCGTATCCGCCACCACCGCCTGCGGCTGATGAAATGCGCCGATCAGGTTCTTGCCGCCGGGATGATTGACCCCGGTCTTGCCGCCCACCGCCGAGTCCACCTGTGCCAGAAGGGTCGTTGGCACCTGCACGAAGGCGACGCCGCGCTGATAGATGGCTGCGGCGAAGCCGGCCATGTCGCCGACCACCCCACCGCCGAGCGCGACGACGGCGCAGTCGCGCCCGAAACGGTTTGCGACCAGCACATCGAGAATCCGGCCCACGGTGTCCAGGGTCTTGTAGGTCTCGCCGTCCGGTAGCAGCGTCGCCACAGTCCGCCGCGGGCGCAGAGCCTCTTCCAAGGCTCCCAGGTACAGCGGCGCGACGGTCGTATTGCTGACAATGAGCACGTCACGGGCGGCGACCAAGCGCGTGAACGATTCCCGGTCACGGAGCAGCTCCCGGCCGATCAGAATCGGGTAGCTGCGGTTGCCGAGCGCAACGGTCAGGGTTTCATGCTGCGTAGCCATGGGATCGAATCTAGCGGATCGCCTGCAGGATGTCGCGGACGACGGCCTTGATCTGGCGACCATCCGTGGCGACGGTCAGGTCCGCGATCGACCGATACAGCGGATCACGGATTTCCATCAATTCGTGCAGTTTTACCGCGGCATCCTCGACCCCCCTCAGCAGAGGGCGCTGCCGCCCGGGCTTGACTCGCTCCGCCTGTTGCGCGACCGAGGTCTGCAGGTATACCACCCAGCCATTCTCGGCCAGCCGGCGGCGATTTTCCGCCAGCAATATCGCGCCGCCACCGGTGGCGAGGACCACATGCCGCAGCATCGTGAGCGACTCGATCGCCTCGCGTTCGCGTTCCCTGAAGCCGGCCTCGCCCTCCTTGTCGAATATGAAGGGAATATCGACGCCGGTGCGCCGCTCGATCTCCGCATCGCTGTCGTGGAACGGCACGCGCAGCAATCGCGCGAGGCTGCGGCCTACGGCCGATTTGCCCGAACCCATCGGTCCGACGAGAAAGATATTGGGAGGCTTGCCTTGCATCGCGAGCCGAAGCATAGCAAGGCCCGACCGGAGTCGGGCGCTCGTCCATGGTGCCCTCTGGCGCTGGCCGGCGCCAGAGGGCAGGCGCATCAGTATTCCGCCGGATTCTGCTCCACGATCTTCGGCGTCACGAAGACGAGCAATTCGTCCTTGTCGTTCGTGTGGTTGGTATTCTTGAACAGGCGGCCGATGATCGGAATATCACCGAGCAACGGCACTTTGTTGATCTGGTCGGTATTGTTCGTCGTCAGAATCCCGCCCAGAACGACCGTCTGGCCGTTGTTGACCAGCACCTGGGTCATGACCTGACGCGTGTCGATCGCCGGCACCTCAACGCCGCCGGAGGCGACAACCTCCTGGCCGACCGCATCGTCACGCACATCGAGCGTCAGAATGATGCGATTATCCGGTGTGATCTGCGGGGTGACCTTGAGCATCAGTACCGCCTTCTTGAACGCGATCGAGGTCGCACCGCTCGAGGCCGACTGCTGATACGGGATCTCCACGCCCTGCATGATCTCGGCCTGCTGCTGATTCGCGGTGATGACCCGCGGTGAAGAGATGACCTTGCCCTTGTCTTCGGCCTGCGCGGCGGAGATCGCCAGGTCGATCAGCGAGTTGCCGCTGAGGATGCCAAAGGCAATCGAACCGGCTGGATTGCTGACCGGCAGATTGACATCGTACCGCTCCGGCGCATTGGAGCCGGTGGGTATCGTCACGGGCGCGTAATTGCCCGTCGACTGTATGTTGGTCAGTGCCGAGCTCGCGATGACGTCCTCGCCGGCCGCCGTCCCGGTGGTGGTCACTATGCCGTTGGCGCCATTCGCCTGCACGTCGGTGAAGCCGAGCTGCGCGCCGAGCTGGCGCTCGAAATCATTCTGCACGAGTACGATGCGCGCCTCGATGAGTACCTGGCGGACCGGCACGTCGAGCCGATGCACCAGGCGCACGATCTGGCGCAGGCGCCCCGGCGTATCCTGCACCAGCAACGTGTTCGTCCGCGGATCGACGGTCACGGTGCCGCGCTTGGACAGCAGCGAGTGACCCTGCGCCTTGATCAATGTCGCGAGGTTGGCGGCCTTGGCATAGTTGACCTGAATGAACGCCGAGCGCAGCGGCTCGAGCTTCTGCACTTCGTGACGCGCTTCCAGCTCCGCCTTTTCGCGCGCCTCGAGCTGCGCTTGCGGCGCCACCAGGATGACATTGCCCTGGCGCTGCTCGCCGAGTCCCTGAATCTCGAGGATCAGGTGCAGCGCCTGATCCCATGGCACGTCGTGCAGACGCAGCGTGATGTTGCCTTTCACCGAATTGCTGACCACGATGTTCAGCCCGCTGGCGTCGGCCAGCAGCTGCAGCACCGCGCGCACGGAGATGTTCTGGAAGTTCAGCGACAGGCGCTGGCCGGTGTACTTCGGCCGGTGCGCCTGCGCCTGCCCGGGCGTCACCGGGCGGAGTTCGACGACGTACTGGGTGTTGGCCTGGTAGGCAAGCTCAGTGTATTCCCCAACCCCGTCGATCGTCATGCGCGACCCGTGCGCAGTGCGCGACAGGGAAAAATCAGTGACCGGCGTGCCGAAGTCCGTCGCATCGTAACGGCGCAGCAGCCGCGCGGGCACCGCGGTATTGCTGAAATTGACGATCACCTGATTGCCGACCTGATGCAGGTTCACCGGAATATGGGGGTCGGACAGCCGCACCAGGATCCGGCCCGCGCCACCGCGCGTGCGGCGAAAATGTACGCTGTTGATCTGCCACGGGGGCGCGAGACCGGCGTTTGCCATGGCGACATTCGCCATTTTCACCGCCTCGACATCGTGCGCCTGAGTATTGTTGGAGCCAAGAGTCAGAAATATATCGTCGCCGCGGCGTTGGAACGAGTATGCCACCATCCTGTTCAGCGTCAGCACGAGCCGCGAGCGGTGGCGGGTCGCAGCCGCGACGATCGATTCCACGCCACCACGCTTGACCGCCATCAGGTCGGAGGCGAGCCCAAGATGGGTGTGCGGCAGGTCGATTACGATGCGGGCCGGATCATCCATGGTGAATGACAGCGGCTTCGGCGCGGGGGCCGACAGCTGCAGTGCGATGCGCACCTGGCCGTGCGGCAGCTGCCGCACGTGGATGGACTGCAACGTCGCGGCGCCGTCGGCGGCACACGCCGGCTTGACCGCAGCGGCGGCCAGTACCAGCGCCATCATCGACAGTGTGGCCGCAGTCGCAACCGACGACTTCCGCGTAGAAGCTTTCATTCTCGGACTCCCTGCTAGGGCGTTCGCTACCAATTTGTTCACTACTCGAGTCCCAGGGCCGCTGGCCGTTTCATGAAGCCGCCGAGGCCGTTCGGAACGATCTCGACCAGCCGGATTTGCGTTGGGGTGATCTGGACGATGCGCCCATCGCTGAGACCCATGTAGTTGCCGATGGTCACACGGTGCACGATCCCGTCCTTGGTCTGCACCAGACCGTAAATACGACCATGTACCGTGATCGTGCCGACCATGCGCAGCGCATCGAGCGGAAAATGCTCGAGGTACTGCCGCGGTCTTCTGAAGTCCGGACGGACGGTGCCGAGACCAACCGGCTCGGAGGGCACGAATGGCGAGCGCATGTTCTGGTCGTCGTACGTGAAGGTCTCGTACTTCGGCACCTTGGGCAGCGGCGCCACGCGACCACCCGGTTCATGCTCGACGCGCGTGATGAAGCTCTGCACGCTGCCGGTGCCGTCGGAGCAGGCGGCCAGGCACATGCACATCAGCAGCGCGCCGGTGCGCAGCAATCCGCGGGCGGTGAAATACTTGCTCATGCGGCTCTCTCTCGGCGCACCTTACCCGGGACCGCGATGCGGCGGGCGGGCGAACTTGTGCTTGCTGGCGTGGCGCGCCGCAATCTCGTTCGCGGTTAGATAGCGGTATGTCTTCGCCGTCAGCGTCAGCGTCAATTGATTGAACGCGCCGGGCTTGGCCGGTTTGATCTGGATGTCGTGCAGCGTGACGATGCGCGACAGAGCGGCGATATCGCTGACGAATTCACCGAATTGATGGTAGCTGCCGGCCAGCTTCATCTGGATCGGCAACACCGCGTAGAACTGCTTTTCGGTTTCCTTGCCGGGCTTGAACAACTCCTGCTTCAGCCCTGCGGCGGCGACCGTGTCCGAGATATCCTCGAGCAGGCTCGGCACCTGGGTCTTGCCGGGCAGCTGGCGCAAGAGCGCGCCGAATGAGCGGCGCAACTGCACCAGCTGCTTCTGGTAGACCTCGAGGTTCGCCGCGACCGAGTGCTTGATCACGAAATCCTGGCGCAGCACCTGCTCTTTGCGCTCCTGTTGCAGCAGTTGCGGGCGCACCGTCTCCCAGACGAAAAGGTAGACCAGAATCAGCGTTAGCAGCACGAATGTCACGCCGACGGCGCTGGCGCGCACCGCGAACGGCCAGCGGCCCGGATCACGCGGATCGAGATCGCGCAGCTCCTCGAGCAGATCCTTGACGTTCATCGACGCGCTCCTCTGGCCGCGCGCAGCGTCCGCTGCGCTCCGGCCGACCGGCGGGAGTGCGGGGATACGACCCGTGCATCCAACGTGAAGGTCGAGCCGGGCTGGCCATGGTCGGCGCGGATGACCAGAAGCTCGGCATCGGCCAGCCAGTGCGAGCCATCGATGTTGCGCATGAATTCAGACACCCGCGTGCTCGATTGCGCGACCCCATTGAACTGGATGCGACTGCCCTTTTCGCTGACCGCGGTGAGATACAGACCTTGCGGCACGGTGCGTACGATCTGATCGAACACGTGCACGATCTGCGGTCGCGAGCGTTGCAGCTGCTCGATGATATGCATACGCGCGAGGAACTTGCGCTTGGTTTTCTCGAGCGACTGGATCTCGCCGATCTGATGGTCGAGCATCTGGATGTGTGTGCGCAGCAGTTCGTTGCGGCGGATCTGCGCGTGCACGAGTGTGCTGTAGAGCAGATAGGCCCCGAGAGTGACTACGGCGGCACCGAGCGCCGCGGCGACGAGCGCAACCATGAACGACAGCTTGCGCTCTTTACGTTCGGCTTCACGCCAGGGCAGCAGGTTGATACGCGGCATGTCAGTCAAAGCTCCTGAGCGCCAGGCCGCAAGCGGTGAGCAACGCGGTCGCATCGCGGTGCACGGCCTGGGTGCGGGCCCGGGCCGAGAGCTTCATCTGTCCGAGCGGATCGCCCTTCTCGGCGGCGATGCCGACGCGGCTGGCGATCACCTCGGCCACTCCCGGTATGTTGGCGCAACCGCCGCACACCAGGATCTTCTCGGGCTGTTCCCGCCCCGAGGCGGATGCCAGGTAGAATTGCAGCGAGCGGTTGACCTGTTGGGTCATATCGTCGATGAAGGGATCGAGCACCTCGGCCTGGTAGTTGGCCGGCAAGCCGCCCTCTTTCTTCGCGCGACCGGCCTCTTCGAGCGACAGCCCATACGTGCGCATGATCTCTTCGGTGAGTTGCTGTCCACCGAAGGCGAAATCGCGTGTGTAGGTGACTTTGAGGCTGCGCAGGACGCTGAAGGTGGTGCTGCTCGCGCCAAAATCGACCACCGCGATCGTGCGATCGATGCCACCGTCGGGCATCTGATGTGTCATCAGACGGCAAGCATTCTCCAGAGCGAAGGCTTCAACGTCGATGATCCGCGCCGTAAGGCCTGCCGCGCGCACGGCCGCCTGTCGCTGTTCGACGTTTTCGGTGCGCGTCGCGACCAGCAGCACATCGTTGCTGTCGGGGTCCTTCTCCGAGGCACCGAGCACTTCGAAGTCGTAGCTCACTTCGTCCATGGGGAAGGGGATGTACTGGTCGGCCTGCATCTCGACCTGCGCCTCGAGGTCGTTGGCACGCAGGATGCGCGGCATCTGGATCACCTTGGTGATGGCCGCGTCGCCGCTGATGGCCAGCGCAGCTTCGGTGTTCTTGGTGCCGGAACGTTTAATTGCGCGCCGGACGGCCTCGCCAACGGCCTCGGCATCCACGATGCTCTTCTCGTTGATCGAGTTCGCCGGCGTCGGCTCTGCAGCATAACTCTCGACCCGATATTGCCCACTGGCCATACTGAGCTCAATGAGCTTGATCGAGGACGTGGTTATGTCAAGTCCAATCAGGGGCCGATGCTTCCGCGGAAACAGCAACATTTTTTTCCTTTTCAGGGTCTTACGCCTGAAATCGCCACCCCTGATTGAGTATTGAAGGCACTATATATCAGCAGAAGGTTAAATTGAACGTGAGCCGGCTCACGGAAACTCGAGCCGCTCCCGGGCGCGCTCCCACCCCCGCTCAAGGGGCCGAGTGCCTCCCCGCACGACCACCGGCGTGCCGATGGGAAATCACCGGCGCGGCAGTATGGCGTGAACCGGGGGCCGGTACTGCGAACTTATCCACAGTGCAGACGGTCGGTTATCGGGGAGGTAGGATGCGAAGTCCGGATATCCGGAGCATTGAGCGACGCCAATCCGGCGGGCCAAAGAGGGTTCTCATTCAGTGAATTGGAAGCGATTTCGAATTCCCGTCGGGATCATCGGCGCTTTGGCGCTGATTTTCCTGATTGGTGCGTACGCCTATTCCTGCACGTACGTCTATCTGGAACCATCGCTGCCGACGCTGGCGCAGATGCGCAATGTCAAGCTGAAGGTTCCGCTCAGGGTCTACACCGCGGGGGGCGAACTCATGGCGGAGTTTGGCACCAAGCGTCGCTCACCCGTTCAGTTCGACCAGATCCCCCCCCTGGTCAAGGACGCATTCCTCGCTGCGGAGGACCATAACTTCTTCCACGAGGGTGCCTTTGATCCGCTCAGCCTGCTGCGGGCCGCCGTGGTGGACTTGATCGAGGGCCGCAAGGCCGAGGGCGGCAGCACTATCACCATGGAGGCGGCGCGCAATTTGTTTCTGACGCTTGCCAAGACCTGGCGGCGCAAGATTCAGGAGTCCTTCGTCGCCTATGAGCTCGACCATCATTTCAGCAAACAGGATGTCTTTCAGCTCTATGTGAATGTCATCTTCTTTGGCGAGCGCGCCTACGGTATCGCGGCGGCGGCGCAGACCTACTATGGCAAGACGCTCGACCAGCTTACGCTGCCCGAAGCGGCCACCCTGGCCGGCCTCGTCGAGGCGCCCTCGCTCTACAATCCAATCGTGCACCCGCACTTGGCCCAAATTCGCCGCTCATACGTGCTCACCCGCATGCTGGCCCTCGGCTATATCACCGCGGCGCAGGCCAAGGCGGCCAATGCCGCGCCGATCGTGGCGCGATTGCATGCCCCGCGCATCCAGGTGCACGCGCCATATGTCGCAGCCATGGTGCTGAAGAGAATGGCAAAGCGCTATGGACCGGCTGCCGAGACGGCCGGGTACAGCGTTTTCACGACCATCGACGGGCGGCTGCAGTCCGCGGCCAACCGCGCCGTGCAGCTCGGCATGATTGCCTATTCCCGGCAGTTCGGCTGGCGCGGTCCCATCGGTCACACGGTTGTGACGGATCCGGCAAGCCGCGCGGACCTGCAAAGCGTGGTCGACGAGTATCGGCGCATTGGCGTGCTCTTGCCGGCGGTGGTCGTACAGGTCGGTCTGCATAGTGCCAAGGTCTATGCGCGCGACCACGGCTTCGGCGTGATCGGTTGGTCGGGTCTGTCCTGGGCGGGCAGTTACCGCACGCCGGGTCCGATGCCAAAAACCGCAGGCCAGGTCCTCGCGCCGGGCGATGTGATCTACGTCGTCTGGAAGAGCCCGTCGGACGTTGCACTCGCGCAAGTGCCGCTGGCGCAGGCCGCGCTGGTGTCGCTCGATCCGAACAATGGCGGCATCGCGGCGCTGGTCGGCGGTTTCGACTACTACAACAGCAAGTTCAACCGCGCGACGCAGGCGTGGCGTCAGCCGGGTTCGGGCTTCAAGCCCTTCTATTATTCCGCTGCCATCAAGCTCGGCTACACCCCGGCCAGCACCTTTCTCGATGCGCCGCTCGTGACCGGCGGCCTGGGTTCGGAAACCACCTGGCGCCCGGTCAACTATGCCGATCGGTTCAGCGGACCGGTGCGGATGCGCGTCGCGCTCGCGCATTCGATTAATCTGGTGTCGATCCGGATTCTGCGTGCCGTCGGTCTGCCGTATGCCACCCGGTATGTGGCGCGCTTCGGGTTCAGTCCGAAGCAGATACCGCAGAATCTCACGGTGGCACTCGGCTCGTTGTCCGTCACGCCCATGCAGATGGCAGCGGCCTATTCGGTTTTCGCCAACGGCGGCTATCGCGTCAAGCCGTTTCTGATCGAGCGGATCGTCAATGCCAAGGGCAAGGTAGTCTGGCAGGCGAAACCGCGCATCGCCTGCCATGGCTGCAGCCGCAACGTCAGCCTGAGCCAGTATGCCTCGAGCGCGGACAATGGGACTCTGCGTCATGGCGCCAGTGCGCTGCGCGGTGACGGTGCCCGCTTCATGCCGCCCGGTCAGATCGCTCCGCGCGTGATCAGTGCGGACAACGATTACATCATGACTTCGATGATGCGCAGCGTCATCCAGTTCGGCACGGGTGTGGCCGCCCGTGCCCTCGGCCGCGACGATATCGCTGGCAAGACCGGTACGACCAACAACTTCACCAATGCCTGGTTCAACGGATTCACGCCCAATCTGGTGGCCGTGGTCTGGACCGGATTCGATGACAATCGAAGTCTCGGTAACGGTGAACAGGGCGCCGCGGTGGCGCTGCCGATCTGGATACGCTACATGCGCATGGCGCTCACCGGCGTACCGCAGTGGCGGCGGCCGCAGCCGCCCGGAATCGTCCGGCTGCGCGTCTCGCCACGCACTGGCCGGCTGGTGAGCGATGAGGACCCGAACGGCATCGAGGAGGTCTTCATGGCCAAGCACCTGCCCGAAGGGGCGTCGCCGCAGACCCGAGCACAGAGTTCCGCCGCCGCGTCGATATTCTGATGCCCAGGCGTCCGACACCTCGCGGCGAGCAGCTGCGCCGCGCTCTGGCGCAGGAGGCGGCCCGCATCATGGCCGAGCACGGGATCGAGGACTATGGATTGGCCAAGCGCAAGGCGGCGCAGCGTTTCGCCATCACCGCAGGGGTGATGCTGCCGAAGAACAGCGAGATCGAAACGGCGCTGCTCGAATACCAGCGGCTGTTCGAGGCCGCCGCGCATGCCGAGTCGTTACAGGCGCAGCGGCAGGCGGCCCTCGCGGCCATGCAGCGCCTGCGCGAATTCGAGCCGCGCCTCGTTGGAGCGGTGCTGAGCGGCACGGCCACGCGACATGCCCCCGTGCAGCTGCATCTGTTCGCCGACTGCCCCGAAAGCGTGACGATCAAGCTCATCGATTCCGGTATTGCCTACGAGGTGACCGAGCAGCATGTGCGTATGGAGCCAGAGCGGTTGCGCGCCTATCCCGGCCTGCGCTTCCGCATCGCCGATCAGCCGATCGAAGCCACCGTATTTCCCGAGGATGGCATCCGCCAAGCGCCCTTCAGTCGTGTCGACGGTCGGCCCATGCGGCGCGCGAGCACCCCGGAAGTCGAAGTTCTTTTGGGTGCCGCCCGCGCTGAAAAACCGGCTCCGTGATCCCGGCGGCCGGCGCGCCGACGGTCAGGCGCGCTTGGCCATCGGGGTGTAGTCCCGTCGCGTCGGCCCGGTGTACAGCTGGCGCGGACGTCCGATGCGCATGGCCGGATCGGCGATCATCTCCTGCCAATGCGCCACCCAGCCCACGGTGCGGGCAATGGCAAACATCACCGTGAACATCGAGCGCGGAATGCCAATCGCGCTGTAGATGATGCCGGAGTAAAAATCGACGTTCGGGTACAGCTTGCGCGCGACGAAATATTCGTCCTTCAGCGCAATTTCCTCGAGCCGCAGTGCGAGCTCGAACAGCGGATTATCCGAGCGCCCCAGGCGCGAGAGCACCTTGTGGCAGGTCTCACGAATGATCTTGGCGCGCGGGTCGAAGTTCTTGTAAACCCGGTGGCCGAAGCCCATCAGGCGCACGTGGCTCGATTTGTCCTTCGCCTGGGCGAGGAATTTCGGGATGTTGTCGACCGTGCCGATCTGCTCGAGCATGCTCAGGACCGCTTCATTGGCGCCACCGTGCGCCGGACCCCACAGCGCCGAGACGCCGGCGGCGATCGCCGCATACGGATTGGCGCCGGTGCTGCCGGCAAGGCGCACCGTGGAAGTGCTCGCGTTCTGCTCGTGATCGGCGTGCAGGATGAACAGCAGGTCGAGTGCCTGGGCGGCAACGGCGTCGATCTCGTACGGCTCGCAAGGTACCGCGTAGAGCATGTGCAACAGGTTGCTGCAGTAATCCAGATCGTTGCGCGGGTAGACGTACGGCTGCCCGAGGGAGTGCTTGTGCGCTGCCGCGGCGATGGTCGCGATCTTGGCGATGATCCGGTGGGCGAAGATCTCGCGGTGCCGCGGGTTATAGATGTCCATCGAATCGTGGTAGAACGCGGACATCGAGGCGATCACCGCCGAGACCATCGCCATGGGGTGCGCATCGTAGTGGAATCCATGGAAGAACCGCAGCAACGATTCATTGATCATCGTATGGTGGCGGATATTGCCGATGAATTCGTCGAGCTGTTGCCGCGTCGGCAGCTCGCTGTGCAGCAGCAGGTAGGCGACCTCCATGAAGGTGCTTTTCTCGGCCAACTGCTCGACCGGATAGCCGCGGTAGAGCAGCACGCCGGCATCGCCGTCGATGTACGTGATCCGGCTCTCGGTCGCGGCGGTCATGGCGAATCCGGGGTCGTAGGTAAACACTCCCAGCTCTTTGTTGAGCTTGGTGATGTCGACGACCGACGGACCGATTGTGCTCGGACGAACCGGCAGACTCATTTTCCGATCAGCGCTCTGATCGACGAGCTCGAAAGTCTTCTGGGTCATTCGCTTGACGCTTCCATTGTTGAGCGGGCGGCGCCCAAGCGGGTGGGTCTCGAGCGTCGTGGGAACTAATTCGCAGGTTTACACGGTCCGCGTCGCGAATCAAGGCACAAATGCCATGCCGGGCTTACCGGCCGGTAGACTGCAGCCGCCGTGCGGCGGATCATCTGGCGTGATCGGACGCGAGCGGCGAAAATACCAGACGCTGCGCTCGCCTGCCCGCCTTCCGTGTGCATCATGACCGTGCTCCAGGATCCGCCGCTCGCTCTTTACGTGCATTTTCCGTGGTGCGTGCGCAAATGTCCCTACTGCGATTTCAACTCGTACACGTTGCGCGGTCCCATAGATGAGCGCAATTACGTTGCGGCTCTATGTGCTGATCTTGACGCGCAGGCGCACGTCGTGCAGGGCCGGCAGGTGGTCAGCGTCTTTCTCGGAGGCGGTACACCGAGCCTGTTTTCCCCCGCGGCGATTGGTGCGGTGCTCTCCGCGGTGGGGGCGCAACTGGCGTTTGGGGTCGCGCTCGAGGTTACCCTCGAGGCCAATCCCGGTACCCTCGAGCGAGGTCGATTCGCCGAGTACCGCGCTGCGGGGGTTACCCGCGTCTCACTTGGTGCTCAGAGCTTCGATGCGCGCGCGCTCGAGGTTCTTGGACGGATCCACTCGCCCGAGGATACGCGGCGTGCGGCCGAGGAGCTGCATGCGGCGGGACTCGAGAACTTCAACCTGGATCTGATGTACGGCCTGCCGGGGCAGACCGTGGCAGGGGCCGTGGACGACATCAAGGCGGCGCTTGCGCTCGCGCCCGCGCATCTGTCGCACTATCAACTGACACTTGAGCCCGGAACTCCCTATGCGGCAAGCCCGCCCCCCCTGCCCGAGGAGGGGGCTGTCGAAGCGATGCTCACGGATTGTCGGGGGCGCCTGGAGGCGGGTGGTTTCACCCAATATGAGGTCTCCGCGTATGCCCGCGCGGGGCGGGAATGCCGTCACAACCGTAATTATTGGCAGTTTGGCGATTACCTGGGCATCGGCGCGGGCGCGCACGGCAAGCTCACCCGCGCGGCAGCGGGAGAAGTACTCCGCACCTGCCAGGCACGTGAGCCACGCCGATACCTCGCCAGCGCCGCCCGGGGTGCCGGCACCTGTACGATCGTCGACCCTGAACAGCTGCCCTTCGAGTTCATGCTGAATGCCTTGCGGCTTGCCGAGGGTTTCGAGCCGGCATTGTTCAGCGGCCGGACGGGTCTGCCGTGGGCGGTCGTCGCCCCGACCGTGCGGCGACTGATGGACCGCGAGCTGATCCTGGAGACCGGCGGTCGATATCGCGCCAGCCCGCTGGGCTGGCGCTTCCTCAATGAGGCCCTGTTGAGCTTCCTGCCGGAAAACCCCAAAAGCGCTGGCTGAATTGAATTGTCAATGCCATTCAGGCTGTTTTCGGGCCATCGGCATCATTTTTATGCACAGCCCTCGGCGGTACATCGTGAAATGAGTGAATTAGCTCTCATAGCGGTCAAGTCGCTCAATGAAGTTAAGATAACCTATTGATGAATAAGATAGAAATTGCCTGATCAAATTTTCATCACTGCAACAAAACCGCAATATGTCCCAGAGTTCATGCCCAGTGGACGGCAACCATCCACAGAGTTATCCACAGCTTTTGTGGATAATGCGCAGGTGCTGCTGCAGGAGGCTCAGGACGCCCTGAACCGGGTCAGTATCCGCCAGGTGCCAGGCAACGATGGCCGTCCTTGAGTGCAGCGGCCACACGGGCTACACTTCGCGCCCCTTTGCATGCCCCAGCGGCGCAGCGTTCGCGCGTCGCCGCACCGAGTGACCGCATTATGAAAGCCGCCATTCACCCCGAGTATCACGAGATTACCGTTGTCTGCACCTGCGGCAACACGTTCAAGACGCGCTCCACGCTGGATCATGATCTGCAGGTGGAAGTGTGCTCGAGCTGTCATCCGTTCTATACCGGAAAGCAGAAGATCGTGGATACCGCCGGCCGTGTGGACAAGTTCCGGCGCAAATACGGTGCGGCCGGCGCGGCAGCGAAATAATCCGGCGGGATTCGGCTGGCGCGGTGCGTGGGGTACTGGAGCGGAACACACACTTCGCCGGGAGTTCGACACGGTGCGATGGCGTTTGCGCTTGGCCGCCGGCGGTGCCGCTTGACCGGTTCACCTGGAGAATCCGGCTGGGGGTGGAGTGACTGCGCGCAATGACCGGAGAGTTCGAAAGGGCCTGATCTTTGCCGCCGTCGTCGGCGCCCATGCACTCCTGATTGCGCTGTTGATCAGCCAGGCCAGCACAGTACATGTGCCCACGCCCACCGGCGTCCCGATGCTTGCCTTTTTCCTGCCCGCCACACCCCGTCGCCGCGTGCGCTTCGGTCCTCCCCGTCTCGGCAAGCTTGCGCTGCGTATCGAGTCGGTCGTCGCGCCAATTACTCTGGCCATGCAAGGGATCGAAGTGCCGATCCCGGTGCCCCGCCCGATCAATTGGGCGCGCGCGGCGCGCGCGGCGGTCCGCCGTGTTCTGCGGCATCATCCGACCCTCCATTTCGGGTTTCCCGGGACCGAAGGGGCATTGCGTGCGCGGTCGGTCGCAAGCGGGCAGCCGCCGCTCGATCATGCCTACCGATTGCCGACCGGGGAGATCATGGATCGAGTCACCCACAACTGTTACGTCATCTCGAGGCCCGCGCCGTTGGGTGCGACGCAGGTGATGCGGATGGCGCAAATGTCGAGCGTCTGGTGCAAGGGTCGCGCGGCGGGCGGTCCATCACAGGACAACCTGTTCAAGGATCTGCCCGCCTACAAAAGTTATCAGAAGGAGCGGCAATTGACGCTGCGCCGGCTGTCGCAACCGACGGGTCATCGCCATGAGCGCTGATGAGGTTCAGTCGGTGAGGTAGCGCGACAGCCCGGCATACAGCAGAGCGAGCAGACCGGTGAGATAGATGCCGTCAAACGTGCCGGCGCCTCCGATGGACGCGATCGGTGCGCCGAGGGCCGGGACTGCCCCGAGGTTCATCAGGTCGGCTCCGATCAGCACGCCGCAGCTGCCGCTGATGTAGGCGAGAGGGGCGGCGCGGCGGCGCGTCAGCGCCAGCGCGATGATCGCCGTGACGCTCGCCGGCACAAAGATCGGCAGTGCGATGCCGAACCCGGGCACCGGGTGCGCAAGCCAGTGTGTGACGATCGCCACGCATGTGGTGGCAATGGCGGCAAGCACGTACAGCCGATGTCGCACCAGCAGGTACAGGGACAAGACGACTGGAATGACCGCGCCTCCGACGTTCACGGCGATGATCGTTCCCCGGGCCTCGCGGAGCACCGGAATCACGTAGGTGATTCCAAAGAAGTGGATCTGGTCTGCGGAGAGGATTCGGTGCGCGGGCAGATGCGCCACCGGGATATTGATGTAGCTGCCGAGCAGCGATAAGCCGAGGATCAAGATCAATGCCGGCTCGCTGACCTGCATCGATTCCGAGGCATAGCGCAGCAGACGGAGCGCGACCAGCACGCCCATCATCGCCAGCAGCGCCGCCAGGATCAGCAGGAACGGCAATGAGACCGGGAAATACTGCACCGCGGACGGGGGTAGGAATGTGCTCACCGGGTTGCAACCTCATCTCGTTGAAGCGCCAGTGCGTCCGCGTCCCGGGCCACCGGCGCCGCAGGTCGGCCGACGGTGTGTTCATCCACGTGCCTTGCCTGCCGATAGCAATTGACGACTCGACGTACCGCGGGCAAGTATAGCGAGGCTGCGCGGCTCGTTTTCGACTCCGGCGGGACACGTTGTCTCCTCAGGGGTGCGCGCGCGGCGCCGGTTGGGGAGCGGTTCCGTCTACGGTCTTCGGGTGCATTCCGCAAAGTCGCTACGGCATGAAATCAGCGCAACACACACCGTCGCTCGATGCGCTGCGCGACACTCTGCGCCGATTCGCGGCCGAGCGCGACTGGGGGCAATTTCATTCGCCGAAGAATCTCGCCATGGCGTTGAGCGTCGAAGCGGCGGAATTGCTCGAGCACTTCCAGTGGCTCACCGAGGCGGAGTCGGCGCGGTTGAGTCCAACCCGGCACGCGCAGGTGCGCGAGGAGCTGGCGGACGTGCTGCTTTACCTCCTGCTGCTCGCCGACAAACTCGACATCGATTTGCTGGCAGCGGCGGGCGACAAGATCGTGCTTAACGCGGCGCGTTATCCGGCCGCGAAAGTGCGGGGCTCCAGTAAGAAATACACGGAGTACTGATATGGAGCTACGCCACGCGAATACACTGTGCCGGGCCCCGGGTGAGTGCGCATGTGACGCAACGGTGCCCGGTCGGCCAGATGTGCGCGCGCGTCAGACGCGAAGGAGACGATGATGGCAAGATCGGCAAAGCCGCAACCGGTGGCGCTGCGCATCGAGCTG
>JAKARC010000086.1 GCA_021822385.1 Pseudomonadota bacterium
AAGGATGGGACGATGCCGGCAGAGGGATCGCAGCGGGGAAAAAGGCTGCAAGGGGGTGTACGTGATGAAGCCGCGCCGTATGTTGATGATGGGTCTGTCGACGGCATGGGCGCTGATGTTTGGCGCACCCGTCCTCGCGGCGCAGCCCGCGCCGGCAAGCCCGATCGCGGTGGCGCGCGCAACGCCCGATGTGCGCGCGGCGCTCACCACGCTCGATGCGCTGGCGACCGGACGTTGGGCCGCCGCGACGCACGGCTTCGATGCGGCCATGCGCCAGGGCTTGTCAAGCGGAAAACTGCGGCAGCTGTGGCGACAGTTGCAACAGCAATATGGCGCCTATCGAGGCCACGGCGCGGCGCTCGCGGCGCCGGCCCCGCGCCCGTATCAAAACGTGCTCGTGCCGCTACGCTTCAACCACGCCACGCTGGACATGTTGTTCAGCTACGACGCGCGCGGCGCGCTGGCCGGACTGCATCTGGTGCCGGCGCCACCCGGCGGCGCGAAGTCGCACCCCGTCGGCGCCGTGGCCGCGCGTTTGGCGCGGCAGGCCGCCTGCCTGCGTGCGCAGCCGGTCGCGGTGGAGTCGACCGGCGCGATGTTGCACGGCACCCTCACTCTGCCGCGCGGCGGTGTCGGTCCGTTCGCGGCGGTTGTGCTGTTGCCGGGTTCCGGCCCGGTCGACGAGAACGGCAATGCTCCCGGCGCGCTGGGCAACTTCATGTATGAGCAACTGGCGTACGACCTGACGTGCAAGGGCTATGCCGTGCTGCGCTACAACAAGCTGGGCGTGGCGCCAAGCACCGGCAATGGCAACGACGTCACGCTGGCGACCTATGTGCGCAACACACGCGATCTGGTGAGATGGTTGGCACGGCAGCCCGCGATCAATCCGCACAGGATCGTCCTCATGGGCCATTCCGAGGGTGGCTTGATCGCGCTGGCCGCGGCGCCCGGCCTGAAGATCGCCGGCGTGATCTCGTTGGAAGGTCCGGGCGAGCCCATGGGGCGAATCATCGAAAGCCAGGCCATTGCCGAAGCCAAATTGCGCGGCGCGGGCCGCGCGCAGATCGCGCAGGATCGCGCGCAGATCAACGCGACGCTGGCGGCCATTCGGCACAGTCATGGCGCCAGCCTCACCCTCACCGGCGCGCTGAAGCGCAACCCCTTCGCGCGGCTGTTCGCCCCCGCCGCGGGCCTGTTGCGCAGCGAAATCGACGTCGACCCGGCGCGGCTCGCGCGCGCCATCTCCGTGCCCATGCTGATCACGCAAGGCGGCAAGGATGTGCAGGTGCGGCCGGGCAATGGCCGGCGCCTCGCGCACGCCGCGGCGCGGGCGACGCTGGCGCGCTTCCCCGACATGACCCACGACCTGATCCGCTGCGCGGGTCAGGCGATCGCCTGTGTCATGCCGCGGCCCGGCGATGTGCTCGATACGCATCTGGTGGCGCGCGTCGTGCGCTGGCTCGACGTGCTGCGCGGGCAGGCGCAAGGCCCATCCGGCGCCTCATGATCGAGGCTGTCCCGCACTGATCACCAGCTCGGCGGCGCGCGCCTCGCCTGGGGTCGTTACCGGGTACGCCGTCGTCGTGAAGAGGCGAGTCGCCGCGTTGTACCGCACCGCCCCGGCGCGCCCAACCCGGGCATGAACGCTCGGCCGCCCGGATGCATATCCGGTAATCGTCACGGCCCGCTCCTCGCCAGCGAAGCTCACCCGCACTCGTGTGCTCGAGGGTCGGCTCACCACGGCAAAGCGTTCCCGGGAGAGCGGGACGATCTTGCCGATCTCGCCGAGCAGCGCGATGCCGCCACGGCGGATCGGTGTCACGATGTCATAGGCCCAACCGTTCCTGAAGCGCATGGGAAACGAGCCGCCGGCGGGAATGCGCCGGCCCCGGTGGCGCACCCAATTCCACGCGTACGCCGGACCGGTCAGCCCCAGCTCGCGCAGCGAGACCGTCACCTGCTTCTGGCGCCGTACGCGCGGGTAGGCGAACACCTCGAGCTCATCGCCGCTGTGCGTCGCGGCCACCATAGGAGCGTTCGAATTGCGCGCCTCGGCGAGGAAAGTGGCATCCACCGGTTGGATCGGCACATCCGGCTTCAGCAGAACCGAATGAGCGCCCGTCGCCCGCTTCAGATTGGCCGCGTCGATCCGGCCGAGCGCGTCGCCCACGCCCACGGGGCCGCCCGAGAGCGTGGAAAGAATCAGCTCCGGGAGCTGGCGGCTCATGAACACGTCGCTCCACGGCCACAGGCCGACCGCGTGCGCCAGCGCCGAGGTATACAGAAAATCATCCCAGCGCGCCCGCTTGAACTCGTCGTTGCTGACCCGGATCGACACGACGTTCGAGTAGCGCGTGCTGGCGAGGAAGTCCGCGGGCAACGGCATGCAGTACAGGATCGCGATGCCCTCGCGCGCCATGGCATGCGCCATGTTGCCGAGAAACTCGCCCGGATCGGTCAGATTGATCGCCGGCCGCGCCTTCTTGCTCAGCCAATCCTGCTCATAGGCCACGACGCCGCCGGCGCGCAGATATCGGGCCGTGCGGCGCCAGAACGCCCTCGAGAGCACGACATTGCGCGACATCCGGTACTCGTGCCGATACGGACTGTCGGGCGCAACCCAGCGCGCATGCACGGCCAACGGCAGACCCAGCTTCCGATCGAATGCGCGCAGACCCTGCGGGAAGATCTTGCGGTCCGCCCGATAGACCGTCTCCCCGTTCACCGCCATCGCCGCCAGACTGTTGCCCATCTGCTTCGGGTACCACCAGCTGTCGAGCTCCACGTAGGCGACCGGCACCCCGAGCTTGCCGTACGCGGTGCGCACCGCGCGCAGCGTTCCCGCATAGCCGAGCTTCGGCACGAACCTGTAGTAGTACGCGCCTCCGTGGTCGGTCCAGTAGCCGAGCTTCGCGAGCAGCACGTTCCCCCGGTTGGATACGGGCTGCTTCCCGTTGAGCGCCTGCAGCGCCCGTCCCCATGCCTCGAGCGTGGCGCCGATGCCCCGGCCGAACGCGAGCAGCGTCGCGTGCTCGAAGCCCGCCGGCAGCCGCGTGATCTTCGGGTCGATGCCGCCGGCGTCCACGAGTCCCGGGCCATCGGTCATATCCGCGGCCAGAAAATGATCCGCGGGCGA
>JAKARC010000048.1 GCA_021822385.1 Pseudomonadota bacterium
TGGGGACTGCTGCCGGTCCTGCGCTGGCTGCGCGTGAGAGTCTTGGAACTCCTCGGGCGCAACTCGCTGCAGGTATTCTGTGCGCATATCCCCGTCTGCGTGCTCGGCGACGCGTTGGCCGGTCGCCACGACCGCCCGCCGGGCCCACTCACTCAGACGCTGCTTTGGGTGCTGATGCTAGCCGTCATGCTGTTCGTCGCGCGGCGAGCGGAATCGGGCAAGAACCGCGGCTCGCCCGGTGGCGCCGGGCGGACTCGGCTGCCTGCGCCGCAGGCGCCGTTCGCGACGGCGCGGGAGGCGCAGGAGGGACGCTGAAACCGACTCGCCCGGCTCCGGCAGGCCGCGGCCCGCCTCAGCGCCACAGCGCACGGTAAGACAGCCCGAGCGACATCAGCCGCTCGAGCAGCTCGCTGTACTCGATGCCGGCGGCAAGCGCCGACTCCGCGAAATCCTCGCCCTCCTCCAGGTTGGGATTCGCATTGGCTTCCAGCGCGTAGATCCGGCCGCCGGCGGCGAGGCGGAAGTCCATGCGGGCATACCCCGACATGCCCAGCACGCGGTAGATGCGCCGCGAGAGCTTATCGAGCTGCGCCAGTATTCCATCGGGAAGGTCGGTTGCCGCGCGCGTCGTGATGCCGTAGCGATCGCGGTACGAGCGGTCCCATTTGACCTTGCGCGTCGCGATCGCAGGCAGCGATTCCGGCATGCGGCCGAAGACCATCTCCCAGACCGGCAACCGCGTCAGTCGATCGTTGCCGAGCACCCCGACGTACAGCTCGCGCCCGGGAATGTATTCCTCGACCAGCGCGTCGGAGCCGATCTGCTCGTACATGAACTCGACGCGCTCCTTCAGGCGCGCGGCATCCTCCACCACCGAGGCCTGGGCGATACCGAGGGAAGCATCCTCGGTGGTGGACTTCACGAACAACGGAAAGGCCAGCTTACGGGGCACACGCACCCGGGTGCCGCGGCGGAACACCGCGAAACCCGGCGTCGGAATACGATGATAGGCCAGCAGCTGCTTGGACAACGGCTTGTCGCGCGAGAGCAGCAGGCCACGCGGATTGCACCCGGTATAGGGTTGGCGCAGCAGCTCCAGGTAGGCCACGACGTGCTGGTCGTAGGTGACGATGCCGTTGAACTCCTCGAGCAGATTGAACACGACGTTCGGCTTCCACTCGGCTATCGCCTGACGCATCTCCGTCAGGCTATCGAGCACACCCAGGCATCGGACATCGTGACCACAGCCGCGCAGCGTCGTGATGACGTTGTACTCGGTGCGCCACTCGTCGATTTCCTTATCGGTGTGCCCCTCGAGCGACTCCGGCGGCACGAGGCTCGCGTGCACCACGACCAGCGTGCGCAGCTTCTTCATAACGGCATATGCGGTGTCTCGCCCTGTGAATAGAGCGACGCCAATCTCTCCAACAGCCAGCGTGCGACGTGCACGGCATCACGGCGGTCGCCGCGGATGTACAGTTGCAAGGCGTCGCTGCGGTCGATCATGGCGCGTACGATTTCGCGCACACTATAGCGCGTCAGACCAAGCTCGCGCGAGACCCCGGCGGTCAGCGCGCGCCGGTTGGCGCGCAGCAGCGTCGCAACCCGAAGCGCGCCGCGCCGCGGCCGTTCGGCGCTGAACAGCCATTGCAACAGCACATCGATCGTGCTGCGGCGGTACTGTCCGTAGTGGGCGAGCTTGCGGCGATAGTGCTCGCCGAGCGTTCGCCGGTTGGTTTCAAGCGGTTCGATGCGTGCTCGATTGCGCACGGGCGGCGCACGGTCGCGCACCTCGGTCATCAGCTGATCGACCAGCAGGAGCTTGCGCATCGCGGGCCAGTCGGCATAGCGCGTGCGCCAGGCCGAGCGCGGCGTCAGCCACACGGCGAACGTCTCGGCGAAATCCTCCGTCGGATGCGCCTGCGCATACCAGTCTCCCAGATGATGCACGTAGCGACGGCTCGCGGGTCGCGCCCTGTAGCGCAGCGGGTAGCGCTGCGAGGCGGGCCCGAACACCTCGCGCCAGCACTTGCGCCTGCGCAGGCGATAGGCATTGTCGATCGCATGACCCGCCTCATGGCGCAGAATCCGCATGAACGACCGGGACGTGCCGCCTTCGGCCTGCGTCATCAGGCGCCGCTCGAGCCGCGTCAGGCGCGGGTGCGCCAGATAAAACGGCACCGCGATTCCCGGCACTCCGTCCGGAGTGAACCATTCCTCGGAAAGCCACACGTGCGGCTGACAGCGAATCCCGCGCGCACGCAGCTCGGAGTAGAGGCGCCGCACGCTGCGCTCGATCGGCGAGCCGCGCACCTCGAGCCCGAGGTCGCAGAACCGCAGCGTCAACAGCTCATCGTCGCTCAGCCGGCTCCAGGCCTTGCGCGCGGGACGCGGGCTCGGGGGGGAGGACCGGGCGGCACGGGTCATGTCAGCCCAACCGCTCGAGGGCGCGCGCCAGCAGCCGATCGGCGAAGGATTCGATCAGCTGAGCGCGCAGCAGCGCCTCGCGCCAGGCGCGCGGAATAGCGTTTGCGCCGTAGAAGGCGCCGGCGAGCTGGCCGCAAACCGCGGCGGTGACGTCCGAATCTCCACCGAGATTGGCCGCATGCAACACCGCATCGCGGAAGGTATCGGTGGCGCCGAACGCTTCGAAGGCCCCCGACAACACCTGCACGGCTCCCTTGCCCGCGCCGGGGCCCGGCGCGGCGCTCTGGTGTGCGAGAACGCACGCCTTGGACGCTCCACTCAGCGCCGCAAGCAGCGCACGCGCAAGATCGGCGCAAGCCGTCAACACCGTGCTCACCTGGCAGGTCGTGCGCGCCGCTTCGCTAGCGCTGCGCACCGCTTCCTGGGGCGAGGCGAAGTAGAACAACACGGCCGGCACGACTCGCGAGAGCGGCTCGGGATCGAGTCGCGTCGGGTCGTGGGAGCCGGAAAACGGCTGCTGGCGCCATTTGGCCACCGCCAGTGCCCGGGCAGTGCTCGCGGTGATGCCCAGGCATTGGCCAGTCGCCGAAAGATGACCCTCGCTCTGCCAGCGCCGGTAGCGCTCGACCTGATCGAGCGGGTCGAATCCGCCGCGCTCGAGCAGACTCTCGGCCAGGCACAGCGCCATGGCCGTGTCGTCGCTCCAGCCTCCGCGCGGCAGGCCGAACGGCCCACCTCCGAGCAGATCGGCCACGGGCGCGAAGGTCCCGGCGCGCCGGTACTGCGTTGCTGCGGCAACCGCATCACCGGCGGCAAGTCCGAGAAGCGCCCCCAGGAAACGTTCGCGCAACGCGCGGGCCGCGGACAGCGCACCGGGGTCGAGCAGCGGATCAGCCGGCTCTTGCGCCTGCGGCGCGCGAATCACCCGCGGCGTCCACACCCGGACATACTCGGCCTGCGCGGCGGTCTCAGGGATGATCGCCCAGTCGCGCGAGCGCTCCGACTGCTGCCACAGCCGCGCCAGCTCATCAAGCGCCTGCTCGCCGGTCAGACCCCGTTCGACGAGGAAACATCCGATGACGGTGGCGGTGCGGCCGATGCCGGCAAGGCAGTGCACATAGGACGGCCGGCCGACCCGCAACGCCTCGTGCAGACAGTCGAGAATCTCGCACATGTGCTCGCGGCGCTCGGGCACACCATGATCGCGGATCGGCTTGCGCCGGTACTCGACGGCAAGCGGCAGCGCGTCGTCGTAACCGCCCACTTCCTCCGGCTCGGTCAAATCGATGATGGACGCGACACCGGCCGAGCGCAGCCGGGCAAGTCGCGCAAGGGTCGACTCGGGCGTCGGTCCGGCCGGATGCTCGCCGGCCAGTAGCTGTCCTGGCAACACCCAGTAGGTATTGGCAAGCGGCGGCGCGGGAGCGGCGGCGTCCATTCGGGTGCGGTGCTCGGGCTAGGTGGGCATGATCGGGGCCGCCGCCGACGCCAGCCGCCGCGCCTCGATACCGGCGAAATCGAACAGACGAGTATCAGCGAGGGATCCGGGCTCGATGTGCCGCAATGCCGAGAAAATGCTCTCGGTGCGCCCCGGTTGTAAACGCTCCCATTCGGCCAGCATGCGCTTGACGGCCAGGCGCTGGAGATTCTCCTGGCTACCGCACAGCTTGCAGGGAATGATCGGAAAGCGCCGGGCACGCGCATAGCGCGCGATGTCGCGCTCGGAAAGGTAGGCGAGCGGCCGGATCACCACGTGCCGGCCGTCCTCGGACAGCAGCTTCGGCGCCATGGCCTTCAAACGCCCACCGAAGAACAGGTTCAGGAACAACGTCTCGACGATGTCGTCGCGATGATGGCCGAGGGCGATCTTGGTGATCCCGTGCTCCGCGGCAAACCGATACAGCGCGCCGCGGCGCAGGCGAGAGCACAGGCCGCACATCGTGCGTCCCTCGGGCACCACCCGCTTGACCACGCTGTAGGTATCCTGCTCGATGATGTGAAACGGCACACCGAGCGCGGTGAGGTAGTTCGGCAGGACGTCCGCCGGGAATCCCGGCTGCTTCTGGTCGAGGTTCACCGCGAGGATTTCGAAGTCGATCGGCGCGCTGCGCCGGAGCGACAGCAGGATGTCGAGCAGTGCATAGGAGTCCTTGCCGCCGGAAAGGCACACCATGATACGGTCGCCTGCGCTGATCATGGCGTAGTCGTCGATCGCCTTGCCGACCTGGCCGCGCAATTTCGCCTGTAGTCGCGTCAATGTCCGCGACATCGTGACCGCGCCGTCCACTCAGGCCGCCTCGCTCGCGGCCGGTTCCAGGTACTTCGCTTCGACATAGCGGATGTAGGCGGCCGCCGAGAGCGGCTTGCCGGTCGCGCCGCGCAGCAGATCCTGGACCGGTACTTTGGCCCCGAAGCCGTGCACGCGGGTGCGCAGCCAGTCCAACAGGCCGGAAAACTCCCCGCGCGCGAGCTGCTCGTCGAGCGCCGGGACGTCGTTGCGCAGGCTTTCGTTCAGCTGCGCGGCGATCACCGCACCGAGCGCGTAGGAAGGAAAGTACCCGAAGGACCCAACCGCCCAGTGAACGTCCTGCAGACATCCCCGCGCGTCACTGTCGGGGCGGACCCCGAGCCGTTCCTCCATGCCGGCATTCCAGGCCTGCGGGAGATCGCGAACCGCCAGCTCACCGGACAACAACTGCTTCTCCAGCTCGTAGCGCAGCATGATATGCAACGGATACGTCAGCTCATCGGCATCGACGCGGACCAGCCCTCGCCGGACGCGCGTCAGATGCGCGTAGACGTTGTCGACACTCCATTCCGGTCCGCCGACGCCAAAATGCTTCGCGAGCAAAGGCTGAACGTACTGCACGAACGGGCGGCTGCGGCAGACGATCATCTCCATCAACAGCGACTGACTCTCCTCGAGCGCCATGCCGCGATCGCGCCCGACCGGCTGGTCGCGCCAGTCCTGCGGCAGGCCGAGGTCATACATGGCGTGCCCCGTCTCGTGCAACGCCCCGAGCAGGCCCGTGAACGGCTCGCTGCTGCCGAGGCGTGTGGTCACGCGGATGTCCCCGGGCACGCCCTCGGTGAACGGGTGCTCACTCTCGTCCAGACGGCCACGCTCGAACGGGAAGCCGATCTGCTTCATCACTTCGACGATCAGGGCGCGCTGCTTGTTCGGCGGGAATTTGCCGCCGAGCGCTTGCGGCGGGCGGCTCTCCTGGGCCGAGATCGCTTCACGGATCAGCGCCGGCAGCCGGCGCGAGAGCGCCTTGAACATCACGTCGATGTCGGCGGTGGTGATGCCGGGACTGAACTCGTCCACCAGCGCGTCGTATGGCGCGAGATTGAGCGCCTGGCCGAGCAGTGCCGCTTTGTCGCGCACCAGATGCACGACCTCCTCGAGCAGCGGCGCAAACTGCTCGAAGCGCCCCTGGGCTCGCGCGTCGAGCCAGCAGACCTCGGCGCGGGAGACGGCCTTGGTGAGCCGTGAGATCAGCGCAACGGGGGTGGCGATGGCGTGATCGCGCTCACGGCGCATCTCGCGCAGGTTTGCGATCTGCCAATCCTGCATGCCTTGGCTATTGGCCTGAGCGCGGTCGAGCAGGCGGCTGACACGGGGAGAAGTGAGCAGGGCGTGCTGCTCG
Organism: Pseudomonadota bacterium; assembly: GCA_021822385.1. Classification (GTDB taxonomy): domain Bacteria; phylum Pseudomonadota; class Gammaproteobacteria; order Steroidobacterales; family Steroidobacteraceae; genus 13-2-20CM-66-19. Next base: position 6,078 of record JAKARC010000048.1, read on the forward strand.
GTCTCGAGCGCCGCGAGCTGCTCGCCGCGGATGTCGGCGCTGCCGCGCGGCATCATGACGGCCGCGTCCCAGCGCAGCAGCGAAAGCGCGCCGCGCAAGGCGTAAAGCCGCTTGAATTCCTGCTCGAGTTGTTTGTAGGGCGAGGCAGACATTGCATGGTTCCCGGGCACCGGCCGCGAACCCGCAGGGCGGTCCTGCAGGGGCCGCACCGCCGAGAGAAAGCGCCACTGGAGCTTTCTAGTCTAGCAGGGAACCCGCCACGCCTGACCCTGAAATCTGAAATATTCTTTCATTATCAATTAGTTAAAAGTCTTTCGCGCCGTTGACAGCGCGCCGGCGACCACCGGGGCGGGCCAATTCCCGGCGCTTCGGTACACTGTCACCGGACCAGCCACGGCCAGCGGGCCACGACGATCCCGATCCCGATCGAAACCACCAGCAAGAGCGTGAGCACGAAACTGATGAGAACGCGTCGCATCGATACCATCATAAGCTGGAGCGGCCCGGCGTGAGTCTGGACATTGCGATACTCGCCTCGGAGGCGACTCCGCTGTGCAAAACCGGCGGGCTGGCGGACGTCGCCGGAGCCCTGGCGGTGTGCCTGCGGCATGCCGGCCACGACGCGCGCCTGTTCATTCCCGGATACGCCGCAATCGACCGGCGGCGCTTTGCGGCCGAGCCGATCGAGCGTCTGCAGAGCCTCGCGGTCACGCTCGGGCCCCATCGCTATGTCTTTGCGGTCGAACAGCTGCGGCTGCCGAACTCGCGGGTACCGGTGTACCTGCTCGACTGCCCGGTCCTCTACGGGCGGCCCGCCCTCTACACCACCGATCCGGACGAGCATCTGCGCTTCCTCGCCTTCACGAACGCAGCCCTGCTTGCGTGCGCTCAGCTCGGCTTCGCTCCGCAGATCGTGCACTGCAACGACTGGCATACCGCTTTCGCTCCACTGATGCTGCGGACGCACTTCGCGACGGAGCCGGCCCTTTCGGACACGCGCACGGTGCTGACCATTCATAACATCGGCTATCAGGGCGTATTCGCCGCCGAGGCGGTCGGCGATCTCGGACTCGGCCAGCAGGCGTACCTGCTGCACCACGACGATCTGATCGCCGGGCGCGTCAACCCGCTGCGTCACGGCATTCTCTACGCCGACGCGCTCACGACGGTCAGTCCCACGCACGCCCGTGAGATCTGCACCGACGAGTACGGCATGGGCTTACAGGATTCGCTGCGCGCTCGCGAGGGCGACCTGACCGGCATCCTCAATGGCGTGGATTATTCGATCTGGGATCCGCGCCACGACCCGTACCTGCCGCGACACTTCGATCCGCGGCACTTGGCCGTCAAACGCGAGCTCAAGCGCGCATTCCTCGCGCGCATGGGATTCACATGCGGCGCGCAGATGCCGCTGGCCGGCATCGTGAGCCGGCTGGCGGCGCAGAAGGGTATCGATCTGATGTTCACGGCGCTGCCGCGCGCGCTCGAGCGGCGCGAGTGGGCGCTGATTGCGCTCGGAGCCGGCGACGAGCCCTACGAGCAGTTCTTCGCCGAGCTCGCCGATCGCTTTCCGGGCCGTGTGGTGTTCGATCGCGGCTACGACGATGAGCTCGCGCATTGGATCGAGGCGGCCTCGGACCTGTTTCTGATGCCCTCGCGCTACGAGCCTTGCGGCTTGAATCAGATGTACAGCCTGCGCTACGGCACCGTGCCGGTCGTGCGCCGCACCGGAGGCCTCGCGGATTCCGTCGAGCACTACGATCCTGAGAGTGGTGTGGGCACCGGCGTGGTGTTCAACGACTTCGATGTCCCGGCCCTGGAGTGGGCGCTCGACACCGCGCTCGATTGGCATGCACAGCCCAAACACTGGCGGCGCATAGTGGAAAACGGCATGGCCAAGGATTTTTCCTGGGCGCGCCAGAGCGAAAAGTACCTGGAGATCTACGGTCGGCTGGCCCGCAAATGAACGCGCGCCGGGATCATCATCAACCCGCCGGGTGTACCTCTGACAGGGATATCGTAAGAGCCGAAGGCCCGCCGCCGCCCGCGTACCACTCTACTCTCATTACTGCGTCGCAGCCGCTCGAACATCCGACTCGAGGCGCTTGTCCACCATTCGCGACATCGGCCGAGATACCGCGGACCCTGTCGGACTCCGCGCGCTCCTCGCATTGGCTCGCGGTGGAGAGCGAGCGTCCAAACGCGCAGACACCACGATTTCGGATGGTACAATCGTGTGAATGGGATACTGATTTTCAGGTGATCATGGCGCCACGTGAGGTCAACCCAAGGCCCCGAGGATCGTTGCCACTGAGAGTGGGATGCGCTCCAGCCGCAGCATGCGGCGGCGCAACTGCAGCGGGCACGCGACCGCGGCGCCTGAATGACGTGCGTTTCAGCAAGAATAGCTGTATGGAGGATCGCATCATGGCCTCGGATCGAGGACTCACCCGGACTTTCCGTGTGGCGCTGCTGGTACTGCTCAGCGCCGCACCGCTGGCCTGCAGCTTGCCGGCCCGCGCGACCAATCTACTCAATGTCTATGCGGGCGCCGCGTACGTTCGCGCGCATCTGCAGGCACAGGGCTCCAATTTCCTGCCGTTCTCAGGCTCCAATCCGCTGGCCGGCTTCCGCCGGTCGGACTCGGGATTCCAGCTGACCGCGGGGGTGCGCGGGCTAGAGATGTTCGGCGTGGAGGTCGATTACTTCGATCTCGGCGGCGGACCGGTTTCGCAGATCGACCTCGGCAAGTCTGCGACGGTGGACGCACACCTGTCGCAGACAGGCGAAGCGGCTTTCGCCATGTTCTACCTGCCCATACCCGAGCCCTTCATCGACGTGTACGTGAAGGCCGGCGTGTCACGCATCACCAGCGACCTGCATGGGACGTTGACGGCGCAAGGCTGCACTGGGGGTGGAACGTGCTCCGCGGCATCCATCTCTCCGTTCGCTCTGAATCATACCAACACCGGATTCGCGGCCGGCGCGGGCGTGCAGTGGAACGTAGGGAGCTGGGGCGTGCGGGCCGAGTACGATCGGCTCACGGCGCTCGGCAGCCACCCGGATCTGATCTCGATCGGGGTCATCCGGACATTTCTGTAGCGCGGGTGATGCGGTGGGCGCCGCAGGCGTCCGCCGGGCCGGGCGCAGAGCGTCCCACACGGGATTTCGCCGTCGTTCGCGCGCAACCGAGGGCCTCGACGGAGATGAACTGAGCTGAGCGCCGGCGGCCTATGAGCCGGGATCGTCAGCCGCCGGGCAGGGTCAGATCGGCATCCGCCATCGAGATCGGTGGCGGCGCCGGCAGGATGTAGACCCGCGCCCGCGGGTAATCGAGCACCAGGGTATCCACACGACCCAGCACGTCCATGCCGATGATCACGGCGGGACGGGATTCGAGGTGCCATTCCCTGAAGATCGGGACGTCCGAGTACACGATCGGAAGGTGCTCGATCTCGGCCGGCCCAAGGATCATGGCCGGCGCCAGCGCCGTGGCGCCGACGGAAATTTGGCGTGTGACGCCGTAGATCGGTGTGCTCGCGCCCAGTTGGCCTCGGATCAGCAACGCCTTGCGCAGCGCAAAGTTGCCCAGGGTCTCGGGGGAGCCAGTGTCGATGACGGCTTCGACACTGACCCCGCCGACATATGCCGGTACCATCAGCAGTCCGCCCGGCGTGCGGCGGGCGTGGATATCGAGAAATCCCCAGAGCATTCCCGGGCTCGACGGGTCGATCGCGACACGGTCATGGCGGAAATCGACCGCGATGCGCACCGGACCGAAACCCGCCATGCCGAGAATGCCGTCGAGATGCGTCATGATGGGGCTGGTGCAGATGGGCATGCGCACGTCGGTTTTGACGATCCGCCCAACGCGCAGCCGGCGGATGAGCACCCAGGGCAGGGGTTGCGTCCCGGTGACGCCCTCGACCCGCTCGGGTTTGCCCGAGCCCGGAACCAGTCCCAGCACCTTCACCAGCCCGGGCGAGACCATCGAGCCGTTCGCGCCCGTGTCGACTAGAAAGCGAAACGGCCCCTTGCCGTCAATCATCACCGGCACGACGATCCGGTCGTGGACCATCCGGGTCCGGACGGTCGACAGAGCACCCCGCGGGTGCGGCACGGGCACGGCACTCGTCCGCGCCGCCGCAGCCGCGGGCAGCAGCAGCGCGATCAAGAGAATCGTGGTGCGGGCCTTCATGCAGAACCCCCACGCGTTCACCCGAACTCCGACAGCCACTATACGCCCGACGGACCGGCCGATGTCCGCCCGAAGAAAAAAGCCCTGCGAGGCAGGGCTTTCAATCAACCGTCAGCGTGCTCGCGGCGGCACTAGTGCCTCACCGGGGCACCTTGACCGTCGCGTCCGGGTATCCGCCTAGTGGCGGGTACCCGGACGACGCCTGAGATGAGTCCGGATCAGAAGAACCGATAGCTCAGATTGAGGTAGAAGGTCCGCAGCAACGGGTTCGAGTAGATCGGGTTGTAACCCGACGGCCAGTTGCCCACCTGATTGGAGAACGGCGGAATCTGGTTGAACACATTGCGGACTCCAAACAGCACGTTCATCCCATGAATCGGCCGATAAGATGCATAGACATCCCAGGTCGACTGGCTGCCCACCTTAATCTGCTGACCGGCGGCGTTCGGGAACTCGTCGATGTAGGACGACAGGAAGTGGTTTTCGATCCCCGCGCCCCAATCTCCGGAGGGATTGGTCCAGTCGATGGTCATGTTGTGCTGCCAGCGGATCGCCGGCTCGTTGCCCTGGTTGTACCAGCCCAGCAGGTCGATCTGCGGACCGCCGGTGTAGTTCTGCAGCCGGTAGTGGGTGATCAACGTCCCGTCCAGGTGGAAGCGGAACGTGCCGATGGGCGTCTGCTTGAAGTATTTGACACTCAGGTCGAATCCGTCAGTGGTGATTCCACCAGTGTTCTGGGTGATCTGCAGGATGTATCCGCAGCTCGGCGACGTGTATGTGGGACATTGGGTGTTGGCGAACGGCGCCGGCGTGAACGTACCCTTGCTGTTCGGGACCACATCCTTGGCAAACTCCGTCGGATTCCCATAGATCGCGTTGCTCGGCACACCGCCCAGAGCGTTGCTGATATTGATGCGATAGTAGTCCAGGGTGATACCCAGGTTGGTGAGCGGCTCGACGATGACGCCGAAGTCGAAGTTCTGCGAGGTCTCCGGCTGCAGGTTTCGGTTGCCACCAAACAGCGCCAGGCCCTGCGAACTGCACGCCGTGGCGGTGAACGGGAGGGTGGGATTCCCCGACAGGCAGCCTGGATTCGAAGCACCCATGTTACCGCCGGTCGCACCCAGGGTCTCCGGGGTATACAGATCGGTCAGCGTGGGCGCCCGGAAGCCCGTGGACGCGGTTGCCCGGAAGGTCACGTAGTGGGACGGCTGGTAACGCAAGGCCAGTTTGCTGTTATTGGTCGAGCCGAAGTCGCTGTACCGGTCCTCGCGATCCGAGATCGTGGCCTCGAAGTGGCTGCTCATCGGCACGTACAACTCGGCGAATACCGCCTGATCGTTGCGGCTGCCGGTCACCGACGTGGGAGCGTACAGGAGCGCGGCATACAGCGGGACCGCCAACGGCGTCGTCGCGAAATTGATGCGGTCTTCGTGCGCCGAGAAGCCGACCGCCAGCACTGCCGAATGCCCCGAGTGGAACGCGTCGCCGAGCCGGTGGCTGGCGTGGCCGCTGATGCCCCAATGCTGCAGCGAGCCGTCGGCGTACGGGCCGTTTAGATACGAGCTGTTGATGAGCTGATTGCCGGCTGTGGTCTGCGGCCCGAACGGATTGATCGCGTTGCTGAGGACCGGGACGACCTGGCCGTTTATGACGGTGCTATTGGGCGTAAGGACGCTGTAATTGGCGTAACCCGCGATGGTGTCGGACGTGTTCTTGTTCACGCTGTAGTTGAGGCTGGTGGTGTAGTTCCAGCCGTCGTTGTCCCCCGAGAACGTCAACAGCACCCGCTGCTCGGTATTGTTGTAGCCGGAGTAGCGGTTATTGGTGGGGTCGGTCCAGCCGACCGTGATCGGACCGCTCAGATCCGGCTGGTTGGGGCTGCAGGTCCCGAAACAGGTCGACTCGGCGGCCGTCGGGAAGTAGGTCGGGTCGGCCTGCGGCGTCATGGTGAACGAGAAGGTCTGCGGCCCGCCCCAGTCGGTCACCTTCGAGCGGGTATAGAAATACTGCAGGCGCAACGTATTGTTGTCCGGCAGCAGCTTGGTGAAGTTGATCATCGCCGACATTTCGCTCGACTTCGGGATCAGATCCACCACGGATGAATACAAGTACTCGCAATCGCCGAGATACGGCTTGCCCTGATAGACCGCCAGCTCGGGATTGCCGGCGCAGGCCGGATAGCCGACCTGCCAGAGATTGCCGTTGGCATCCGCGTAGCTTCCGGGTGTCGTGCCCGTCGGGCCATTGATGTTGGCCAGACCCAGCGCCGGATTGAAGCCCGTGGCGGCGAAGGACCTTTGGCCCGCCTTCAGCTCGTTCTGCCTGTTGTAGCTGGCCGTGACCATGACGTTGTAGCCTTGGCGCGAGAGGCTGCCGTAGCCCCAGGTAAAGTCCACCTGGCGCGAGCTGCCACCGGCCTGCTGCGGCTGGTTGAGGTCGACATTCACCTCCGCGCCCTGGAAGCTCCGCTTGGTGATGAAGTTGATCACCCCCGCGATGGCATCCGAGCCGTAAATCGCCGAAGCGCCCTCGCGCAGCACCTGAACGCTTTGAATGGCCGAGAACGGAATGCCACTCAGGTCGACCGCACTACCGAGCTGGACGTTGTTCGCCAGCCGGTGCCCATCCAACAGCACCAAGGTGCGGCCGATGCCCAAGTCGCGCAGGTTGGCGTAGGTGCCGCCGCCGGTGAACTGCCCGACGGACTGAGCGATATTGAACGGCGAGGCCACATTCGATGTAACCTGATCAATTGCTTGCTCGACGTTGGTGACACCGAGATTCCGCAGGTGCCTCGCCTTGACGATCGTGATCGCCTCGGCGGTCTGGGATTCCGGCCTCGGGATCAGGGTGCCGGTCACCACGATGGTCTGCAACGCGGAGGGCTGCTTGGCTTGGGCCGGCGCCGCCGGCCCGGCTTGCGCGGCGGCCGCCTTCGGCTTGGGCGACGGTGCGGGCGTTGCATTTGCGGCCAGCGGCCCGGCACCAATGGCGGCAATCGCGCCGATCGCAAGCGCACGCCTCACGGCGCCGCGAACGGCCGAACTCTCTGACGGGCGGTTGGGGCTTCTATTGGACATTCGGATATCTCCCAAAAATTGAACGCGGCTCGTGAAACCCGCGGCTCACGCATCTGATGTAAAGAAAGACCACATGACAGTCGGCTCGCACGTCCCCGACGCTCCCGATCGGGTCAATCATTAAGATCGTCCCGCCGGTGTGTCTGAACACTCAATGTCGTTGTGGTTCTTCTCACCGTTGGCCGGAATATAGCATGGTGTCGGACTCCTGCAACAGATGAACTACACGGTGACCGTGCCGACACCCGATAGGGCGGCAGCGGAATAATTGCTGCATACGTATGCGTTGTGCCGTGATTTCACCGTGTTTTTCACTCGCTTCATCGCATAATCAGCGATCGACGGCTCGTTTCAGGCCCAAAGCAGGCGGTGATCGATGAATTCTGTTGCACCGATGGCACAATTCTTTTCACCGATTCGTTGTCCAAAAGCCACGCAAATTTTGACTTTTGACAATTACGGCCACGCTTGCGCAACGGCATTTACGCTCGGTCCGCGACGATCCGCGGGTACGGCGCCTCCCCGCGGATGTGCGCCCGCCGACGGTACCGCTCGAGGCTATGACTGGATTGGCGGCGCGCGCACCAGCTTGGCGCGGCGCGGCGTCACGGTCGATCCTAACAGCGCGTCAGCCCGCGGCCGGGGAATTCCACCGCACCAGCTGCCCGACCGAGATTCCGAGCTTGCGTGCCTCGCCGCCGTCGATCTCGACGACCGCCTCCACCGGCGCGCCGGAGGAAATGGTCATCAGGGAAAACGGCCGGGCATTGGCGACGATCTTCTCGATCCGCCCGCCGGGAGCCACGAACAGCATGTCGAGCGGGATGTACGTGTTCTCCATCCAGAACTTCGCCACCTGCGGCGGGCGCATCGGGAAAAGCATGCCCTCGGTGGGCGGCAGGTCGCGCACGAACATCAGCCCCTGCGCCTCGCGGTCCGGGGTATCGGCGATCCAGACGCGGAATCGGCACGCATGCCCGCCAACTTCGATCGTCAGCGTGGTGCGCGGGAAATGCGAGAGATTCTCCAGCTGGGCCGGCTGCGCCGAAGCGGCGCCGATGCTCAGAGCGAGCAGCGCCCCCGCCGCAGGCAGCGCCGACCGGAACCGTATGATGCGCGCACTGTTGAGCATGATTCACCCCTCCCGCGGTCGCGGCGATTGTCGCACAGACAAGGGGCTTCGCAACGGCGCGGGCAGCAGCGGCGGGCGGAATCACGATACGAGCCGCGCGCCACCTGCGCGAAGCGGCTAGACTTCACCGTCTTTGATCGCTCCCAATCCACTGTCATGCGCAAGTCTTTGATCGAAGTCGTTCCCGTCATTCCCGAGGCGCTGGCGCGCTTGCCCGAGCTTGCCGGCAATCTGTTCTTCAGCTGGCACCGGCCCGCGCGAGCGCTGTTCGAGGACCTCGACCCCGAGCTGTGGAACCAATGCCGCGGCAATCCGCGGCTGATGCTGCGCTGCCTGCCGCAGCGAGCGCTGGATGCGGCCGCGGGCGACCCGCAGTACCTGGGACGCTATACGGCGGCCATGCAGCGGCTGGATGCCTATCTTGCCGCCCGTCCCCGGGCCGGCGAGTCGCTGGTCGCCTATTTCTGCGCCGAGTACGGCTTTCACGAGAGCTTCCCGATCTACTCGGGAGGCCTCGGCGTCCTGGCCGGAGACTATTGCAAAGCCGCAAGCGACGCCGGCGCGCATTTCCTGGCCGTAGGCCTGCTCTACGAGCAGGGTTACTTCACCCAGTCGGTCGATGACGACGGCGTGCAGCACGCCGAGTACAAGGCCCACGATCCACGCGATCTGCCGGTCGAGCCGGCGCGCGGCGACGATGGCAAATGGCTGACGATCTCCGTGCGCATCGGCGGACGGGACGTGATGGCACGCATCTGGAAGGCTCAGGCCGGCCGCGTGCCCATCTATCTGCTCGACACCAACACCCCGGAGAACGCGCCCTCCGACCGCGACATTACCCGGCGGCTCTACGGCGGAGACGAATCGACCCGCGTACGCCAGGAGATGATCCTCGGTATCGGCGGTGTGCGCGCGCTGCGCGCGCTCGGGCTCGCGCCGGCCGTCTGGCACCTCAACGAGGGCCACGCGGCCTTCTTGATCCTCGAGCTGATGCGCGAGCACAAGGGCCTGGGATTGCCGTTCGATGCGGCGCTGGAGGCCACGGCGTCGGCGTGCGTGTTCACCACGCATACACCGGTGTCCGCGGGACACGACGCGTTCGGGCACGGGCTGATCCTCGAGCACTTCCAGGACTTCATCAACGACCTCGGCATACCCGTGGAGCGTTTTCTCGAGCTGGGGCGCGCGCCGTCCGTGCCCGGCATGTTCAATATGACCCGACTGGCATTGAACGGCGCGCGGCAGGTCAACGGGGTCAGCCGCATCCACGGCAAGATCTCGGGCGAGCTGTGCGCGGATCACTGGCCCGAGGTCCGTCCCGAGGACAATCCGGTCGGGTTCGTAACCAACGGCGTGCACGTCCCCACCTTCCTGCACAAGCTCTGGGGCGAATTCTTCGACACCGAGCTCGGCACCGGCTGGACCGAGCGCTTGACCGACCGGGACTTCTGGGCCGCGCTTTCCGCAGTGCCGGACGAGCGCTTCTGGCGGACCGCCCAGGAGGTCAAGGCCAAGATGCTCGACGTGGTGCGCACCCGGCTCGAGCGCGAGTACGCCCGCAAGGGCTTGAGCCTCGCGCAGCTGGCGCGCATCACGCGACTCCTCGACCCAGCACGTTCCGACGTGCTCACGATCGGCTTCGCCCGCCGTTTCGCCACCTACAAACGGGCCACGCTTCTGTTGCGCGATCGAACCCGTCTTGCCCGGCTGGTCAATGACCCGCAGCGGCCGGTTGTGCTGCTGTTCGCCGGCAAGGCGCATCCGGCCGATGAGCCGGGCAAGGAAATGCTGCGCGAGATCCGCCAGCTCATGACCTCGCCGGAGTTCATCGGCCGGATCATCTTCCTCGAAGACTACGACTTGCAGCTCGCCCGCTCGCTGGTATCGGGCGTCGACGTGTGGCTCAACACCCCGATCGCGCCGCTCG
>JAKARC010000087.1 GCA_021822385.1 Pseudomonadota bacterium
ATGTGCAAGGGAGCGCGATTATCCGTGAAGGATCGCAAGTACGGCAACGTCCGACCTGATTCCGGGTGCGTGGTGCGTAGGGGTGTGCAGGAGCGGTGCGTACCATGCGCTGCAATTGCGCGGCAGACGCAGGTGGCGAGCGTCGCGGACCGGCGACGCGGTGGGGATAAAATCCTCAAACGATGCAGGACGAGCAGTTTCTGGGGAACCCTCGGCGCGCCGGGCACTCAACTTAAGGGATGACCCCTTAAATGAGGACTCGGGCGCAGAGTGCGCGCAGTCCACCGACGCGAACTGAAGGAGTAGGCGCATGCATGCAACATCCCCCGTGTGGACGGTGGTTCTGGCGGCCGGGGACGGCAGCCGGCTGCGAGCACTGACGACGACGTCCACGGGCACCGCCGTGCCCAAACAGTTCTGTTCGCTCTTCGACGGACCCACACTGTTGCATGAGGCGCTGCGCCGTGCGCGCACTCTCGCCGGTGAGCGCACGACCTGCGTGGTTGTCGCCGCACACCACCGCCAATGGTGGCAGGAGGCATTGGCAGGGCTGCCGGAGCGCAACGTGATCGTTCAGCCGCGCAACCGCGGCACGGCCATCGGTATTCTGTTGCCGCTGCTGTGCATTCTCGAGCAGGATCCGGATGCTCAGGTGGTGCTCCTGCCGTCCGATCATCTCGTCCGCGAAGAGCCGGTGCTCGCCGCGGCGCTACGGTCGGCGCTTGGCAATCTGCACCGACGCACCTGCGAGCCGCTGCTGATGGGCATGGTGCCGGAGGAGCCGGACCCGCAGCTTGGCTACATCGTGCCCGAGGTGCGGGCGCCGGGGGCGGCGCTGCGCGTGGCGCAATTCGTCGAGAAGCCCACACGGGCGCAGGCCGAGGCATTGATTCGCGCCGGCGCGCTGTGGAATGCATTCATCATGGTCACCCGCGGTCAGGCATTGCTCGCGCTGCTGCGCGCCCGGTGCGCCGATATCGTGAGTGCGGTGCAGGCGGCGCTCGAGCGCGACCGCAGGCAGCCGGATGCCGGCGCGCTCGCAGCACTTTACGAGCAGCTGCCGGCCCTCGACTTCTCGCGTGACATCGTTGCCGGACAGGAAGCGGCGCTGCGCGTCGTGGCGGTTCCGCCCTGCGGCTGGAGCGATCTCGGCACGCCGCAGCGCGTGCAGGCGGCGCTGCAGCGCGGTCCGCAGACGCGACCGCAGGTTCCGACGCGCGGGCGGGGTCCCTGGTTGAGCTTGGCGGCCCAGCATGCGCGCCTGTGCCTGCAACAGCAGGCCTTGCAGGCCTGAATGGCCGTCGGCTAGGGGCGCCGAGCGCGCAGCGTATCGAGCAAGCCCGCCATGCCGCCGACCACCGAACCGACTACGGCGCCGGCGCCGGTGAGTGTACCCACGGCGCCAAAGACCGGCAGTGCGGTGAGCAGAGCCACTCCTGCCGATGCGCCCCAGGCCACGCTTTTCAGCAGAGTCACGAGTTTCATCGCGTCCGCCTCCGCATGAGCTGCCACAATGCTCTCATGATAATCGAGGGCGCCCTGGGTTGCACGGGCTGGCGCGGACATTACGGCCGCGCTCCGGCGCGCCGGTCAGCCGGTGCTCTCGGCGCTGTAGCGCGCCAGCAGCCCGGTGCGTACGGCGTGGCGGAAGACTCGGGCAAAGAAATAACCGGCCAGTACGATATCGAGCAGCGCAATCGCGCCGCCCGCGGCAAGGCTTGTGGCCGAGAACGGCCGGTGCGCCAACACCGCCCGCATCCCCTGGAAGACATAGGCGGGCGGCAGCAGATGGCCGACAGCCTGCATCCACCGCGGCAGCGTCGAGAGCGGATAGAACACCCCGACGAACGGTGAGAGCAGCGCCGGCAGTGGCCACACCAGCCACTCGGAGGCCGGTCCCAGGCGCAGCACCAGGGCGCTCGCCAGGATTCCGAGTGCGATCCCGAAGCAGAAGAGTGTCAGCAGGAACGGAATGAGCACGATGCCGAGGGCGAAGAAGGACAGGCCGAATACTGTCATGGCGAGCACCAGCATCACGATCAGCCCCACCGTGCTCGTGGCGATGCTGGTGATGACAAGTCCGGTGATGTATTCCCCAAGCGTGAGCGGCGCGGCGAATAAATTGAGGAAGTTTCGCGACCAGACATCCTCCAGGAAAGCCGTGCTCACCCCCTGCATGATGCGGGTGAAGAAGTCCCACATCAGCACCGCACCGAGCAGGCTCGGGATGTAGTTGAAGCGCCCCGCGCTCATCGAGTTGAGGTAGCGCGTGATGAAACCCCATACGACGATGTCGATCGCCACCCAGGCAAACAGCGGCAGTGAGCGTACCGGACTGCCGCGCAGCAGATAGAGCTGGCGCAGCAGCACGCCGGCCACGGGGCGCGGCTTCATCCGGCGTGCTCCGCGTGCGCGCTGAGCGGTTCGCGTGCCAGACGGATGAACAACTCCTCGAGCGTCGCTACGCCGTGCAGGCGCGGCAGCTGGCGCGGATCGCCTTCGAGCAGAATCCGCCCCCGTGACAGAAACAGCACCCGGTCGCAGACTTCCTCGACTTCATACATGTTGTGCGACGTCCACAGAATGCCGCAGCTGTTGTTCGCGGCGAGCGCACGGATGCGTGCGCGGATCGTACGGGCGGCGGCCGGGTCGAGCGAGGCCGTCGGCTCATCGAGAAGCAGGAGGCTGGGGTGGTTCAGCATCGCCTTGGCCAGTGCCACCCGCGTCTGCTCGCCGGAGGATAGAACGCCGCACTTGGTGTGTTGCAGCGCCTGGAGGTCGAACTCCTCCAGCAGAGTCGCAACCCGCGCGCGCAGCCTCGGTACGTTGTAGACGAGCCCGAAGAATCTGAGGTTCTGCGCCACGGTGAGATTGCCCGGCAGCGTCGCGTAGACCGCCGAGAAGTTCGCCTGCGCCAGCGCGCGGGCGCGCTGGCGGGCGAGATCGATGCCCGCGATCCGGATGCTGCCCGTGCTCGGGCTGAGCACGCCGAGAATCATATTGATGGTGGTCGTCTTGCCCGCGCCGTTGGGTCCGAGCAGCCCGACGACCTCGCGGCGGCGCACCGCGAAGGAGATCCGATCGACGGCCAGGACGCCGGGATAATGTTTGCCCAGGTTCGTGACCCGCAGCACG
>JAKARC010000049.1 GCA_021822385.1 Pseudomonadota bacterium
TATCCACGCAAGCCCAAGGTGGCAAAGAAGAAAGGTTACGTCTCAAAGCGGGACGCGCAACAGCACGTTGCAACATCGCGAGTGATCGAGGCCGGACGCATCGTATGATCACCTTTAAAGGGCTGGGGGTTAACCCCTCGCCTTATAGGCGAGGGTTGTTTAGTTTTTTCGCAATGGGATCAAATCTTCAAGGATCCGATGACGACCGCGGCCGCCATTGACCGAGTTGTCCACCACGCCGTAGTGCTCGAGTTCCCAGGTCCAAACTACAGGGCCGAGCAAGCGGAGCGATGCGCGGCGGTGAGCGCCAAGGAGCAGCACGCCAGTGCGGTGAGTTGATGAGCCAGCAACCAGACCTCCACACCTCTCTGCCCGGCCTTCGGCTGGTCAGCCCGCGCTGCGCCTTCGGCTTCGCGCGGGGAACGAAGACGGGTGAAATGCAGATCGGCAGATGAAGATCGCGAGACGAGCAGAGAGCCGGCGCCTAGGTCGGGCTCGCTGAAGGGGGACTGCCAGAAAGGAGAGACTATCCAAATGAAATAATTGTCGCGTCAGAAAGAAATAGAGGACGGCAGCCAGCCGTGGTAATTCCTCGAAACCCAGGCGGGTGCGGCCGACGGAGTTTCGATTACACATGAAGAGTCGTCACGACTGGCACGATCAGCCGGGAATTGCGATTCAGAACGCGGCTGCCGGCTCCACCGCCGGCGATCCTGCGCGGGGTGCGGTCGGGACACCGCAGTGAACCCGGACCGGAGCAATTCTTTACCGGCTATCGTGCATTCAGCCGCGTTCGTCGCCATGGTGCCGCAGCGTGCGCACGTGGGCAGCTGTGCCGGAGTCTGCGGCTGATCCGTGGTAAAGGCGGCGATGCCGCAACGTCGGGGCAGTAAATTGCCGATCAACGCAAATCGTCTCGCGATGTCGGCAGTGCTCCTCCGGAGGGCGCGGCAAGACGGGTTGGAAGCGCCAGCAGCTGCTGCACCGTAACTGGAGAGCGTTGTGGGGGATCCGGCACGCGCATGCTGTTGACACGCTGCAGCAGATACGAGGTCGGGACCGAATGCGCATACGCGACGAGGCACTGCAGACCCTGCGGTCCGATCCGGATGCAGGCCCGGTCCGTCGCAAGAAAAAAGGTTTGTCCTATCGTGGCATCGACCGAATTCACGCGGCCTGAACCGGCCAGAACGAACAACCAGGTTTCCACACAGGCGTCGAGTTCGCGTACGACTCCCGGAGCGAGCGTGAGGCGCTCCAGTACAAACGCGGCGTTGGCGATGAGGACTGTTCTTTCGCTGCTCAGTTTTTGCGGAAACGTCTGCTGCCGCGACCGGCGCGCGGGCAAGGAAAGAGTGCCGTCACCGGGTTGCTCACTGCGGGGCGGCACCGCAGTGCAGTTCCCGCGGATCTCGATGACGGCAAGACCGGCCCCAACCGCGTGCAAGGTGCCCTGGGGTATGAAATTCGAAGACCCCGTTTGCACTGCGTGCCAGCGCATGCTCGCGGCAATTGAGTCATTGCGGAGACTGGCGCGAATTTGCGTATCATCAATGTGTTGTTTCAAGCCGACGGCAATTCGGCCATTGGCGCTGGCGGCGAGGATGTACCAGGCGGCACACGTGCTGCTCGCGAGATCGATCGAGCGCGCGAACGCGGCATCCGCGTGCGCCTGAGCCGACAGTTGTGCGCTGGTGAAGACCAGTGTCAATGCGAGCGCGGGAGGGGGCGAGGCCGTGTCGGCACGCGTGAGGGTGATTTCGCCAATTGCCGTCCGCGTGTCGTGATAGACGTTCCAGGGCCGTAAGTCGGTGCGCCCCCATGGTTTGGGGATCATGTGAATTCGCGCTTGTTCGATCGTCATGAAGAACCCCGGGCTGTTGCGACCGTGACCCATGCGTCGCAGGTGCGCTTATAAGAATCCCAACTCACCGTTGCGCTGATGTCGGTTGCACCGTGCGCGGATGACATTCGACCGCGGCGAGCGCCCGGCTGTCAGATCCGTTGTGCTCCCCAGCCGCGAGGAGGTGCGTACCATCGGCCGTGAGGCGTACCAGGGAGTTCACATCGAGCGGCGTGCCTGTCGCGAGTGAAGGTACAGATTGAGCGCTTGGTGCGCGAGTGTCGGTGCGCGGGCGCACAGAGGCGCAAGCACCGACCGGCTACAGTGCCGGCATCGGATCCGGCGGAGCCTCGACCGGATGTCGAGCCTCTTTTGCCCGCAGAGTGGCGCATCCTTGTTCACGTTTGAGCACAGTAAGACCGCATACCGGCTCGATTTCGTCGTGCTGGGCGCCGCCTGCGCAGGTCTCACCGCCGCGCTGGCGGTTGCCGCCCCACCGGCCCTGAGGTCCGAGTGCGTTGCGCTCGCGGTGCTCGGCCTGATGAGCTGGACGTTGGTGGAGTACGGCCTGCACCGCTTTATTCTGCACGGCGTAAGACCATTCAGCACCTGGCACGCGGAGCACCATCGGCGACCGGCGGCCCGGATTCAGTCACCAACGCTCCTGACAGTGGGATTCATAGCGGTGGCGATCTATCTGCCGGCCTGGCTTACGCTCGGCCCGTGGCCGGCATGCGCGCTCACCCTCGGGGTGACCGCAGGCGATTTCGCGTACTCGGTGACGCACCACGTAGTGCATCATCCGAGTCTCTCCCGCCGCGGGCTTGGACGGCAGCGGCGATGGCATGGGCTGCACCATGCGTCAGCTCTCGACGGCACGGCTAAACCCGGATACTACGGCGTGACGAGCGCGTTCTGGGACCACATATTCCGGACTGCGCTTGCGGGCCGAGCGCAGCCGATGCGCCGCTGCCGAGGGGCAGGGGCGTCTACTCAGTCTATTTCGCGACGGGTGCGATCGGCGGCGGCGGCGCCGGATTGAGCCAGGCATCGCCGGCCACGAGGATCCGATCGGCTGCGCGCGGTCCCCAGCTGTTCACCTCGTACGGGTGCACCGGTGCCGCGTCGCCGAGAATGGGGGCCACCACGCGCCATTGAGCCTCGACGAAATCTTCCCGCGCGAAGAGCTGGCCGATGCCGCGCAGCGCATCTCCGAGCAAGCGTTGATACGGCGGCAGATCGCTCGTGCCGGCACGCGTGAGGATCAACTCGACGTCCTTGCCGAGCATCCGTTCGCCCGGCTCCTTGACGCGCAAACCAAGACCGATCTCGATGTCCGGACTGATACGCATGCGCATGTGCCCTGACGAGGGCTTGACATTCTCGGCGAAGGTTTCGCGCGGCGGCCTGGCGAATTCCACCCACACCTCGGTTGCGGTGAGCGGCATTTTCTTGCCGGTGCGCAGGTAGATCGGCACGTCGGCCCAACGCCAGGTGTCGATATACAGCTTGGCTGCGAAAAAGGTCTCAGTCGAGGAATCCGGGCGCACACCGGGTACGCTGCGATAACCGGCGTACTGGCCGCGCACGATGTCCGCTGCGGCGATGGGTCGAACCGCTTTCATCAACCTGACCTTCTCATCCCGCACCGACTGGATTTGCTCGCCAGTCGGCGGATCCATGGTGAGAATCGCCAGAACCTGCAGCAGGTGGTTTTGAACTACGTCGCGCAGGGCACCCGTGCCGTCGTAGAACCGGCCGCGGTCGAGCACGCCGATGCTCTCAGCCATGGTGATCTGGATGCTGCGCACGTACGTGCGGTTCCAGATCGGCTCGAACATCGGGTTGCTGAAACGGGTGTAGAGAATGTTTTGCACTGGTTCCTTGCCGAGGAAGTGGTCGATGCGGAAGATCGCCTCCTCCGGGAAGCACTTGTGCAAAATGCCGTTCAATTCGACCGCCGACGCCAGGTCGTGACCGAACGGCTTTTCGATCACCACGCGAGCGCTGGCCGCGCAGCCGCTTGCGGCGAGTCCTTCGACCACCGTTGCGAACAGGCTGGGCGGAATGGCGAGATAGTGCAATGGACGGCGCGCCGCGCCGAGTTCCTGGCGCAGTTGCGCAAACGTTCCCGGGTCGGCGTAGTCCCCATCCACATAGCGCAGCAATCCCATCAGTTTGCGCAGCGTGTCCGGATCAGTCGGCCCGTGATGATCGAGGCTGTCCTTGGCGCGCGCTCGGAATTGCTCGAGGTCCCAGCCTGCCTTGGCGACGCCGATGATCGGAACGTCGAGCCCCTCGTCGCGGACCAGGCCGCGCAGCGCAGGAAAAATCTGCTTGAAGGCGAGGTCTCCGGTCGCGCCGAAGAAGACAAATGCATCCGCTTGCTGTTCCGTCATCGCTGTTTCTCCGTTACGGCCGAGCCGGTCATGTGCGCCATGACATCGTTGTTAAGCGCGGGTTCCCGCCCATCCCGTGCCCCAGGGTGAGGTTATCTTTGTACGCCATAACATCAGGGACGGCAAGCGTGATGATGGCTGAGCGCGCCAGCGCTGTGCCGCGCGCCGTTGCGTCCCGAGGTCGTATGATCTGACGTTGACTGTTCTCGGCTAGTCATGTTGCATCGCGCAGTGAATCACGCTCACAGTCCGCCGCCGTGGCGTGCGGGTGCCGCGAGACTCATGCCTGCCGACGTGATAGCGCGGTCCAGCGTGAGCTCGAGGCCTGCAGGGTGAGGAGCACACACGGAATGAGGAGACCCCGGCGCGGCCCTGGACGAGGTCATCCAGCGGTCATGCGGCTGCTGTAAGATGCGCCCGCGCGGCACTGCGCCCGGTGGAACCTGCCGGGTTGCGGTGGCCGGCGCGCAGGTGACGCCCATGGACATGCGTGCCCATCGGCTGCCGTGCCGCCCCTGGCGGCGCAGCATGAACCTCTGGAGTTGCTCACGATCGGGGAGTGTGGCGGCATGAGAGACCAGCATAGATATGCGAGCTGTCGGTTGCTGCGGCGGTTCGGACTCGCGCTCAGTTTCGTGCTGTCGGTGCCGGCGGTGGCTGCGGTACCCAGCCAGCGCTATCTCGTTCCCGCGCCGGTGCGGGTGAGCGCCGCCAATCGCGCGCGCTATACGGGGGTGCTACCGACCTGGCGCCGCGTCGCTCCCGTCGGAACCGTGATCAGTACGCCCAATTTCCCGACCAATGTCGTGACCGCCGCCGGACATGTGCTGGTGCTGGCGAACGGGTCGACACCGTTTCAGACCGTCACCTGGTACGGATTGCATTTGCAGCGCCAGGGGCGCCTGGCGGTGTTCGCCAAAGTGGCCCCGCTGAAACCGGTTGTCTTTGCGTCCGGCGGGGCGAGCGCATGGGCGGAAAACCCGCACCATGCGGGTGCCGCCGGCATGGTGTATGCCACCGACCAGTCCTCGCGCCAACGGGTCGCGGAGGCGGCGGCCACCGAGCACGCCGAAGAGAACCCGCGGGCGATCCCGACGACAGTCGTCTCCCATGACGATCTGTTCCAAGGGTTGGCCGCCGGTGCGAACGGCGTGGTGTATGCGACCGGCGGCGACTCCGATGAGGTGCTGGCGCTGACCATGACAGACGGCACCGTCCGGGTGCTGCGCCAGTACGCGCTGCACTGGCAGGCGTTTCCTGCCCACCAATACCCTTATGTCTATCAGGGCAGTCACGCGCAGAAACCGTACCGCTTTTATCCAGATTCCGTCGCGGTCGGCCCCCATGACCGCCATCTGTACGTGACGGGAATGCTGGCCAACAGTCTGGCGCGCATCGATATCCGCACCGGCCGGACGCATTACGTCAACGTGGGGTCGTTCCCGTTCGCGGTGATTCTCGCCGATGGGGGTCGCCGGCTGGCGGTGAGTGATTGGGCCGGCCCCGGGGTCACGGTGCTGAGCCGGCGCACGCTCAAGGTATTGGGTACCGTTGCGACCGGACCGGCCGTCGGGCCGCATACCGTTGCCGCCGGAGTGCATCCGACCGCCATGGCGTGCATGCCGCACAGTGCCGACATCTGGGTGGCGGACGCCAATGACGATAGGGTGGTGGAGGTCGATACCCGCACGCTCAAGGTCGTGCGTGTACTCAGCGACAGTCCGTACCCGCATGCCCCGCCGGGCAGCTATCCGGATGCGTTGGCAGTGGCCCACGGCAGCTTGTTCGTTGCCAATGCGGGCAATGACGATGTGGCGGTGTTCACGGCCGCCACCGGCGCGCTGCGCGGTCTGATCCCGACGGGCTGGTATCCGAGCGCGCTCACCATTTCGCACCACGCGCTGTATGTCGTTTCCGCCAAGGGACTCGGTACCGGCCCGAATCTCCAGTGGCAGTACATCGGCAACATGATGCACGGCATGCTGCAGAGGGTCGCGCTGCTGGATTTGTCAAAGCACCTGCGCGCTTGGACCGCTGCGGCGCTGCGCAACGACGGCTTTCTCGGCAAGCAGCGGCGGCGGCTGCAGCGGCGCAATGCGCGCACGACGGCGCTGCTGCGGCGGCACCTGCGTTACGTGGTGTTCATCCTGCGCGAGAACAAGACCTTCGACGAGGACCTTGGGGATTATCGCCCGGCCGGGCAATGGGCGAACCCACACTTTGATCTTTATGGTCCGCAGGAGCTGCCCAATCTGTACCATTGGGCCGCGCACAATGTGCTGTTCGCCAACTTCATGGCCGATGGTGAAGTGACCGCGCAGGGGCATCAATGGACCGATGGCGCCTCGGACTCGGATGTTGTCCAGCGGTTGTGGCCGCAGTACTACTCCGGGCGCGGCCTGGTCTGGAACGCCGGTCCCGGCGGCACCGGCGCCTTCAACCCCGAGGCCCGCGGCAGCCACGACCCGTTCGAGTACGCCAGCACGACCCTGGGTGCGTTCGCCAATCCCTGGATCAGCTATCCGCAGCGGCTGTATCTGTTCAACAACCTGCTGGCCCACCATGTCACGTTCGAGGACTTCGGGGAAAACCTGACCCGTGCCCGCGACGGTGTCATCCGCAGCCGCCTGCTCGCCCATGTCGATCAGACCTACCCCGGCTGGGACCGGATGATTCTCGACACCGATCGTGTTGCCGCGGCCATCGCCTGGCTGCAGGCGCATCGGGGCAGTGCGTTCCCGCATTTCATCTTCATCTGGATCCCCGACGATCACACCGCCGGACTCAGTCCGTGCTACTACACTCCGGACTACTACGTGGCCGACAACGATTACGCCACAGCGCAGTTTCTCCATTACCTGTCCGGCACGCCGCAATGGCGCCATATGGTGGTCTTTCTCGACGAGGACGATGCGCAAAGCGGTGCCGATCACATCAATGCGCACCGCACGCTCGGGCTGGCCATGGGCCCGTGGGTCAAGTCCGGCGATCTGGACACCCAGCCCCTGTCACAGGTGAACATCGTGCGCACGATCGAAGCGATCCTGCACCTGCCGGCCATGTCCCAGTGGGATGCCGGTGCGCAGGTCATCTCCGGCATCTGGCGGCACAAGCCTCGTACCGATCCGATGCCGGTGCTGCCCATGCGGGTACCGGTGCAGATCAACGCCGGGCGCTGCAGCAATCGCGAGCTGCTGCGCCGCGAGGCCGGTGCCAGCGGCCATGCGCTCAGCGCACAGTGGCTGCAGCGCCATACCGATGTCCACGGCGCCGCAAGCGTGTCGCTCGCTGCCAACGAGCGCTATACACCGACCGCGCTGCTGAAAGTCCCAGGGCCGGAGCAATTGCGCCAGGAATGGATCGCAAGCAAGGGGCGCAGGAGCTTCATCGCCTTTCAGCGCTACCTGCGCGCCTATGCGGCCGCCCGTGGCACCACCGTCGCCTCGTACGAGGCGAACGAGGGCGAGCTGCACTGACGCGATCCGGGACCGACGCGTGGCGTTCGCGCCGCCGCCCCGGTGCTCGCGGGCGATGGGTGAGGGCAGCTGTCCGAGCCGCGGCGCGTTCGGGTAGACTCTGCCGGTGCTGCCCGCAGGGCTTGATGCGGCCGTGTCATGGCGGCGATCGGGACGCGCCGGCGGCAACGCCGGGTGCCTGTCCGCGGTGCCGATGATTCCTCTGATTGCGATCTTCGTCCCACAGCCGGTTCATGCTCGACTTCGGCCGCGACACATTTCGTTTCCTGCGGGACAACGCACGGTGGCTGGCTGCCGGGTTTCTGCTGACCCTCTTCTCGACTTTCGGGCAGACGTTCTTCATCGGTCTGTCGGGCAACGAGCTGCGCGCAACATTCCATCTGTCAGATGGCGCCTTTGGCGGGCTGTATATGGTGGCGACCCTGGCGAGTGCACTCAGCCTGCCATGGCTCGGGCGAATGCTCGACCTGATGCCCGGTTGGAAGGTCGCGCGTTTCGTCATGCCGATCGCGGCACTTGCCTGCGTCCTAGTGGCGATCGCGCCCAATATTCTCGCGCTGGTTCTGGCGCTGTACCTGCTGCGCTTGTTCGCGCAAGGCATGATGTCGGAAATCGCCTACACGCAGATCGGGCGCTGGTTCATCGCCAACCGCGGCCGGGCCATGGCGCTCACCCTGCCGGGCCAGCAGGTCGGGATGGCCGTCCTGCCGATTGTCGTCGTGCTGATCGAGCGGGGCAGCGGCGGCTGGCGGCTGGCGTGGATCGCCTCCGGCGCGCTCGTTGCGCTGGTGGGCCTGCCCTCGATTACGGCGCTGATGAAGGTCGAGCGCACACCGCACTCGCGTGAGCACAAGGCGAGCCGCCGCCGTGCCGGGCGCGATTGGACGCGCGCCGAGGTTCTGCGTGACCCTGTGCTCTATCTCCTGCTGCTCGGTGTTCTCGGTCCGTCCTTCATCCAGACCATCGTATTCTTCGAGCAGGACTATCTTATCGATCTGCGCCATTACGACCCGTTGATCTTCGCGGCGGCGTTCCCCGTCATGGCCGTCACGAATGCGGTGTTCGGGCTCGTGTGCGGCCACCTGATCGATCGGTTCGGTGCGCTCAGGCTGCTGCCCTACTTTCTTCTGCCACTCGCCTTGGCGGCGGCCGCGGTCGCGCTCATCACGCCGGTCTGGGGGGTGTATCTGTTCATGTTCCTGCTCGGCATCAGCAGCGGTCTCACCTCGACACTGCTCGGCTCGCTCTGGCCCGAAGTCTATGGTCTGGCGAATCTCGGCGGCATCCGCGCCATCGTCGTCTCAGCCATGGTGATGTCGAGTGCGGTCGGGCCCGGTCTCTCCGGACTGCTGATCGACGCGGGTATCGCGCTGCCGACGCAGATGCTGTGGCTGTCGGCCTGGTGCTTTGCGGCCAGCGTCGCGCTGGCCGTGGCCGCCTGGCGCGTGCGATTGCGCGAGACCGACGCTGCGGCCGCGCCGCCGACTCTGTAAACCGCTCCACATCCGGACGCCCATCCTCGCGCTGAGGTCAGCGGGCGATAGGTCGGCGCGCCCGATCGCGTCCAGGCCGAGGCGCGCAGGGCTCCGGACCGATTGTCCGGCGTCGATCCCTCGAGTGGACGCTCACGGCCGGTCCGCTTGTCGATGGGACCTGGTGTGCAACCGCGGCGGATCGCTGTACACCGCAGGCGGCACGGCGCGTTGTACCGAGGAATTCCTCACTGCCGAGGTTTGCATGTCAAATTTCTCACTGCGGGTGTTGCCGCTGCTCGCTGCGCTCAGCCTCACTGTGGTGCTGACGGGCTGCGTCGTGGCCCGGCCGGGACCTTACCGCGCTGGGATCGTGCTGGCGGCGCCCCCCGCGACGCGAGTCGAGTACTACGGGGCTCCGCCCTACCCGGGCTATTTCTGGATTGCGGGTTTCTGGCGCTGGGGACCCCGCGGTTACGTCTGGGTTCGGGGCCGGTGGTCGCCACCGCGGCCCGGATACCGGTGGGTACCGCGCCATTGGGTCCACGTGCGTCACGGCTGGCGCGCGGTTGGAGGCTATTGGCGGCCGCTGCGCCGCTGATTCCGGTGGTGAGCGGTCGCTGGTGATCGGCTGCACGCGCGCGCCGCCCGCTCGGATTCTTGCCTCCGGATGAGCGGCGGGTGCGGGAATCCGGGCGGGCCGGATGCGCCCACGCGCGACGGCGGCCCGCGACCCGGTCAACCGCACGGCATGGTTGATCGATTTTCCAAGGCGAGCAGCATTTGTTTGATCGCGAGTCCGCCGCCGAAGCCGGTGAGCGAGCCGTCGGCGCCGATCACGCGGTGGCAAGGCACTACGATGGGCAGGGGGTTGGCACCAGTGGCAAGACCGACCGCGCGCGCGGCGCGCGGGTTGCCGATGCGACGCGCGAGTTCCCCGTAGCTGATCGTCTCGCCCCAGGGGATGGCGGTGAGCGCCTGCCAAACCCGCTTCTGGAAGGCTGTGCCCGCCGGGGCGAGCGCCAGATCGAATGCGCGGCGGTGACCGGCGAAGTATTCCCGCAGCTGGTGCACCGCCGGCGCGAGCGGCGCCGCCGTGGCGATCCAGTCGCGCTCGGCGCGCACAGGCCTCGGTCCGGCCTGAAAGTGCACCCGCTCGAGACGGTCGCCGTCGCTGACGAGCAGAAGCCGACCAATGGGCGAATCGATTTCGTGCCAGTACTGCGGGCTGCCCGTGCGGCGCGCCGTCCCGGTCCGCCAGGCGTGCATGTTGGATCCGATCATGTCCGTCTCCGCTGCGGCGATCTTACCGGGCGCACTGGCTCGTCGTGCGCTGCGCACCACAACTGTACGGCTGCGTATCCGCGCCACGGACGCCAGGATTCAGCTCGCGATTGCATCTGCTGCACCGAGAGCGGACCGGATCGTCCGCCCGCCACGCGCCGCAGCACCATATCCGCGGCCGGTAGCGCATCCGGGTCCCCCAAGGCACGCAGCGCGATGTATTGTGCGGTCCAGGCGCCGATACCCGGCAGGGCCTGAAGCTGCGCCACGACGGTTGCGGGGTCGGCGTGCCAGTCGATCCGGCCGTCGGCTACCGCACGCGCAAGGGTGCGCACTGTGCGCAGGCGTGTGCCGGTGAGGCCGAGATCGGCGAGATCGCCTGCGGCAATCTGTCTCGCCGTTGGAAATAGATGAGTGAGTCCAGCCACAGCCGGTTTCACCGGTTCGCCGAAGCGCTGCAGCACACGGACTGCGAGGGTGCGTGCCGCGGCCACGCTGATCTGCTGCCCCAGTACGGCGCGTACCGCGCACTCGAACGGATCCCAGATTCCCGGAATGCGCACACCGGGTCGCCGGAGCAGCAGCGGGCGCAACTGCCGGTCTGCGCCAAGATCGATACCCACCTGATGAGGGTCCGCGGACAGATCGAACATCCGGCGCGCCGTGGCCGTGAGGGCCATGAGTGCGCTCGGGGACGCGCCATACACCTGCAGCGCCAACGCATCCTGGCCTGGAATCGGATGAACCTGGATCAGCGCGTGCGTCTCGCCCGTGCGGACGAGACGTGCGTACCCCTCCGCACCCACCCTTTCGACGCCCGGTAAGGCGCGTGCCTGCAGGAATGCACTGAGATGGCTCCAGTCGTAGGGCGGCCGATAGGCCAATATGAGCCGTACGCCATCGCCGGCAGGGCGCGCGGTCTCCCGTGCCAACACTTGGCGCAGCACCCGGGGCGAGTGTCCGTACGCACGACGTACGGCGTCATTGAACCGGCGCAGACTGCCGTAACCGGCGGCGAAGGCCACCTCGGTCATCCGCAGTCCGCTGCCCTCGAGCAGGCACTTGGCAAAGTGCAATCGCCGAGTCTGGGCCAGGGTGAGCGGAGAAACGCCGACATGTGTGGCAAACAGCCGATCGAGTTGGCGCGGCCCCAAGCCGAGACGGGCTGCGAGCCCGGGTATGTCCGACTCATCCAGTGCGCCGTCCTGGATCATCTGTACGGCGCGGTGCACCACCGCGGACGTGCCCGTCCAGGCCGCGGATCCTGGCGCCACTTCGGGCCGACAGCGCAAGCACGGTCTGAAGCCGGCGGCATGCGCGGCGGCGGCGGTCGCGAAGTAGCGCACATGGCGGCTCGATGCGCGGGGTGCCGCCGGACAGATGGGGCGGCAGTAGATGCCGGTGGAAGTGATGCCGAAGTAAATGCGGCCGTCGAATCGCGCGTCGCGGCTGCGCCGTACGCGCTCCAACATCAGACGCGTAAAGGGTAATCTCGTGTCCACGGGTGCAACGATACGTCCGGGCGGCCGGTACGACTCGCCATTTTAGGACCTTGACCCGCGTGCCGGCGGTCAGCCGGTGCGGGCCGCGCCGTGGGTCTCCATCATCAACCCGGTGCCGCCGCGCGAAACGTGGGCGACGACCGCCGTGCGTCGGTGCAACTTGGTGATCGTGCCGAGATTGATCGCGAAGGACAGCACCACCTGCTGGCCCTTGCGCAGACCGAGGTCGGTGGTCTCGATGAACACGCCGCTCGCACTGAGGTTGACGGCCTTGCACAACCTGCGGCACCCGCCCGGTATGCTCACGAAGACGATGGTGCGGGCCCGATGACGGGTGTGCAGCCGACGTTCCACGATGTGCCTTGGTGCTGTGCTGATGGGCTGGCGGGTGTACCGACTCCATTATGCCCGCATCGGTTCACGGCGGCAGGCGATTGAACTTATGCCGCCGTGCCTCGGCCGGGCGCTAGCGGGCCAGGAACTCCCCGATGGCATGGCCGAAGCGCTCGGTGTCGACCAGGAAGGCATCATGGCCTTCGATGCAGGGCAGAGGAACGAAGCGCGTGGCAATGCCCGCTCCCTCGAGCGCGTGCGCGAGCGCTTGCTGCTCGCTGATGGGAAACAGCATGTCGGACTCGACGCCGATGATCAGCGCATGCGCCAGGTCGGCTCGCCGCCACAGCGCCGGCGATGTCCCATGGGCAGTCAGATCGAAGCGGTCCATGGCGCGCGAAAGATACAGATAACAGTTGGCATCGAACGCATTCACCCACCGGTCCGCCTGAACCTCCAAATATCCCTGCACCGCGAACTCCGGGGCAAAGGGGGCCTCCCGGCGCAGGTCGGCCCGGATCGGTTGCCGATCGAATCGTTGCGCCCATTCGGCCGCGGAGCGATAGGTTACGGTGCCGAGCTTGCGGGCAAGCCGCATGCCGGCAACCGGCGGTCGTTCGCGGCTGTACTGGCCATTGCGCCAGTCTGGGTCCGAGGTGACCGCATCCCGCTGGATCGAGCGCAGCGCGATCGCGAAGGGGGAAGCGGCTGCCGTGCCGGAAATGCTCACCAGTCGGCGCGCGCTGCCCGGAAACAGCGCCGCGTAGGCCAGTACCACCATCCCGCCGAGAGAAGGTCCCATCACCGTATCGAGCCGCAGAATGCCGAGCCCGCGCACGAGCTCATGGCCGGCGCGCGCAATGTCCTCGATCGACAGGTCCGGAAACGTCAGGCGGTAGGGTTGACCCGTGCGTGGATCGATCGAAGCCGGCCCCGTGGAGCCGAAGCAGCTGCCGAGGGAATTGACGCAGATGAGGAAGTACCGATCGGTATCGATGGCCGAACCCGGTCCAATCATGCGCTGCCACCAACCCTCGCGAGGATCCTCGGGCGAGGCGGCCGCATGGGCCGGCGGGGAGAGGCCCGTGAACAGCAGGATGGCGTTGTCGCGCGCTCGATTCAGTCGGCCCCAGGTCTCATAGGCCAGCTGGGCGCCGCGCACGGTGCCGCCGCGCCACATCGGCAGCGCATCCGGTAAGCTGAAGTAATGCCGAGCATCGGGCACGGGTTGATCGGCGCAGCATGAGGACAGGGCAAGCGTCATGCTGGATCCTACAGGTCGGTGTCGCCGCCGTCCGCGATGCCTTCAAAGAGCGGCGTCGAAAGATACCGCTCGCCCGTATCCGGCAGCATGGCGAGGATGACCGCCCCCGGCGACGCCTGCGCGGCCACCTGCAGCGCCGCAGCGAAGGTGCCACCCGCGGAAATGCCGCAGAAGATGCCTTCCGAGCGGGCGAGCTGACGCGATGCGTCGATGGCTTGCGCATCCGTGACCGGTACGATCTGATGCACGACCTCACGATCCAGCACCGCCGGCACGAAGTCGGGCGTCCACCCCTGGATCTTGTGCGGGGCAAAGGGCTGTCCGGACAGCAGCGCCGCGCCGGCCGGTTCGGTGGCGACGATCTGTACCTCGGGTCGCGCCAGCCGGATCATCTGGCCGACGCCGGTGAGCGTGCCGCCCGTGCCCCAGCCGCTGACGAAGTAATCGAGCCGGCGTCCGGCGAAATCCCGCAGGATCTCCGGGCCCGTGGTGTTGCGGTGATAGGCCGGATTGGCCGGGTTCTGAAACTGTCGCGCCAGGAACCAGCCATGCGTTTGCGCGAGTTCCGCCGCCTTGCGGACCATGCCGGTGCCCCGCTCGGCCGCCGGGGTGAGCACCACGCGCGCTCCAAGCATGCGCATGATCTTGCGCCGCTCGATGGAGAACGTTTCGGTCATGACCGCGACGAACGGGTACCCTTTGGCGGCGCACACCATGGCGAGTGCAATGCCCGTATTGCCCGAGGTCGCCTCGACCACGGTCTGGCCGGGCTTGAGCGCCCCGCTGCGCTCGGCATCTTCGATGATCGCGATGGCCAAGCGGTCCTTGACCGAGCTCAGGGGATTGAAGAACTCACACTTGACGTACACCGTCACGTGCGCGGGCGCGAGCCGGTTGATCCGCACGATGGGCGTATTGCCGATGGTATGGAGAATGCTGTCGTAGATCATGGGATCTTTCTACGCCGGGGTTCCAGGGGTCACAAACAACGGTCGGCTATCTCATCAGTCCCGCAGGTTATGATGCCCGGCAGTCGCGAGTCCACTGCGCCGTGTGCAGCCGATCGAACCTATGAACGCATCCTCTCCCGCCGTGCGACTGCAGAAACTGCTTGCGGGTGCCGGCCTCGGCTCACGCCGGCAGGTGGAGGAGTGGATCCGGGCGGGTCGGGTGACGGTGCAGGGCCGCCCGGCCCGCCTGGGCGAACGCGCCGAGCCCGGCGCGGATATCCGGCTGGACGGTCACAAGCTTGATCTTGGACTTATGGATGCGTACCCGAGCGCCGAGGGCCTGCTCTACTGCAAGCCGCTCGGGGAGGTGACCACGCGTCGTGATCCGCAGGGCCGTCCCACAGTATTCGACCGGCTGCCCCGTCCACGCTCCGGTCGCTGGATCGTCGTCGGACGTCTGGACGTCAATACGGCCGGTCTGCTGCTGTTCACGACGGATGGGTCAGTGGCGCATGGCCTGATGCATCCGTCACGGCAGATTGAGCGAGAATATCTGGTCCGAGTCCGGGGACGTCCGGATGCGCGCACGCTTGCGCGACTGCGCCACGGCGTGATGCTCGAGGACGGACCGGCGGCGTTCGATCGCATCGTCGAACAGCCCGCCCCGTCGGCGTCTTCTGCCCGGAACGCTGCCTATCGGGTCGTGCTGCGTGAAGGCCGCAATCGCGAGGTTCGGCGCTTGTGGGCGGCAGTCGGATATGACGTGAGCCGCCTGCTGCGTATCCGTTACGGACCGATCGAACTTCCCGAGGATCTGCGTCCTGGTCACTGGCGGCACTTAGAGGGTCCAGCAATGGCCGCGTTGACGGCTGCGGCACGGGAAACTGGAGTCGCGGAGAGCTTCTAAGCCCCAATAGCAATTCGCGCGCCAAAAGTACATTGACACCAGCCCCTTTGGAAATCAAAATACGCGGCTCGTTTTCGCGGAGGGGTACCCAAGCGGCCAACGGGAGCAGACTGTAAATCTGCCGGCTTACGCCTTCGTAGGTTCGAATCCTACCCCCTCCACCAGGCCGAGTGCGGGAGCGGGCGGCGTGAGCGGGCGGATGCGGCGGCATCAGCGGGTGTAGTTCAATGGTAGAACCTCAGTCTTCCAAGCTGATGACGTGGGTTCGATTCCCATCACCCGCTCCAGGTTGGCGCTGTCCGAGGCAGCACCGCGCCCACGTAGCTCAGTCGGTAGAGCACGTCCTTGGTAAGGACGAGGTCACCGGTTCAATCCCGGTCGTGGGCTCCATCGCGTGACGGACCGGAGTCAGGGTCGATGATCTTTCCGGGGCATGTAGCCCCCAGACGTCTTTGAGGAATTTTCCATGTCCAAAGAGAAATTCGAGCGCAACAAGCCGCATGTGAACGTAGGGACGATTGGGCACGTTGATCATGGCAAGACGACGCTGACGGCGGCGCTGACGAAGGTGATGGCCGAGGCGTACGGCGGG
>JAKARC010000010.1 GCA_021822385.1 Pseudomonadota bacterium
AGCCGACAAACTGCCCACCCTGCTTGAACGCCGCATCACACTCGCGAAACAGCGCCGTCTCCGACACCCCGATCCGCTGCAACGTATCCCGCAGTGTCGGCCACGTCCCCTCCCCAACCCCTATGGTCGGTACGTTCGGGGACTCCACCAGCGTCACCGAGAAGCCGCCCGCCTTCATCCGTGCTTGAAGGCGGGCGGCAATCGTGCCTGCGGTCAGCCACCCGGCGGTTCCTCCGCCGACAATGACTACCGCTTCGACCGGCTTGACCACATCAGAACTTCGCGCGTACTCCAAACGAGAGCGATGTGCCGTAGTCGATCAGGTTCAGCGTCTGGTTCGGGAAGCGACCATACGTGTGGTAGACCGAGTTCAGCAGGTTGCTCGCCGTGAAGTACACGTTCAGGTACTTGTCAACCTGATAGTTCGTCGACAGATCAAGCTGCGTGAACGGCGCCTGATACACCGGCTCGTTGCCAAAGGCACCGCCGCCTTGCTCCTGCCCGATCAACAGCAGCTGTTTGGCCTGCCAGTTCACCGTCACGCGCGCCTGCCACTTGCCCTTCTGATAGAAGAACGTGCCATTGGCCGAGCTGCCAACGCCCGTCAGCGCGAACTGGTTGCTGACCGTACTGTAGTTGTTGAAGTTCGCGTTCGAGTGCATCCACGTGCCGTTGATCAGCACCCCGAACCCGTACGGCAGCAGCTGCTGCCAGGTCGCAGCCACGCCGGTCACATCCGCCGACAGCTTGTTGGTGTACGTCGTCTCCGCAAACACCATCGGCTTGCCGCAGTTCGAGTCCGTGAACACGACCGTCCCGTTTGGTGCGTAGGTGCACGGCGCGGGGTCGTCGAACGGCACGGTCACGTCCGTAACGCTCGAGGTCGGGAAGTCCGACACCTGCTTGTAGAACGGATGGATCTCCGCGTAGTCGCCATGCTTGTAGAACCACGTCACCCTGAGGTCATAGTTGTTCGACAGGTACGGCAGCAGCCCTGGATTGTTGCCGGTCGCCGTCAGCGCATTGACCCGTCCACCGTAGGTGGTGTTCGGGATCAACTGGCCATTCGGCGGCGCCGATTCGGTGCGCGAGAAGTCGAACGCCGTCTCGAGGTCGTGCGTCGGCCACAGCGCGAGGTCCAGCGCCGGCAGGAAGTAGCTGTAGGAGCGCGTGGTCTGCGTCCAGGTCTCCTTGCCCGGTGGAAACGTGTACGCCGTCGGGTCGCTTGGTCCCACCCAACCCGGCTGCAAGAGCGGCGTGGCCAATCCTGCGATGACCTCATCCGTACGCTGGTAGCGCATGCCGAGACGCGTCATCAGCTTCATGCCGTCGACGCGGAAATTGTGGCTCACCTGCACGAACGGCGAATAGTTCATGCGCGAGACGTGCTGCACCGAGCCAGGGCTGAGTGCCTCCTGGGGCACCGTACCCGGGGTGTAGACGGGATAGCCCTTGGTCGGCGTCCAACCCGAATCGACCGGCTGGTGCTCGAGATAGCTCAGCACCGTGTACGGATTATACAGCACGATGGAATCGGGCAGGTTGCCGCCGCCGCTGTAGCCCGGCATCCAGGTGCCCAGGTTGGCGACACTGAACATCGAGGGCTGCAACGGCACGCCCTGCGTGTTGCCCGAAGCCGGCCCATAGCCTGACCACAGCTCCCAGTAGTTGTTGGTGAAGGTATCGAATTCCTTCGTGTTCCAGTCGTCATCGAGGAACTGCGCGCCGAAGGTCACCTTGGTGCTGTTGCCCGGCGTCCAGGTCGCCCGGATCGTTGCCTCGTTGATCTGGTCCGTATTCTCCTGGGTCTGCAGCGGCAAGACGTGCGAGCCGATGATGAACGGACTGAGTCCCAGATAGTTCGACGAGGCCACGGCGCTCGAGCCCGAGGCCACCGCGTTCGGTCCGTAGGCGCTCCAGTACGGCAGCACGTTCGGGTTCTGACTCAGAGCCAGGCCACCGGTGTAGTTGTTGGTGATATCACCATAACCCACGTCCGAATCGATATCGCTGTAACCGCCGTTCGGGTTGTACTGTGACTTCGATTGATCAGCGTCAAAATCCAACGTCCAGTCCGAATTGACGTTCCACAGCACATTCAGCCCGTAGGTGTTCGTGACGATGTCCTGAACGGCGACGAATGCGTTGTAGTCGGTGGGGCCGGTGTAATTGAAGTTGGTGATGGTCCCGTTGCCATCGAGGGTCGCATCCGGGAAACCGCCGAACCAGGTGCTGCGCTGCCAGCGCTCGTCGTGCTGATCCCACGAGGAATACGTGTCATTAAGGGTGACCATCACGGAGCGGGTCGGATGCCATTGCAGCACCACGTTGCCGTCCTTGCTGCGCGTGTCAATGCGCTCTAGGTACATGGCCATGTCCTGCGGATACCACACTGGCACCTGCGCATCGCCCGTGGCGTTGTTGCCGACGCTCGCGCAGCCGGTGCTGCCGAAGGCCGTGGTGTAGTTGGCCGCAAGATCAGAGCACGGGAACGTTCCGGCGGCATCGCCCTTCCAGCCCACGATGTCCTGATGATGCGTCAGGGTATGGTAGTCGGTGTAGTCGCCGTCGACCAGGATGCCGAACTTGTTGTGATCGAACGTGTCGCTGAACAACGCTCCGACCACCGGCCGAATACCCCCATCCATGGTGTAATCCGTGCCGCCGACGTTCACATCGGCATGCATGCCCGGATTGTCGAAGGGGGTGAGCATCTTGACGTTGATGACCGAGCCGATGTTGCCCGAGGAGAGCGCCATGTCGGGGGTCTTCAGCACGTCGATTTGGCCGACGAACATGGCGCCGAGACCGGAAAAATTGAAGGCCTGACCATTGCCGGAGGCGATCTGCCGCCCATTGACCAGCACCGTGTCGAACGAGCCGCCGAAGCCGTTGACGTTGACCCCTTGCGCGAGACCCGTTGCGGTCGGTGCACCTTCCGCGCTCGCATATGAGAGGGAGCCGCGGTTGAGGGTGACGCCGGGCAGATGCGCCAGCGCCCCGCCCACGGACGAGTCCGGGAACTGGCCGATGCTCTCGGCCGAGATGGCGTCCACCACACCGATCGATTCGCGCTTGATCGCGAGTGATCGCATCAAGGAACCCCGGATGCCCGTGACAACGATCGGCGCGAGCGCCGTTGCCGAGGACTGACCCGACATGGCGGACTTGCCGCCCCCGATGGTGTTGCTTGGTGCCGCGCTGTTCTGCGCGTAGAGACCGGCGCCCGTCGGCGTGATGCGGCCGAGAGCCGCAAGCGGCGTCGCTTTGAAGCCGCGCTGACGTGCCTTCACCGCCTTGGCCGGCGCAACCGGCGCATCCGCACCTTTTTTCTGGGCTGGCGTGCTCTGCGCGTGTGCCACGCCGCCGACGGCCAGCGAGAGCGAGCCCAGTGCCAATCCTGAGAAACCGAACTTGGCGTAAGCCGTACGGCCCAGCGCACCGATTCTGGCGCTCTTCTTGAACGCGTTCTTCGATGCGTTACGCGATGTCTTTCGACTCATTTAAAAGCCCCCTCTACCACTAAAAGCCCAACGTTGTGAAACCGCAACATGAGTTGCCGCCGCGTCGATCGTTGCAGCTGCGACAACCAATCGCCCCTGCCCGTGCTCCCGTGCCTGCCCCTCCGGTTATGGTACCGCTATCTCATGGCCGCCGGAGTATGTTCCCGCGCTTGGCCCCGTGTCAACAGTGACGCCACACTTTGGATCGAGTCTCTGCATTTCGAGGTTTTCTCGCATGTCGTGCCCGGGCCACGCGGTCGCCTGACGGAGGCGCACCCCTGCTCCGTACTCACTGCAGACTCGCGGCCTTGTCGATCTGATTGCGCAATCAAATGCTGCGCCACGTCGGTACGCAACCTCGTGCCCGCCCACGAGTCCCCTGGAATCAACCCGTTGGTATACCACCACAACAGATCCGCCGGTTCTGCCCCGCCGCCTCCCGGACCGTGCGCGATGAGGAGCCCCTCCCGACTTATGGATATAGTATGGCACGAAATGACAGCGCTGTCATCTTGCCGGAATTGGGCCTGGGCTGGCGGCCCTTGCGGCGCCTCTCGGCATCGGAATGGGATGGGGAAAGCGGTGCATGCGGACCGCCGGCTCGCCGCTTCCGTAGGTATACCGCGGCGCGAAGCGGTGCCGGGGCTCGGCTTCTGCGGTGCCGACTCCGCCGATCAATTTCGATGGTTATCGGGAACTCGGGTCACCTCGCCTTGACGTTCTGCAGGTGCGTGCCAAGTGTGGAGCGAAATCGATCCCGAGGTGTGTCACGAAATGGAACGTTCCGGGGCTGTCCGCAGCCGTCGCGAGCGCGCTGTGCACCGGTCTGATCGGCAGGGCCGCGGCCGCAGCGAACAGGGTGCCGCCGGAGCTGGCCCGCCGGCAGTTCAACACGGTTTTGATAGCGGCCGCAGGAGGCGAAATCGAGCGTGTTGCGAGACACTTCAACTTCTCGATTCTCCTCCATTGGATTGCCGTGGCGCGGCGGACGCGGCTGCATCTGGTATTGCTGTGGTTCGGGAGTTGGAAGAACGCCCTCTCGAGCTGTGCGCTCCGCTGGGTGCTCGACGACCCGCGCCGCTTTCCGCGCGCCCGGTCCGCCTCCGGCCGGGCACTGCCGATGTTGTCGGTCTTCGGCCGGCGCACCGAGCGGGCCGACGCCACTGCGTGTGCCGCACTCATGCATCAGGTGCGCCGGGAGGATCGACTGCATCAGAGCGTGCTCATGGTGCAAGTCGAAAACGAGATCGGCTATCTCGGCATCGGGGGCCGGGACCGGTCCGCGCGCGCGAACCGGCTGTTCGTCGGCCCCGTACCGCCGCGGCTGCTGCGGGCGCTGCAGGCGCACCGGCGGCTGCCCTAGCCGCTGTCGGCGCATTTCATTCCGGCGGGCCGCTCGTGGCGGGAGGTCTTCGGCGCACTCGCCGACCAGGCCTTCATGGCCTGGTATTACGCCCGCTACGTCGAGACGGTCGCACGCGCCGGTGCGCGGGCAATCTGATCTTCGCCCCCGAATCACCCCTCCACCTCGCCGCCGCGCATGTGCTGTTTGTCTTCGGCCGGCTTTGGCTTCTCTGCCTTCGGGTTGGATCAGCCGCTCCCGCCCCGGGCGCCGCCGCAGCACCGGCTCGCCGCCGTGTACCGCCTGCTGGCGGCGCTCGGCGGAACCTTCCTCACGGCGCAGCAGCGCGATGACACCCGCGCTCTGGTGCTGCAACGGGCCAGCCTCGTGCCCACGCGGACGATCGCATTCGGCGGTGACCTGTTCACCGTCCGGCTCGAGCGCGACGGGTTCACCCACCAGCCGCTCGAGCACGCGGGCGCGATGTTGATCCTGTGGAGCGAAGACTTAATCTGTTCGACGTGCTCGGCCGAGGGCTTGCGCTGACCATCCGCGCCAATCCAGACCGCGCGGCCCGTCGCGTCGGCATTGCGGCCATCACCGAATTGCTCTGGCGCGCCGGCCGCTGGAGCGTCGCGCCACGACTGAACGGCGATCAAACCAACCAGGGACGCACGCCGCTGCTGTCACCGCGGCGGATTCGTCTGTACCGGGTCCGCCTGTATCGCGCGCCGCAGTGATGGGACGACCGGATACCGGCTTGGCCCACGGCCAGGCCTTGGCTGGGACGTCTCCCGCCACGCCTGCGATTCCCATTGACTGCGCTGCACTGATACCGCTACCATTACATGTTGATAGCGATTCCGATGTATAACGTCTCAATGCATCCCGGCATCGGCGCAGCATGCACAAGCGCGGCGCGCCGCCCGGCCGCGGGCGCAGTTCCGGATCCGGTACGCATCAGCTGTCGCCGTCTGCCACCGTGCTCCGCCGCGCCGGGGCGCCAAGTTCCGTCCGCATTCATGGAGTTTCTCCCACTATGACGCTTTTCTCTGACATCGCACCGGTTCGTTTCGAAGGTCCCGACACCGCCAACGAATATGCCTACCGTGTCTACGACAAGAACCGCGAAGTGCTCGGCAAGCGGATGGAAGACTGGCTGCGCTGCGCAGTGTGCTACTGGCATTCATTCAACTGGCCGGGTCACGACATCTTTGGCGCCGGCACGCTGCCGCGACCCTGGCTCGGCGCAACCATCACGCAGGAGATGGCCGACACCAAGCTCGAGGCCGCCTTCGATTTCTTCACCCGCCTCGGCGCGCCGTATTTCACGTTCCATGACGTGGACGTCATGGCGACGGCGAACACCGTCAAGGAGCACGACCGAAATCTGAAGACGATCGGCGAGCATATCCAGAAAAAGATGGCTGCCACCGGCGTGAAGCTGCTCTGGGGCACCGCCAACCTGTTCAGCCATCCGCGCTATGCCGGCGGTGGGGCCACGAACCCGGATCCGGAGGTCTTCGCCTGGGCGGCGGCGCAGGTGCGCGCCTGTCTCGAGCTCACTCACCGTCTCGGCGGCGACAACTACGTGCTCTGGGGCGGCCGCGAAGGCTATGACTCGCTGCTCAACACTGATCTGAAACGGGAGCTCGACCACTACGGGCGCTTCCTCGCCATGGTCGTCGAACACAAGCACCGCATCGGCTTCAAGGGCAACATCCTGATCGAGCCGAAGCCCTTCGAGCCGACCAAGCACCAGTACGATCGGGACGTGGCCGCCGTATATGCCTTCCTGCAGCGCTACGGGCTCGCCAAGGAGGTTCAGGTCAATATCGAGGTGAACCACGCCACGCTGGCCGGGTTGGACTTCGAGCACGAAGTCACCGCCGCGCTCACCTACGGCATCTTCGGCTCGATCGACATCAACCGCGGCGACGATCGCAACGGCTGGGACACCGATCAGTTCCCGAACAACGCCCAGAGCCTGGTGCCGGCGTTCGTGGCGCTGCTCGAGGCGGGCGGACATACCCGCGGCGGGTTCAACTTCGATGCCAAGCTGCGTCGCCAGTCGGTCAATCCGGCCGATCTGTACGTGGCGCACATTGGCGGCATCGATACTCTCGCCCGGGCGCTGCTCGCGGCGGCGGAGGTCATCGAGGCCCGCAAGCTTGCGGCGCTGAAGAAAGCCCGTTATCAGGGCTGGGACGGGGAACTCGGCCAGCGCATCGAGCAGGGCAAGATCGACCTCGCAACGCTGGCGGATCTGGCCGCGACATCGAACTTCCAACCCACGCCGCGTTCGGGCCAGCAGGAGCTCGCCGAGAGCCTGATCGCGCGGACGTGCAAGTTCTGAAGTCGCAGGAGCGCCGTCGCGCGCGCGCAATGCGCGTGTGGCGGAAGATTTCCCGGGGCATACGGCAACGTATGCCCCGGGATTGCGTACCGCATGCGCGCGCCTGAAGAGTTCGCGACGCCCGCATCATGGCGGGTTAAAATCCCCCGGTGAGCAACCAACCCATCCGCAGTGTCGTCATCGTCGGCGGAGGCACGGCGGGCTGGATGTCGGCCGCGACGTTGTCGAAATCCTTTCCGCATCTGCGCGGCCACATCCGCCTCGTCGAATCGGAGGAGATCGGGACCGTGGGGGTCGGTGAGGCGACGATTCCGCCGATCATCGACTACATTCATACCCACGCCATGGATGAGGACGAACTCATCCGGCGCACTCAGGCCACGTTCAAGCTGGGCATCGAGTTCAAGGACTGGACGCGGCCCGGGCATTCGTACATACACCCCTTCGGGCCCACGGGCATTGCCAAGAGCGGCGTGCCGTTTTATACCTACTGGCACCGCTGCGCGCGCGCGGGCACGGCCGCACCGCTCGAGCAGTACTCGTTGCAGGCCATCGCGGCGCGCCAGGGCAAGTTCATGCGGCCGATCAACCGCGCGCACTCGCCGCTCGCCACCATCGTGTACGCGCTGCACCTGGATGCCAAGCGCTTTGCGGCATATCTGCGCGCGTATGCCGAGGCCCGTGGCACCGTACGCACGGAGGGCAAGGTCCGCGGGGTTACGCTGCGTCCCGAGGATGGGTTCATCGACTCCATCACGCTCGAGAGCGGCGAGCGCATCGCGGCCGACCTGTACATCGACTGCACGGGTTTTCGCGGCCTGCTGATCGAAGGGGCCCTCAAGAGCGGCTACGAGGACTGGACGCACTGGCTGCCGTGCGACCGCGCCGTCGCCGTGCCGTGCGCGCGCACCGGACCGTTGTCTTCCCACACGCTCGCCACGGCCCGTGCCGTCGGCTGGCAATGGCGCATCCCCCTGCAACATCGGGTCGGCAACGGCTATGTCTACAGCAGCCGGTTCATCAGCGACGATGCGGCTGAAAGCCTGCTGCTCGAGAATCTCGAAGGTCCCCCGACCCACGAGCCGCTGCGCCTGCGCTTCACCACCGGGCGCCGCCGGCAGTGCTGGAACCGCAACTGCGTGGCCATCGGCTTATCGGCCGGCTTTCTCGAGCCGCTCGAGTCCACCGGCATCCATCTGATCCAGCGCGGCATTCTCGTGCTGCTGAAACTCTTTCCGGATCGGCGCTTTCATCCTGCGGACATCGAGCGCTACAACCGCCAACTCGCCTTCGATTACGAGCGCGCCCGCGACTTTCTGGTGACGCATTACCGGTTCACGAGGCGTGACGAGGCGTTCTGGCGTCACTGCCGCACCACTGAGCTGCCCGACAGCCTGCGCGAGCGTCTCGAGCTGTTCCGCGGCTACGGCCGGCTCATGCGCGACGAGAACGAGCTCTTCTCCACGCAGAGCTGGTTCCATGTACTGAACGGCCAGGGCGTCGAGACCGCCGGCTATGATCCGTTCGCCGATGCCCTCGGCGACGGTGCGCAGGGCGCCCTCGATGAGATCCGCGAGGTGGTGGCGGGCTGCGCCACGACCATGCCCGCGCACGAGGCGTTCATTCAACGCCACTGCCGCGCGCCGCCGGAGTGAGACTCGCGGGTTGTTGTGCCCCGCGCCGCGCGACAACCTCGAGCGCGCGTATCGGGGTTTGCCGGCGCACCAGCGTGCTCTTACCGAACAGGGACTCGAGCAGGTCGACCGCGAGGCATGCGGTGCGATTGCGCACATCGAAGGCCGGATTGAGTTCGACCAGATCGAGTGAGGCGACTTGCCGGGTGTCGGCGAGCATCTCCATGCACAGCTGTGCCTCCCGGTAGGTCGGTCCGCCGGGCACCGTCGTGCCCACACCGGGGGCGATGTCCGGATCGAGAAAATCCACATCGAAGCTCACGTGCACGTGGGTGTCGGCGCTAATGCCGCCGAGCGCCTGGCGCACGGCCTCGCGCATGCCGCGCTCATCGATGAAGCGCATGTCGAAGACCTCGACGGCAAGCTCGTGCACGAGTCGCCGCTCACCGGCATCGACGCTGCGCACGCCGATCTGCCGGACCCACTGCGGATGCAGCGCCGGCGGCGGTCCGCCGAGCGCGGTCAATGCCGCTGGGCCGAGCCCGCAGAGACACGCGAGCGGCATGCCGTGCAGGTTGCCGCTCGGCGACAGCTCCGCGGTATTGAAATCCGCGTGGGCATCGAGCCACAGCACCCGCAGCGTGCGGCCCTGCTCGCGGCAATGACGCGCCACGGCACTGATCGAGCCGATGGCCAGGGAGTGATCACCGCCGAGCAGGATCGGCACTTCGCCCGCGCGCAGCGCCGCATACACGGCCGCGTGCACCCGCCCGGCCCAGTGCACGACCTCGGGCAGATGCCGGTAGCCCCCGACCGGCACCGTGTTCGGATTGGGCGGGCCGCTGAGATTGCCGCGATCGAGCACGGTAAGTCCCCGCGCCTCGAGCGCAGCGCGCAATCCCGCAACCCGCATCGCCTCCGGTCCCATGGAGGCGCCGCGCTCGGCGGCCCCGACATCGGTCGGCGCACCGATCAGGCTCACCGGACGGGTGGGGCTCATGCTCGGGCCACCTCGGTGAGCGGGGCCGGGCGCTCGCGCGCGCGGCTCGGCGTGCGCAGCAGCGCATACAAATCCTTCGGGTCGGCGAGCTCGGGAATCAGATCGATGTCGAAACGATCACCGCGCTGCTGTCGATGCAACCGGTACACGTAGCGCAGCGCCGCGAAGTCCTCAAGCGCGAAGCCGACTGAATCGAAGACCGTGACATCGCGCTCGCTCGAGCGCGCGCTGCACCGTCCGCTCAGCACATCGGCAAGCGCCAGCACCGGGAAGTCCGCCGGCATCTGCTGCACCTCGCCCTCATGGCGCGATTGCGGCTCGTACTCGACCACGACCCGCGCGTCCGTCCGGCGCAGGATGTCCGGGTGCAGCTCGGTCTTGCCCGGGCAGTCCCCACCGACAGCGTTCAAGTGCATGCCCGGACGGATCATCTCAGGCGTCAGGATGATGGCGTTGCGCTTGTCGGCGGTGATGGTGGTGACGATATCGGCTCCCGCAACCGCAGCGGCAACCGATGAACAACGCACCACGCGCAGGTCCGGTAGCGACTCTGCAGCGAGATTTGCGACCAGCTTGTCGGTGGCGTGCGGATCAATGTCGTACAGACGCACTTCCCGCACACCAAGCTGGTCGTAGAAGGCGATCGTCTGAAACTCCGACTGCGAGCCATTACCGATCAGGGCCATGACACGACTCCCGGGACGCGCCAGGGCACGCGCGGCGAGCGCAGAGGTCGCGGCCGTACGCAACGCGGTGGTGAGGGTCATCTCGGCCACCGCCAGCGGGTAGCCGGTCTCGAGGTCGGCCAGGATGCCGAACGCCATCACGGTCAACAGCCCCTGGGCGGGATTCTTCGGATGACCGTTGACGTACTTGAAGGCGTACTGTCGATCATCGCTTGCCGGCATCA
The DNA here is from genome assembly GCA_021822385.1 of Pseudomonadota bacterium. Classification (GTDB taxonomy): domain Bacteria; phylum Pseudomonadota; class Gammaproteobacteria; order Steroidobacterales; family Steroidobacteraceae; genus 13-2-20CM-66-19. The sequence continues at coordinate 10,746 of JAKARC010000010.1, forward strand.
ATTCGATGACGCCAAGCGGGGAATATGTGGCATGGCGGGCAGATTTCGTGAACACGTTCCAGCGCCGATAGTCCGCTTCGATCTCATGGGCAAGACCTGCAATGAATCGGGCGGTCCCCTGCTCGCGCACGAGTGCCTGGACTCGCTGAACGCCAATGTAATCAACCATGATGCTGCTCCACTGAGGCGGCATCGCTCACGCCGCCGATGACCGCACCATGATCCGCATCCCCCAGGCTAAAGAATAGTCAGAAGATTGCTCAATTCATGCTATAACTTCATCAATTCGGCAGGCTGGATTGGCGTTTTGCAATTCCACGACTGTCACCGGAGACGTTCAATGGATGATTTGGATCGACGCCTCATCGCGCTCCTGCGAGCCAACGCCCGCACACCGGTGGCGACGCTCGCCAAGCAGCTCGGTGTCTCGCGCGGCACCGTGCAGAACCGCATGGCCAAGCTCGAAGCCGACGGCACCGTGGTCGGCTACACCGTGCGGCTCAAGCCCGACGTGCAGGAGCAGCACATCCGTGCGTTCATGACGATCGCCGCCGATGGGAACCAGGTCGATCCGGTCATCCGGACGCTGCGCGGGGATCCGGCGGTGGCAAGCCTCTACAGCACCAACGGCCGGTGGGATCTGGTGGCTGAACTGCGGGCCGAATCCCTCGCCGCGTTCGATCGCGTGCTCGCCCGGGTCAGTCGCACACCCGGGGTCACGAGCAGCGAGACCAGCCTGCTGCTGTCGACCTTCAAGCTCTAGGCGCGCCGGCGCCTACGCGCCGCGCCTAGGCCGGCACACCGGCGCTCAGCAGGTGATAGGGCGCGAAGTGCGGCTGGCGCAGCGCCGCCCGGCGGATCAGCAGTGTCGTCACGAGCGCGAACTGGCCGGAAAGGCTCGCATGACTGACGCTGTCGGTGAAGACCATCCACGCCGAGCCCGGCGGAAAGCGGATTTCGGCATACCCCTGCGGGTCTGCCTTGAACGTCTCGCTGTCCTTCATGTAATTGTGCAGGCGGCGCATGGCTCGGTCATAGGGACTGGAATCGAGCGACAGCGCCAGCGGATTGAGCCGGCTCAGCGCGCGCACGGCGGACGAAAAGGCATGGTCGGCCATGTTCTTGCGGATCCGCAGCCGGCATCGGCCATCGCCGTCGAGCAGCCCGGCGCGGATGCCGTGCCGCGCCAGCACCGCCGCAATATCCCCTTTGGTCGCCCAGACCCGATCCTCGCTGGAATTCACATTGACGAAGAAGCGCAGGATCCGGTCACCGTGGGTCGCTCCGTATGCGCCGGCATCGACATGCACCAGCTCGTTGCTGGCGTGGGGCTTGAGCTTTCGGCCCCGCTCCTGGATGGGACGGAAGCTGCATTTGGTCAAGAACGTGCCGTCGCTCAGATGGGGCGCGACCTGCCGCAGGAAAGCGGTGACCGCTGCCAGATGCTCCCCGAGCACGGCAGCCGTCCGCGCACGTGCCGGATCGCCGGCCTCCAGGCCGGTGAGCCGCCCGCCCTCGCCATGGTAGCTGACATTCTTCAGCTTCAGCCGGGTCGGCAGCTCGGTGCACAGAAACTGCAGATCCGACGCCGCCGGCAGCGGGAAAGGGCAGCGGGGGAAGCCGACGATGTGATTGCTCTCGAGCGCAGTCGCGATCGACTCGGCCGCAGCCGGGTCGAGGGGATCGGTGAAGGTCGCCAGGACCTCGGGCGCAAGCGGATGCGCCGTAATGCGGACCTGTGCATCGGCCTGTTCGGACTGCAGGGACATCAAGCGTACCCCCAAGTTGCTGAGGAATTTCCGCGCGTGACCGCCGCGGCGCGCCCTGGCCCGGCGTACGTCACTTGCCTTGGCGGCCCGCCGCGGTCCCGCCACCCCAGCTGTGCGGGGCGGATTTTAGCCTGATCCCGCCGAACAAGTCCCCTCCGGGACTGCGCCGCCCGCGGCACGCACTTTCGGTGCCGGCGGCACGGTCGTTTTCGGTAGCATTGCCAATGCCGATCCCGCCGAGAGGACCCGGGGACGGTCGCGGGCCGCGGCGGCACATCCCGGCGCGGTGGCGACCCACCCGACCACTCGCCCGAGTTCAGGAGCGCAAGGCCCATGCACGAGATGAAATTCTGATGGCAGACACAGCGCCTGCAGGACTTTCCGCCTGCATCATCACCTACAACGAGGCGGATCGCATCGAGGCCTGTGTGCGCTCGCTCAGCTTCTGCGACGAGGTGATCGTCGTCGACTCGCATTCGACCGACCAGACGCGCGAGCTTGCCGCGGCCCTCGGTGCGCGCGTCATCGAGCGTGACTGGCCGGGCTATCGCTCGCAGAAGGCGTTCGCGGTGCAATGCGCCCGCAACGACTGGGTCCTGTGCCTGGATGCCGATGAGCGCGTGAGCGAGCGCTTGCGCGCAGAGATCGAAGCGGTGCGCAGGGAGGGATTCCAGGGCTACGCGGGCTGGTCCATTCCACGCATCACTGATTATTTCGGGCGGTTCCTGCGCCACGGCAACGCCTACCCTGATCGCCTGATCCGCTTGTTCGACCGCAGGCGCGGCGGCTGGATCGGCCGCGAGATCCACGAGAACACGCGGGTCGACGGCCGGGTCGGACGGCTGTATGGTCACCTTGAGCACTTCTCCTACCGCAGCCTCACCGACCACCACCAACGCATGCAGCGCTATGCCGATCTCATGGCCCGGGAGCTGCATGCCCAGGGCAAACGCTGCGGTCTCGGCAAGGTGCTGATCAATCCACAGTGGCGCTTCTTTCGCGGCTACGTCTTGCGCCTCGGCGTGCTCGACGGGTGGCGCGGACTGGTCTTCGCGCTGGTGGAGGCCAACTACGTGCGCCGCAAGTACCTGCACCTGTACATACGGTCCAAGGGACTGCCGAGCTGACGGGCGTGCACCGGCACGCCCGCCGCGACCCCGTCAGGGCGCCGCTGCCGCCTTCATCGCGCCACCCTTGCGCTCGGCCCGCAGCATGCGCAAATAATGCACCGGCTGTATGGTGGCGATTCTGCAGGGCTCGCCCTGCGCATATACGTAGCTGGTTCGCGCCTGCACCCAGCCCTGGATCGAACTGAGGCCCAGCGTCGGCGCCGTCAACAGATCCGGGCAGGGTGGGGCAACCGTGATGAGATAAACCGTGTTGATGTTCGCCCACGCAATCAGCTGATTGGTCCAGATGGCCGCGCGGCGGTGCCCCGGGGTGATCCACCTGAATTCCGTGATGGGCTTGCCGGCGTAGGCATTGAACCGCGCATGTTCGGCTGCATCCGCCTGCATCAAGCCGCGGGTCGTTGAACAGGACGTCAGCAACGCCACGCCCGCGAGCAGACACAGGATCCGCAGGCCATATGAGTGTTTCATCGCATGTTCCTCCAATCAAGTCCGACACATCCTGAATCGAACGTCTGGTTCACCTCGGCGCACCGCGGTCGCCCGCGCGAGCGCCGACTTGACCTTCGCGTGATGGAAGACGACTTGACCGTCCACGCGCACACTCAACTCCCGCCCTTGAATTTACGCGCAGATCGGCCCGCTCCCCAGCGGCGGATCTTCGCATCACGTCCACACGGCGCATATTACCCGCCTTTGCGTCAGGCGCAACGCGCGCCCGACGCCGGCCGCTGTCCAGGAACTCGACCTGAAGCGCATCGGCTCCGCGCCGGTCGCTGCCGGGCGCGGGCCGGCGGGAGCCCCCGCCGGCACGCACCGGCAGAGCCTCACTTGGCGGTAATCGGGATGCGCCTGACCTCGGCCACCGCCTGCGCGCTCTTCGGCAGGGTGACCGTCAACACGCCCTTGCGAAACACTGCGCTCACCCGATCGACGTCGACCTCCGCCGGCAGCTCGATCTGGCGCTCGAACCGGCCGTAGTAACGTTCGCTCACACGTCGCTGCCGGTCCTCGCTCTCGCTCCTGCGCTCGCCGCGCAGAGTCAGGACCCCGCCATGCAATGTCACTTCGACATCCTTTTCGTCGAGGCCAGGCAGCTCCGCCGCAACGGTCAGCTCCCGCTCGGTCTCGAGGATCTCGACGCGGGGGAAGCCATAGTCCGCCATGAGCGCAGCGCTCGTCCCCGAAACATCCCGCCAGAACTCATCGAACAGACGGTTCATCTCCTGATGCAAGGAGACCAGTGGATGGGTCTCCTCGCTGCGCAACAGCGGCGCACGCGCTCGCCGCCGCGGAATCAGATCGCGCACCGTCATAGGCAAACACCTCCTACACGTATCAATGTGGTCACTCCCAGCGGCGCCGGCAACACTCCGGCACCGCCACCCTTGGTCTCAGCAGGTAGGCGCGGCGCGGGCGATTTCAAGAGCCGGTGGCGCAGTCCCCAGCGAGCGCACAACGCCGCGATGACACCGGCGGCCCCGGCCGCGCGGCGGCTTGAAATTCCCCGCGCCTGCCCCGAACTCTGTTCGCGCCCGAATGACCCAACGAACTCATAGGAGGTACTGCCATGTTCGGTATTGCCACCAGTATGCCGAGCTCGGTCTTTGACGAGCTGTGGCGCCTGCAGCAGGATGTCGAGGAGATGTTCGGCCCGTGGAACATTCCGGCGGCCATCCGCTCGCTGCCCCGCGGCAGTTTCCCGGCGGTGAACGTCGGCCAGACCGCCGAACGGGTGGACGTTTATCTCTTCGCCCCCGGCATCGATCCGAAGAGTCTCGACATTTCCCTGCAGCAGAACCTGCTCACGATCTCCGGCCAACGCGCACTCAAGGTCGAGGACAGTGTGGATTATTACCGCCAGGAGCGTTTCAGCGGTGAATTCCGCCGTGTCATCAGCCTGCCCGAGGATGTCGATCCGGATCGGGTACAGGCGAAGTACGCCGACGGCATCGTGCAGATCAGCATCGAGCGGCGTGAATCCTCACGGCCGCGGCAGATTCAAATCCAATGACTGCAGCGAGGTTGCACCCATGAGCACTCAAACCGAACTCGCCCGTCACAGCTCAGCGAGCACACCCCAGACCGGAAACGGCCAGGCGGCACAGCGGTCCAGCCCGATCGAGACTGCGCTGCGCCCCCCGGTTGACATCTGGGAGGATAAGGACGGGATTACCGTGTGTGCCGATATGCCGGGCGTCTCCAAGGACCGCCTGAACGTGCGTGTCGACGGCAACACTCTGCTCGTCGAGGGTCAGTTGCAGCTCGAGCTTGCCGGCGACGCGGAGGCCCTGTACGCGGACCTGCGCTCCAGCCTCTACCGCCGCAGCTTTGCCCTGAGCGGCGAACTGGACACGGAAAAGATCGCGGCCAACCTCAAAGATGGCGTGTTGACGGTGCACATTCCGAAGCGCGCCGAACATCGTCCGCGCAAGATCGAGGTCAAGGTCGCCTGAGCGCCGGCTGAGGTCTGCGGGTCCCGGGGCAACCCGACCCGCAGACCGATGCGCATTCCCCGACCGCCTCAGCTGCACACCGGACTCGGCCCCACGCCGCGTGCGTGCAGATCGCGGCGCGGATTGCCGCTCGCCGTGTGCGAAAATCATAGGCACCGGCATGCCGCGGCGCGCCACTTGGACGGTTTCGCGCCGTTCCGTGCGTGCGTATCGCTATCCTTTTGGTCCCTGTCGCGGCCGTGCAACCCGAGTGGAGAGTCCTCCCATGCAGCTGTACACCAACCCCAATTCACCGTTCGCCCGCAAAGTGCGCGTCAGCGCCCTTGAGCTCGGACTCGCGGACCGTATCGAAAATCTCGAGGTCACGCTCTCGCCGATCAATCCCCATGCCGCTCTCGGTCAGCACAACCCGCTCGAGAAGATTCCGGCGCTCATCACCGATGACGGCGAGGCGCTGTACGACTCGCCCGTGATCTGCGAGTACCTGGATGCGCTGGCAGGAGGCGGCCGCCTGATCCCGACCGCGGGCGCGGCCCGCTGGATGGCCTTACGCCGCCAGGCGCTCGCCGACGGCATCATGGATGCGGCGGTCCTGGTCCGCTACGAAACCGTGCTACGCCCCGCTACGCTGCGATGGCCCGAGTGGCGCGAGGGCCAATGGCACAAGATCCACACCGCCCTCGATGCGCTCGAGCGCGAGCAGCTTGGGGAGACTTTCGATATTGGCGCGATCGCGGTCGCCTGCGCCCTCGGCTATCTCGACCTGCGCTTCGCCGAGTCGGCCTGGCGGGCGCAGCGGCCTCAGCTCGCCGGCTGGCTCGATCGCATCACCGAGCGTGAATCGCTGCGCGCGACACGTCCGGTCTGATCCGGCTCGAGACTTCTGTTACAGCCTACTTCCAGACGTGGTAGTGCATCATGCCCGGCATCATGCGGCTGTCGAGGCTGTACATGATCCACAGCGATCCGCCGATGACGATGAAGATCATGATCAGCACGTAGATCAGCGCCATGCGGTTCCACTGCTGTTCCTGCGAGCGGTTCAGATGCAGGAAGTAAACCACGTGCACCACCATCTGCATCGCCGCGCAAACAGCAATCACGACCAGCACGTCCGTCATGACATGGTCGATCACCAGCGCGAACGGAATGATCGTCAGGACGATGGCCAGAACGAATCCGGTGATGTACTGCTTGTACGTCGGTGCATGAGCGCCGCCGTGCCCGTGCGGGCCTCCGTCATGATGGGCGTGCGGCCCATGCCCGCCAAGGGCTTCGTTCGCAACGTTCATCAGTGCACCACTCCGGAAAGGTAGACCAGCGAGAACACGCCCACCCAGATGATGTCGAGGAAGTGCCAGAACAGCATCAGGCAGTTCAAGCGCCCGCGATTGGTCGGCGTGAGCCCCTTCTTGGCCACCGCCACCATCATCACGGCCATGAAGATCAGGCCGCAGGTGACATGCAACCCGTGGGTTCCGACCAGCGTGAAGAAGCAGGACAGAAAGGCGCTGCGGCTCGCCGTGGCACCGATCGCGACCATATGCGCGAACTCGTGCACTTCCATGCTGACGAAACCGAGGCCGAGCACGAAGGTCACCGCGAGCCAGCCGAGCGTCGCCTGCTTGCGATCGGCATTCATGGCGAGCGTGGCGAGCCCGCAGGTGAAGCTGCTGACGAGCAGGAACATCGTCTCGGTGAGCGTATACGGCAGATCGAACAACTGCCGCGCGGTGGGACCACCGGCCGTGTGGCCGTGCAGCACCGCGTAGGTCGCAAACAGGCCCGCGAACAGCAGACAGTCGCTCATCAGGTAGAGCCAGAAGCCGAGCTGGATCGTCGAGGCCGTATCATGATGCGGCTCCGCGCCAGCATCGACCTGTGCGTGCAGCTCGCGCGGTTCGACCGTACCCGCGGCCGCATAACCGGGCTTCAGCGCGAGAGCACCCTCTTGCATGGCAGCCGTACCGTTAGACATCGTTTACACGCTCCCCGCTTCGACACGTCCGTGCAGGTCCTCGACCCGTCGCACTTCATCGGCGCCGAGGTAGTAATCCCGATCGTCGTTGAAGGCATGCTGGATCAGCGTTCCCAACACTCCCGCCAGACACAGGGCCGCCAGCCACCAGATGTGCCAGATCAACCCGAAGCCCATGACGAAGGCGAACCCGCCAATGATAAATCCCGTCGCCGAGTTGCGCGGCATATGGACGGGAACGAATGTCGAGTTCTTCAGCTCCACCCCGCGCTGCTTCATTTCCCAGAACGCGTCGCGATCGCGCACGACCGGAATACGGGCAAAGTTATAGGCCGGTGCCGGCGAGGGCAGCGCCCACTCCAATGTCCGCCCGTTCCATGGATCGCCCGTCAGGTCGCGCGCCTGCTCGCGCTGGCGGATGCTCACCACGACCTGCACGACCTGCAGGATGATCCCGGCGAAGATGATCATCGCGCCCACCCAGGCGATCTCGAACAATGGATGCCATGCGGCTACGTTGTAGTGATCCATGCGGCGCGTAGCCCCCATGAAGCCGAGGATGTACAGCGGCATGAAGGCAACGTAAAAGCCGATCACCCAGCACCAGAACGCCGCACGGCCGAGGCGCTCGTTCAACTTGAAGCCGAAGATCTTCGGCGCCCAGTAGGAGATCCCGGCGAATATCCCAAACACCACCCCGCCGATGAGCACGTTATGGAAGTGCGCCACCAGGAACAGGCTGTTGTGCAATACAAAGTCCGCCGGCGGCTCGGCAAGGAGGATCCCGCTCATGCCGCCGATCGTGAAGGTGATGAGGAAGGCGATCGTCCAGAGCATGGGGGTCTCGAAGCGGATGCGGCCGCGAAACATGGTCAGCATCCAGTTGAAGATCTTCACCCCCGTCGGGATCGCGATGATCATGGTGGTGATGCCGAAGAAGGCGTTCACCCCCGGGCCGTTACCCATGGTGAAGAAGTGATGCAGCCACACCGTCAAGGACAGCAGGGCGATCGCCATCGTCGCATACACCATGGAGTCGTAGCCGAACAGGCGCTTGCCGGAGAACACCGGGACGATCTCCGAGTACACGCCAAACAGCGGCAGGATGAGGATGTACACCTCGGGGTGGCCCCAGAGCCAGAAGAGGTTCACGTACATCATCGGATCGCCGCCGAGGGCATTGGTGAAGAAGTGCGTGCCGACATAGCGGTCGAGCGCCAACAGGCCAAGCGCCACCGTGAGAATGGGGAAAGCTGCGACGATCAGTACGCTCGTGACCAGCGTCGCCCAGGTAAATACCGGCATGCGCATCATTTTCATGCCCGGAGCGCGCATCTTGAGGATGGTGGCGAGAAAGTTGATGCCGGTGAGGGTCGTGCCGACACCGGCGATCTGCAGTGCCCAGATGTAGTAGTCCACCCCGACACCCGGACTGTAATGCAGCTCGGACAGCGGCGGATAGCCGACCCAGCCGCAGCGCGAGAAGTTGCCGACGATGAGGGCGACGTTCACCAGCATGGCCCCGCCGGCGGTGAGCCACAGGCTGAGGTTGTTCATCAACGGGAAGGCAACGTCACGCGCACCGATCTGCAGCGGCACGATGCAGTTCATCAGCCCGATGATGAACGGCATCGCCATGAAGAAGATCATGATCGTGCCGTGGGCGGTGAAGATCTGATCAAAGTGTCCCGGCGGCAGATAGCCCATGTTGGGGCCGAAGGCCATCGCCTGCTGCGTCCGCATCATGATGGCGTCGGCGAAACCGCGCAGCAGCATCAGTGCGGCCAGGATCATGTACATGATCCCGATCTTCTTGTGATCGACCGAGGTCAGCCATTCCCGCCACAGATACGTCCATTTGCGCAGGTAGGTGATCGTGGCGAGCGTCGCCACGATGACGAACAGCAGCAGGCCAACCCCGAACATGATGATCGGGTTGTGGTAGTGGATGTCGCTCAGGCTGAGAATACCGAACATGCTCAATCTCTCCCAATGGGGCCCGTTTCCCCGCCGGATGTGAGGGTCGTCGCCTTCATGGCCAGGGACCGGCCGGGCGCGAGCTTGCCCTCGAGAATCTGCGCATACAGATCCGGATCGACGTGCGCATAGTAGGTCACCGGCACATTCGAACTCGGCCTGTCGAGCTTCAGATAGGTCTTAACGTCGAGTGTCTTCGAGGAGGCTGCGGCATGGGCGAGCCAGCGCTTGTAGTCACTCTCTTTCATGGCCTGCACGTGGAACACCATGCCCGAGAAGCCGCCGCCGCTGAAGTTCGCGGAGATGCCCCGATAGGTGCCCGGAGCGCTCGCCACCAGATTATCCGCAGTCTGCATGTTGCCCATGGCATAGATCTGGCTGCCGAGCCGCGGAATAAAGAACGAATTCATCACCGTCGCCGACGTGATGTGAAACACCACGGGCACGCCGACCGGTATGGCCACCTGGTTCACGGCCGCGACATTGTGGTTCGGATAGATGAACAGCCACTTCCAATCCATCGCCACCGCTTCGATATGCACCGGCTTGACGTTCGAGAGCACCGTGGGGTGGTAAGGATTCAGCTGGTGGGATCCGCGCCAGGCCATCACGCCGAGGAAGCAAACGATGACCACCGGGATTCCCCACATGGTGAGCTCGATCTTGGTCGAGTGGCACCAGTCCGGTTCGTAGCGCGCCTTGGTGTTCGAGGCGCGGTAGCGCCAGACGATCACCAGGGTAAGAATGATCACCGGGGCCACGACGAGCAGCATCAGCCCGATGGCGGTATCGATGATCCATTTCTCGGCCACCCCGATCGGACCGGCCGGATTGAGCACGGCCCAGTGGCAGCCCGACAGCAGGAGCGTTGCCGAGAGCGGCAGGATAAGTCTAAGGAGTCGAGACCGGGAAGTGCGCTTCATTTGGGGCGAAGACCAAGCATGCTGTGACACGCGCGGAGCATGGCGCGTGACCTTCGGTAATTCCATAGTGTTCCCTGAAAAAACCTTAAAAATTCTTAAACCCATGGCACGACTTTCATTTCCAAGGGTACCCTGAAACGTTTGGCACGTATTCTAGCAGCTCGAATCATCTCTCGAGCGCTGCGGTCATGGCCTCGTCTTCACGCCAGTGCGCACCGGCGTGCATCAGCTCGGCGAGGCGCTCGGGCGGCAGGGACGCGCGCAAGCGCTCCAGGATCCCCGCTTCGATGCTGCGCTTGGCGGGACTCCGTCCGGCGAATTCCGTGGCAAAGAACGCGTGCGCATAGCCAATGAACTGCGCGGCGCGCTCGAGATGATTCTGGCGGGCGGCGATTTCCGCCCGGTGCTGCAGGCCGCCTGCGAGCAGCACCGCATCGAGCTCGCTCTCCTCGGTGAGCGGCAGCCCTTCGCGCAGCGCCTCGCTCGCCTCCTCGATCGCCCCCGCGGCGATCAAATAGCCGGCGAGATTGCACAGCGCGTGGCCGAGCAGGCCGGTGCGGCGCGCTGCGCGGCATCGCCCGATCACCTCACGCGCGAGCGCGATCGCGACCTCGATACGGCCCTCGGCAAACTGCACCTCGGCCTGATAAATCATCGCCCGCCAGACCCAGAAATCCGCCCGTGAGTGCTGGCCGACCGCGAGCGCCTCGTTGAGCGCGCGGCTCGCCTCGGCGTACTGCCCGGCCACCGTGTGCGCGATGGCGAGATTCGTCAGACACAGCACGTAGCTCTTTGGCTGCTCGCTCGCCTGCAGCAGCCCGCAGCCCTCCTGCAGCGCCGCGAGCCCCTCGTGCAGCGCACCGGTGCGCACGAGATTCAGGCCGAGAAATGCGCACGCTCGGGCCCGATCGACCGGCACATCGAGCTCGCGGAAAAGCTCTGCCGCGCGCGCGAGCGCCGGCAGCGCGCGCCCGCGCGGCTCACCGGTCGAAAGAAAGCCATAGCCGTACCACAGCCGCGCCTCGATGACCTTGGGAGTCCCGGACCCGAGCATCGCGGTGGCACGTTCGAGCCGCACGCGCCCCTCTTGCATCAGTGATAGCAGATACCACAGCAGGTATGAGGATGCCGCAAGCTCCACCCCGAGGGCGGGATCGCCATCCGGGCCAAACGCCCAGTCGAGTGCGATGCGCACATTATCGATTTCCGGCCCCAGTCGCTCGAGCCACTCGGTCGAGGGAGTCTGCTCCCATACGGTGAGCGCGTCGGTCAGATGCGCGCGCATGTGGCGGGCGTGCAGCCGCGCGAGCGGGCCGAACTCGCCGCTGTCGGCGAGTTTTTCCATGGCATAGGCATGCGTCGTCTCGAGCAGGCGGTACCGTCGCTCGGGACCGGCCGTGTCCGCGACCACCAGCGACTTGTCCACCAGCTCGGCAATCCGGCTGACCACCTCCCACTCCGGCAGCGCTCCATCGGTCACGACCCGTCCGGCCGCCTCGAGCGTAAAACTGCCGGCAAACACCGCCAGGCGGCGCAGGACGATGCGGTCGGGCTCGGCGAGCAACCGATGACTCCAATCAAGTGTGGCGCGCAGCGTCTGATGACGCGGCAGCGCCGTGCGGCGTCCGCCGGTCAGAACGTGGAAACGCAGATCGAGCCGCTGCGCCAGGCCATCAACGCCGAGCGCCGCCGAGCGCGCCGCGGCCAGTTCAATGGCGAGCGGAATGCCATCGAGGCGCCGGCAAATCGTGACCACCGTTGCGGCGTTGCGCTCATCCAACGCGAATTGCGGATCAGCGGCCCGGGCGCGCGCCACAAACAGCCGCACGGCCGCATGACGCTCGGCGGCCGCCGCACCCGCGGCATCCTCAGCGGGAAACTCGAGCGGCCGCAGCCGCAACGTGCACTCGCCCTCGATCCCGAGCGGCTCCTGGCTGGTGGCGAGCAGGCGCAGCTCAGGCGCCGCGTGCAGCAACGCCTCGGCCTCGCGCGCCGTTGCGCCGATCAGGTGCTCGCAATTATCGAGAACCAGCAGCAGACGCCGCGCCCGCAATGCTGCCGCCAGCCGCTCGGCGGTCCAGCGTCCACCTCCGGCCTGCAAGCCGAGCGCGGCATGCACCGCGCTCGCCACCAGCTGCGGATCGGTCAACGGCGCAAGTTCGGCGAGCCACACGCCGTCGGGGAATTCCGCAAGCGCCGCGCGTGCCGCTTCCAGAGCAAGACGGGTCTTGCCAATGCCGCCGGTACCGACGAGGGTCACCAGCCGATTGTGCCGCAGCAGCTCGCGCACCGTCACGAGCTCGGACTCGCGGCCAATGAAATCGGCAACCGGCGCCGGCAGATTGGTCGGAACGACCGCTCGCTCCGCGGCATTCATGCCAGCGGTGCTCACGGGCTCCACCCGGCGCACTTCGCCCACGAACCGATAGCCGCGCAGCGGCACGGTGACGATGAGATTGCGCTGCGCGCCGAGCGCACGCCGCAGCGCCGAGATCTGCACCTGGATGTTGCTTTCCTCGACGACGATACCCGGCCAGGCGCGCGCCAGCAGCTCCTCCTTCGTGACGAGATCCCCGCGCGCCTCGATCAGCACGAGCAGCACATCGAGCGCCCGTGAGCCGAGCGGGACGCGCTCCTCGCCCACGCGCAGCTCGCGCTGCAGCGGGAACAAGCGATAGCGCCCGAACTCGAGGCAGCTCGCTCCTCGCGCATTACCGTGCATCAGATCTCGCGGTCCAAATTGATTTGGGATGTGGGCGCGCCGGCTCGCGAATCCCTGCTGGAGATTATAACGCAAGTGCGCCGTGCCGGCCGCCGTGCGCACGAGCGCGCCGCATTGACGGCGGCTGCGGCGCGGTCTATGGTAGCGGTATCAGCATCTCTGCGGGATCATCAAGGGGGACATCATGCTCGCACTGCGCCAATACCTGCTCGCCCTCGTGCTGCTGCTCGGCACGTGTGCACCCGCCTGGGCGGCACCGCCGCCCTACCGAAACTTCAAGGTCACGGTGTACATTCCCGTGCAGGTGGTCAAGCGCATGGCCCACGATCCGGCCTGGATGCGCTCGAGCTGGCGCGCCATTAGCAGCCGCCTGCATGTCAACAAGGTGTTCATCGAGAGCTATCGGGCGGGAGTGTGCGCCACCGGGGCGCAACTCGCGTTCGTGAAACATTTCTTCGTGCGCCATGGCGTGGCGGTCGCCGGCGGCATGGCCATGCTCGCCCCGGGTGGCGACGGCCAGATCGAGACGCTCGATTACGCGCTGCCGAAGGATCGCGCGCTCGCCCGGCGCATGTCGGCGCTAACCGCGCGGCATTTCAACGAATTCATCCTCGATGACCTGTATTTTTTCAACACCAAGAGCGCGGCCGACATCGCCGCCAAGGGTAATCTCTCCTGGGCAGCCTATCGCATGCGCACCATGGACGAGGTGTCGCGCAAATTGATCCTGGGGCCGGCCAAGGCCGCCAATCCCAAGGTCAAGGTAATCATCAAATTTCCGAACTTCTATCCCTCGTTCCCGGAGATGGGCTTTGATCTGAAGCGCGAACCGAAGATCTTTCCGGAAATCTGGACCGGCGATGAGACGCGGTACGCGCCCACCACCGATCAGCAGCTGCTCCCGTACGAAAGTTACGAGATCTTCCGCTACTTCGAGAATATCGCCCCGGGACGCGACGGCGGCGGCTGGGTCGATCCGATCGCGATGCACTATCTCGATCGCTACGCCGAGCAGCTCTGGGACACCATCCTCGCCAAGGCGCCGGCGATCAACCTGTTCGAATACAGCAATCTGCTCCAGCCGGCGAACCCGAAGAACCGTGCGGCCTGGCAATATCTGCCGACCACGTTCAACTATTTCCAGATGCTCAAGCACTGCTGCGGCATGCCGTGGATGCCGGGCGCCAAGCGTCCGCTGCTCGCCAATGTCGCCGCCTATGCGCTCGCCAAGGTCGATCGCATCGCCGGCAGCCTCGGCAAGCCCGTGGGTCTGGCCGTCTACCGGCCGCTCAACACGAGCGGCGAGGACTTCCTCACCGAGATGCTCGGCATGATTGGCGTTCCCATCGAGCCGTATCCGTATTGGCCGCACGCCAAGACCGTGCTGCTCACCGAGACGGCACGCCACGTCCCGCACATCGTCGCACAAATCGCCGCCCATCTGCGTGCCGGGGACAACGTGATCATCACTTCGGGTCTACTGCGCGCCCTGCAGAATCACGGTTTCGGTCAAATCACCGCCACGCGCGTGACGCACAGGACCGTGGCCCCGACCCGCTATGTGGCCGGATTTGGTTTCGGCGCCGGCACCTACATCGGCCATAGCCGTCCGATCCTCTTTCCGCTGATTCATTTCTTCACCAACGGCGCCTGGGCCGTGGTGCGCGGCATCGACGAGCAGAATGGGGTGCCATTGCTGCTGATGGATCGGTACGGCAAGGGCGTTCTTTACATCCTCGACGTGCCTGATGAGCGCAATGCCTTCTACGCACTGCCGCAGCGGACTCTCGATGCGCTGCGCGGTTATCTCGTGCGCGGGCTGCCGGTCAGGCTCGACGGGCCGGCGAAGGTCAGCGTGTTCGAGTACAACAACGGGACGTTTGTGGTGGAGTCCTACCGCAATCACCCCGTGGCCGTGCGCATCACCGGCGCTTTCGCTCAGATACGCAACCTGACCAATGGCGTGGTCTCGGGCGGCAATCCCGTGCGCACGGTGCTGCCATACGCGGGCGCCGGCGCCCGCGAGTACAGCTACGAGCTTCGTATCGAGCCGCACAGTTTCGAGGCTTTCCGCGAACGCAGTTAGCCCTCCGGACCACAAGTGCGCGGCCGGCGGCGGCAATTGTCCCGGCCGCGCACACGCGCCCGCGGATCGCGCCGCCCAGGCAGGCCCGGCGGGATGCTAAAGTGAGCCGATGGCTCTATCGCTCGTGATCTTCGACCTCGACGGCACGCTGATCGACAGCGTTGCCGACCTTGCGCACGCCGTCAATGGCGCGCTGGCCGATCTTGGCGCCGCGCCGCTCACCGTCCAGGCCGTGCGCGCCATGATCGGGGATGGGACGAGCAGGCTGATTGAACGGGCACTCGCGGCGCGCGGCCTCGCGCGCGCCAACCTTGCCGATGCGCACCGCAGGTTTCTGCGCCGCTACGCCGCCGATCCCGTGCGTAGCACGTCGGTCTATCCCGGAGTGCACGCGGCGCTCACGCGGTTGCGCGAGCGCTCGCTGCGCCTGGCGGTCTGCACCAACAAGACCGCCGACCTCACCGCAACGATCCTCGCCCGCCTCGAACTCGCGCCATTTTTCACCGCCGTCATCGGCGGGGACTCACTGCCCTTTCACAAGCCCGATCCGCGCGTTCTACAGGCGCTGCTTGCACGCTGCTCGGCGCAGCCGCACGACGCACTCATGGTCGGCGACAGCGAAGTGGATGCGGCCGCCGCGCAGGGGGCGGGCGTTCCTCTGGTGTTGATGCGCTACGGTTACCGGCGCGCGGCGCTCGAGGACATCCCCTGCCTCGCCGCGCTCGATGACTTTGCGTGCCTGCCCCAACTGATCGAATCGCTCCCGGGCTGAAGCGCCCGCAAGCGCCTGACCGCCCTCGGGGTCGACCTTGATTTGAACAGCCCGTTCGATCTATACGCCGGGATTGTCACGGTCATAGACCCGTCGGCCTGCGACGTACGTCGCGCGAATGCAGCTTTGGTCGCCGAGCGTCATGAGAACGTATAATGTTTCCTCAAGGCTGCCAGCAAAGCGCAGTCGCTCACGCAGCAGGACATTTGCGGCGAGATCCAGCACCGCAAAGTCCGCGTCGTACCCCGGTGCAACTCGCCCAATACGGTCATCGAGATACAGCGCGTGCGCCGAACCGAGTGTGGCGAGGTAGAACGCAGCGTGTGCCATCAGGGTCTCCCCGCGCAAAGCGGCGACCTTGTACGCCTCGCTCAACGTCACCAAGGGAGAAAAACTGGTGCCCGCACCGACATCAGAGCCGAGCGCCGTGCGCACCGGCGTGTCCGCACTCAATGCGCCACGCAGATCAAATAGTCCCGAACCCAGGAAGAAATTCGAACTGGGACAGTGCACCACGGCGGCGCCGGCCTGCCGGAGTCGGTGCCATTGGCGCGACGAGAGATGAATGGCGTGGCCGAACAGGCAGCGCGCTCCGACCAGCCCCGCGCGGTCGTAGACATCGAGATAATCCTCGCTGTCCGGAAACAGCTCGCGCACCCATTCCACCTCGGCGCGAGTCTCCGCCAGATGTGTCTGCATGTAGACACCGCTGCTCTCTGCAAACAGCGCCCCGGCCGCCTCGAGCTGCGCCGGCGTACTAGTGGGCGCAAACCGAGGCGTTACGGCATAAAACAGCCGATCACGTCCGTGCCAGCGCGCAATCAAACGCTTCGACTCGTCGTACCCACGCTGCACGGTATCGCACAGCATCGCCGGCGCATTACGATCCATGAGCACCTTGCCGGCGCCTGCACGCACGCCGAGCCGCGCCGCTTCCTCGAAATAGGCGTCGACCGAGACCGGATGGACGGTGCAATAAGAAACGGTCGTCGTCACGCCGGCCGCCAACTCCTGCGCAAAGAACAGGCGCGCCATCGTGCGCGAGAATTCCAGATTCTCGTAGCGCTGTTCGATCGGAAACACATAAGTTTCGAGCCACTCGAGAAGCTGCATACCACAAGCGCCGATGACCGGCGTCTGCGCATAGTGCACATGAGCATCGATGAACCCGGCGGTCAGCAAAGCGTCACGGTACTCGTGAAACTCGGCGCCCGCCGGCACACGATCCGCGGCAAAAGGCCCCGCATAGGTGATGCTGCCGTCTGCCACCAGTACCAGCCCGTCACTCTCGTAGCGCACGCACGCAGCCGGATCCGTTGCACACGGATTGTCGTCGTAGCTGAGCACGGCCGCTCGAATTGCGAGCCGCGTGGATCGGCGATCACGCATGCGGCGTCCTTAGGCTGCCGCCGGCATCGGCTGCCGCAACCGGCTTTGGCGCGGCCGCCGTGATCGCAAGGTAGCCGACTGCGGCGACGGCGGCGCCGACAAAGAACGAGATATCGCCAAATCGCGGGAAATCGGCCGCAAACCAACCCACAAACACCGGCGGTTGGTTCCAAAACGGAACGCTGCATAGCAAGCCCGCCAGCCAAGCGAGAAACCCCGCCGTCGCGACATCGACGCCGGCGAGACGCGAAACCCGCGCACGCGCATGGCCAATGGCCATGACCGGGAAGCGTGGAAAGATCAGATAGCCGAGGAAGAAAAGCAGCAATTCATAATTTCGGTAGAAATTCCGATACGTCATCAGCGCAATGAGGAAGCCGATGCCGCCGGTTAGAAGCGCCGCCTGCCATTGCTTCAGGCGCACTCCTGACGCCAATGCCGACAGACCCGCGGAGTAGATATTCAGCACATTGGGACTGATCGTGCCGACGACGATGGCAATAACCAGCGGTGCGCGGAACCATATCGGCAGCCAGGGCGCAAACAGGTCCGCCGGCGTCTTCAACGCCAAGGTGCCGCCCAAGATGGCACCGAGTATCTCGAGCCACGTCGATGAGACAAAGCAACCCAAGCACGCGTTCCAGAACACCCGTCTTTTCAGGGCTGTACGATCCGCTTGGTAGCGCAAGTAACGCGAATAGTCTCCCGAAAATAGAATCCATCCGCCCAGCCACGACAGCATGATCGAGACCGTGAGCAGAAAGGCGCCCGATCGGCCACCGACCAGGGCCAGTTTGCCAGGATTGGCGACCGGAAGCTGTGGCATGTGCGCCAGAGTCATCACCGTTAGTACGGCGAATACAGCGCTGAGAAACCAGAAAAACATCTTCTCCGCCTTGATGATGAAAGCGTGCCCAATAATCGCGATCAGCACCTGCACGGCAGTCAGACCCACAATGCCGACGACCAGGCCGACGCCGAGCACGTGTCGAATGAAGTAAGCGCCAATTACGGTATTGATCGCGAACCAGGAAAATCCGTTCAGAACGGTGAGCAGCGATAACAGGCGGTTTCCGAACCGTCCGAACCAGCGTTCGCAAATAATCATCATCGGCATGCCGTAATCGACACCAAAGGTCGAAAACAGACCGAGCAGAAGACAGCCGATGACATTGGCGCTGACAATGGCGAGGACGGCATCCTGCACCGAAAGGCCGAACACTCCGGTCGCAATCGCCCCGGTCGTGATCGTAGCGAACTCGACGTTGACGGCCATCCAGAGCCCGAACAGATGGGATGGCTTACCGTAGGATTCTTCCGGTGCGACTTGGGCGAGGCCCTTGCTCTCGATCATGTTGCTTGCCCTACCCTCGCGTGGGACTGAGGACGCAGGCACCAGCGCCGCGATGTTCCTGTCATTGTGATCCGCTCATGCCGCACTGCGGCGCAAATGCTCAAGCGTTAACCGGCGGCCAGCGGCAGCGGCCGCAGACCACCTTCGCGCACGATGAATGCCGCGATTTCGTTCACGCCCTTGCCGGCGCGAATATTGGCGAAGATGAACGGCTTGCCACCACGCATGCGCGTGGCATCGGCGTCCATCACCTCGAGGCTCGCCCCAACCAGCGGCGCCAGGTCGATTTTGTTGATGATCAGCAGATCGCTGCGCGTGATCCCGGGTCCGCCCTTGCGTGGAATCTTGTCGCCGGCCGCGACATCGATGACATAGAGGGTAAGGTCGGCGAGTTCGGGACTGAAGGTCGCGGCCAGATTGTCGCCCCCGCTTTCAATGAGAATCAAGTCGAGCGCCGGAAAGCGCCGCCGCATCTGCGCAACGCCCGCAAGGTTGATCGAGGCGTCTTCGCGAATAGCCGTATGCGGGCAACCACCGGTCTCAATGCCCATGATACGTTCCGGGGCCAGCGCCTGCGAGCGCAGCAGAAACTGCGCGTCTTCCTGGGTGTAGATGTCATTGGTGATCGCAGCGATATCATGACTATTCCGGAACGTGCGACATAATCCCTCCATCAGTGCTGTCTTGCCCGCCCCGACCGGACCACCGATTCCCACCCGCAAGGGTCCGTGTGCGTTCATGCCTCGTGAATTCACCCTTTTCACTCCTCACCAATCATTCTCTGCAGCCAGCCACTCATGAGCGAAATAGCCTCACTTCCTGGGTTTCGTGGCACATGGAGGCAATTTCAGCTCGAAACCCGCAGCCGCCCAGATCGTCAAGAGAAACAGAGCGCGCCTGCCCCGCCACCTCAATTAACACCGGTTCCAGGCCGGCAAGTGCTGCGACCCCGGCGCTTTGACCCAATGGCACCAGCCGCACAGCAGCGGAAACCATCGCTGTGCTCTGCGCGGCGAGAAACGCCAGACAGGTCCTGTCCTCCCCGATCCGGTGCGCTGCCGCAAGCGCGCCAACGGCAACCGAATAAGGCAGCGTCGTGCTCATCCACTCCGGTCGCCACGGCTGCGCGGCGCGGAGAAACGCAGTCCCCTGCGCCAGAGTCTCCTCGGCGCGCTCGCGCGGCACGCTGGCCGCCAACGCGAGCTCACCCACTTGCTCGAGCCTACCGGGATCGGCTCCAGCGCGATACGCCGCACGCAACAACATGGCCTCACCGAAACCGACGCCATAGCGAAAGTGATCCGAGAGCCAGGCGCCAATACTCTCTCCGCAGCGCACATCGCCCGTCATGACCGCCCATTCGATTCCCTGCGAATAGGCAAATCCACCCGTGGGAAAGGCGGGAGATAACCAGATCAACAGGCGCACCAGGGCGGACTCAGTCATGGCGGCGTAGCTTTTGCTACTCCTTTTCCCAGCTTTCTTCGTGATGAGCGTGCGCCGAGCCTCGTTGCGCGGATTCCTCGCGCGCATATGCACCGGCTTCCGGTGTGAACACCGCGCGCACCACTACCACGCGCGCACCCAGCTTCTCGACCATGTTCGCAATTACGTGATCCGCCAACGTACGCAGGCCCCCGCCCACGATCTCCACCGGCAGATGGCGGTTGCCCAGGTGCCATACGATGCGCAACAGTGTCGTCGGGTCCGGAGTATGGATGTCGAGCAATGACTCGCTCTCCGCTGCGACGCGTATGAGCGCACCGTGCTCGAGGACGAGCACATCTCCGTCCGCGAGTTGCAGCGGTTCTTCCAGATCGAGCATAAATGCTCGTCCGTCCTCGGTGACGAGGCGTCGCCGCCGCCGCTGCCGACCCAGATAATCGAGCCGAACCGTGCCGACCACCTCGCCTTGCGGCCACGCTTCCGCCCGCAGCACGCGGCGGGCTATCGGAATATACTCGTCCATCAAAATAGGAAGTAGCGCTGTGCCATCGGCAGCACTTCCGCCGGCGCGCAAGTCAACACCTCCCCATCCGCGCGCACCTCGTACGTTTCGGGGTCGACCTCGATATGCGGCATCGCGTCGTTGTGTATCATCGATCGCTTGCCGATGCCGCCGCGCGTGTCGGACACCGCCACGAGCTCTCGGGAAAGGCCGAGCCGCGAGCCGATATCGGCGTCAATAGCCGCGCCCGACACGAACAGGAGCGATGCATGTACTAGCGCGCGTCCATAGCCTGCAAACATCGTCCGGTAATGGACTGGCTGCGGTGTCGGAATCGACGCATTGGGATCGCCCATTGCGGCCACGGCGATGCTGCCCGACTTCAGCACGAGCTCCGGCTTCACTCCAAAGAAAGCCGGGTTCCACAGCACGAGATCGGCCAGCTTACCCACCTCCACGGAACCAACATGTGCACTCATCCCATGCGCAATCGCCGGGTTGATCGTATACTTTGCAATGTAGCGCTTGACTCTGTTGTTGTCCGCGCGGGTGTCGCCGGGCAGCGGGCCGCGCTGCAATTTCATCTTATGAGCGGTCTGCCAGGTGCGCAGAACGACTTCACCGACCCGGCCCATCGCCTGGCTGTCGGAGGAAATCATGGAGATCGCGCCGAGATCGTGCAGGATGTCTTCGGCCGCGATCGTTTCGCGCCGGATCCGACTCTCGGCGAAGGCGATGTCTTCGGGAATTGCCCCATTGAGATGATGGCACACCATGAGCATGTCCAGGTGCTCATCGATTGTATTGCGTGTATAGGGCCGCGTTGGATTCGTCGAGCTCGGCAGCACGTTAGGCAGCGCCGCGACGCGTATGATATCTGGCGCATGTCCGCCGCCCGCGCCCTCGGTATGATAGGCATGAATCGTGCGCCCCTTGAATGCGGCGATGGTTTCCTCAAGAAACCCGGACTCGTTCAGCGTATCCGTATGGATCGTCACCTGCACATCAAATCGGTCGGCTACCTCAAGGCAGCAATCGATTGCCGCCGGCGTTGTACCCCAGTCCTCGTGCAGCTTTAATGCCACCGCCCCGGCGCGCACCATTTCCTCGAGCGCCTGCGGGCGCGACGCATTGCCCTTGCCGGAAAAGCCGAGATTGACGGGCAGACCTTCTGCGGCCTGCAGCATGCGGGCGAGATGGAACGGTCCGGGCGTGCACGTGGTGGCGGCGGTGCCAGTCGCCGGTCCAGTGCCCCCGCCCAGCATAGTGGTGATGCCCGATGCCACGGCTTCCTCTACCTGTTGCGGGCAGATGAAATGAATGTGGGCATCGAACCCGCCGGCAGTGAGGATCCTACCTTCCCCCGCGATGATTTCCGTCCCCGGTCCAATGATGATGGTCACGCCAGGCTGCACGTCGGGGTTACCGGCCTTGCCGATCGCCGTGATGCGGCCGTGGACAATGCCGACATCGGCCTTCACGATACCCCAATAGTCGATGATGAGCGCATTGGTAATGACGGTGTCGACGGCGCCGTCGGCGTTACTCACTTGGCTCTGGCCCATGCCGTCACGGATAACTTTGCCGCCGCCAAAAGTGACCTCTTCTCCATACACCGTATGGTCTGCCTCAACCTCGACGAACAACTCGGTATCGGCCAGTCGCACGCGGTCGCCCGTGGTAGGTCCGAACATGTCGGCGTAGTCCATACGGGGCAGCTGCACCATTGTTCAACCCTCCAGCTTGCCCATGACGCCGCCGCGAAAACCCAGAACGATGCGGGCACCGCGATAGGGAACCAGTGTCACGCGACGCCTCTGGCCCGGTTCGAAACGTACGGCCGTGCCCGGTGGAACGTCGAGCCGCATGCCTCGAGACTGCCTGCGATCGAAGCTGAGCGCCGGGTTGGTTTCCGCAAAATGGAAATGACTGCCGATCTGGATCGGTCGATCGCCGGTGTTCGCCACCTCGAGCGTGATGCGGGGCATTCCCGCATTGAACTCTATAACGCCCTCAGCGCAAATGATCTCACCTGGAATCACAAGTTCGTCCTCCCTTGGGAACCACGCGTGCAGCCGTAGCAGCGTTGCGCCCTTCACCGAATTGGGTTATGCACGGTGACCAGCTTGGTCCCGTCCGGAAAAGTTGCCTCTACTTGCACTTCACGGATCATCTCGGCAACACCGTCCATGACTTCCGCCCGTGTCAGGACGGCGGCGCCGGCGGCCATAAGATCAGCCACCGTCCGGCCGTCCCGGGCCCCTTCGAGGATAAAGTCGCTGATCAGCGCCACCGCCTCCGGATGGTTCAATTTCACCCCACGCTCGCGCCGCCGCCGGGCAACCATCGCCGCCGTCGCGAGCAGCAGCTTGTCTTTCTCACGTGGCGTCAGGTGCATCGCCTTACTCCCACTCAGGCCAACAGACGCCTGATAATTTTCGTCGCTACCGATATTACACGCCTGTCAGCAGCACCAGTTACGCGGTAGGCCCGTTTCCGTCCGCAGCACCGCCAGCGCGGCCGCAATGCTCGCACGCAGTGCGGCCCCATCGTGCGCCAGCACACGTGCGAACAAGACGCCGTCCCGGTACGTTGCTCCGGCTTCGCAACTCTCCGCCGCCAATGCCTTGCGTAATCGCTCAAGCGGCGCCTGCGCTTGCGGCGCAACCAACAGAATTCCCGCCATCGCCCCTGCCCCGCCAGCAATTGCCGCATGCCTCATTAACGCATCCGCATCGCCGGACAGCCGCACCGCATCCTGCCACACCAGCCTTCCCGCCCGGCAAATGCGCAACCTGTCTACCACTTGCAGCCGATGCAGCACCTCGCCCATTGCGGCGCGGCCGAACAACAGCGCTTCGACGACAAGCAAGTGCGCATTCTCTTCCATCTCGATCGTGAGCGTACGGTCCAAGGCCGCTGCGTCAAACAGGATCGATTCCTGCGGCAGCCATTCCAGAGCCGCGCCCGGACCCACCGTGATCGCCGTGCGCACCTGCGCCGGCGCATCGCACCGCCGGCCACGATAAAACCGTTCCGCCCCCACGGAAACCACACTCGCCCGGGCTCCCGCTTCAAGATTCAGGACTTGCTCGAGCCGATCGCCGGGCACGATGCCTCCGGCTGTGTTTAACAACACCACGCGTATCGGTGCACCCACCGGTGTGCGGGGGAATCTCACCCTGAGGCAACCGTCCTGATACAGATCGCTGACGACCGAATCCGAACCGCGCCGGCCAATACGCACCCGCAGGCGGCCGCGCGCACGCTGCATCGGCGCGCCTGACTCAGTCCGCATGGAACTGGCCCGCACTGCGCCGATTCCGCAATATCGTTACTTGTAGAATGACGCTCTTAGGATCCGGGTGCAAGAGCGCGATAACCACTGCTGCGCGCCATGGTGTCATCTCAGGCCTCCTGCGCCGGTCCGGGAGCTCGCAGCCGGCACCGACGCACCAAAAGTGCGCACCGTGACAGGCGCCCGCACCGCAGCAGAGCGCGACGCCCCCCCCCAACGCGCAACCAACTGGATTCGGCATGTCCGCATCAAGCGCGCGGCAAGCTGCGCCCTGCCGTCCGATAGGGCAACCGGCATGCACCCGCACGCGGCCCTCCTGCGGCCCGCAGAGTCGGCTGTACGATTGCGGTACGGACCATGCACATTCATTTCGCAGACGTGCAGCATGCGCGCGCATACGCTCGCCCAGCGCTGGTCCTGATGCGCGGTTTAAGCCAGCGCAACTGTACGGCAATGGACTGCGCGCTCGTGCTTCGCAACATTGGGGCCAACGGGCCTTTCTGGCCCCGCGGCGCGCATCCGAATCCCATCAAGTTCAACGGCATTTGGTGCACTTTCCGCACGGCGTGTGGTACCCAGAATGCGCTTCTCGACTCGGCATGAACCGGGAGCGTGTCGAGATCCGTGGCGTCGCCGCATCGTCCTTCCCGGCGACCACCGCTCCGTCCCGATATGCACCGCGCGAAGCTCATCGTACGGCTTCGGCACTGTCACGCCCGGTCAGGGCAAGCTCAGCCTCCGCCATGGCTACGGAGATATGCTGTACAAACTTGGAGGCTGCGGCGGAGAGCGTTCGGCTCGATTGGACCACGAGGGCGAGCTCCGACACCGGGATTCTGGGATAGGCGAGCGGAATGAACTTCAGCTCACCGGACTTCACCTCCGTCAGAACATCGAGCCCGGTGAGAATGCCCACACCCACGCCGCCCCTCACCATCGACTTCAGCAACGCGATGCTGTTCGTAGCCGCGTTCTCGCGCAGCGGCCCGTCCATGGACATCCGCCATACATGTTCGAGGACTGGACGAATCGAAATCGTCGCGTCCGGTACGACGAAGCCCCACTGCACGCATTCGCCGAACGTCACCTCCCGCTGCTTGGCGAGCGGATGATCCGCCGTCACGACCACCCCAATTCGGTAGATGATCCTGCGCTCGATCCGCAAAGCGCTCGATACCGGCGGGTTGAAGGTCACTCCGACCTCGTATGTGCCACTCAGAATAGACTCGGTGACGGCGCTATGCCCTGCAATGTTAAGCCTATAGACAATACCGGGGTATCGCGCTCGCAATCCATGCAAGGCGTCAGTCATGAATTCCACGGCACCTTCGACCAGGGCCACCGACACGTCGCCGCAATACAACCCCTGCAGGTCCCGAATTTGCACCTGCAGACTTTCATAGTCCCGTTTCCAGCGCCGTATGGTCTCGAGCAGCAGCTCTCCGGCAGCGGTCATGCGCAGCCCCTGCGGAAGCCGATCGAACAATGGCGCCCCAATCCGTGCCTCGAGCCGCAAGATCTGACGATCCACTGCCGATGGGGCGATATGCAATCGCTCGGCGGCCTTGCGTATAGAGCCGCTGCGGCTCACCTCCTCGAAATAATGCGCTGCCCGCTCTAACATGGCGCAGAATCCCTCATTGTGGCGTGCCCTTGGTGGCCACGTCTGCGTGACTTGGCTGAATTTCCTTTCTGCCCACACGGATGCGAAGGCTCTGACCTGCACACCTTCACCGCGGGTGGCAGCCCGCCGCACGGGAACCCGGCAGTGACATCTTGAGGCGTTGCTGCCTTCCCCGCCCACCCACACCCTTTCTCGCCCGCACCCGGCGCAAAGGTGTTCATTGCGGCGACGCCGGACCGATCGTGCTGCATTACGCCGAGGTCGATCTCACGGTATCGGATCACGCACCCACACTCCAGCTGATTTCGGACTGGCACATGACTGATCCGGTGGCGAGCGCCACCTAGTGGCGGCAGCGGACATCTGTCCGATCTTGGGGACAGCGCGCACCGCAGCGCTGGTCAGCATGACGATTGCACACGGATACCTCTGGCCAGCCACGCCCAATCACCCCGGCGCCACCTCAGTCGAGAACGCTGCCCGAGCCAAGCAAGAGGCATGCCAACCTTTCCGCAAACGCACCGCCCTGCAGAATACGGCGGACTTCACCCCCTGCAACGCCGAGGCGCGGCGCTTGCCTTTACGGCTGAATACCGCTTTGCGCTCAAAGGATCTCGAATCACGAACCATTGCGTCCTCCCACCCATGCCGCCGCCGCCCGACGACCCAAATCGGGAAATCGTCATCCGTCCCCGCCCATCGGGACCCTTTGGTGCACGCGCCCCACCGCACTTCCGGCGGTCCCAATATGAGCGGCACACGCCTGCTCTCGCCTGCATGGATACGAGTGCGATACTATGAAACAAAGACGTCGACCTGGCACGCGGAAGCAGGAACTTTCCTTCTGTCCTGAATTACCGGACGGTGCGTTCTATTTCGTGAACGAAGCGCACCCGGTCGGAGCATGGCATTCACAAGATGACAGCGAAGAGTCCGTATCCGCGCGACCTCATCGGCTATGGCCGGCACCCGCCCGCCCCCAAGTGGCCCGGCGACGCTCGAGTTGCCGTTCAATTCGTGTTGAATTACGAGGAAGGCGCCGAGCGCTCTGTTCTCGACGGCGACCCGGGCTCGGAGACTTTTCTATCGGAAATCGCGAATGCCCAGTCCTATCCCATGCGGCACATGAGCATGGAGTCCCTCTATGAGTATGGGTCGCGCGCGGGAGTCTGGCGGGTGCTTGCGGCCTTTGCGCAACGGAAGCTGCCGCTGACGGTTTTCGCCGTCGCCACAGCGATTCGACGCAACCCGGAGCTCGCGGCAGCACTGCGTGAGCTCGGCCATGAAATCGCCTGTCATGGTCTGCGCTGGATCAGCTATCAGTCGTTGGACGAAGCTACTGAGCGCGCCCATATGGCCGAGGCGCTGGCAATACTCGCGGATGTGTTTGGGACCATGCCCTTGGGTTGGTACACGGGGCGCGACAGTCCGAATACCCGCCGACTGCTCGTAGAACATGGCGGACTACTCTATGATTCCGATTCCTATGCCGACGATCTGCCCTACTGGACACTCGTTCACACCAGCACCGCCACGGTGCCTCACCTCGTGGTCCCATATACGCTCGATACCAACGACATGCGCTTTGCAACGGCACCCGGCTTCAACTCCGGAGATCAATTCTTTGCTTACCTTCGGTCCGCTTTTGACACGCTTTATCGCGAAGGCGATCCTGCCGGTCAGAATGCGCCCAAGATGCTGTCTGTTGGCCTTCACTGTCGCATCATCGGGCGCCCCGCGCGCATTGCCTTCCTCGAGCGTTTTCTGGATTATGTCTTGAATCACCGTTATGTCTGGATCTGTACTCGGGTGGAACTCGCGCGCCATTGGCTTGCCACCCATCCGTTTTCGCCGTCATCATGAATACTGACCTCGATTTACGCACGCGCTACATCAACGTTGCCGATGAGCGCCTCGGCGCCGTTGCCCTCTGCGCCACCGACGAGTTCTTTGCCCCCAAGGAGCGAATGCTGCGGTCCACCGAGCCAATATGGCGCGAGGGGATATATGACGAGCACGGGAAATGGATGGACGGGTGGGAAACACGCCGCCGCCGGGACCAAGCGCATGATTATTGCATCATACAGCTCGCCGCGCCGGCCACGCTCGCTGCCGTTGACATCGACACGCGCCATTTCACGGGGAATTACCCGCCACTGGCATCGGTGCAGGCATGCTGCGCCGACCGCGCTCCTGATGGCAACACGAACTGGTCGGTGTTGCTGCCGCCGACCGCACTTAGCGGCAATCAACACAACCTGTTCGCCCTGTCCTCCCCGGATGTCTGGACCCATCTGAAGCTCAACATTTTCCCCGACGGCGGGGTGGCGCGATTTCGGGCTTATGGCCGCATTGTGTTCGACTGGGCTGCGCCGGCCGCGGACTCAGCCCCGCTCGATTTGGCCGCCGCTCTGCATGGGGGCCGAGTCCTTGCCTGCAGCGATGAGCACTATGGATCGATGCACAACGTTCTCCTGCCCGGTCGTGCCGCGAGCATGGCTGATGGCTGGGAAACACGCCGGCGCCGCGCGCCTGGCTTCGACTGGCTCATCGTGCAGCTTGGACACAGCGGTCGCGTTCATCACATCGACATCGACACCGCTCATTTCAAGGGCAACTTCCCGCATCAGGTTTCCATTCAGGGCGTCCTGCTTCACGGCGCCTGCGATGCCCATGCGGTAATTCAATCAATGTATTGGAATTGCCTCCTGGAGCCGCACTTGCTGAGTGCAGACTGCGAACACCGCTTTGACTCTGCGCTGCACGAGTTGGGACCGATCTCCCACCTGCGGGTGAACATTCATCCCGACGGCGGCGTGAGCCGGATCAGGGTATTTGGTCATCCGGATGGGCCGTGAGGCAATGAAAACCGGCATGTTGCTTGAAGCGGAGCCGTTGCGCGCGGCCGCATTCGCTCCGTTCGGTTACGTGATCGAGACGGCCGGCCATCGATCGCGGTCCATCAACCAGGGCACCTGCGAGCGCTTCGATGCTCTCGCGCCGGTCGACATCGTCCCAGATGGCGGCCGCCCAATGATCAGCATCTTCAGGGCGATGCCTCGTCCCCTGCCGCACATGGTGCGCATCCTGGAACGTCATCCTCTGTCGACTCAGGCATTCTACCCCCTCGATGGGCACCCGTTCCTGATCGTCGTTGCGTACGACAGCGGGCATGCTGTTCCCGGGCAGATACGGGCTTTCCGCGCAGCGGGTAACCAGGGCGTCAGCTATCACCGCAACACGTGGCACCACGCGTTGCTTGCGATCGGCGCCGTGAGTCAATTCCTCGTCGTCGATCGCGATGGACCCGGAGCGAACTGCGATCAGCACGAACTCGACACGACAGTTCTCGTCACAACGACGGCATGATTACAGCCATCCGCGCGCGCCGCTGAGCATGGCAGCGAACGCTAGCCCACCAGCTCCGCCAGCCGCTGCGCGGCAATCATTCCGATCTCGGCGAGCGCGGTGCGCCGTTCAACTTCAGCGGCATTGTGTAGCCGACTCTGGCAGGTCGCGATTATGGAGCGCGGCTCATGCCCCCGGACAAATAGGATGAATGGAAAGCCAAACTTCTCGGCATACGCGCTATTGAGGCGGCGCAGTTCCGCGAACTCTTCGTCACTGCAGGCGTCAAGACCGGCGCGCTTCTGCTCTCGCGCCGAGGCTTTCGTCAACTGCGCCTTCCTGCGGCCAACGGCACCGAGCTGCGGATGTGCTCGAATCAGCGCCATCTGCTCAGCGAGAGAGGCGGCGGCGACGATCGCGAGCATTGTCTGCAGCAGGTGCTCGCGGGAGGCGAACGGTCGGGCCGGTGCGGTACGCTCGCCAACCCACGGCGAGTGCTCGAACACGCCCGCGAGAGCCGCTACGAATTCGCTGACCGGCATGCCATTGAGCGCCTCGAGCGTAATCATTTTTTCCCTCGCTGCGTTATCCACGTCAATATCTCCGTCCGCTCCTGCTGCGTAAGGCCGGTAACATCGCCCGGGGGCATCGTGTCGCTCGCGAGCATTGCCTCAACCTCGGTCCGCCGTACACGCAGGTCATGCAGATTGGCGAACACTATCCCGAGGGGCGGCGAGGCGAAGCCGAATTTGGCTGACGGTGTCGCGCTGTGACACGGCGCGCAGCGCTTGTGCACGATCGCCATGATCGCGCTGCCCGTAGGGACCGGAGCCGACGCCATCCCGCGTGCGACGACCAGACGGTTCGC
The DNA here is from genome assembly GCA_021822385.1 of Pseudomonadota bacterium. Lineage (GTDB taxonomy): Bacteria > Pseudomonadota > Gammaproteobacteria > Steroidobacterales > Steroidobacteraceae > 13-2-20CM-66-19. The sequence goes on from JAKARC010000010.1 coordinate 40,388, forward strand.
CGGCGCGAGCGCGACGATGAGGCACACCAGTGTCACTGCCGCGAACGCCGCCGGCAGCGCGGCCTTCAGCCCGTGGCGCCCCTCGGGCTTGTGGCGCGCAACGAACCAGCCGCGAATGCAGGCGCCGGCAAAGCTCATGGCCAAAAGAACCAGCCAGTTCGCGCGTGCCCCATACGTCATTGCAAAATGACCGCTGATCATCACGAACAGTACTGGAAGCGTGAAATAGGTATTGTGGCGGGAGCGCTGCTTGCCCCTGAGACCCGGCTGCGGATCAACCTCGCGACCCTCTTGCTTGGCGCGCACGAGTTCGCGTTGTCCCGGGATGATCACGAACAGAACGTTCGCTACCATGATGGTGCCGAGTGATGCACCAAACACCATGAACGCGCCCCGGCCACTGAACACGTGGCACAGACCCCAGGCGTCCACCACGCTCATGAGCGCGATGGCCACGGCAAGCCATTTCGGCTTTCTGCCGAGCGCGGACCGACACAGGCCATCGTAAACGACCCAATTCGCGACAATGACCCCCAGGGCAATGCCGATCGCGGCAAACTTCGAGAGCGCCATGACCGCCGGATCGATCAGATAGATGTTCGCCTCGCGGAAGTACAGCAAGCACAGCAGCGCGAATCCGGAAATCCAGGTCGTGTACGCTTCCCAGTAGAACCAGTGCAGTGTCGGCGGCAACCTCTCGGGAGCTACCCGGTACTTGCGCGAGCGATAAAATCCACCGCCATGCACGGCCCACAATTCACCGGCGACTCCAGCATCGAGAGGCTCAGGACCACTCGCAGGCTCAAGATGGTCATCGAGCCATACGAAATAGAATGATGCGCCGATCCAGGCGATTCCAGCGATGACGTGCAGCCACAAAACCAGCAGCTCACACCATTCGAAAAGATAGTTCGATAGATAGTCGGTCACGATGCCACTTTCACTCCATCATGTGCACACGAAGCGCAGGTGTCCTGCACACAGGCATCGCTCCCCGCCGCGCCACCGGCGCTCGCCGGCGCAGACGCGCTTGAGACCTCCTGCATGATCTGAGCGGCCACCGCCAGTGCGATGGTTGCAGGCCACTTACCCTGAATCCCCTCAATTCCGATCGGACAAACAAGACGCGCCACCAGGTCGGCATCCACACCCAGGCGACGCAGGCGTGACCGAAAGCGCGCCGACTTGCTCCTTGAACCAATGAGACCCAGCCAGGCGAAGTCACCGCGCCGCAGAGCTGCCTGGCACAACTCAAAATCCAGCTGATGACTGTGCGTCATGACGAGGAAGTACGCGCCCCCCGGCGCCTGCGCAACACTGCCTACCGGATCCGGCTCCTGGCGAACGCCCGCAACGTCTCGCAGCTCCGGCCTGGAATCGATCCACGTCAAACGTACGGGCAGATCGCTCAGAATCCTGGCGACCGCCCGTCCCACATGCCCCGCTCCATAGAGCCAGATGGCGGAAGCTTGGCGGTCAAGCCGCTCACGAAATATCAGCCGACCCGAACAATCGGATTGCACTGCCGTTGGCGCATCCACCCCCGGCTGCCCGTATTCACCTGCCACGCGCACGAGGCGGCGCTCCACATGACCCCGATTCAGGATACTCTCGAATACGACGGGGCCATTCGCGGCCGCGGCCGACGCCGCACGCAACAGATCGAGGTCCGCGCGCGTGAACCGCTCTAGCCACATGGACACGACTCCACCGCAGCACTGCCCCAAGTCGGTCCCAAGAACCGACGTATGAAGCCGCGCCGCGATGTTCCTGTCGCCGAGCAATGCGCGCGCCGCCGCGACAGCTTCCCATTCCAGTCGTCCGCCGCCGACGGTCCCGACGCAAAGCGTCTCCCCGATGAGCATGAACGCGCCGCTTTCGCGCGGGGTCGAGCCGCGAGTACCGGCAATGACGGCGCGTACCAGCGCGGATTCGTGCGGCAGCAGCTCGATCAGTGCTGCCAGCCAATCTCTAGGCAACTGGCTCGCGTGCCCGCCGCTCATGGTGCGGCGCTCACATATCCGCCTCGGCCATCCTCTGGGGCTCCACGCAAGACGCCGCATCCGCTGCAAGCGCCTCCACTGCACGCAGCACCGCTTCCGGAGTTGCGGGCGCGGTAAGGTTGACGGGTCTGCCGCTGCGCCCGCAGCTCGCTACGGCGTCGCCAATGGCAAGCAACGCGGAAATCGACAGCATCAGCGGCGGCTCGCCGACCGCCTTGGAGCGGTAGATTGTGTCCTCTCGATTCGGCTGGCCCTCAAGCAACTCCACTCTGAAGCGTCGCGGCCAATCCCGTGCGGTGGGTATCTTGTATGTCGAGGGCGCATGCGTTCGCAACTCTCCCGCGGAATTCCACCACAATTCCTCCGACGTCAGCCATCCCACGCCCTGCAGATACCCGCCCTCGATCTGCCCGAGGTCTATCGCGGGATTCAACGACGTGCCCGCGTCGTGCAGGATGTCCACTTGCAGCAGCTGCGTCTCGCCGGTAAGCACATCGACCGCAACTTCGCTGACTGCAGCGCCATAGGCGAAATAGAGAAACGGTCGCCCCTGCCACGACTTCCTGTCCCAGCCGATTTTCGGCGTGCGGTAATAACCGGTCGAGGAAAGAGAAATTCGTGCGGCATTCGCCAGCTGCACGACTTCGGCAAACGTGAAGCATTTCTGCCCGGCGAACACACGCCCATCCCGAAAGGTTACCGTCGATATGTCAACCCCGCAGGTCTCGGCTGCGACCCGGGCCAGCCTCGCTCGAATGGCCTGCGCAGCGGCCTGTGCCGCCTTTCCATTGAGGTCCGTAGACGATGAGGCCGCACTGGCCGAGGTATTGGGAACCTTGGCGGTATCCGCCGCCGACACGCGCACAGCCGCAAGAGGCACGCCTAGCTCGTGCGCGACGATCTGCGCCACCTTCGTGTACAAGCCCTGTCCCATTTCGGTGCCGCCGTGATTCAACAGCACGGTGCCATCCGTATAGACATGCACGAGCGCTCCGGCCCTGTTCCACATGGTGGCGGTGAAGGCAATGCCGAACTTCACCGGCGTGAGCGCAATACCCCGCTTGATGATCCGATGCTGTTTATTCCATTGTGCAATTTGCGCGCGCCGCTCGTAATACAAGCTGCTCTTCGCCAGCCGCGCCACCAATTTCCGAATAATGTTGTCCGCAACGATTTGGCCATAATGAGTAATGTTTCGCGACCTCGCTCCATAAAAATTCCGCTGCCTCACTTCCAGCGGATCGAGATCGAGGGTGCGCGCGATGGCATCGATGATCTGCTCAATCACCACCATTCCCTGGGGACCACCAAATCCCCGGAACGCTGTGTTCGAAACCGTGTTTGTCCTGCAGCGATAGGAGATGATCGAGACGTTTTCCAGGAAGTATGTGTTGTCGATGTGCAGCATCGCGCGATCGTTGACCGGCCCGGACAGATCGGCGGAATATCCACACCGCGAGGCCAAGACCACGGTTAGGCCCAGAATTCTCCCCGTCGCGTCAAAACCCACCTCGTAGTCCGCGAGGAAGTCATGGCGTTTGCCGGTCATCAGCATGTCCGTATCCCGATCAAGCCGCAGCTTCACCGGGCGCCCCGCTTTATGGGCCAACACCGCCGCTGCGGCCGCGATCAGCGCCGGTTGCGTCTCCTTGCCGCCAAAGCCACCGCCCATGCGCCGGCATTGCACGACAATCTGGTTTGCGTGTTTCGCGAGCGCGCGGGCAACGACCTGCTGTACCTCCGCTGGGTGCTGAGTCGAGCTGATCAGCAGCATGCCGCCGTCCTCTTGCGGCATTGCGATTGCAATCTGACCCTCGAGGTAAAAATGATCCTGCCCACCCATCTCGACCGTACCCCGCAGCCGAAACGGCGAGCGCGCCAATACCTCCTGTGGCCGTCCGCGCTCGAGACGTTCCGTGGGTACTACCATCGACTGCGCGGCAAGTGCAGCGCGAATATCGAGAATTGCCGGCAGTGGTTCGTACTCGACACGTGCACGGCTTGCCGCCTTGCGCGCTGCCGCATAGCTGGTCGCGGCAACTGCAAACAGCGGCGCACCCGCGTACTGCACTACGCCGGGGGCAAAAATCGGATCATCGTGCAGGATGCTGCCATAGTTGTTCTCTCCCGGAATGTCGCCCGCAGTGGCCACCGCAACGACGCCGGGCGCAGCAAGCACCGCGGCGGTATCCAGTGCACGAATGCGTCCATGCGCAATCGTACTCAGGCCGAATGCCCCATGCAGCGCCTTCGCCGCGAGCGATACGTCGTCCGCATACAGGGCCCGACCGCTGACATGCAAATGCGCGCTTTCATGCCGCCAGTTCATTCGCGCCCCTCAGCGGCCACGACGTCGGCAACGCGTGCAGGTTCGCGCGGTTCGCTGTACTCGAGGTAGCAACGCCGCAACAGATTGCCGGCCACACGCAAACGATAGGCACTGCTTGCCCGCATGTCCGTCATTGGCGTGAAGTCATCGGCGAGCCGCGCTGCCGCCGCATCGATTGCCGCTTCGTTCCACGGCCCGCCGAGCAGCGCTCTCTCGGCGGCGGGAGCCCGGGCTGCCACCTCCGCCATGCCGCCGAAGGCGAGCCTGATCTCTGCAACTTGTCCGCATTCGATCCGCACAGCGAAAGCTGCCGCGATAGCTGAAATATCCTGATCGAAACGCTTGGATACCTTATATGCGGAAAACCACAGCCCGGCGCTCGGCAGAGGTATGCGCACCGACACTATGAACTCGGCAGATGCCAGTGCCTTGCGTTGATAGCCGAGATACAGCCGCTCGAGCGGCAGGTATCGCGTCGCCGCTCCACACCGCAACTCGACCTGCGCAGCAAGCGCGATAAGCACAGGGATGCTGTCACCGATGGGCGAGCCGTTGGCGATATTTCCGCAGAGCGTGCCCGAATTGCGTACCGGCGGAGAGCCGAATCGCTGCGCCATTTCCCCGAGTCGCGGATATAAGCGTACGAGGGCCTCCCAGGCTTCCGCCAGGGGGACCGCCGCTCCCACCCGCAATCCATCTGGCTCGTGGCGGATGGTCTTGAGTTCGGAAACACTGCCGATATAGACCATGGGCGGCAAGTCGCGCAACTGCTTCGTCACCCATAAGCCGATATCAGTTCCGCCCGCGAGCACCACCGAGCTTGGATCGGTCTCGAGTGCGCGCGCAACTTCATCGATGGTCAGCGGCGCATAGAAGCCGGGCAAGTGGAGGGACTCCGTTCTGTGGATCGCCTCGAGCAGCGTACGGCTGTCTGCCGTTGCGGCCGATGCACGCGACCAGCGCCGCGGCTGCGGATACGAGCCCATCTGCACGCCGGCTTCGATGATGGGACGGTACCCGGTACACCGGCACAGGTTGCCCGACAGCGCTTCGACAACGCGGTCGCGCGAGGGTGTTGCGTCGCGCAAATACAAGGCAAACAGCGACATCACGAATCCCGGTGTGCAGAATCCACACTGCGAGCCGTGATGATCTACCATTGCCTGTTGCACCGGATGCAATGTGCCGTCGGGACCCGACAGGCTCTCCACGGTCACCAGCTCCTGCCCATCAATCGTGGGCAGGAAACGGATGCAGGAATTGACGGCACGATAGTTGACGCCACTGCCGTTCGGCGCACGCTCCCCTATTACAACGGTACATGCGCCGCAATCCCCTTCGGCACAGCCTTCCTTTGTTCCCGTACGGTGAGCGACTTCGCGCAGATATTCGAGCACTGTCATTGTCGGCGGACAGTTCTCGACGCGGACGATTTCACCGTCCAGAAGAAAACAGACCTCCCTCCGTGCCGCCGTGTGCCTCAGTTTCAATTGCGGCGCGTCGAGCACGTCAACCCCCTCGATAGACGCAATAGCTCCACGGCGCGATGAGCAGCGGTACGTGATAATGCTGGGCCGGATCGGCAATACCGATCCGGATCACCGCCTCTTCAATGAATGCCGGTTGTGGCAGGACCACACCGCGGCCGCGAAAGTAGTGCGCAATATGGAACGTCAGCAAATATTGTCCGGTACGCATGTCCGCGCCGGAAAGCAGCGGTGCGGGCAAGCGGCCATCCAGACCCGTCGTGGCAACTACCGCCTGGCTGGATGTGGCGCAAGAAGGAGGCCATTGCTCGATTTGGATTCGCAACCCCGAAGCCGGGACGCCGGCGCTGATGTCGAGCACATGCGTAGTGAGTTGTCCCATTTTCTATTGCAAACGAGCTGCGTTGATCCCAATCGTACCATCATAAGCGCGACTCATGGGTCGCGCCGGGTTCGCAACGTTCACAGAGAAGTACACTAAAAGCCGTTGGCGGAGATCGACTCAGCTGCGTCAACAGGCTGCTCTAAAAAAAGCAATGTGAGGATGTCACGCTCAGCTCATGAAAGCGGGACGCACATCAGCGGCGCGGTGTCCGTTGGAACTGCGCCATGATCTCGCGCGCCGCGCTCGCATGGAGCGGCGCGGTATGGCGGAATTCGGCTGGAAGAGCGCACTGAAAAGTGTGCCGCGTTGGACTTACCGAAGCAAAGGTGCCGCCGACAATGCTGTCCAACGAGCGCGCACGGAGCGTTCGCGTCCGGACTGACCGAGCAATCAGCGTTGCCCTCCTGAGCTGGCCGGGGCGACGAACACGCACGCGCCGTACGATGCTCGAGCCGACGGGGACGAAGCTGGCTACCGCCGCGAATGAGCACTGTCAACGCCGCGCTCAAGCACGCGGAACCTTGAAGATCGAAGCGACCCGTCCGCTCGCCGCAGACCGTAGACATGACGATACGTGGCTCCATTCATCAAGCGACGTACAGATGAGGGTCGCTTCACAGGCGATGTCGCGCGATCGCGGCCGGGATGATTCGTGACGCCGGCTCGGCTCGCTGCCGCGGGCATTTATCGGGGCGGGATCAGCTGCCGTGGGGTCGGTTAATCGCTTCCAGATGCTGCTGCACGCGAGGCCAGTCGCCGGGGGCGGACCCAGATCTGACGCAAGACGAAATCCGCCTTCCTGCGCCGGTCGCGCTGAGCGCGCTTGCGGCGCGCCGCGGAATTGGCGGCCGGGCTGTTCACCGCTTGCGCTCCTCGCGGCGAGCGGACACCTCCGATTGCGTTCGCCGTTGCGGTTCTGTTCCTTCTTTCGCACTGATGAATTGCTGCCATTGGTCGACCGTGGTGCGCAAGGACGGGAGGCGGATCTTTACGATATCCCATGTCCATATCTATATCCGATCGGGCTCGATCTCGGCATATCCGTGGACGATGAGGTTCCGTGCACCAATGACTTGGCTCCACAGGACATCCGGGACATCCGGTGCCGGATCTGAGGATCTGTTGGCTCAACTTTCCCGCAGCATCGCCAGTGACCTCAATGGCGACCTACAAGTCCTCAAGATCAACCCCTGCTGTCACCCGCTCAATCCGCGCAATACGGTCGGCCGTGTGCTGCAGAGGCTGGAATTCCCAAAATCTCCTGGACCTCTCAAGCCACCCTCTCGGCATCGGCTGCGTCACGCATCCCCTGCGGCAGGTCAGCGCACGGCATAGGGTCAGCCGGTCGCCCAATCGGAGACGCCATGTCGTAATTCATGCCGCCAAGCGCGAATAATTGACCGGGTGACCGCCCGGATCCTCCACCAGGACATCCGGATCGCTGTCTTCAGTGTCCTCTCGCCACGCGACAGAGCCGAAAACCCGCGGATTCACGCCGCCATAATGCGCCACGATGGCGCAAATGCGCTCGCGGTGGATCGAGGCTCGCCGATGGCCTCATGTGCCCACCGTGCCGTGGTGACAGGTCACGGGTCAATACGCCGGCAGGAACGTACTGTTGCGCAGCCGTGGGCGCGAGGCCGTTCCCGCACTGACGGGACTGGGAATGTGCTGCGATGCGATGCAGCGCCGTGCGCCCGGCCGAGGTTTTCTCTGTGACCACCCATGGCGGAGGCTGCCCTGACGTCGGCACCGGGAGGCGGTTGGTGTCGGTATAGGCTTCTATGGCGAAGCGGAACACGCCGCGCGGAGGGATCCCTTCGGTCTGCGCGGGCACGACACGGACGGCGCGGATCGCGGCCAGCGGCAACGGTGCTCTCGGGGCGGACATTTCACTGCTGCCGATGCGCTCCGGCTACCCGGCAGCTGTGCTCGGGGGCTTCCGCCGTCTGGACTCGCTCAGTGAGTCGGCACTCTGAACGCAGCCGATTACGTGACTCCCGGGCCGAAGGAGGCCGAGCACCCCTCAGCCGCGCCGGCCCGGCTGACCGCAGAACGCCTGTGTTTCGTAGGGGAAAATGACCCGACCGCGACACTGATGCCGCGCAAATAGCACGCGTAGCTCGGCGAGCAGCGCCTCGTGACCGGGTTCGCCGCGCTCGGGAACGTAGGAGGACGACAGCGTACGTCCCTGCAGACCCTCGAAGTCGAGCACCTGCTGATTGGGGAACACCACTCGCTCGGGCTCGCCGCCGAAGAATGTCCGCATCGCCGGAACATACGCCCGCCGAGCTCTGATTGCGGCGTACTCCGGCGCATGGCAGCGCAGCAGCGCCTCATAATCGGCCATGAAGGGTATGTCGGCGCTCCCGTGCTCGTTCCAGACCAGCGCCGCCCAGCCGTCCGGCGCGAGAATGCGTACCGCCTCGGCCCGGGCCCGCAGAGGATCGAACCAGTGGAAGGCTTGGCCGGCAGTCACCAGCGATACGCTGCCCGGCGCGAGCGTCGTCGCCTCGGCGGTTCCCTCAACGCTGGTAAAGCCCTCACGAGCGCCCAGGAGCCCCTCGGCCGCCGCCCGCATCGCCGGATTGGGCTCGACCGCCCAGACCCGCGCCCCGACATCGAGCAGCTGCGCGCTCAGGATACCGGTGCCCGCGCCGAGATCAGCAACCACACGCCCGGGCGCAAGCCCGCACCGCTCGCCAAGCCACTGCAGGAACTGCGCCGGATACGCCGGCCGGAACCGGCGGTAATGCTCCGCACGGGTGCCGAACCGCTGCGTGGGATCAATCTCCACGGCGCAAGGCGCCCGTGTGCGCGCGCAGCGCAATAACAACTTTCAGATTGGCGGGATTGTTCACGCTCGGTTCAGCACTACGATGCCAAACTCTCTCTCGCACCGAGTGAGAACGGCTCCCGGACGGCGCAGAATCCCCCCCGTGCGCCACAATTTGGAACTCGTCCAGGATTTGAGCCGACCACTCGGTGCTCTTTTATCCATCGCAATAAAGACGGGGCCCGCCGACGCGAGCCCCGTACGCCTGCACGCCTAGCGTGGGCGTGCGCCTCACACGCCAGCCGGCCCGGGCCGGAAGGTGACCTTTGTCGTCCAGGTGGGGGTCGTCTTCGAATCAGTGCTGATCACCAGTTTGGCCTTCGCCTTGCGATAGCCGGACGCGAGCGTGATGCCCGTCGGGGTATCGCAGGAGGCCGCGATGGGGAACGTGCTGAGCACATGAATCCCCTGGGCCCAGAGCTGATCCTGGCGGCTCTTGCCGATCGGCTCGATCTTCGCACCGGTAATGTTCGTATTCGCAGCCGTCGAGAACTCGTAGTTCACCGTGCCCTGCCACATGCCACGCACCGGCGCGCCCGTGGTATTGATGAACGCCTCGCGCGTGAGCGGGGGCTGGGTGAGCTCGACGTCAATCGGCTGCTTCGGAAACAGACCCTGGCGGGTCGTGACGCCCTGCACCTGCCACACGGCCAGATACTGCAGCGGGAAGCTGCTCTTGCAGCGGACCGGGAGCATGGTCTGCCAGCTCGTTCTGGCCGCATTGGGATGCATCCGCACCTTGTGTCCGCCGCCGACCTCGAACAGGTACAGCGGCCCACTGACGAGCGTGCCCTCGGTGACCGTCGCCGAGATCGGATACATGCCGACGTTGGGATCCGCCTGGAACTTGGCGGGGGTCGTGTTGTGCACCTGAACGCTGCACCCGGCCAGGCCTGCCGCCAGCGCCGCCACGCACGAAAGCCGCAATGCCAATCGCATATCGCCCCCTTAAATCGAGCTACGATTCTTGGAAAAACGGATGTACAAAGCGTTCCGCCTACCGGAACGCGCAAATTCTGACAATTAATCTTTGCCGTGGCAAGGGCCGCCGGCTTTGTGCGCAATTGACACACGAAAGCCGGGGGTAAGGCGCCACATGCTGCGCCACCCCCGGCCTCAACCGATCGATCGCGCTTATTTCTTCTTGCGCGCGCCGGCTCGCTTGGCTGCCCGGAAGGAAATGCCAGCGCGCATTGCCTTCTGCTGGACCGCCGCCGGAGTACGGCCGAGCTTCTTGGCGACCTCGGTGGTCGGGGTGCCTGCCTTTGCAAGCGCCTTCAAGGTCTTCAGCTCGGTGGCGCTCCAGGACGCGCCATCGTTCGGGGGACGTTTCGCCATTATGGACTCCCAAAAAAACACCCAACTACAGGGTTACAGCGCGGATCATACACGTATTTTCACGCGTGTCCAACTTCTTTCATGAGATGTTGTAGGGAGTACGGCGGTTAGCCCGCCGTATGTTTCCGGTCAGGTCCGCGGTGACCGTCCCGACGGCCACCGCGCCTTGTCAGTACCGGTAATGATCGGACTTGTAGGGTCCGGCGCGATCCACACCGATGTAACGGGCCTGTTCCTCGCTGAGTTCGGTCAGTACGGCGTTGAACTTCGTCAACTGCAGCCGCGCAACCTTCTCATCGAGCCGCTTCGGCAGCACGTACACGCCCACCGGGTAGTTTTCCGGATGGGTGTAGAGTTCGATCTGCGCCAGCGTCTGGTTGGCGAAACTCGCGCTCATCACGTAGCTCGGATGTCCGGTTGCGCAGCCGAGATTGACCAACCGCCCCTGCGCCAGCAGGATCAGCCGCCGACCGTCCGGGAAAATGACGTGATCGACCTGCGGCTTGATGTTCTCCCAGCGATAACGCCGCAGGGAGGCGACATCAATTTCGTTGTCGAAGTGCCCAATATTGCAAACGATCGCATTGTGCTTCATGCGGACCATATGCTCATGCGCGACCACATGCAGATTGCCGGTGGCCGTGACGAAGATGTCGGCCTTGTCCGCCGCATACTCCAGGGTCACGACCCGGAAGCCCTCCATGGCCGCCTGCAAGGCGCAGATCGGGTCGATCTCGGTCACCCACACCTGCGCGGCAAGCGCCCGCAGCGCCTGCGCACACCCCTTGCCGACATCACCGTAGCCGCACACGACGGCGATCTTGCCCGCCACCATCACGTCGGTCGCGCGCTTGATGCCGTCGACCAGGGATTCCCGGCAGCCGTACAAATTGTCGAATTTGCTCTTGGTGACAGAATCGTTGACGTTGATCGCCGGAAACGCGAGCCGCCCCTCCTTGGCCATCTGATAGAGCCGGTGCACTCCCGTGGTGGTTTCCTCGGTGACACCGCGGATGTGGCCGATGCGCCGGGAGTACCACTTCGGATCGGCGGCCAGACGCGCGCGGATGGCCGCAAACAGTTCGGTCTCCTCGGCGCTCGCGGGTTTGCTGAGCACACTGATGTCCGCCTCGGCGCGTACGCCGAGATGCATCAGCAGGGTCGCATCGCCGCCGTCATCGAGAATCATATTGGTGAAGTTCCCGTCGGGCCATTCGAAGATCCGATGGGTGTAATCCCAGTAGTCGGCCAGCGACTCGCCCTTCCAGGCGAACACCGGGGTGCCCTGGGCGGCGATCGCCGCCGCAGCATGATCCTGCGTCGAGTAGATGTTGCACGACGCCCAGCGCACCTGCGCGCCGAGCGCCTGCAGCGTCTCGATCAGCACCGCGGTCTGAATGGTCATGTGCAGCGACCCGCTGATGCGCGCGCCGGCAAGCGGTTGCGCGCTCGCGTACTCGGCGCGGATGGCCATCAGGCCCGGCATCTCGGTCTCGGCGATGAGGATTTCCTTGCGGCCCCAGTCGGCCAGGGACAGATCCGCGACGTGATGGTCGGCGGGCCGGAGAGCCGGCTTCGGTGTAGCGTTCATGGCTGATTGCTCCATTAGGTCTAGCGAGCGCCGTATTGACAGAAGCGCACGTCACTCGAGCCTGGCAGAACCGGTGGCGCGAGCCGCACCACCGCCTGTCGCAGCGCTCCTCGATTGACATCGCTCCACCGCACACGTGCGATGGCGAATCGATGGCAGCAGCGCGGCGCACATGCCGCGCTGCTGCTCTGGTCATGCCGCCCGGGATGCCTTGGCGTCCGCGGCCAGAGCCTCCGCCCGGTCGGTCCGCTCCCAGGTGAACTCAGGCTCCGTACGGCCGAAGTGCCCGTAGGCGGCGGATCGTTGATAGATCGGCCGCGCCAGATCGAGCATTTGACGCAACCCGTACGGGGTGAGGTCGAAGTTGCGACGAACCAGCGCGGTCAGTTGCTCGCCGGAGAGACGGCTGGTGCCGAATGACTCGACCATGATCGAGGTCGGCTCGGCGACACCGATGGCATAGGACAGCTGCACCTCGCAGCGGCGGGCCAAGCCCGCGGCAACGATGTTCTTGGCGACATAACGCGCCGCGTACGCCGCGGAGCGATCGACCTTGGAGGGGTCCTTGCCCGAGAAGGCGCCGCCGCCATGGCGGGCATAGCCGCCGTAGGTATCGACGATGATCTTGCGCCCGGTGAGACCACAATCGCCCACCGGCCCGCCGACCACGAATCGACCGGTCGGGTTGATATGGAACTTCGTCTCCGCACCGACCCATTCCGCCGGCAATACGGGCTTGAGAATCTCCTCCATCACCGCTTCCCGCAACCGCTCGATGGGGATCTCGGCGCTGTGCTGCGTGGAGAGCACGACCGCCGTAATGCCGGTCGGCCGATCATCCTCGTAGCGCAGCGTGACTTGGCTCTTGGCGTCCGGCCGCAACCACGGCAGCACGCCGCTTTTGCGCACCTCGGCCTGACGCTTCACCAGACGGTGCGCCAGCGTGATCGGCGCCGGCATCAGCACATCGGTCTCATCAGTGGCATAGCCGAACATCATGCCCTGATCGCCTGCGCCCTGGGCCTGCTCATCCTTGCGATCGACTCCCTGGGCGATGTCCGGGGACTGCTTGCCGATGATGTTCAGCACGCCGCAGCTCGCGCCGTCGAATCCCATCTCCGAGGAGTTGTAGCCAATATCAAGTACGGTCCGGCGCACCAGTGATTCGACGTCCACCCAGGCGGAGGTGGTCACCTCGCCCGCCACGATCACCACACCGGTCTTGACCAGCGTCTCACAGGCCACACGCCCGCGCGGATCTTCGGCGAGGATGGCATCAAGCACGGCGTCCGATATCTGATCGGCCACCTTGTCCGGATGACCTTCGGAAACGGATTCGGATGTAAAGAGATAGCGGTTGGTCATCAGTCGGTTCCCGTTGAAAGTTGAGTGGAAGGAGGCTGGACCGAGGCCGCACCCGTCGTACCGAAGGCGGCTGCGGCGGCCTCGGGGCCGAAGCTCTGGGCGAGGCGGGCGGCGATCTGCGCGCGGGTGGCCCGGTGGTTCTGCGTCCCGAGGGCCTCGATCTTGATCGCCCCCATCACGGCGGCGACCCGCCCCGCGCTCACCCAGTCGAGGCCGTGCAGCAGGCCGTGCAGCAGGCCGGCGCGGTACGCATCGCCGCACCCGGTTGGATCCACCACCGCGCGCGCAGGCGCGCACGGAATTTCAATGCGCTGCCCGGCGGTGTGGATGACCGAGCCCTGCGCCCCGCGGGTCACGATGAGCGCTGCAACCCGCTGGCAGACTTGCTGCTCGTCCCAACCGCTCTTGTGCTGCACCACCTGCCATTCGTAATCGTTGACCACCACCCAGTCGGCCTGCTCGATGAAGGCGCGCAACGCCGCGCCGTCGAACATCGGCAGCCCCTGGCCGGGATCGAACAGGAACGGAATGCCCGCTGCCACGAACTGCGCGGCATGCTCGATCATGCCCTCGCGGCCATCGGGAGCCACCACCCCGAGACTCACGCCGTGCGCGGCACTCACCGCGTTGCGGTGCGCATGCTGCATCGCGCCGGGGTGGAAGGCGGTGATCTGGTTGTCATCGAGATCGGTGGTGATGAACGCCTGCGCCGTCAGTTCTTCATCGATCACACGCAGGTGATCGAGCGCGATGCCGGTGCGCTCGAGCCAGTCCCGGTAGGGACCGAAATCACGCCCCACGGTGGCCATGGGCACGCCGCGGTCGCCGAGCAGGCTCATGTTGTAGGCGATGTTGCCGGCGCAGCCACCGAACTCCCGGCGCAACTGCGGCACCAGAAAGGAGACATTCAGGATATGGATCTGTTCGGGCAGGATATGGTCGCGGAAGCGGCCTTCGAACCGCATGATGGCATCGTACGCCACCGAGCCGCAGATCAACGCTGTGCGGGTGTCATCACCCTCGCGTGACACCCCGCCCACCGGGAAATTCAGTGTCATGCCTGAGTCTGTTTGCTTGGATCAGTGTGTAATTCTAACCGAATTTGCGCCTCGAGGCCAGGGCAGAGCGCAAGCCGGCCCCGGTGCGCGCCCACGCGGCGCCGGCATCCGTCATGGCCGCCGACGCACGCGCACGACATGTTGTCATTATCGGGTCGGGCGGCAATCCGGCTGACGGCGCTCGGCCTGTGGGCGCAACCGCAGTACCCACGCTCCCTCGCCCCTCAGCTCGCGTTCAGAATGCGGAAATGATGGCGCAGATGATCGCCGATGACCCCGGCGATGAAGTAATACCCGTGGTCATAGCCTTCGTGCCGGCGCATCTGCAGGGCGAGGCCGCTGCGCCGACACGCCTGCTCGAGCAGCTCGGGCCGGAGCTGCTCCTCGAGGTACGGGTCAGCGAGCCCCTGATCGACGAGAATGGGGGCACGGCACGCCGCATCCGGCACGCGCGCGGCAAGCTCCACGGCGTCATAGTCCGCCCATTGTCCCTGATCCTGACCGAGGTAGCCGGCGAAGGCCTTGCGACCCCAGGGGCACTGCCGCGGTGCACAAATTGGCGCCACCGCCGAAATGGAGCGGTAGAGCTGCGGATGGCGCAATCCCAGCATCAGCGCTCCGTGCCCCCCCATGGAGTGCCCAAGGACGCCCGTGCGGCGCGGGTCTGCCGGAAAGTGGGTATTGACCAACGTCCGCAGTTCCTGCGTCACATACGTATACATGCGGTAGTGCGCCGACCAGGGCGTCGCGGTGGCATCAATATAGAACCCGGCCCCGGCGCCAAAATCCCAGTTATCGCGTTCCCCGGGCAAATGCAGGTCACGCGGACTGGTGTCGGGGGCAACCAACATCACACCGAGTTCGGCGGCGACACGTTGCGCCCCCGCCTTCACCATGAAGGTTTCCTCGGTGCAGGTGAGCCCGGCCAGGCAATAGACCACAGGGACCCGCGCCTGCGCCGCCGCCGGCGGGGTGAACACCGCGAAGCGCATGACGCTCGCCGTGCTGGCGGCGAAGTGGCGGTAGAAGCCGACCGTGCCGCCGAAGCAGCGATGGGTGCTCACTACCTCGTATGGCTGCGGCACGAATCGCCTCGCGGGCGCCGCTCAGCGCCTCACGCGCCCCGGGCGATGCGCGGCCGATGGCGCGCAGCCACCGCGAGGCCGGGGCTTTGCCACCCGCCGCCAAGCGCCTGATACAGCCCCACCAGATCGAGCGATACCGTCGTTGTCGCGCTCGCCAGCGACAGCTCCGATTGCTCCTCGGCGCGCTCGGCCTCAAGCACATCGATGAAATTCGAGATGCCGCTGACATAGCGCTGGCGGGCCAGCACGAGCGCATTGCGGCTCGATTTTACGGCCGCCTCGAGCGCGACACGCTCCTGCTGGTCGGCGCCGTAGGCGGCCATCGCGTTCTCGACCTGATCCAATGCCAACAGCACGGTGCGCGCATAGACCACCGCGGCCTGCCTCGCCTGCAGGCGCCGCAACCGTACCGTGGCGCGAATGCGACCACCCTCGAAGATCGGCAGGTTGATCTGCGGTCCGAACATGGCGGTGTGGCTGGCCGCCGCCAGCAGATCGCCGAGCCCGGTCGATTGATAGCCGCCCTGGGCCGTGAGCGTGATGCTCGGGAAGAACGCGGAGATCGCCACTCCAATCTGCTCGGTCGCCGCATGCAGCTCGGCCTGCGCGGCCAGGATGTCCGGTCGGCGACGCAGCAGCTGCGAAGGCAGCCCGATCGGTACCACCGGCGGCACCGGCGGCACCGGCCGCGCGCGCACGAGCTCGGCACGTAGCGCCTCCGGCGGCAGCGCTAGCAGCTCGCTCAGCTGATTGATATCGACCGTGATCTGGTCATTGACGAGCGGCAACTGCGCCCGCGTCGTGTTGAGTTCTGCCGCAGAATTCTGCACGTCGAGATCGGAGGTGAGCCCGGCGGCGTAGCGGGCCCGGGTGAGCTGCAGCAGGCCGCGCTGCGTGGCGAGCGTGCGCACGAGAATGGCCTTACGCAACTGTGCGCCACGCAGCGCGATATAGGTCTTCGCCACGTCGCTGACCATCGTCAGCAGCACGTCGCGACCGTCATAGACCGCCGCTGCGGTCGTCGCGTTCGCGGCCTTGATCGCGCGGCGCGTTGTGCCGAACAGATCGAGGGTCCAGGAAGCCCCCAGACCGAACTGCGAAAGGTTGTACGGATTGGTGAGGATCCCCGGAGGAATGCCGGGAATGGTGCCCGCGGGCAGTGCGAACAACACGCCGGTCGGGGTATTGGTACTCGCGCGCTGGCGCGCCCACGAGGCGCTCGCCGACAGATCCGGCCACAAATATCCGGTCAGCTCCGCGGTTTGCGCCTCGGCCTCCCGCACCCGCAACGCCGCCTCGCGCACGCTCAAGTTCTGCGCCGCCGCCCGCTGCACCAGCGACGTGAGCATCCGATCATGGAAGCTCGACCACCACGCCACCGTCAATGGTCCGCTCGTCGTGAGCCGCGAGGCTCCCGCGGACCCATCCCGCATCGCGGTCGCCGACCAGTGCGCCGGCATTTTCGGCTTCGGCTTGACGAAATTCGGGCCGACGGTGCAACCGCCGAGCGCGAGCGCACCAGCGGCGATCAGCAGCGCACGCGCCGGGCGAATCGGCAAGGTGGAATGCATAAGTGTCCCTAGTCGTTCAGGAGGAGCCAGGATTCATCGAGCGGCGACCCGGTGCGCGCCGGTACCGCGGACGCAGCCGCGTAGTCCGTCATCGGTGTCCACAGCCATTTCCGTAGACTAGCGCAGGGAGTCGGCCAGCGGGAAGGGCTCGAGCCCGCCAACCGGCCCTGTCTACCTTAAAGTGCAATGCCAGCTCCCTCGAAGGGGCGATCGGGCGAGGCCTCGCGTCCGGTGTGCGGGGGTGCGACATGACGCCGCGCCGCACGTCGCGGTACGATAATCGCACGTAACGAGTTCCCGAAGTGCCGCCGAAGCATCCCGCCAATCCGCACCCATCGAGCCGCGCGCGTGCACCGGCGTCCGCACTGCTGTCCCGGGCGGGCGACCCGGATTTCATGACGTCGCTGGCGCGTGGCCTGCATGTCATCCGCGCCTTCGCCGGAGTCGACCGGCGCCTGACCATTGCCGATGTCAGCCGCGCGACCGGCCTGACGCGAGCGGTGGTGCGACGGTGCCTGTACACGCTGCGCGAACTGGGCTATGCCGCCAGCGACGGCCGTACGTTCCGACTGCAGCCCCGCATTCTCAGTCTCGGCTATGCCTACCTCGCCACCGCCCCGCTGCCCATCGCGGCCCAACCGGTGCTGACGGAATTGAGCGAGCGGATTGGCGAAGCCACCACCGTCGGGGTGCTCGATGAGGGCACGGTCGTATACGTGGCGCGCGCATCGACCCAACGCATCATGTCGGTCACGCTCGGTGTCGGCAGCCGCCTGCAGGCTTACTGCACCGCGCTCGGCCGGGTGCTGCTCGCCAGCCTGCCGAGCGCGGCGGCGGCAGCCGCGCTCGCCCGGGAGGAACGGGTGGCGCACACGCGCTTTACGGTCACTGCGCTGCCGCAGCTGCTCGCGATCCTGGAGGAGGTGCGCGCGCACGACTACGCGCTCAACGACCAGGAACTCGAGATCGGCTTACGTGCGATTGCCGTTCCGGTGCGCAACGTGGTCGGCGCAACGGTCGCGGCCATGAACGTGAGCGCCCAGGCCTCACGTCTCTCGCGCCGGGAACTGATCGAGACGGTGCTGCCGGCGCTGCGCGCGGCCGCCGAGCGGCTCGGCGCGGAACTCGCGCCGTAACGCGCCGGGATTCCGCTCGATGCGGCCCGGCAGGTACACTGGCCGGATGTTGCGCATGCCTACACCGGCCGTGCTGGGTCTGATCCTGGCGAACTTTGTGATCTTCCTCATCGAGCGGGTCGCCTTCGATCCGATCGTCCTGCACTGCGCACTGTGGCCGCTCGGGCCCTACTTCCGTCCCTGGCAGCTGGTGACCTATGCATTCGTGCACGACGGCTGGCTCGACATCCTGTTCAACATGTTCGGCCTGTTCATATTTGCGCCGGCGCTGGAGCAATACTGGGGCGTACGCCGCTTCCTCGTATACTACTTTGCCTGTGTGGTCGCGGCCGGGATCACACAAATTGCCGTGCAGCATGCCACCGGCAACCCCGAGCCGACCATCGGCGCCTCGGGCGGGGTGTTCGGCGTGCTGCTCGCCTTCGCGTGGCTATTTCCGCGCGCACAGCTGCTGCTGCTGTTGCCGCCCATTCCTCTGCCCGCCTGGCTGTTTGTGACGCTGTACGGCCTGTTGGAGCTATTCTTCGGAGTCACCGGCATGGAGCCCGGCATCGCTCACTTTGCTCATCTCGGCGGCTTGCTGGGCGGCGCCATCATGATGCTGCTGTGGCGGGTGCCGCCCGACCCGCTCGGCCGTACCCGCTAGGGGGAACTTTCACACCGATGTGCACTCTATAGGCAGCTTAGACGGAGGGGTCGGATGATCAAGACCGAGCATCTATGCAAGCGCTACGGTTCGCTGACAGCCGTGGCTGACGTCAGCTTCGAGGTGCACCCGGGCGAGGTGCTGGGCTTTCTCGGGCCCAACGGGGCCGGCAAGACCACCACGATGCGGATGCTGGCCGGATTCGTCACGCCGACCTCGGGACATGCGAGCGTTTGCGGTCACGATGTCGAAACCGATGCGCTCGCCGCGCGCCAGAGCCTCGGCTATCTGCCCGAAGGCGCGCCGAGCTACGGCGAGATGCGCGTCAGCGCGTTTCTTGACTTCATTGCCGATCTACGGCTGCTGCAGGGCGCCCGCAAACGCGCTCGGCTCGACTATGTGATCGAACGACTCGAGCTGGCGCGTGTGCTCAATCAGACGATCGAAACACTGTCCAAGGGCTTTCGCCGGCGGGTGGGTCTCGCCCAGGCGATCATTCATGACCCGCCGGCGCTGGTTCTCGATGAACCCACCGACGGGCTCGATCCGAACCAGAAGTACGAAGTGCGCACGCTCATCAACGAGATGGCGCGGGAGAAAATAATAGTGATCTCGACCCACATCCTGGAGGAGGTGGACGCGGTGTGCACGCGCGCGATCATCATCGCCCGCGGCCGCATCGTGGCCGACGACACACCCGTGCAGCTTGCCGCGCAATCGCGCTATCACAATGCGGTATCGCTGCAATTGGCCGACCGCCAGAAGCTCGAGGCGGCGCGCGCGGCCGTGGCGGCGCTACCGCAGGTCGCCACCGTGGAGGTGAGCGAGCGCGAGGCGCGCCTGACGGCGCTGCCGCGCGCCGGTGCGCTCATCCTGCAGGACATCTCCGATCTCGCCCAGCGGCAGGGACTGCAGTTAAAGGAGCTGCACCTGGAGTCCGGCCGGCTCGACGAAGTGTTCCGCACCATTACCGCCTGAGGGCGCCCGGGGGTTTCATGCGCAACGTGGCTTTGATTCTGCGCCGCGAACTCGCGAGTTATTTCGCGACGCCGCTCGCGTACGTGTTCATCATCATTTTTCTCGTACTCGCCAACGCCTTTACCTTCTACGTCGGCGACTTCTACCAGCGCGGCCAGGCGGACCTGCGTCCGTTCTTCATGTTTCATCCTTGGCTGTATCTGTTTCTGATTCCGGCGCTCACCATGAAGCTGTGGGCCGAGGAGCGCAAGTCCGGCAGCATTGAACTGTTGATGACCCTGCCGGTGAAGATCTGGGAAGCCGTGCTCGGCAAGTTCCTCGCTGCCTGGGCATTCACGGCGATTGCACTGGCGCTCACCTTCCCCATCTGGATCACGGTCAATTACCTGGGCAGCCCGGACAACGGCGTGATATTTGCCTCCTACATCGGCAGCCTGCTGCTGGCCGGCGGATTTCTCGCCATCGGCTCGTGCATGTCGGCGCTGACCCGCAACCAGGTCGTCGCGTTCATTCTCGGCGTTGCCGCCTGCTTCGTACTGCTGCTCGCCGGCTACCCGATGGTGCTCGATGCGTTTCAGGGCTGGGCGCCCGAAGTGCTGATCAATGCCATCGCATCGCTGTCGCTGCTGACGCACTTCCAGTCGATCACCCGCGGCGTGCTCGAGGCGCGCGATGTCGTGTACTTCGTGCTATTGATCGGCTTTTTCCTGTTCACCACCGCGGTCGCCATCGACCTGCGCAAAGCGGATTAGGAGCGCGGCATGACCAAACGCTCGACTCTCGGTTGGGGCACCGTGGGTGCGCTCGGGTTGCTCGTGATCGGCCTGATCGTCATCAGCAATTACGCGCTTGCCGGCTGGCAGCTCGACCTGACGGAAAATCACCTGTACACGCTCGCCAGCGGCACCGACCGCATTTTAAAGAGCATCCCCGAGCCGATCGATCTTTACTTCTTTTACTCGCGCCGGGCGGCCGAGAACATTCCGCAGCTGCGCGCCTATGGCGATCACGTCGAGAACTTCCTGCGCGAACTCGCCGCGCGCGCCGATGGCAAGATCCATCTGCACATCATTGATCCCAGGCCGTATTCGGTCGAGGAGGATCGCGCCGCCGAGCTCGGGGTGACCGGCGCGCCGCTCAACGCCGCCGGCAGCAAATTTTATTTTGGTCTTGCCGGCACCAACTCCACAAACGGTCATCAGGCAATACCCTTCTTCGATCCGAGCAAGCAGCGATTCCTCGAATACGACGTCGACAAACTCATCTATCGACTCGTGCATCCGCACAAGCCGGTGGTCACCTGGTATGCCTCGCTGCCGATGACCGGTGGGTTCAATACCCAGACCGAGCAGATGCGCCAGCCCTGGCTGATCTACCGCCAAGCCGGTCAGTTCTATCATCTGCGCACGCTCGCGCCCGGTGCGACGCGCATCCCCGCCAAAACGCGTGTGCTGGTGCTGGTCGATCCGCGCGGCCTGCCTGCGGCAACGCGCTTTGCAATCGACCAGTACGCCCTTGCCGGCGGCCACATCGTGACTTTCCTCGCACCTAATGTCGCGGCCGATCCCGGCAGCCCGCCGCAGGGCACCGGCGCAAAGTTTGTCCGCCTGCTGGCGAGCTGGGGCGTGCATTTCAATCCGAATGAGGTGGTCGCCGACCGGTCGCTCGCGCTGACCGTAAGCGGTCCGAACGGCGCCCCCAGCCTCGATCCGCTCGTCATCGCGCTCGGCCGCAAGCAGATGTCGCAGCACAATGTGATCACCGCCGGTCTTTCCAATATCAATCTTGACGCCGCTGGGGCGTTGCGCCCGATCAAGGGCGCGGGCACCAGCTTCACCCCGCTGCTGTGGAGCACCAAGGACGCCGAGGCGGTCAGCGCCGACGCCGTGAACGGGATGTTCGATCCGTCGGGCCTGCTGAGTCATTTCAAGCCGACCGGCAGGCGCTATGTTCTGGCGGCCAGCGTAACTGGAAAGGTCAAGAATGCCTTTCCGGCCGGACCACCCACGGGCGTGAAACTGGCGGCAGGAACGACGGTGCTCAAGACTGCCACCAAGCCGCTGCATCTGATCGTATTCGGCGATGCGCAGATGCTCGCCGATTTCCTCTGGGTCCACAATCTCGATCTGTTCGGCCAACCGCTGGCCGAGGCATGGGCGAGCAACGGCGATGTCGTGCTCAACGCTCTCAACAACATGTCGGGAAGCAACGATCTGATCAGCGTGCGCGCCAAGGCCGGCTTCGTCAGGCCGTTCACCCGCGTCCAGGCGCTGCGGCGCGTGGCTGAAGCGCGCTACCGCGCCGAGCAGGTGAAGTTGCAGCGCGAGCTGAAGCAGACCGAGCGGCAGCTGACGCTGCTGCAGAGCAGGCGCACGCACAAGACCACACTGATCCTGACGCCGGCCCAACAAGCCCAGATTCAGCACTTCGAGCGTGAACGACTCTCCATCCGCAAGCGCCTGCGTGCGGTCCAGGCCGGACTGGTGCGCAGCATCGATCGACTGGGCACGGAGCTTAAGGTCATCAACATCATCGTCATGCCGGGATTATTCGCGCTGCTGGCGCTGCTCGGGGCCGCCTGGCGCCGGCGCCAGCAGCGGCGCACGGGACAACCGGCACGGGAGCAGCCATGACACAACGCCGACTGATCCTCCTGTTCGCAGTCAGCTTCATCGTGCTCGGGGTCGCCGTCTGGCTGACGCACCGCGAGCAGTCGAGTGGCGCCTCGCTCGCCGGGGCGCGAGTCCTGCCGGGCTTGCGGACGCGGCTGAATGCCGTCACCCAGGTGCGCATCAACGGCCCGCACGGCAAGCGCGTCGTCATCGACAAAGGCGCCCGGCGCTGGCTGGTGAGCGAACGCGGCTATCCGGCCAACTCCGGGCAGCTGCGCAAGTTGCTGATTGACCTCGGCAACCTCAAGGTGGTGCAGACCAAGACCCGCCTGGCGAAGAACTATGCGCTGCTCGGCGTGCAGCCGATCACGGCCAAGGGCGCCACCGGTGTGCGTATCGACGTGATCAGCCCGCACCATAGCTGGGCGCTCATCGTCGGTCACAGCGCCTTGCAGGGTGCGGCGAGCTACGTTCGCCGCGCCAAGCACAAGCAATGTCTGCTGGCGGCACCGCTGATCACGACGGATGCCCATATCGCGCAGTGGCTCGAGCCGGTGATCGTGAATATTGGCGCCGGGCGCGTGCGCAGCATCGCGGTGCACGTTGCCGGGCAATCGCCGTACAGCATCATGCGGACCAAGCCCGCCGCGCACTTCACCGTGCTCGGCATACCGCCGGGACGCGAGCTATCGAGTCCCGACGCCGCCGACAGCGACGCGGCGGCGCTCTCGAACCTCACACTGACCGACGTTCACAAGAGTCTGCCGGTGCCGAAGGGCGTGCTCCTCTCGCACGCGGTCGTCATCACCTTCGGCGGACTGCGCGTGACCGTCAGCGGCTATCGGGCCGGCAAAAAGGGCCCCGATGAGATCACTCTGGTCGCGCGCGGCACGGGTGCCAAGGCCGCGGCAGAAGCCAAAGCCATCAATGCGCGCGTGCGCGGCTGGACCTACTCGGTTCCCTCGTACGAGTACCGGCAGATCTTCCAGCGGCTCGCGGGGCTGTTACAGCCGCTGCACCACTGAACGCGGCGAGCGCGCGCTCAGCGCGCGCTCGCCAGCAACAGCACCGTCACGGTCGCGAGCAGCGCCGTGGGCAGCCACGCCAGTATCACCGGGTTGAGGTGAAAGACGATGGTGCCGCTTTCAATCAAGCGCTGCAGCAGGAAGAAAAATATGCCGATAGCGAGTCCGAGCAGCGTGCGCGCGCCGGCACCCGCCGAGCGCATCGAGCCGAGCACGAACGGAACGGCAAGCAGGACCGAGAATGCAATGGCTGCGATGCGCGCAATACGCGACCAGAAGGCAAAGACGTACGGACCGGCGGTGAGGGAGTTGGCGCGCAGATAGTGGATCAACGCCCACAGCGAGCGCATGCTCATCTGTTGCGGGTCCTGCACGGTGAAGCCGAGGAAGTTCGCCGAAACATTCGTGCGCAGCACCTTGCGGCCGGGGGCGCGCACGGTGACGCGCTCACCGCTGAAACGTGAGGCCGTGTAATCATCGAGCAGCCAGCGATCGTGCCCGATGGCGGTGGCCCGGGTGGCCCGGCCGATCGACAACAATTGATGGTGCCCCGTGGCGAGCTTGAACACCCGCATGCCACCGAACTGCCGCGAACCGCTCTGGCGCGCGACGTTCAGGATCAGGTTGCCGTCGCGCACCCATGCGCCGGTGCCGCCGCCGAAGCTGATGGTATTGTACTGACTGAAGGCGCGCTCCTCGTTGGCGACCTGCTGCAGCTGCGGCGCGACGAACTCTCCGACCACCGCCTCAAGCGCGATCAGCACGCTGGCGGCGATCAGCGCCGAGGCGGCCAATCGCCCCACTGACACGCCCGTGGCGCGGATGACCGTGATCTCGCTGCCGCGCGCGAGCGCTCCAAGACCGAGCAGCGAGCCCATGAGCGCCGTGATGGGCAGCAGCTGGTAAGCCTGCTGCGGCAGATTGAGCAGCGTGAACCAGAGCGCATCGGCCAGGGTGTAGTGCCCCATCCCGATATTGCCCTGCTGGCTGATGAACACGACCAACCCGCCGAGCACCAGCATGACCAGCAGCACCAGTAGCACCGAGCCAAGAATGCTGCGCACGATGTAGCGGTCGAGGATGCTCATGCGCCCACCCACCGATGCCGCAGCCGCTGCGTTGCCCGCGGCAGACGGATGATGGCAAGTGCCAACAGTGCCATCACGACGTGCACCCACCACAGCCCAAGGTACAGTGGGATGGTGCCGCGGGCGAGCCAGATCTCGCCGGCGGACAGCAGATTCATGTAGATCAGGTAGATCACGACCGCGATCCAGATGCGCGCGTAGCGGCCCTGGCGGGGCTTCAGGCGGGAGAGCGGCAGGGCAATCACGGCGAGCATCAGACACATCAGCGGCAGCGCGATCCGCCACTGCAGCTTCGCCTGGCGGCGCGGATTGCTCGAGGCGTACAGCGCTGCGGTCGGTGCCGCATCGAGATCCGTGATGACGGCGTGCGCCGGCGGCATCGGGATCGGTACGGTGTGCTCAGCAAAGCGCATGACCCGGAACCGGGCGCTGCCTGGAATTCCCTCGAAGCGTTCCCCATCATAAAGTTCGAGGGTCTGGGTCCGTCCGTTCGGGGAAAGGGTGTGGCGCGCCCGCGCCGCCACCGCCACCTGCACCACCGGACCATGGCTGCGCTCTAGAAAGACATCCCCGAGCGCCCCATCGGGCTCGACCGTTTGCGCGTACACCACCGCGCTGCCGCCGCCAAACGAGCGGAATTGCCCTGGCTGCAGCGGGGCGAATTGTCCGGCCCGGATGGCCTGGTCGCGCAGCGTGAGCGCCTTGTAGGTGGCCGTGGGCGCGAGCACCAGAGTCACTGCCGCCAGCGCCGCGGCGATGAGGGCGCTGAACCCGATCACCGGCCCGTAGAGGCTCGCCGGACGGACACCGCAGGCGAGCGCGGCGGCCATTTCGCTGTCGTGATACAGCCGGCCGAACGCCCAGACGATGCCGAGCAACAGCGCCATGGGGGCGACGAAGCTCACATACTGCAGCAACCCGAGGTAGATCAGACGCAGGATGACACCCTGTGGGAACTGGCTCGCCGCGGCACGCTCGAGCACGGCGGACACCTCGAAGGCGGTGAGGATGACGAGCAGCACCACCATGCTGAGCAACCACGCTCCGACCACTTCACGCAGCACGTAGCGTCCGAGAATCTTTCCCACTCGAGCAGC
>JAKARC010000088.1 GCA_021822385.1 Pseudomonadota bacterium
GAAGAGCGAACAGAACTGTTTGGGCACAGCGGTGCCCGTGGGCGTCGTCGTCAGTGCTCGCAGCCGGCTGCCGTCCCCGGCCGCCAGAACCACCGTCCACACGGGGGATGTTGCATGCATGCGCCTACTCCTTCAGTTCGCGTCAGTGGACTGCGCGCACTCTGCGCCCGAGTCCTCATTTAAGGGGTCATCCCTTAAGTTGAGTGCCCGGCGCGCCGAGGGTTCCGCAGAAACTGCTCGTCCTGCATCGTTTGAGGATTTTATCCCCACCGCGTCGCCGGTCCGCGACGCTCGCCACCTGCGTCTGCCGCGCAATTGCAGCGCAGGGTACGCACCGCTCCTGCACACCCCTACGCACCGCGCACCCGGAATCAGGTCGGACGTTGCCGTACTTGCGATCCTTCACGGATAATCGCGCTCCCTTGCACATGGGATCGGCACATGATGCGGCGCACGCAGACGAGCTTTCTGTTCGATCTCGACGGCACTCTGGTCGACAGTGTCTATCAGCACGTGCTCGCCTGGCAGCAGGCTCTGCACTCGGCCGGCATCGAGCTGTCGGTCTGGCGCATCCATCGCCGCATCGGCATGAGCGGCGGCCTGTTCAGCGAAATGCTGCTGCGTGAAGTATCGGCCGCAATCACGCCGGACCTGCTCGAGAAGCTGCAACGGCATCACGCCGAGGCGTATGCCGGGCTCGTGCAATGGGTGCGCCCCCTGCCGGGCGCGAAGGACCTGTTGGCCTATCTCACCCGGGCGCGGCTGCCGTGGGCGATCGCCACCAGCGGCCGGATGATCTCGGCGCAATATAACCTCAGGATTCTCGAGGTCGATCCCGCGAGCGTCCCGATCATCACCCGTGACGATGTGGCTCACGCCAAGCCCGACCCGGATCTGTTCATCGCCGCCGCCGAGCGTCTCGGTGTCGATATCCACAGCGCGGTCATCGTCGGCGACAGCATCTGGGACATGCTCGCGGCGCGGCGGGCGCAGGGACTCGGCGTCGGACTCCTCTCCGGCGGCTACGGGCAGGATGAACTCGCGCGTTCGGGGGCTATCCGCGTCTACGACGACCCGGCCGACCTGCTGCGCCACATCGACGAGGTCGGCGGGCGGGTCTGAGCAGGCGCTCCGCGCCCTATACCTGCGCGAATTGCGCGGCGGGTGGCCACAGCGCCAGCGCACCCACCCCGAGGCAGAGGCCGGTCAGGGTGCAACCGGCTCGGAATCTTCTTCGGCCGGGCGGGTCTCGCCCGGACGCCACAGATGCTGGATGGACTCGAGCGTACGCCCCTTGGTTTCGGGCACCCAGCGCATGACGAACACAGCGGCCAGGAGCGCGCACGCACTATAGACCCAGTAGGCGAAGCCGTGATTGAAGTGTGCGTTCAGGTAGGCATTGCCATCCATCATCGGGAACGTCAGCGAGACGATGAAATCCATGATCCATTGCGCCGCGATGGCGATCGCCATGCCTTTGCCGCGAATCGAGTTCGGAAAGATCTCCGCGAGCATCACCCAGACGACCGGTCCCCAGGAAAACGAGAATCCCATGATGTAGAGCACGACCGCGACCAGGGCGAGATAGGACGGCCCGTGACCCGCTCCGGGCTGCCCCACGGCCACGCTCACGATGTGCTCATCGAACAGGAAGCCGAGAAACGTCATCGCTCCGGCCATGACGAGCGCCCCGGTGATCAGCAGCGGCTTGCGGCCGAGCCGGTCCACCGTGAATGTCGCCACCAGGGTGAACAGGGTCATCGTCACCCCGGTGAAGATCGCCGTTTCCCACAGTGCCTTGTTGGTCGAGGCGCCCATGGTCTCGAACATGTGCGGCGCGTAATAGAGCACGGCATTGATGCCGACCAGCTGCTGGAACACCGAGAGCATGATGCCCACGATGAGCACCAGCCAGCCGAAGCTCAACAGCGGCCGCGTATGCTGCACGAGCGAAGCCTTGATCTCCTGCAGGGTCCTTTGCGCCGCGCCATCGCCCACCAGGCGCTTCAGGAGCGCGAGCGCCTCCCCGTCGCGATCCTTCAGCACCAGATAGCGCGGCGTCTCGGGCACGAACAGCATCGCGATGATGAGCAGCGTGGCCGGAATGGCCGCCGAGGCCAGCATGTGCCGCCAGGCCGTCGTCATGAGGTAGGCGCGCGTGTGTCCTGCCTGGATGCCGGCGTTGACAAAATAGACGATCATGATGCCGACGACGATGGCGATCTGCTGGAACGTGACCAGCATGCCGCGTTTCTCGGGTGGGGCGACCTCTGCCACATACATCGGCGCCAGCATGGAGGCCATGCCGATCGCCATGCCCGCCAGCGTGCGATAGGCCAGAAAGGCCGGCAGCGCGTGATAGCCGGTGCCGCCAAACAAGCCCCAGATGAACTCCGGATAGCCGGCGCCGAGGGATGAGAGAAAGAACAGGACCCCAGCAATCAGCAGGCCGGACTTGCGGCCAATGCGCGTGGAGATCGGTCCGGCCAGGCCGGCGCCGATCGCACACCCGATGAGGGCGATCGAGATCGCCAACCCCGAGAGGAAGTCGGCATCGGTCCGCCCCAGATGCCGCGGGTCGACGAAATTATGCGTGATTGCGCTGGTGACTCCCGAGATCACCGCGGTGTCGTACCCGAACAACAGCCCGCCCAGTGTGGCGGCAATCGTCAGTGCGACGACGAGCCCGGACTTGCCTTCGCTCATGTAGAACCCCCTCGATTGGTACCGCTACCCTGTGCTCCAGGGGTCGGACTTGTCAAGCCTTGCGGTTCAGTCCGTCGCGTCTCTCGGCCGGGCCGCCGACTCGCGCGCCACGAGCTCGTGCGCCACGAGGCGATGGACCAGCCCGGCGCCGCCCCCACGCCGGCCGCGCACGGCCGTCACCAAC
>JAKARC010000050.1 GCA_021822385.1 Pseudomonadota bacterium
CGCTCTCCGCCTCATCGAAATGCAAAGCTGTGCGTACCTCGCGGGCGAGCACAGGCCCTGACCGCCCGGACCGATGCCCCGCGCGCGCACGGCCGGCGGCGACGACCCGCCCGCGCGCAAGCGGAACAGCCGCGACGATTGCGGGTCGTGCTAAACTCAACGCGCAGCGTATGTATTTGGTGCGCGCATGCCTCCCATTCGCGCCGGGCACGACTGCGGTTTTCCGGAGACCCCAACGTGATGAATCTGCGCAACTGTCGCATTGGCCTGATCGGCTTGGGATATGTGGGACTGCCGCTCGCCGTTGAATTCGGCAAGCATTTCACTACGGTCGGCTTCGACGTCAAGCCGGAGCGTGTTGCCGAGCTCCGGGCCGGACGCGACAGCACGCTGGAGGTCACTCGGGGCGAACTCGCGGCCGCAACCCACCTGTCCTTCACCTGCGCAC
The DNA here is from genome assembly GCA_021822385.1 of Pseudomonadota bacterium. GTDB lineage: Bacteria > Pseudomonadota > Gammaproteobacteria > Steroidobacterales > Steroidobacteraceae > 13-2-20CM-66-19. The sequence goes on from JAKARC010000050.1 coordinate 449, forward strand.
CGGCGGATCTGCGCCGCTGCCGGGTCTTCATCGTCACGGTGCCGACGCCGATCGACATCTACAAGCGCCCCGATCTTGGCCCGCTCGTTGCCGCGAGCACCACGGTCGGCAAGGTGCTGAAGAAGGGCGACGTGGTCATCTACGAATCGACCGTGTATCCCGGTTGCACCGAAGAGGTTTGCGTGCCCATCCTCGAGCGCGAGTCGGGGCTGCGGCTGAATTCCGGCTTTTTCGTCGGTTACAGCCCCGAACGCATCAACCCCGGGGACAAGGAGCACCGTCTTACGACGATCAAGAAAGTGACCTCGGGATCGACCGCCGCGGCCGCAGAGTTCGTCGACTCGCTCTATCGCGCCATCATCACCGCCGGCACCCACCGTGCCTCAAGCATCAAGGTCGCCGAGGCTGCGAAAATCATCGAAAACACGCAGCGGGATGTAAACATCGCACTCATTAACGAGCTGGCGCTGATCTTCGCGCGGCTCGGCATCGATACCGAGGAAGTGCTGCAGGCCGCCGGCTCGAAGTGGAACTTCCTGCCATTCCGCCCCGGGCTGGTTGGTGGTCATTGCATTGGCGTCGACCCGTACTACCTGACGCACAAGGCCCAGGAGCTCGGCTATCACCCCGAGATGATTCTCGCCGGCCGGCGCCTGAACGACAACATGCCGATTCACGTCGTCACCGAGATTGTGAAGCTGATGAACCGCAAGCGCATTGTCACCAACGGCGCACGCGCCCTGGTGCTTGGCATCACCTTCAAGGAGAACTGCCCGGACGTGCGCAATTCAAAAGCCGTGGACGTCGTGCGGGAGCTTGCCAAATACGGCGTTCAGGTCGATATTCACGACCCGTGGGCGGAGCGCCGCGAATGTGAGCGCGAGTACGGGCTGCGCCCTCTGCACAAGCCGCGTCCGAATTACTACGATCTGATCGTGCTCGCAGTCGCGCATGAGCAGTTCCGCAAACTTGGCGCCGCCGCAATCCACAAGTTTGGGCGCAAAAACCACGTGCTCTACGACATCAAGCACGCATTGCCTGCGACCGAGGTTGATGCCCGCCTGTGAGCGCCGGCGGCGCGGCTAGATCACCCCGCGGCGCATCTGATCCAGTTCGATGGATTCAAACAGCGCGCGAAAGTTACCCTCGCCGAAACCATCGTTGCCCTTGCGCTGGATGATCTCGAAGAAGATCGGCCCGATGACATTGGCCGTAAAGATCTGCAGCAAAACCCCCTCACCGTGCTCGGGATTGCCGTCGATGAGGATGCGGCGGCGGCGCAGCGCCTCGAGCGGCTCGTGGTGGCCGGGCACGCGCGCCTCGATCCGCTCATAGTACGTGTCAGGGGTATCCTGGAATACGATGCCGCGCGCGCGCAGCAGGTCAACCGTCCGGTAGATGTCGTCGGTTGCAAGCGCAATGTGCTGAATGCCCTCGCCATGGTAGGCGCGCAGATATTCCTCGATCTGGCTTTTTTCGTCCTGTGATTCGTTGATTGGAATGCGAATCTTCCCACACGGGCTGGTCATGGCGCGTGAAAACAGCCCGGTGTGCCGTCCCTCGATGTCGAAGTAGCGGATTTGCCGGAAATTGAACAGGCGCTCGTAGAAGCCCGCCCATTTATCCATGTTGCCGCGTTCGACATTGTGCGTCAGATGATCAATCAACGTCAGCCCGGCCCCTGCCGCTGCGCCCATCGGGTCGACCGGACGGAAGTCCACATCATAGATGCTGCGCTCGCCGTACCGGTCCACCAGGTAGATGAGCGAGCCACCGATTCCCTCGATGCACGGAATGTTCAACTCCATTGGACCGGCATTCTGCGGCCCGGGCTTTGCGCCGAGCTCGAGTGCGCGCCGATAGGCGTACGTGGCGTCCTTGACCCGAAAGGCCATGGCACAGGCGGACGGTCCGTGCCGTGCGGCGAAGTGCTGCGCGAACGATTCCCGCTCGGCGTTGATGATGAAATTCACGCCTCCCTGCGCATGCAGGGTGACGTTCTTGGAGCGGTGGCGTGCCTTGACCGGGAAACCCATGCGCTCGAACAGCTCACGTAAGAGCTGCGGATCCGGGGCGGTGTACTCCACGAACTCGAAGCCATCGGTGCCCATTGGATTCTCGCCAGTCTGGCTCATCGGCAGCTCCATCAACGGCGCTTGCGAGCGGCGCCTCTTTCGTTGCGGGCGCAACCATTATACCCTGACCGCCTCACGGTGCACAGACGTATATAATCCCTGCTCATCATGCACCCCCCAACCTCCTCGGTCGGTGACGGTCAGAACCTGCGCAGCATTCCGCCGGTCCGCCGCGCCTTGATCGACCACATCGCGCGCGTGCGTCTGACGCACGGCAAGCGTCCCCCGGCAGAATTCGTGCGCGCCTATTACCGCGGCGTCGGCGAAGAGGATCTGGCTGCCCGTACGCCGGTGGCCCTCGCGCACGCCGCACGCTGTCATCTGGAGCTCGGTCGCCGCCGCCGACCCGGTCAAGCGCTGGTGCGGATTTTCAACCCCGATCCCGGTCGGGATGGCTTCGAGATGGCGCATACCCTGGTACAGATCGTGACCGACGATCGGCCGTTTCTGATCGATTCGATCTGTATGGCCTTTGCCCGCGCCGGACTCGCCGTGCACGCGATCGTGCACCCCGTTCTGGATGTGCGTCGCGACAGGCGCGGCGTTTTCGCCGGAATCGGCGCACGGGGCACCCGTCCGGCGCGCATTGAATCGTGGGAGATGTACGAAATCGACCGGCGCACCGATCCAGACGCGCTCGAGCGCCTGCGCCAGGACATCGACTCGACCCTGCGCGATGTACGCCTCGCCGTAGATGACTGGGCGGCAATGCGCGCACGGGTGCAGTCCATCATGGCCGACCTCGAGCAACGCCCGCCGCCGCTGCCGGGCGAGGAGATCGGCGAGGCCCGCAAGCTCCTGCAATGGATGGAAGAGCGCAATTTCGTCTTCCTCGGCTATCGCCAGTACCGGCTCGAGCGCGGCGCGCGCGAGGATCTGCTGAAGTCCGAGCCGCGCACCGGCCTCGGTATTCTGCGCAGCATTCCGGGCAAGGGACGCCAGACGGTGACCGCGCTGCGCGGCGAGGTGCGCGCCCGCGCCCGCGAACGTGAATTACTGGTGCTGACCAAAGCCAACTCCGTCGCTACCGTGCACCGGGCGGAGTATCTCGATTATGTTGGCGTGAAGACGTTCGATGCCCGCGGCGAGGCGGACGGCGAGCACCGCTTCCTCGGCCTGTGGACTTCCACGGCCTACCATCGCAGCCCGCGCGACATCCCCGTTCTGCGCCTGAAGGTCGCTCGCGTCATTCAGCATTTCGGCCTCGATCCGCAAAGTCACGACGGCAAGGCCGTGCTCAACGTGCTCGAGACCTATCCGCGCGATGAGCTTTTCCAAGCGAACACCCGCGATCTGGTGCGCATATGCCGCGGCGTGGTCAACCTGTACGAGCGCCGCACCGTGCGCCTGCTCGCACGGCGCGATCCATATCACCGCTTCTTCTCGTGTCTCGTCTATGTTCCGCGCGATCGATATAACACCGACGTGCGCGAACGCATCGAGAAAATCGTGATCGATGGCTTTGGCGGCACATCGGCCGAAAGCCAGGTTCAGATCTCCAACTCGAGCCATGCGCGCGTGCATGTGGTGGTGCGGACCGTTCCCGGAGAGCACCATCGGGCCGACGTGGCAGCTATCGAGCGGAAAATCTCCGCAGCGACACAGACGTGGAGCGATCATTTACATGCGGTGCTCACCGCGCGCAAGGGCGAAGCGGACGGCCAGGCATTGTACGAGCGCTACCGACAAACCTTTCCGCTCGCGTATGAGGACGATGTCAGCCCCGCCGAAGCGCTCGCCGACATTGCAGATCTGGAGCAACTGCGCGCCGCGCCCGATGCGCGCTGCGTCAGCCTGCATCGCGCTACGCAGCAGAATGCCCAGGCGTTGCACCTGAAGATCGTCAAGCTCGGCGCACCGGTCTCGATTTCCGAACTGCTCCCGATGCTCGAGAACTTCGGACTGCGGGTGATCGCTGAGCGGCCCTACGAGCTCGCCTGGCCGCAGGGCGGCATCGCCTGGGTCCAGGACTTCGAACTCGAGCATCGCGACGGGCGTGACATCGACCTGGCGCGCGTGACGGACCGATTCAAGGAGGCGCTCGCGGCCGGGTGGAATGGCAGCGCGGAAAACGACGGGTTCAACCGCCTGCTGTTCAGCGCCGATCTGAGCGCACGGCAGATCATGGTGCTGCGCGCATACTGCCGTTATCTGCTGCAGACCGGCGTGCCGTTCAGTCAGAGCTACATGGAGCGCACGCTCGCCGCCAATCCGGGGGTTGCCGCGGCGCTGATACGCCTGTTCGAGACCCGCTTCGATCCCGACCTGCGCCAGGGCGATGCGGGCCGTGAACGGGCGGGCGAACAGCTCGTCGCGCACATCCACGCCCAACTCGATACGGTCGACAGCCTCGATGAGGATCGAATTCTGCGCGCCTATCTCGCGGTGGTGAGCGCGACGGTGCGCACGAATCATTTTCGCCGCGACCCGACGGGCGCGCCGCTGACTTATCTGTCGTTGAAGTTCGACCCCGCGGCCATCCCCGACCTGCCGCTGCCGCGCCCGCAGCACGAGATCTTCGTCTACAGTCCTCGGGTCGAGGGCGTGCATCTGCGCATGGGCGATGTGGCTCGCGGCGGCATCCGCTGGTCGGATCGGCGCGAGGACTTCCGTACCGAGATCCTCGGACTGATGAAGGCGCAGAACGTCAAGAACACTTTGATCGTGCCGGTCGGAGCCAAGGGCGGCTTCGTGCCGAAGCTCCTGCCGCAAGAGGGCCGGGAGGAGATCCAGGCCGAAGTCACGACCTGCTACCGGACGTTCATCTGCGGCTTGCTTGATCTCACCGACAACATCATCGCCGGACGTATCGTACCGCCGCCGCGGGTCATCCGCCGCGACGGTGACGATCCATATCTGGTCGTGGCGGCGGACAAGGGCACGGCGACATTCTCCGACACGGCCAATGCCATTGCCGCCGAATACCACTTCTGGCTCGGTGATGCTTTCGCCTCCGGCGGTTCGGCCGGCTACGATCACAAGGGCCTCGGCATCACGGCGCGCGGCGCGTGGGAATGCGTCAAGCGGCATTTCCGTGAACTTGGCATCGACGTGCAGAAGCAGGAATTCACGGTCGCCGGTATCGGCGACATGTCGGGCGATGTCTTCGGTAACGGCATGCTGCTTTCGCGGCACATTCTCCTGCAGGCCGCCTTTGATCATCGGCATATATTCCTCGATCCGAAGCCGGATCCGGCGGTGAGTTTTGCCGAACGAGAGCGATTGTTCGGGCTCGCGCGCTCGAGCTGGGACGATTACGCCCGCAGCCGCATCTCAGCAGGTGGCGGCGTCTTCTCCCGCAGCGCCAAGTCCATCGCGCTCTCGCCGCAGGCACGCGCACTGCTCGGGCTGGACAGTGCCACCGCCACTCCCATCGAGGTGATCCGCGCGATCCTGCGCCTGCCGGTCGATCTGCTGTGGAACGGGGGCATCGGCACCTACGTGAAGGCAACCCAGGAGTCCGCCGCCGAGGTCGGCGATCGCGCGAACGACGCGCTGCGGATCAACGGCCGGGAACTGCGCGCGCGGGTCGTCGGCGAAGGCGGCAACCTCGGCCTCACGCAGCGCGGACGCATCGAATATGCGCGCGCCGGCGGTCGCCTCAATACCGATTTCATCGACAACTCAGCCGGCGTCAATACCTCGGATGTCGAGGTCAACCTGAAGATCCTGTTCAGCCCCCTGGTGCATTCCGGCAAGCTGCCCACTGCCACCCGTAATCGTCTGCTGGCACGCATGTCGAACGAGGTGTGCGGACTGGTGTTGCGCAACAACTACCTGCAGAGCCAGGCCATCAGCATGCTCGAGCAGCAGGGCAAGACGCGCCTGCCGGAGTTTCAACATCTCATTCGACTTCTCGAGCGCTCCGGCGGCCTGAACCGCACTCTGGAATTCCTGCCGAGCGACGAGGAAATTGGCGAGCGCCGCAAGCGTGGCGAGGGCCTGACTCGGCCGGAGCTTGCCATCCTGCTCTCGTACAGCAAGATCTGGCTGAACAGCCACCTGCTTGACTCCGACGTCCCGGAAGACCCTTATCTCTCAAACGAGCTTGAGCGCTACTTCCCCGCTCCGGTTCGAGCGCGCTACGCAGCGGCGATCGGACGTCATCGGTTGCGCCGTCAGATCATCGCCACGGCCACGACCAACAGTCTGATCAATCGGATGGGGCCCACGTTCGTACTGCGCGCTCAGGAGGAGACCGGAGCGGGACCGGCGCAGATCGCGCGCGCGTATACGGCGGCTCGGGAAATCTTTCAGATGCGCGATCTTTGGGACGATATTGAATCGCTCGACAACCGCGCTCCGGCGCAAATTCAGTATCGCGCGCAGTTCGAGACCAGCCGCCTGCTGCGTCATGCGACGTATTGGTTGCTCGCGCACCGGACCTCCCTCAGCGTGAGCGCGGCGGTCGGTGAATTCCGCGCCACCGTGCAGGAGGTCAGCCGGCACTTGCCGCAGGTACTGTCCGGCGCCTGGCGTGCCCACTTCGACCTAAGCCGCGCGCAGCTGCTCGAGTCGGCGGTGGCGCCGGCGCTGGCCGAGCGCATCGCGAGTCTCGAGGCACACAATGCCTCGCTCGATATTGCGGAAATTTCGGCGAACCGGGCAAGCACCGTCGCACAGATAGCCCGCATCTATTTCGAGATTGGCGCGCGGACCGGGCTTGACTGGCTGCGTGAACAGATCGAGCGGCTGCCGGTCGACGGCCCGTGGCAAGCCACTGCACGCACCGGTGTACGCGATGCTGCGATGCGCATCCACCGCGCACTGGCCCTGCGCGTGCTCGAACAGACACGCGGCGGCAGCGCCACCGAGCGGGTCGACGCCTGGCAGCGCGGCGAGGCGCATCGCCTCGCGCATTGGGAACGGGCATGCACCGAGATGCGCGCAGCCGGTGCCGCCGATTTCGCCACTCTCACCGTGGGTGTCGAGACGCTCCGCAAGCTCACCGACTAGTCGAGTCAGCTATACTGATGCGCTGGGGCGGCCCGCGCGAGGGCGCCCGGTTGCACACGCTGCCGTGTGCTGCCTGCAGTCACAAAGGAGATCCGCATCATGCCCGGCAAGCTGATTCTCGTCCGCCATGGACAGAGCCTCTGGAATCTGGACAACCTGTTCACCGGCTGGACCGACATCGATCTGGCTCCCGCCGGGCGCGAGGAGGCCATGCGGGCCGGCCGGCAACTGATCGAGGATAAGCTCTTGGTCGATGTCGCCTTCACTTCGGTGCTGAAGCGCGCGATTCGAACGATGTGGATCATGCTCGATGAGATGGACCGCATGTGGATTCCGGTCGAGCGCTCCTGGCGGCTCAATGAGCGGCACTATGGGGCTCTACAAGGCCTGAACAAGGCGCAGACGGTGGAACGTCACGGCGAGGCGCAAGTAAAGATCTGGCGACGCAGTTACGATGTACCGCCCCCGCCGCTACCGCTTGACGATCCGCGCCATCCCCGTTTCGATGAGCGCTACCGGACCGTGCCCGCGGGTGAATTGCCCTCGGCCGAGGCGCTGAAGGACACGCTCACGCGCGTGGCGCCCATGTGGCACACGCGGATTGCCCCGGAGCTGCGCGCCGGACGCAACGTGCTCGTGGTCGCGCACGGCAACAGCTTGCGCGCCATGGTCAAAATGCTCGATAAGGTTTCCGATCAGGATATCGTCGAGCTGAACATTCCGACCGGCATTCCCCTGCTCTACGAACTCGACGAGCAGCTCACGCCGCTCACCAGCCGCTACCTGGGTGACCCGGCGGTCGCGGCGGCCGCGGCCGAGGCCGTCAAGCATCAGGCGGAGAAGAAAAAATAACGCTGCGACCAGGCTCTAGGCAGCCCAGCCATCGTAACGGCCGTGGAATTCCTCGGCGAGCCCCCGCATGCGCTGGCTGAGTGTCTGGATCTCCGGCACGATCAACCGCAGGGTCTTGGATGCGTGCAGACTGAACGGCAGCTCGCTCTCGCCGTCAATCGACTTGACGTCGACTGCAAAACCCTCCGGCTCGAGACGCGCACGCACCTGATCGCACGTGGCCGTATCCCGTAAAGCCAGAAAATAATCGACCCGATACTCGTTGAAAGGATGATAACCCTGATCGCGCAGCCGCTTGATCATCATCTCGTCCCAGTCATCGTGGCGGCGCGTGCCTTGAGTAAGCGCGCCGCGCACCCGTTTGTAGAGGATGGCGAGCACGATCGCACCGGCCAGCGCAAGTCCGGCGATTACATCGATCACTCTTGATTCTCCACCGCCATCGCCTCATTCATCCGGGGCGATCGTAACGCGCAAACCATCAAGTTGCGGCGTAAACTCGATCTGGCAGGACAGACGCGAGCCGTCGTCATAATGCGCCAGATCGCTCAGCAGCTCGCGTTCGTCGGCCATCGGCGCCGGCAGACGGTCGCGCCAATCCGGATCGACATACACGTGGCACGTCGCGCATGAGCACATGCCACCGCAGATGGCGGCCACACCGTAATCGAGATCGCGCAGCGTTTCCATGACCTTCAGGCCCACCTTGCCGTCGACCGCATGCTCGATACCCTCGCGATCGACCACTTTCAACAGCGCCATTCAATACCCCACTGTCCGTAAATCGTCCGGAAAGCCAGACACCTGCCCGCGCTAGTGTGCCGGGTTGAGCCGGCCCGCGCCACCGGCAAGACGCGGCAGCACAACTGCACATGCGCGCAAGCCACCGGCCAGAGCAACCACCGCGGCGCCGCACTCCCGAAGCGCCGGTCGCGCGCCGGCCGCGGCACCATGGGCCACGGCAGGATCGCCGCGCGCCCGGCATCCGACTCACAGCGGCCCGAGCACCTTGAGCACCACCGCCGCTCGGCCACCTGCCGCCCCTCTAGCCTTGAACGTCGCCTCGATCGCCTCGTGCACGGCTGCGAATACCTGCGCAAATTCGCCGTACACTTGCGTGCTGAGGCTGCTCGGCACGACTTTCAATTCCTCGTGCGCGGACAACCGGTCGATGAAAGCATGGATGAGGGGCGCGGAGCGCTCCGCGAGCGGATAGAGACTGATTTCCACACCGACGTCCACTCGGCCTATTCTACCGGTTCATGATCGCTAGGCTAGAATGACCTTCTTCGCCGCGCGCAGCGATGCGTGGCGGACAGAGGACGCAGATGACCCACAAGATCCCGATCCATCAAGTCGACGCCTTTACTCGTGAGCGCTTCACCGGTAATCCCGCCGGGGTCGTGCTCGATGCCGATGGGCTGAACGACACGCAGATGCTGGCCATCGCACGCGAACTGAATAATGCCGACACCGCCTTCCTATTCGCGCCCGACGGACCGGATCACGACGTCCGCGTGCGCTTTTTTACCCCCCGAACCGAAGCGGGATTCGTCGGCCACGCCACCATTGCCGCGCATCACGTGCTGTCGATGCGCCCCAACGCGCCGGTGCGGATGCGGCAGAAATCAAAAGCCGGGATCGTCGAAGTTGAGGTGCGCGGACGGGGTCCCGAGAGCAGGATCGCCATTCGCCAGAATCCGGCGCCGCTCGGGCGCGAACTCAGTTCCCGTGAACGGCTCGCCGTATTGGACGCCCTGGCGCTGGCCAGTGATGATCTCGACCCGCGCTGCCCGTTGCGCGTCGCCGGTGCGGCGAGCACCCGCCTACTGATCGGCGTGCGCGGTCCGGGGCCGCTGAGTCAGCTCAAACCGGATATTTCCCGTCTGACCACGCTGTCGGCGCAGATCGGCGCCGCGGGCTATTTCGTGTTCGCGTTACAGCCGCCCGGAACTGATCCGCTTACCGAGGCACGGATGTTCTGTCCCGCGCTCGGCATCGGCGAGGACCCGGTGAGCGGCAACGCCCATGGTCTGCTTGGCGTGTACCTGGTCCAGCATGGCCTGCTGGCGCATGACCGGCACAAGGCCGCTTTCACGGGCGTGCAGGGGCGCTGGCTGCACCGCCCGGGTCGCGTTGAGATCGAAATTGAAATGAACGGCGGTGTGGTGAGCGCGGTCTGGATCATCGGACAGGCCGTGTCGGTGTTCGAGACCGCGATGACCTTCGACTGAATCGCGCCGGACCCGCATACCGCACGGCGCCCTGGTGCAGCTGCAACTCATGGGTCGCGCCGGGCAGCCACTCCGAGCGCCTGTGAGCGGTCATGACGACGGCAATTCCTTCAGCGGCGAGCCGTTCGACGCGGGCACGCAGCTCCGCATGGGTCGAGGCATCCAAGCCCGCAAACGGCTCATCGAGCAGCAGCAGCATCGGCCGGCGCACCCAGGCGCGCGCGAACAGTACCCGACGCAGCTGTCCGTAGGACAGCTCGCGCAGCTGGCGCAACGCAAGTGGCAGCAGCGCAAATTCGCTCATGGCCCGCAGCGCCGCAGTTCGATCGGCGGTACTGGGTCGATCATTCAAACCGATACTGGCATGACGACCTGATTGAACGACCTCCGCGACGGTGAGCGAGAGTGGATGATCGGTCTGTAGATGCGGGGCGATCAGGCCGACACGCCGCTGAAACGTCTGCAGAGGCACTCCAGGGCGGATGCCGACCCGCGTGACGCGCCCCCCCTGGGCGATGCCATGATCGCCATACAGCGTGCGCAACAACGTGGTTTTACCGGAACCATTGTGTCCGTGCACCATCCAGCACTCTCCTGCACGCACGCTGATCGACACCTGACGCAGCACCGCTCGCTCATCCAGAAACACGCTAGCGTCGGACAAGCGCACCAGCACGCGGCCGGACGGCCTGTTGGCGCATCGCGCTGCATCGGGGAGGCTCTCCCGCGCCGGTGCAGCAGTCCGCAGCCGATGCACCAGCGATGCCCGTTGGCGCACGCCGCGATAGACGACCCGTCCTTGTTCCAGAATTAGCACATGAGTGGCCGCTTCGGGCACCTCATCGGCGCGGTGCGTCGACAGTACCCATGGCAGATTCTTCCCCGCCGTGCTTTCAAGCCAGCGTAGCGCGCGGGCGCGATTGTTCTCATCGAGCCCACTCAACAGCTCGTCGAGCAGCAGCAGTTTGGGCCGGGAAGCAAGCGCACGTGCCAGCAGCACCAGGCGGCGCTCGCCATAGGAAAGCGTCAGGAAGCGCCGCGCGCGCAGCGAGTCGATTTGCAGCCGTCGCAACGCGCGCGACACGACGTGCTCGGCCGCCTCATCGAGCCGCTGCAACGGAATATCGCAGCGCTGCACGCCCGTCCCAACTACCTGCAGGACCGTGTGATTCCAGCCGTAGCGTGTGTATTTATCCTGCTGCTCGGGCCCAAGGTACGCGACCTCCTCGCGAACCTCTTGGGGCGTCTGCCAAAACCTGCCCTGCCAGAGATATCGGCGCACTCCCGGCCTATCGGGTGTCGGCCATACCGAACCCGCAACAAGCTTCATCAGCTGCGTCTTGCCGGCCCCGTTCGCTCCGACCAGCACCCAGCGCTGCCCGGGACGAATCCTCCAGTCTACGTCACGCAGAATGGTACGACCGTCACGCGCGAGCCGCGCACGGTGGAGGCGTACTTCAATGAAGCGAGACTGAGATGCTTGGACACCCACGGATGGCGCTCCTGATTCACTTTACTCTGCGGTGGCAGCAGCGACGCTCGCACGTCTGGGGCCTGCAAGCCAACGCAATCGAGAGGCGTTACGGTACGGGGTACCCCCGCGCTCGATCGCTGTTGCGCAAGTGCTACGGGCGAGACGCATCCAGCCCCTTTGGCAAAACGCACGGTGTCGACGTCAATGGATGCCGGGGCCTCTCGATCGCGGAAGCCTCGATATGTAAAAATATACAGTCTGCGCACGTTCAGTCAACCCGCGTCGTCGCCTCATCTCGCGGTGTCCTCCACCCGATGGAAGTCGTTCGTCACGGAATTCGGTGAGCGCGATATGCAGGCGGACCTCGCGCGGGTGCAAAGCGACGACCGCGGCGCAGCATCACCGGTACCACGACGGGCCCGCATCGGTATGATTGATCGGGGGCGCAGCACCCCGACGCAGCATACGGGCACACCGGCGCGGTGGCCGCACTGCGAGCGCATGCAGCGGAGATTTGCCCGATGACCAAGCTTGTCAAACAGCGAACGCGTACCGCATCCCGTCGCGAGCGGTCGGGAATTCCGCAGCGGCTCGAACATCTGCTGCAGAAGGCGCACCAACTGCCCCCGCTGCGAACGGCAGTGGTTCAGCCGGTGGATCCCGTCTCGCTGCGCGGCGCAATCGAGGCGGCCCGGGCCGGTCTCATCATACCGACCCTGATTGGTCCGGAACACCGTCTCCGGTCTGCGGCCCGTTCCGCGCACCTCGATCTGACCGGATATAGGGTGACACCAACCGAACACAGTCACGGTGCGGCAGCCCGCGCGGTCGAACTCGCGCGGCGCGGCGAAGTGGACGCGATCATGAAAGGCGCCTTGCACACCGATGAGCTCATGCATTACGTAGTCGACCCTGAGAACGGATTGCGGACCGAGCGGCGGGTCAGCCACGTCTTCGTCATCGACTTATTGCGCTATCCGCGCCTGCTGTTCATCACGGACGCCGCAGTCAACATCTACCCGAGCCTTGAAGACAAGCGCGATATCACGCAAAACGCCATCGATCTGGCGCACGCGGTGGGAGTCCGCAGACCCCGCGTCGCCATTTTATCGGCGGTCGAATTGGTCACGGCCCGAATCCGATCGACGCTGGATGCGGCCGCTTTGTGCAAGATGGCCGATCGCGGCCAAATCACCGGTGGGGTGCTCGATGGGCCGCTTGCGTTTGATAATGCCGTGTCGCGGCGCGCGGCCGCAACCAAGTCGATTGTCTCTCCGGTGGCCGGGCGCGCCGATATCATCGTCGTACCGGATATCGAAGCCGGCAACATGTTGGCCAAGCAGCTCGAATACCTAGCCGGCGCCAGGCTCGCCGGTATCGTGCTCGGAGCGCGCGTGCCCATCATGCTCACGAGTCGCGCGGACGATGCCCGTACACGGCTTGCGTCCTGCGCGCTCGCCTCGCTGCTGGTGAGCCGGCGCACCGCGCCAACTTGACTGCACGCCTGCGCGAGCGGCAGATGCTCAATGCGCGGGCACCGGGCACACCCCGATGCGTTGTCCCCGGGCAACGATCTGCACCCGTACCGGGGGTATGGCGACCGGGCCACCGACAATGGCTTGATGCACGGTACCGGCGAGAGTCATCCGGTCGCCGTCCTTGCTCGGCATGATCTGAAATTCTTCATCCAGTCTGCTCACCATGCCGTTGGTCTCCGCCGCCGTGCACGACAATCGCACCTGATAGCCCGCAGCAGTCACCGTCAGTGCAGGGGCTGTGCATTTGATATTCGGCGGCAAGTGCGGCAGCAGCGGAATTTTCGCCGGATCGGTATTTTTGACGCACTGCCGCACACTCTGGCGCGTGCCGGGGAGGGCATGCCCATTCATCTCGGTCGTGGAGTGATAGTGAAACTGCCACAGCCCAGGCCGTAAGCGCGCCGGCGGCGGTCCACCGGCCGATGCCATCGCCGGAAGCGCGATCAATCCCACGAGAATCAGCAGATAACGCGATTTCATGCAGATCTCCAGACGGTGGTCACACGCTGCCCTGGGACCCTATGGATAGTTGATGCCGGCAATACGCTCCGACGGGCAGCGAGACTGTGCAGCCTGCCCGGCTCAAGGTCCCGCCCCTATCCTACCCGACCAGAGCTCGGCGATGCACGCTCTGGGTGGTGAGCATCACAACTCATTGGGCCGATCCCGCGTCTGACCTCGATGGAGTCACATTGCACTCCGCAGTGACCGTAGCCGATGGTCGGCGCCACTGGCCGCGGAGTCCTGGCTTGACCGCGCAGCCCATGCGCGACGATGTCTGCCGGCGCACAGCCCTGGTGCAGCGCATCACCCGTGGCGCACCGTTGCGAGGCAATCGGCCACCGCTACGCGCTCTGCCGATCCGACGCGTCAGTCCAACCCTTTGAATACCCAAGAAAACGCAGACTGGCACAGATTTCGCTTTACCCCTACGGCAATTTCGACGTCTGGAACTTGAGGGGGCATCGTGAACGCCGGCCCGTATGACGAGATGCTGGACGCTGGCGGCGCGCCCCGCCCGCATTGTCGGGATTACTGGAGCTGGATCGAGGGGCAGCCGCCAGGGCGCCTCGACCAGAAGCGCGCCGAGGCCGATGCGCTGTTCCATCG
>JAKARC010000089.1 GCA_021822385.1 Pseudomonadota bacterium
CGCCGATGGCATCCGGAACGGTCGATAGGCGCGCGCGCGTGGCGGCACGAACCCCCCGGCCGAGCGGTGTGGGCTCGGCGAACGGCGCGGCGGCGCGGCGAGAACCTGGGCGAGGCGCACCCGGGCGGCCGGCATGTTGGGACGCAACCGCGCCCATTGCGCGAAGGTCAGCGTCCGCCCGCCATTGGCTCGGATCGCCGCTTGCTGGCGCCTGAAGGAAACCGGCGCGCGCGGCGGCAGCAGCCGCGCGACCACCGCCCGGTTGGTCAGCTGCCACGGCGGAGCTGCGCGAAACTGTGGCGCACGCGCGCCGAATGCGCTCGCCCGACGCGGAGCCAACGCCGGCATCCGCACTGACAAACGCAGCGCACGCAGACCGCGGCGCGGCACGGGCAGACGATGCGCGGCGACGGACTCGGAGTCCACGAATGCCGCGCGCGGCACCGCCGTGATCGCTCCGGCCACGCGGCCATTGCGGAAGGACTGCGCGGCGCGATGGGCGAGCGCCGCGGCGATCAGCCGCAGGTTGAGCGCGCGCGTATTGCTCAGATTGACTCTGCGCACATAGGCCGCGCTCGCCGCATACCCCGGGATGTAGACATTCCTGGGACCGAGCGGCACCCAGCCCACCGCACCGCGCCCGGCCGGTCCGCCGTGCACCCAGGCCACCAGCGCCGGGGCGTACACCGGCCGCTGCCAAGCCGGGCCCGGAATCCAGCACCAGGCGCCGTGCCAGAACCCCCAGCGCCCGTAGTGAAACGGCGCGAAGCCCCACGGCTCGGCGTCGATCCAGGTCCAACCCCATGGAAAGATCCACACCCAGTGACCGAAGCGATAGGGCGTCCAGCCCACATCGACGTTCGGGAACCAGGCATAACCCCACTGCGTGTCCGCCCAGCTGCCATAAGTGTCGAGATCGTAGATGCCCACCATGGCTGGCGAGACGTATTGCGTGACGGTGACGGCGCTCTGCGCCTCCTGGCGGTCACGGGACATGGACCAGCGTTCCAGCGCATCGGGTGAGCCGACGCCGTGATAGGCCACCGTCAGCGTCTCGGCACCTCTGAACCTTGCGCGCTGCCCCTGGGCGATCGTGAAGATCTCACCGCCGCCGGCGGCGCGCGCGGCACCCCGCAGGACGGCGACGACGGTGGTCTCGCCCGAGGGGCTGACTCGAACTTGGTAGGTCCCGGGTCGCTCGAGCTCAATGGCGAGATTCGGGGTATCGACCTCATCCCGTGCCCCCCCGCCGAGCGAGCGCACGTGCACGATGATCGTCCCCGCACTCAGCTGCATCTGCGCGATCCGTCCGGTGAGGTTCAGGAACGAGAAGCCGGTGCGGCTGCCAAGCCGGATCACCAGGGTCCCAACCTCGATCTCGGCGCGGGACGTCCAATCAGTCCAGATCCGGTCGCCGAGGCTCATCGGCCAGTTCAGTTCGGCGGCCACCCACGCGTGGGTGCCGGCCGGCTCGAACGCAACGCGACCACCGATGTAGCTGATGCGCGCCACACGCCCCGGCGGGCTCTCCTGGCTGTAAGCCGGGCGGGCCGTCGCGCCCCACAGCAGCGCCGCCATGACAGCGAGCGGCCAGATCGAGCGGACTGCAAACACGTGACCGACACCTCGCACGAGGGCGCACCGCGCGCCCCCCATCCCATTCCCCGGTGTCATTATCGCACGGCGCAGCCGCACGCCGGAGCGGCCAAACCGTGGCGCACGACCGCCGCCGGCACATTTCTCTGCGATGCCGGTCGCACTCTGCAGCCGCCAGCGCGAGCCTAGCGTGTCGTGCGGGTGATCAGCCGCCCGGCGCGAAAGTCGACCACCCAGCGCGCGGGCAGCGGCCAGACCCGATAGCGGTATTCCAGGATGGCGGCGGCCCCACGCCCGCGGCGAACCTCCCTGTCCGGGGCACCGAGTTGCGCGACGACCTCGGCCGGGGTCTCGCCGGGACGCAGCTGCGCGCAGGCCTGGTCGAGCGCGTAGGTGCGCGAGAGCATGAACATCACCGGACCGACCAGGACCAGAGCCAGCCCGAGCAGAATCAACAGGGCGCGACGCATGTGTGCCGTAGAATCAGCTCATGACGGACGCCATCGTACAAGAACTGCGTCTGTATCCGCTGAAATCCGCGCGCGGCCTCTCCGTTGCGCAGGCGCGGCTCGCAGGCACGGGCCTCGAGCGGGATCGGCACTGGCTCGCAATCAGGGCCGACGGCACGTTCCTCACGCAGCGGACACATCCGGCATTGGCTCGGATCGCCCCCGCGCTCACCGCGAGCGGGTTGCGCCTCGAGACCGAGGGCCTCGATCCGCTCGATCTGCCGTACGAGGCTCCCGGTCCCGTGCGCGACGTGCGCATCTGGCGTGACCGCTGTGCCGCGGTGGATCAAGGCGAGCCCGCCGCACAGTGGATCAGCGCTGCCCTCGCCACGTCGGCCCGCCTCGTGCGCACACCGGGCGTGCCGCCGCGCCGAGCCGATCCCACCTATGCAGGCCGTACGCCCGTGCCGCTGAACTTTGCCGACGGCTATCCCCTTCTGGTGTGCAATCAGGCTTCGCTCGATGCGCTCAACCAGCGTCTGCCCGCGCCGCTGCCCATGGAGCGATTCCGGCCCAACATCGTGCTCACGGGACTCGCGCCCTTCGCCGAGGACCGCATCGCGGCGATGCAGTTCGGTCCGATCCGCCTGCAACTCGTCAAGCCGTGCACGCGCTGCATCATTCCCTCGATCGACCCGCGCTCCGGCCGGCGCGATCTCGATCCACTGCCGGCGCTGCGCG
>JAKARC010000051.1 GCA_021822385.1 Pseudomonadota bacterium
CGAGCGCGGCCACGCCGCCCGTTGCGAACGCAACGGCGATCCGTAACGCGCCACCGCTCACGGCCGTCCACGGGCTCACGGCGGTTCCACCAGCAGAAACTCGCCACCCCGACCATATCCGGGGCCGGCCCGATCGACACGAACACACAGCCGTCCGCGCCGGCCGCAGCGGCGCAGATCGACCTCGCCACCGAACTGCCGCAACCGGCGGATGTCGGCCGCAAACGCGGTACGGCGCGCGCGCAGCGTCTCGATCTGCGCGCGCGAGGGCACCAACACGCGTACCGCCGCAAGTCCAATCGCAAGACTCGCGGCCGTCACGGCAAGCGAACACAGGAACAGGCGCACGTCCGCGGCGCGCCGCAGCTGGCGCAAGGCGCCGGCGACCTGCTCGGTTTCGCTCTGCAGCGTTGCGAGCGACTCGGCGACGGTGCGCGCGACCTCCGTGCGCACCAGATCATCCAGCCCACGCAGGTGCTCGCTCAGCCGGGCGAGCGCTTCCTCACCGAGGCGCTGCTGCGCCTGTGCCGCCTCCATCAACAGCCCCACTTTCAGGGTATCCGCCATCGGCTCTGACTCACCCATGACTCAACCCGTCCTCGTCGGAAATCGACGGCGCATGCAGCGCAGCCTCCGGCGCGCGGGCCGGCGCGGCGGCGCGTATCGGTGCCGGATACGCCGTCGGTCGCACGCGCACGCGTCGCCAGTCCGGCTGCGAGGCGAGCTTCAGAAATCCACTGAGGTCCGCCAGGCGCTCGATCTCGGAGTCCATCACCGCCGGCTCCATCTGCCGATGCTCGGTTTCACTGATGGCATGGAAGAGCTCGCCCGGGCGGCGCGCGCGGGTGCGTTGCACCCGGATCATCTCGCGCTCGCCAATCAGGCGCGATGCGAAGCGCGAGGTACCGCCCTGCTCGCTCGCCGAGCAGCGCAGGATGAGCGTGTTGCCGCAGTTCTCGACGATGGTCTGCGCTTCCCCCGCACCATAGGTGCTCGAGACCTGCGCGATCGACTGCAATCCGAGCACGCAGCGGCCACCGAACTTGCGCAGCCGCGCAAGCGCATCCTTCAGTCCGTCGATGGGCCCCAGGGCATCGAGCTCATCGGCGACGAACCACAGGGGCGCCGAGCCCTCCGGCGCGTTCATGGTCTCGAAGATCGCAAGGCGCATCCACGCCGAGATGCTGGCGCGCAAGGCGGCAATCTGACCGGCCCGATACGGGATGAACAGAACGCCACGGCCCGAGCGGATCCACTGCCGCACCGACAGCGGCTCGGCGCGCTGGTGCGCGACGTGCTGCAGCGCGCCCACCGCGGAGCTCGTCACCGAGCGGATCGAGTCGAGCATGCGCGCATTGTGCTCATCGAAGAACGGTTGCGCGGGCGTGCCGCCCACGAGCAGCTTGAGCTCCTCACGATCCGACACCACCAGTAGATCGTAGAGTTCACCGACGTCGCGCACGCCCGCGGCGTGCGCCTGCCCGGTCACCGCCGCGAACAGCGTACGGGCATAACCGCGCCAGCTGCGATCCGTCCCCGGATGATCCGGAATGAGCGCGAGTGCCAACTGCTCGATGTCATAGGCCGCCTCGATCTCCCCGAACAGGTCCCAGCGCCGCGCCCCGGGCTCGAACGGACTCAGAATCACATCGCCGCGGCGCGGATCGAGATAGCGCCGGGCAAAGCCCCCGTCGGGATCGGCGATCACCGCGCGATCGCCGCGCGCCAGCGCCCCGGCGAGCAGCTCCGCGATGGCGGTGCTCTTGCCCGCGCCGGTGGTTCCGATCAACTTGAAGTGCTTGCTCTCATCGGCATAGGGCACCGGCACCCCGGCGAGGGTGAGCGCCGCCGAATGCGCGTGCGCCCGGTGCGCACAGCGCGCCAGCACCGCCTCGCGGTCGGATTGCACACGCTCAGGCTCCGGCAACACGACCGCGCCACGCACCTGCTGCGCCGGGGCCGCAGTGGGCAGCAAGGCGAGCAGCCCGCCGGCGGCGTATCCGCCCGCGACGCCGAGCGCCGCGGCGGCGGCACTCGGCCACAGCGGGTTGACAAGGCCGAGACTCTGCAGCATCGGCGCCGCCACCGCCATGCCAACACCCACCGCGCCCGTCACCCCAAGTGCCCAGGCCGGCGAGGCGAGCCAGCGCCGCGCGCTCGCCCGTCGGCGCGCGAGCGCCGCCCACAGCGGCGCCTGCACGCTGGCATAGCTCACCGCGAGACCGTCGGCCCCATGTGTCAGATCGTAGAGAAGAGGAGCGGGCATGCGCGTTACTCCACCGCTCGGCCCGGCAGGCGCACCGGCCGAACCGCCTGCGGACGGAACCAGATTTCCCGCACGATACGGCGCTGACGCTCGAGACCACATTGAATGACCACGTCGATCAACACGTGCAGGAGGCTGCGAATGTCGCGCCGCGCCAGCTCCCGCCCCGCCACGCTCTGCTTGACCAGCAGCGCCAACTGTTCGAAGGCGAGCGCTGCACTCGAAGCGTGCACGCTGGTGATCGAGCCCGGATGACCGGAATTGACGTTGCGTAGATAATCGAACGCCTCCTCGGCCCGCAGCTCCGCGAGCAGGATCCGATCGGGCTTCATGCGCAGACACGCCTCGAGCAACTGCTTCGGCGTCACGCGCGAGAGCCCCTGGTCGTCCTTGCTGTAGAAGAGGCGCACGTGATTGGGGTGGCCCTCGAGGGTCAGCTCCGGAGCGTCCTCGATCGTAATGAGGCGCTCCTCGGCCGGGATCTCGGCAATCAACGCCTTGGTCCAGGTCGTCTTGCCCGAGCCGGTCGGACCCGACACCACGATATTGCGACGGCTGCGCACCGCGAGGCTGAGAAACGCCGCGAAGCGCCGCGCCGCGAGCAGCGCCGCGAGCTCCCGGTCCACCGGATCGCACGCACGCGCGGCCAGCCGCGTGTCGCGTAGCGTCCCCTGTCCGGACAGCTCCGCCACGGTCCAGCAGGAGCGGGCGGGACGACGAATGTTGATCGCGACACAGCGCGTCGCGGTCGCCGGCGGTATCGCGATCTGCACCCGCTCCCCGCTCGGCAGGCTTCCGGAGAGCAGCGGATGCACCTCGTCGATGCGCTGATGGGTATAGTTCGCCACCAGCTTGGCGAAACGCCGGCACCAGTCGAAGTCGAGCTGCGGCAGCGGCTCGCGCTGCCAGCCGCCACCGGTCTCGAGGAACACCTCCCCGGGACGGTTGACACACAGTTCAGTCAGGTCCGTCCGCGCAAGCAGCGGCCGGAGCGTTTGCACCGTGAGCTCGAGGGCCGAGCGCGGCGGCGCCGGCTCACACACTGCACTCAGGTCCGCAGGCGCCGGCTCAACGTTCGACGAGCTCATAGACGGGCCTGAAATCGATGTCGCGGGCGACCAGCACCTCGATACGCTCACCGCTCGGCACGTCCACGGTCGGGGCGATGTCCTCCGTGCTGCGCAGCACCCCGGTGAGCACGCCGGCCGATGCGGTCGGGTCGATGACCACGGTGCCGGTGGCGTTTTCAGCCTGCGCCTGCACGCCGGCGGTGAGGGTGGAGATGAGCAGTGCCGCGCCGAAGCGCTGCCAGAAGTGCGTGTTGACAGTGCCGGCGAGACCGGAGCGTCCGAGCGCATCGGTTGCAGGGGAGTCGAGGCGTACCACGACTCCCGTCGGGGTGCGGGCTTCGGTCCAGATCACGAACACCCGCGCCTCGCCCTGGCGCACCTCGCCGCGGGTCTGCCCGATCAATTCGGTGCCGCGCTCGAGCAGCACCACGGTGCCATCGGCACTGAAGGTATTGCGCGCGGTGATGCAGGTCGTCATGCCCGGCAGCGTCGAATCGATGGCAGTCTCGAGCGTGCAATCGATGAAAGTTCCCTTGGCGAGCAGCAACCGCCGCTGTGGCAGCAGCTGCGCTCGGGTCGCGCGCAGGACGGTCGGGCGCAACAGCCTCTGCAGGCGCGACCGCGGCCCGTGCGAGGCGCGCGGAACATTGATCGCGTAGGGGTTCCGGCGCTGATCGGTGCCTTCGTGTTGGGGTGCGCCGGTGCCACCGCTCGCCGGCGTGAACACCGGGCCCGACAGCAACGCCTGCACGGCCGGTGCAATCGGGTCAGTCTGTGCGGGCACGTCCGCGCGCGCAGGCCACGAAGACGGTGCGTGGGGCCGCGCGACAAGCAGCGGCTCGTGCGCCGCCCGCGCGAGGACCGCCAGACGCCGCGGCGGGCGCCGTGGTCTCCTCGCGGCATGTTGCGGTGCGCGTGGAGGCGCAAATGGCGGCAGTGGCTCGAGTGCACGCGCGCCGTTTCCCACTGTCGCGCGGCCTGTGGCGAGCACAGCGGGGCGCACAGGCCCGGAACCGTGCAGCGCATGGGTGTAATACCAGCTCAACATGAGGATCCCAACCCCGCCGACGAGCCCGGCGGCGAGCCAGCCATTCAGCCGCGCCTGCAGCGACAGTCGCCGGCGGGCCACGGTGACACCGCGTTCACCGCGCACCGCAGCAGGCTCCGCGCCCGCGGGATCTGCCGCCGCCCGCCGGCGCGACCACCATCGCCGGCGCATCACGGCCGCTCGGCGGGCCGGCCGGCCGCACCCGGCCGGCGCGTGATCCGCCATACCCGAGGCGAGATCGTGTCTGAGGCGAGACGACGCTGCACGTCGGGAAAGCCGCGGTTGACGATGCGCCCGCGCAACCGGCCGCGCTTGAGCACGAACCGGTGTGCGACCTGATGAATGACCATTTGATCTCCCTGCATGTTGAAATCCACCAGCGACTCGCTCCCATCGGCATGCAACACGAACACCGCCGGTAGCTGCGTGGCCGGCGCGAACGCCAGATGCGTCTCGACGCCATCGTCCCAGGCCGCCGACGGCTCGATGGAGCGCGCGCCGCAGTACCAGTAATCCTCGTTGCGCACCGCCGGATGTTCGGCGGCCGCAAGCGCGCGCGCGATCCGGCGCCGCTTGCGCGCAGCCACGCGGCGCTGCAGGTGCTCGCGCGGATACTCGAACCGCACGGCATAGAGCACCGGGCGCGCATGAGCGCGCGACGGCGGACTCACCCTGTAGTCAAAGAGATAGGTGTGCCGGTTGGTGAGCACGGTGAGATCGGTCGCCACGTGCAGCGCCCTTGGCTTGATGAACAGATGATCGCCCGCTGCGGCCACCGTCACGCCGCGGGCATCGCCCACGCCAAGCCCCTCGAAGTGCTCGCCGCGGGCGAACTGCAGATCGATCTCATAGCCCACCTGTCCGCGCAGCACATACACGGTATTGGCGCGATAGTGGATGAAGCGCACACGTCCGCCGCGCCGGCGTGGATGCGACACCCGCCCGGCAACCGGCGCCGCAACGGCCGCCGGTGCAGCCGCGGCACCCCTGCACGTCACGCCCAGCACCGCAAGCGCGAGTGGTGCCATGCCGTATAGCCATCGTCTGCCTTGCATCTGGACCTCCCCAGTCAGCGGCGCGGGTGCCCGGCCGGACCGAGCACCTCCGGCGCGAGCTCGAGTGCGGTGACTTCGAACGCGAGCGGATTCCAGCGGCGCAGCCGGGCGGCGCGCGCCGGCGTGCCGAACCGATAGCCGATGGTGGCGATCCAGTGCTCCCGCCGCTCGCGCGCGCCGCCCGGCGCATGCACGATGCGCTCGAAGCGCACCTGCGCGAGATGGCCGCCGCCGAGGGCCGCGCCAAGAAAGCTCACCGCCTCGATCCGCACCGACACCGTGCCGCCGTCACGGTGCACATTGAGCGGGGAGCGCGGATTGGCCGGGTTCCAGCGTGCATAGAGCGCTTGATTGAGGGGTGCTGAGTTGAACGCCCCGCACTGCCGATAGTCCGCGCGCGCGAGCGCGTAATCGAAGCGCTCGCACACGCTGACGTAGCGCATGAGGAAATACCGCGCGATCGCCCGACTGAACTGCTCGTGACCGGTGTACGGCGGCACCTCGGCGACCACACCGGTGCGGCTGTCGATGCGGATCAGGAACGGCTCAACCCGCTTCAGCGGCAGGAGTGCGACGAGCGCCGCACCGAGCAGCAGCACGCACAAGCATGCAGCCAGTGCGACACGCCACGCCAGGCGCGCCGAGCGCGCCGCCTGTTCGCTGCGGTCCGCATCCCAGGTGGACGCTTGCGCACAATACTCGGTCAGCGGCAGCGGCGCGCTCATGAGCCACTCCCGCGCACACCTGCGCCGTGGCCGCGCCGCGGCGGCACTATGCGCGCCGGTCGGTTGATCGGCACCATCGGCCCGTCGCACCAGCGGTGTGCTGCGCACCCCGACACGCAGCAGCACACGAGCAGGATCCACAACCCTTTCATCGAGTGTTCTCCAGATGCGAAGTTGGTAGCACCACGTGCAAGCACCCGCTGGGGCATGCTCACACGCCCTGCGGCTCACCGAGGCCGGCGCGTCGGCGCGCCCGCCGCTGCGCCGCGGTATCGGCCGCGGCCACCACAACACCTGCAGCCGCCGGCACCGCCCTGCGCGCGGCAGCGCCGAGCGGTCGACCGCCCGCATGCACTGCCCGGCTCATCATCCCCTGCGTGCCGAGCGCGATCCCGCCGGCAAGACCGGACGCCAACGGCATCACCTGTTGCATGAACAGGAAGGTCAGAGTCGTCACGAGCAGCAAATCGAGCGCATCGACGGTGTCGACGGCGGCGCCGAGCGCCGCGGTCTGCTGCGCGTACACCGCGACCAGATGCAGCAGGAGCGCGGCAACCATCACCGTGAGGATGGTGATGAGGGCGTAGTTGGCGAGCTGCGCGATCCAGGCGGTGAACAAGTTGCGTGTCGCCTCGAACAGCGCAAGTGCGATGAACAACGGCCCGAGCGCGAGCAGCACCGAGAGGGCGACGCTCGAGAGCGCGAGCA
The DNA here is from genome assembly GCA_021822385.1 of Pseudomonadota bacterium. GTDB lineage: Bacteria > Pseudomonadota > Gammaproteobacteria > Steroidobacterales > Steroidobacteraceae > 13-2-20CM-66-19. The sequence continues at coordinate 6,873 of JAKARC010000051.1, forward strand.
GGAACATCGTGTAGACACACAGGAACCCCACCAGCAGCCACACCACCGCGCCGGCGAGGTAGAAGCCGAGATCCCCCTGCCAGAGGCTGCCCTGATCGAACAGATGCGCGGCCACCGTGCCGCCCTGGTGCCAGATCACCGCGATGGTCTGCACCGGATCTGCAGCGCCCACCACGGCGGCCGCGAACTGCGCGGGCGCCTGGTAGAAGGTATTCACGATCAGCGTGTTGTACAGCCACAGGTGTACGCCGACTCCGAACACCAACACCAGCTTGACGATGCGTTTCAAGCCGTCCGTCACCGGCTCCTCGATCCGTCCGGTCAGCATCAACACACCCCACCCCATCACGTAGACCGCGGCGAGGGCGATGAGCGCTGGCTCGAGGATGAGCGCGACCCGGGCGAGCGTAGTGCCGATGTAGCTCGCGAGCGTGCCGTTCAGCCACACCCAGAATGTCTGAAAGAATCCCATGACCGCCCCCGGGCGCACTCCGCCGTTACGGCGTCGGCTGAAACCGCGTCGCGAACTCGCCCTGGGCCGCGATCGCCGCCTCGCGCGCGCGCTGCCGATCGGCCCAGTGCTGCGCTTCGGCGGCGGCGAACAGCACCCTCAGCTTGGTCTGCTCGTTCTGCACCATGGTTTGCTCCGCGTCGATGCGCGCGGTGAGATCCAGAATGGCTTTTTGATCCTGCGCCGAGCCAATTGCGCTGATCAGCTGATGCAGCTGTGCAAAGCGCCCGCTGGCATTCGCCAACGCCGCGCTCGAGAGCGCCTGCAGCAGCGCTGCGGTGCGCCGGTCCGCCGTCACTTGCGCCTGGGCCGCAGGAGTGAGCCGGGCGAACTCGGCGGGCGTCAGGATCGTCTCGGTGCGCACCGCGCTCGCGATGGCGGCCGCGAGCTGCGGATAGGCGCTCGAGTGTCCGGCGAGCGCCGCGCGCAACTGCGCCCAGTTCTCGGGCAGATAATTGCGCCGCACGCCGGCGAGCAGGTTGTGCATGCCACGCGCACCGGTCATGCTGCTCAGCATCTGCTGCGTCTCGAGATACTGCTGCCGCTCGGTCGCGAGCGATTGCTCGAGAGTCTGGATTTCGGTGGTGAGCCGGGTGACCGCAGCGACATCGATCACGGCCCACTGGGCGTGCGCCACCGGCACCATCACGAGCGCGAGCAGCGCACTCACCACTGCACATTGCCGCCGTGTCTGCATGATTGCTCTCCTCGACCTCATGGCGCGGCCGCTGCCGCGAGAAACTCTTCCAGCCATTTGCCGGGATCGTTGCCGCGCTCGCGCAGCAGCGCATGCAGTCGCCGCAGCCCGTTCGCGCGCCCCGAGAGGACCTGCAGTTCGCTCTCGAGGCCCGCGAGGTCGAGCCGGCACACGACGCTCTGCGCGCCCTGCTTGATCAGGAATGCACGCGCACCGGCATCGAGTTCGTGCTTGATGAGCGCGAACTCCCGTTGCGTCAGTCCGAAACCCTGCACGTACTCCTCGGCCACGGCTGCGGGATTGGGAAAGAAGATCTTGGTCGGGGTCTGCTCGACGATGGTGCGGCTGATGCGGCTGTCAAGGACGTCGGCTGCGCTCTGGGTCGCAAGCGCCATCACCCCGTTCAACTTGCGCCAAGTCTTCGGGCCGTCTTTGGCGAACTGTTCGAAGGCGGGATCGGCCAGCAGACGCCAGAACTCATCCATCCAGCACACGAGGCGCCGTCCATCGAGGAGCTGGCGGACGAGGTGGAACAGATAGAGCGTGATGGGCGCGCGGCACCGTTCGTTGTCGAGGAACTCCGTGACATCGAAACCGAGCACGCCGGTGCCGGCAAGCCGCTCGGCCACCCCGTCGCGGGCATTGTCGAACACCCAGGCGTACTCGCCGCCGGCGCCCTCGCACCAGCACGCGAGCCGCGCATGCAATCCCTCGGGATCGGTGGGATCGAGAAATTCCACGAGCCGCGAGAGCCGCCGGTCCGGCATCGCAAGCGCCAACGTGCCGCGCAACGCCTGTTCGAGATCGGCCTGCTCGCGCACCGTCAGCACCCGGTCGCCGGGCCGGGCGAGCAGCTGCAGCCACGCGCGCAGGAACTCCAGGTGCTGCGCGCCGGCGGGCAGCTGCAGCGGATTGAATCCGGTCGGGCGTCCGTTGCGCAGCGGCAGGTAGGCCCCGCCGAGCGCGCGCACCAGGATCTCGAGTCCCCGGTCCTTGTCGAGAATCACCTGGGTCGCGCCAGCGCGGGCGAGCATGGCCACGAGAAAGCCGATCAGCGCGGTCTTGCCCGATCCGGTCGGCCCGCAGATGAAGGTATGGCCGGTGTCACGCCGGCCGCCCTCGCTCGCCGCCGCCGCATGCAACGAAAAATGAAATGCCGAGCGCGCCCGGGTCTGCAGCAACGCCAGCGCTTCGCCCCAATGATTGCCGTCGGCCTGCCCGGCCGGAAAGTTGTGAAACGGCGCGAGCGCCGCGAAGTTGCGCGAGGTGATCGGCGCCTTGCGGGTACGGAAGGAGAAGTTGCCGGGCAGCTGCGCCCAGAATGCCGCCTCGAGACCGAGGTCCTCCCGCGCCACCGTCATGCCGGTATCGGCGAGCACAGCCCGCGCACGCGCAATGTGCTGATCGAGCTGCTCGAGCCGCCCGGCGGGCGACTCCCCCGGCGGCACCGGCGCGAGCACCTGCAGCGCGAAATGATGATCGCCCATTACGAATTCATTGCTGGTGAGGGCATCGAGTGCCTCGGTGAGCTCGGCGGCCTGCGAGCGCGCGAAATCGCCGGCGTTGGCCATGCGATTGATCTGGCGCGTCAGCAACTGCTGCGCGCTCGCCTTGGATATGAAGGCGAAAGATTGCGTGAGCACAAACGAGAATGGCGCGGCAAGCAGCGCATTCAGCATCCCGGGCACACTGGGGGTCGGATACTCCTTGATGCCGAGCATGGCGCCGGCCAGCGTCGCGCTCGGCAGGCGGTACTCGATCACCTCGGTTCCGAAGTACAGGCGGGCGCTCGTCAGCGCCTCGGCCAGCGGTCCGTTCGGCAGCGGCACGGGACGTGACTCGCCATCGAGCAGCAGGGCGATGAATTCGAGCGGCTGCGAGTACCAGCGCCGCTCGTCGCGGTAGCACCCGAGCAGCCGCGGCTCGTAGCGCGTCAGGGCGGCATGCAGCGTGCGCGCCAGACGTGCACACACCTCGAGCGCATCGGCGAGCTCGTGCGCGCGGCCCTCCTCCTGCGCGCTCGTCAGGGCCTGTGCGAGCCAGCGCCGGGCGCGGCCGGCCGCCGGACGATACACGCTTGTCAGATAGATCTCGTTGACCATGAGCTGCTCACCGCTCAATCGGGCCAGATAGCGGCTGCGCAGCCGTTGCGCAAAGCCCACGGCGGCCCCCGGCACCGCCACCTGCTCCCGGCGGCGCACCACGTGCGTCCACAGCGCCACGCCCGGCTCCGCCACATTGCGCCACAGGACATTCAGTCGCTCGTGCCAGGCGTTGATCTGCTGCGCGTCGGCACACTCGAAGCTCTGCCCACCGAGACGAAACACCTGCAGATAGTCACCGGCGCGGGTTCTGAGCACACTGGGAGCGACGTGCGCCCGGTACGGGATGTTCTGCCCGGCGGTCAGTTCCCGCCGCAGCCGCGCTCTCATCGCGCTCACCATGTGCGCCGCTCCACCGGCCCCGCGCACCAGCAGCACACCTCGCGGACACGGCGCCGGGCGCGTCGATCCGGCGCATCGAGCGTCAGCGGCGCGTAGCTCACCGCACGCCACAACCGCCAGTTGCCGAGGTACGCCGGCAAGCGCGTCCGGGCCGCCAGAGCGAGCAGATCGAAATAGCGCGCATCGTGTGCGCACAATAGTGCGCACAAACCGTGGATCGGCACGGCAATGAGCAGCGTCAACAGATTGCGCGTGAGCAGGAACGCTTCCAGCGTGAACACGAGATTGAACAACAGCGCGCTGTAGGTGACACCCCAGCGCATCGGCGGTCGGGTCGCGCCCACGAACAGCGGGTCTGCCGTCACTGCGGCGAACGAGCCGTGCATGCCCAGCCGCTCACACGCCGAACATGCCACGCACCCACGCCACGATTTGCGGGGCACCGAAGGCGATCGCGATACCGAGTATGGCGCCGATGCACCAACCCCAGGAGATGCGGTTCGCCATGGCCATCGCGCCAAGCACCATCACCAGAATGATGGCAATGGGCGTGAGCCACGCGAGAATGTTGCTCTCGAGCGCCGTTGCGCCGGTCAGAAAGGGCGAGGACTGTGCCACGGCCAGCGCGGGCAGGATGCACGCCACCACGGCGTACAGCAGTGCCGTTGCCCGCACGTGTGCCCGCGGCCTGAACCCTGCCTTGACCCCGTCCAACGACGCTGCGCGAATTCCTCTGGTCGCGTTGACGTTCGCGGAGTCACCGACCGCCGTCACGTCGCAATCGGAATTGCGCCTCCGCTTGCCGAGGGCCAAGAGCCTGAAGCTGTTCATGCGGTGATCCTCCCGTTGACGGTGCGCCCGGTGGCGTGGGCGGCAGTCTAGGCGGGCGAGTCCGCGGTAGCGGCGTGTTTGCCGGCGTGTTTGTATAGAAATGACGTGTGCCGCGTGCGCACTGGCGCGCGCCGGTTATGCTGCCCGCACCGAACCGGCGGCCGGAGAGCGCTCCATGTGCGGATCTGCAGCGGATCGAACAAATGAGGCGGTCTGCATCGAGGCGTGCATCGAGGCGTGCATCGAGGCGCTCGATGAGACGGTCATGACGCTGACGCAGCATCCGCCGCACGCCCTGGCCGCGGCACTCGCGGTGCACCTGCAGAGTCTGCTCGCAGTACTACAAGCCGAAGGGGTGATGAGCGCCGCCGAAGTCCGTGCACGCCTCGAGGCGCTCGCCGACGCGGCGCTCGAGGCCCCCGCGCAAGGGACCTCGCCGCCGCTCGGCGCGCCCGCGCCCCTCCGCTAGGGGAGCGAGGCCAGGTAGTCGGCGACGGCGCGCATTTCGCGCCGATGCAGCGAGCTTGCGATGCCGTCCATGATCGGGGTCTTGCGCATCTTGCTGTGGAAGGACTGCAGCTGCTTCAGCAGGTACTCGGCATGCTGGCCGGCAAGACGCGGAAACGCCGCGCTGCCGAGTCCCTGCGGACCATGGCAGGCGGCGCAGGCCGGCACGCCCTGCGCGGGAATGCCGTCGTGATAGATCGCGTTCCCGCGCGCAACCCACGCCGCCGCATGCGGCAGACCGGGTCCGGCCGCCTGCGCGGCAAAGTACTTCGCCAGCGCATCGATGCTCGCGTTCGAGAGCCCCCCGGCAATGCCCCACATGTACGCCACCGCGTAGGGATCGGCCCGGGTGTGCGCGCGAAACGCCTTCAGCTCGTGTTCCAGATAATCGGCGTGCTGGGCGGCGAGCCGCGGAAACATCGGGTTGATACTGTTGCCGGTGACGCCGTGGCAGACACCGCAGACGCCGACCGCCATTTTGAGCACGCGCGGGGGTGTCTTCGGCGCTCCATGCGCGCGGCTCGGGGCGGCCGCGAACGCCAGGGTCACTACCGCCGCGGCCGACAGGGCCGCACGCATCCAACGCCGCGCAGATCCGGAAATGTGCATCGTCCGCTCCTTCAGAACGCGTACCAGAGCAGGAAGTACAGCGTGTTGTTGTCCCACGCATTGCGGCCGAGGCCGTCATAATTGTTTCCTGCGCCATTGAACTTGTTGTAATACGTGTACTGCAGTGCCAGCTTCACGTTGTACCAGGGCAGATAGTCGATCTGGCCGATCATCCCGTCGGTATCGGGCGAGCCGTTCGCGCTGGTGATGACGCCGCAGCTGTACGGCCCATTGTTCGCGACATCGCACCCCCCGGGGGTCGTCGCCGGATAGAGCAGATTGTCCCGGCTGCCGGTGGTCGAGAACCACTGCACCTGTCCGCCGTACCGGCGCCGGTAGTAATAGCTCGCCCACAGCTGATCGGTGGTGAGGTAGCCGGAAGCGTTGGCGGCCGCCTGATTGAGGTAGCTCGCCATCAAGTCCTCGCTCTGGTGGATGTGGGTACCGGCCACGGTGAGGATGTTGCGCTCGCCGATGTACTGGTATTGAAAGTCCTCGGCAATGTCGTTGTAGTCGTTGGGCGGACCCTGCAGCGCGAGCCCTCCGCCCGGATGCATGCGCACGTCGATGCCATAGGTACCGACCTCGAGGGAGTTGGCGCGCCAGTCATACTGATAAGCCACCCGCCAGTAGGGCGCGATGCCCTCGATGACGTTCGAGAAGGTGCCATCGAGCGGACCGGCCTGTCCGGTGAGCTCGTTCACCTGCCCCTGGGGCGCGGAGCGATAGCCGCCGAATTCCGCATAGAGAGATTGATCGTAGTAGATATAGGCGGTCAGACCCGCGACCTCCTGCGCCAACGGTCCGTCGATTTCCGTTGCCGCCAGCGGCGAGACCGCGGCATTGCTGGTGGCGTAGGGGAAGCCCCAGGCTGGCGTGCTGTTCCACAGATCGGAGACCGTTGGGTTGTTGTTGAGGTCGAGTCCATAGGTGAGCGTATTCGCGCCGGGCAGCACGAGCAGTCGCGCGAAGCGGATATCCGTGTTGTCGATACCGATGGTGCCGCTCGCGTTGTCGTAGGTGATCTGGGTCAAGGTGCCCATGTCGGGTGCGATCCGCCCGGCGTAAAACAGGCTCAACTGCTGCGGGAAGCCGGTCGTGCCGCTCTGCGACAGCCCGGGGGCGGCCGGATTGCCGGTACTGCCATCCGGCAGACGCTTGTTGAGCGAGGTATAGGAGATCTGCATCATGGCCGAGATCGTCGGCAGCCGCGAAATCGACAGCAGCTGTTGGCCGGTGCTGCTCACGGCGCGCACCTTCTTCAGGCTATCGAGCACATAGCCGTTGGCCTTGAAGGCCCGGCCGAAGGGGGTCAATTCCGGAAATACCGTATGACACGCCGAGCAGGCAAGGCCGGTCTGCCTCGCGAAACTCGGGACTGCTTGCGCGGCCGGCGCGAAGAGCGCCCCGGCCACCACCGCCACCAGCGCCAGCTGGAATCCCGTCACCTGTCGCATCTTGTCGATCTCCTCCCGTCCGCTCCAGCGGATCGAGCGGCAGGATAGAAGGGACGCGATACCGGGCGTAACTCGCAATCCCCGGGGGTCCGTTTCGCGAAACCGAAGGTAACGCGTCGTGCACGACAGAAACAGAATCGGAGTGCGTGCCGCTCAGTGGCCGTGCGCGACCGCGGGCGCCGCTGGCGGTGGGCGCGACACGGCGCGCGGCGCAAGAGGCCGATACATCGGAGGAGGTGCGCGCCAGAAACCGCCTTTGGGCGACCACCCGAGCGGGCCGCTCAGCCAGAAA
>JAKARC010000052.1 GCA_021822385.1 Pseudomonadota bacterium
GCTGCTGTGAGTTCGAGTTCCGGCTGACACCCGCGGAGTGCAGGTGACGCAGGAGTGCAATTCCCACGCCTGAGCTCTGCGCGCCGGGAATGGACGACCCAGTACTGCCGCAATGCGTTCTCGACACAGCCGCTGAAGAGCGCGAAGCGCGCAGTTGTGAATCCTGCCGCGCCAGTCCCTTTAGACCCTCACCTCGTCCCTGATGCCCGGGCCAGCCGATCTACACACGGCGCCCTGCGATCGTCCGTACCCTGTTCCTGCGGCCAGGATCGAGCCGGCGGAGGCGCTCGCCGCCGACCCGTCACCCGGCCGACAGGGCCGCGGCCATGCCTGCGTCTGCCGGCGCTTGGGCGCCGCGCGCCGGATACAGATAACGCAGCAGATACGGCAACAGGCCCTCAGCCGCCGCTGCCACCGAATCCACCGCCGTCAGATCGGCCATGCGGGTCATCTCCAGTCCGGCATACCCGCAGGGGTTGATCCGCGCAAACGGTGCCAGATCATTGCACACGTTGAGCGCAATGCCGTGGTAGCTTGCTGCGCGCCGGATACGGATGCCGACACTGGCAAGCTTGCGCCCCGCAACGTACACCCCGGGCGCATGACGGCGGCTCTCGGCGGCAACGCCGAGACTGGCCAGATACTCGATCACGCTGCGCTCGAGCGCCGCGACCAGATCACGCACGCCGAGGCCGGCGCGCCGCAGATCGATCAATGCATAGGCGAGAAGCTGGCCGGGACCGTGATACGTCACCTGGCCGCCACGGTCGATGCGCACCACCGGGATGGCACCGGCCGCAAGCACGTGCGCCGGATCGGCGTTCATGCCGAGCGTGAACACCGGTGGATGCTCAAGCAGCCAGAGCTCATCCGGGGTCTCGGGCGTGCGCGTGTCGGTAAAGCGCTGCATCGACCGCCAGGTCGGCTCGTAGGCCTGCAGGCCGAGCCAGCGCACGTGCGCGGCGGGCAGCCCCGGGCCGACGGCGGCGCCACCGCTGCCGGCCGGGAGGCTCATGGCGCGGTTCCACCCAGGCGCGCGTTATCCAGGCCGGCATTGTTGCGCGCGAGCGCCTGCTCCGCCCGATAGCTCGAGCGTACCAACGGCCCCGCGACGCACTCGAGAAACCCGAGCCCAAGCGCATACTGGCGCAAGCTGTCGAACTGCGCCGGCGTCACGAAACGCCTGACCGGCAAATGGTTGATCGTCGGACGCAGGTATTGACCGAGGGTGACGATATCGACGTCCGCGGCGCGCAGATCGCGCAGCGTTGCCGCTATTTCCTCGTCCGATTCGCCGAGACCGACCATGAGACTGCTCTTGGTCAACACTGCGGGACGACGGTGCTTGGCATGACGCAGCACCTGCAGCGTGCGCTCGTACCCCGCGCGAGGATCACGCACCGGGTGTGTCAGTCGGCGCACAGTCTCGATGTTCTGCGCAAAGACGTCCGGATCGGACGCGACGACGGTGTCGACGTTGGCGAGCACACCCTGGAAATCGGGGACCAGAACCTCGATCGCAGTGTCCGGATTGCGCGCCTTGATCGCCCGAATGCACGCCGCATAGTGCGCCGCCCCACCATCGGGCAGATCATCGCGATCCACCGATGTCAGGACAACATACCGCAGCTTCATCAGCTCGACAGTGCGCGCAGCGTTGTGCGGCTCATCCGGATCCAGCCAGCCGCGCGGATTACCCGTGTCGACCGAGCAGAACCGGCATGCACGCGTGCACACGGCACCCATGAGCATGAGGGTCGCGGTACCGGCATTCCAGCACTCGCCGATATTCGGGCACTTGGCCTCCTCGCACACCGTGGCGAGGCGGTGCGCGCCGACAATGGCCTTGACGGCCTGAAACCCCGCCCCCACCGGTGCGCGCGCGCGCAGCCACGGCGGCTTGCGGCCCGGGTCCGTCGCGACAGGGAATGCGCCCGAGGTCGCCTTCACGCCATCCCGAATCGCCGTGAATCCCTGCGGCGTAATGTATTTCGTCCCACTTCGCGCGGCGGCGGGCGCGGGGCCCGGCGGGCTGTCTTTCAAAGCGCACATGACCCTATTGTACGAGCGGCGCGCGCAACTCCCTAATCCGCCCCTAGCACGCCTGAGGGCTTGCCGCACGGGCGCGCAGCCAGGCCTCAAGCGCCGCCAGCCGATCCGGCGCACCCACATCGAACCACGGTCCCACGAAGCGCTCGCCCGTCAATCGGCCTGCGGCGAGCGCCCGTCGCAGCAGCGGCAGCAGCGGAAATTTCCCGGCGGTACAACCGGCGAAGAACTCGGGGCGGTACACACCCACGCCGGTATAGGTCAAGCGCTCCGCGGGCGCGTCCACCACCCGTCCTGCGGTCAGAGCGAAGTCGCCGCGGGGATGGTGCGCGGGATTGCTCGTGAGGACGATGTGCGCATCAGCGTCGTCGGCAAGCCGCGCGCACCTGCGGAAATCCATCTCGGTCCAGATATCGGCGTTGACGACCAGAAAGGGGGCGCTGCCGAGCAGCGGCAGCGCCCGGAAGATCCCGCCGCCGGTCTCGAGGGGCTCGGATCCTTCCTCGCTGTAGGTGATCCGTATGCCATAGCGCGTGCCCGAGCCGAGCGCCGCGCGAATCTGCGCGCCGAGCCACGACAGATTGACGACCACCTCGGACACTCCGGCGGCGGCAAGCGCCTCGAGGTGGTACGCGATCAAGGGCTTGCCCGCAACCGGCACGAGAGGCTTCGGCACGGCATCCGTCAACGGGCGCAGGCGCTCACCCCTGCCGGCTGCAAGAACAATGGCCCTGCCCACACTCATCGGCGCGCGTCCGCGCCGCTGCCCACGCGATCGAGGCGGTCCGTGGCGCCCGCGGCATGCTCGACACGCGCAGCGGCGCCGGGCAGCTGCGGCACCACCCGCCGCTCGAGAAACTCGGCGAGATCATCGAGCTGCCGATAGTGCGTGCAGGTCTCGCGCACGTACCTGAGCGTCAGCGGCAGATCACGCAGGTAGCCGCTCTTGCCGTCCCGATACCACAGACGCGCGAAAATGCCGAGCACCTTCAGATGGCGCTGCACGCCGATCAGATCGAACCAACGCATGAACTGACGCGCATCGGCACCGACGGCCATGCCCTCGGACTTCAGCCGCTCGCGGTAGCCCAGCACCCAGTCCGCCACCTGCTCGCGCGGCCAGGCGATATAACAATCCCGCAGCAACGAGACCAGATCGTAGGCAATCGGGCCGCGCACGGCATCCTGAAAGTCGAGCACGCCCGGATTGCCGCGCGGCACGACCATGAGGTTGCGCGAATGGTAGTCGCGGTGGACGAAGACCTGAGGCTGCGCGAGCGCCTCGGCGGCGAGAAAATCGAACACCCGCTGCAACATGTGCGCCTCGCCGGCAGTAAGCTCGAGCGACAGATATCGCGCCAGGTACCACTCCGGCATCAGCCGCATCTCGCGCAGCAGCAGCTCGCGATCGTACGGCGCCAAGTCGGCAGCGGCGGCGCCGCCGTGCGCCTGGATCCGCGCCAGCGCCTGCAGCGCATCGGCGTACAGGCTCTCGGCGTTGCCCCCACCGGCGAGACACTCGAGGTACTGTGTGCGACCGAGGTCTTCGAGCAGCACAAATCCACACTCGCTATCGCTCGCGAACACGTGCGGCACGTGGACCCCCAAGGGCTCGAGCAGCCCGGTCACGCGCAGATAGGGCCGCACGTCCTCCTTGCCGGGAGGCGCATCCATGACGATGTAGGTGCCATCGGCGCACACGGCACGGAAATAACGCCGAAAGCTCGCGTCACTCGATGCCGGCTCGAGCCGCGCCGGCGGCCGGCCGAGCCCGCGCGAGAGCCAATCCTCGAGCGCCGCGCGCCGCTCATCTCGATCAAGCGTGTGCACTACTTTGAGTCCACCGGTGGGTCAATGGATCATTATAATCCGCCCCCTCATGTCGCGTTTGCGCCCACTGTTCACCGCCCTGCTGACACTCGGCTGCGCCACGCCGTACTGCCTGCGTGCTGCTCCGGCCCAAGGCCTGCCGACGGCCTCCCTCGCCCGGCTCGTCCACCGCAGGCATGCGCGCGCACGACTCATCGCAGGCGGCGCACGCATCAGCGCCGACCATGCCGTGCGCGATCGACAGGGGCGCTGGACCCTCAAGGGCAACGTCGTGATCCGCCAGGGACAGCGCGTGATCCGCGCGAACCATGTCGTCTACGACAGCCGCCGCAATAGCGTTTCCACCCGTGGCGGTGTCGAATTCTCAGACCCTCTCGTGCGCATCACGGGCAAGGGTGGCCGCTATTCGCCGACCCGTGGTGCGCTGTTCAATTCGGCACGCTTCACCCTGCTGCGTCGCAACGCGCGCGGTCGCGCCGCCACGCTGCGCCTGACACCGCTAGGCGTCCTGCGACTGCGGCACGTGACATTCACCACCTGCCCGCTGCCGAAACCCTCCTGGGTGATGCGCGCCAAGACCATCACCATCAACACGCACAACCGCATCGGCACGGGCCGCGACGCACGCGTCGTGCTGCATGGTGTTCCCATCTTTTACACGCCCTGGGTATCCTTTCCGGTGGGCAATGTCCGCAAGACGGGCTTTCTGTTCCCGACGCTCGGCAACACCTCGACCAGCGGCCTGCAGATCACCACGCCGTTCTATTGGAACATTGCGCCGAATGCCGATCTCACCCTGATGCCGACCGAATATCAGCGGCGCGGCATCGCGCTCGGCGGTCAGGCGCGGTTGCTGACCGCCGCCGAGCACACCGAACTCGAATGGGATTATCTGCCCTACGACAACGCCTACCACGGCAGCCGCAGCTTCATCCGGTTGCGCAGTGCCGCCGATCTGCCCGCGGGCCTGCGCCTGACGCTCGCCGGCGCGAACGTCAGCGACTCCCAGTATTTCGAGGATTTCGCAAGCGGACCGGACGGCGCCAGCACCGCATTTCTCAATCGGCGCGCCGTACTGTCCTACCGCAGCATCCATTGGAACGTGCAAGGCATGTTGCAACAGTTCCAAACCATCGACACCACGCTGCCGCAGAACGAACGACCCTACGCCGAGGTTCCCGACATCACGGTCAGGGCCCACTATGGCTGGGGACCGGCCGACGTGCTGCGCTACGGATTCAGCTCCCAGCTCGTCGATTTTCAGCGCCCGGACGGCTCGACGGCGGTCAGCGGCTGGCGCTTCGATGCCACGCCGCGGGTCTCACTCAATCTGGGCGGGCCGGGTTATTTCGTGCGTCCGGCCATCGCCTGGCGCACCACCGAGTACGAGCTATCTCACACCGCGCCCGGAGCGCCCACGCATCCGTCGCGCAATCTACCCATCGCCAGCCTGTATGCGGGCTTGAAGCTCGAACGGCTGCTCGGACGCCACGGTCGACGAGAGTTGGAGCTCGAGCCGCGCGCGATGTACCTCTATGTTCCGTACCGCAACCAGAGCAATCTGCCGATATTCGACACGGGATTGCCCGACCTCGAGCCGGTGGAGCTGTTTCGCACCAACCGGTACGTCGGCGCCGATCGCCAGGGCGATGCCGACCAGGTGAACGCCGCTCTGACCGCCCGGCTGCTCGGCACTGCGACCGGCCGTCAATACCTCTCCGCCACGATCGGCGAGGAGTTCTACCTCAGACCACCGCGGGTCACCCTGCCGGGAGAAACGCCGCAGACGAGCGCGTTCGGCGGTATCATTGCCAAGCTATCGGTAACGGCTGTACGGGATTGGCGTGCCAGCGCGGAACTGCAGTGGAATCCGCAGCATTCGCAGGCGGAGCGGGCCCAGGCCTCGCTGCAGTATCGCCCGGGCCCGCAGCGCGTGATCAATCTCGAGTATCGGTTCGAGCGCGATACCATCGAGCAGCAGGGGGGGTTCGCTGTGCTCTGCAGCACCGCTCCGGCTCTGGTCAGCGGGAGCTCGTGCGGCATCCAGCAAGCCGAGATTTCCGGCGCCTGGCCGATCGCGCGGCACTGGAGTGTCTTCGCGCGCGCCATTTACTCTATGCTCGATCATCAGGCGCTGGAGCGGTTCGTCGGCTTCGAGTACCGTTCGTGCTGCTGGAGCATCCGGTTCGGCGCCCGGCGCTATGTTGCGCTGCGTCCGGTAGAGGCGACGGCACGCTCGGGGACCCAGGTCACCGGGGTCTATCTGGAAGTGGAACTCAATGGCCTGGCGAGTGTCGGATCAGCGCCGGATGGTTTCCTCTCCGAGGCCATCCCCGGCTACACTCCCGAGGAACCGAATTCCCTGGCAACGATGCCTTGACGATCGAGCGAGGACTCACGCGCATGCGGCGGCAGTTTGCACCCTGGACCCTGACCCATTCGGACGTCTTGCGCCGCACTCGGCGGACGGCGCTGTACCTGCTCTGGACCGCAGTCCTCATCGCGGGTCTGTTGCCGGTTCGCGCCCTGGCGCAGACCCCTGCGGTCTCGAACCAGGGTCAACTGCTCGACCGGATCGTAGCGATCGTGAACAACGGCGTGGTGCTGCAGAGTCAGCTCGACGCGCGCATGAAACAGGTGGTTGCCGAGCTCAAGGCTCAGGGCCTGACACCGCCGCCGCCGAGCATCCTGCGCAAGCAGGTGCTCAACAATCTCATCCTGGAGCATCTGGAGCTGCAGCAGGCCGCGCAGGAAGGTATCGGCATCTCCCCGGCCATGCTGAACCAGGCCCTGCACAGCGTCGCGGCGCGCAACGGCATCTCATTCTCGGACCTCCCGACCGCCCTGGCGCAGGAAGGCATCAACTACGCCGATTACCGGCGGCAGATGCGCAACCAGCTGATCATTGGGCTGTTGCGCGAGCGTGATGTCCTGGAGCGCATCGTGGTGACACCGCGCGAAATCGATCAGTTTCTCGCGCGCCAAGCCCGCGAGCCGAGCGCGCACCAGCAGTACGACGTCTCGCAGATTCTCATCGCCATTGCCCCAAATGCAACGCCAGCGCAGCTCGCCGCCGCGAAACATCTGGCCGAGAAGGTCGATCGCCTGGCGAAAGCGGGCAAGAACTTCGCCAATCTGGCGGTAACGTACTCGGACAGCAGCGATGCGCTGAAGGGCGGCAATCTCGGCTGGCGGGATGCGTTCGAGCTGCCGACGTTCCTGACTCATGTCGTGCCCCGCCTGAAGCCGGGCGAGATCAGCCCGGTGCTGCGCACCGCTTCCGGATTCCACATCGTCAAGCTCGACAATGCTCGGCGCGAGGAACGCAAGGACATTGTGGAACAGGTGCACGTGCGGCATATTCTGCTCATTCCGAACGCGTTGCAGGACGCTGCCACGGTGCGGGAGCGTCTGGAGAAGATCCGTAAAGAGATCCTGGCTGGCAAGGTCAAGTTCTCGGTGATTGCCGCATCCGTCTCCCAGGATCCGGGCTCGGCATCCCAAGGGGGCAATCTCGGCTGGCAGAGCCCCCAGGCCTTCACGCCACGCTTCGCCGCAGCGATCGCGAAACTCAAGGTCGGCCAGATCAGTCAGCCGTTTCAGACTCGCTATGGCTGGCACATCGCCCAGCTGCTGGGTCGGCGCAAGTTCAATGAAACGCGCGAAATGCGCCGGCTGCACGCCATCGAGGCAATCCGCGCAAGCCGCGCCGAGGAGGATACCCAGCTGTGGCTGCAGAAACTGCGCGACGACGCCTACGTCAGGATTCTGGCGGACTGAGGCACGCATGCGCACTGCTGCCGCGCATCGCCCTGACCACCGGGGAGCCGGCCGGGATCGGACCGGAGCTTGCGCTGGCGGTAGCTTCGCGCCCGCTCGCCTGCGATCTGGTCTGCCTGGGTGACCGCGAGCTGCTGGCCGAGCGCGCCCGCGCGCTCGGTCTGGCGATCGCGCTGCGGCCCTATACGTCCGACTCGTGCCCGCACGAACCGGGAAGTCTGAGGATCGAGCATCATCCGCTCGCCTGTTCAAGCCAGCCCGGACGACTCGACCCGCGCAACGCGCCCTATGTTCTCGGGTTGCTCGAGCGTGCCTGCGCCGGCGCCCGCGCCGGGGAGTTCGCCGCCATCGTGACCGCGCCCGTGCACAAGGGCATCATCAACGATGCCGGCATCCCGTTCACCGGGCACACCGAGTTCTTCGCCGAACGCACCGGCTCGAAGCCGGTCATGATGCTCGCCGCGGGAACATTGCGCGTCGCGCTCGCCACGACGCACCTGCCCTTGCGCCAGGTGAGCGCGGCCATCACGCGCGAGCTGTTGTGCGATACGCTGACGATCCTGGAGCGGGATCTGCGGCGGTGGTGGGGCCTTGACCGCCCGCGCATCGGTGTCTGCGGCCTCAATCCACATGCGGGGGAAGGCGGCCATCTCGGCGATGAGGAAGTGCAGGTGATAGGGCCAGCGCTCACGACGTTGCGCGCACGCGGCATGGCAGTGAGCGGTCCGCTGCCGGCCGATACGATATTCGTGCCGCGCATCCTGTCGGCCTATGACGCCGTGCTGGCGATGTACCACGATCAGGGCCTGCCGGTGCTCAAGCATGCCGGTTTCGACAGCGCGGTGAACGTCACTCTCGGACTGCCGATCCTGCGTACCTCGGTCGATCATGGGACCGCTGTGGAGCTTGCCGGCTCCGGGCGCGCCGACTGCGGCAGCCTGCTCGCCGCCCTCGAGCTCGCCATCGCCTTGGCACACAGGCGCGTGTGAGCGTGCACCGGGTCGTGGCCGGCGCCGGGGCGGCGCGTGCGCGCAAGCGCTTCGGCCAGCATTTTCTACACGACCCGGCGGTCATCGACCGGATCGTCGGCGCGGTCGCGCCGCGCGCCGGGGACGCATTGCTCGAGATTGGGCCCGGCCGCGGCGCGCTCACCGAGCGGTTGCTCGCCGCGCCTGGGTGCAGTCTCGATGCCATAGAGATCGACCGGGATCTGTGCGCAGACCTGCGTCAGCGCTTCAGCGCGGTCCAGCGCTTCACGCTGCACGAGGCGGATGCGCTGCGCTGCGACATCGCAGGAATCGCGGCGCGGCGCGGCCGATTGCGCGTGCTCGGCAACTTGCCCTACAACATCTCGACCCCGCTTCTGTTCCGTCTGCTCGAGACTATCGAGGCCATCGTGGATCTGCATGTCATGCTGCAGCGCGAAGTGATCGAGCGGATGAGTGCCGCCCCGGGCGAGGCCGCATACGGCCGGCTGACGCTGATGCTGTATCCCTGGGTGCGCGTCGAGCACCTCTTCGACGTAGGCCCGGGCGCATTTCAACCGCCCCCTCGGGTCTGGTCTGCGCTGGCCCGCCTCACGGTGCGCACGGAACCGGCCTTCGCGGTCGGACCGCACTATGCGTCGGTGGTCGCCACCGCATTCGCCCACCGGCGCAAGACGCTGCGCAACGCGCTGCGCGGGCTGCTCGAGGCCGATCAGATCGAGCGCTGCGGGATCGATCCGGGCGCCCGACCCGAGACGCTCTCGCCGCACGCCTATCATGCGCTCGCGACCGCGTTGGACGCTGCCGGCAGCGCGGGATTGCGCTAGGCTAGCGCCATGCCGAGTGAGTCCTACCGCCGCATTCTCCTGGTCGTCGATCTCAGTGACGACAGTGTGCGCATCGGGCAGCGCGCCGTGGCGCTGGCCGCGCAACTCGGCGCCGAAATCGAGCTGCTGCACGTGGTCGAGTTCCTGCCCGTCGAACCACTGGCCGAAATGGCGGCAGCGGCGGCGACGCTCGAGGACAATCTGCTCGAGCAGGCCCGCACCCGCTTGACCGCGCTCGCCGCCGAGCTCGGGCTCGCACAGGCAACCTGCTGGGTACAGGCCGGCAGTGTCAAGGCCGAAATCGTCCGCATCGCGCGCAAGCGCCAGGCGGACCTGATCGTGCTCGGCAGCCGGGAGCGTCACGGCATGTCCATTCTGGTCAACCTCACCGAGGATACGGTGCTGCATGCTGCGCCCTGCGATGTGCTCGCCGTGCGCGTGCGGCGCGCGGACGGGCCGGGCAGACACTGAGCACGCACCGCGAACATCGCGGCGCGCGCCTGCGCCCGGTAAAATGCCGTCCATGAGCGCGCCGCACAAAATCCGCATCGAGGTCGAGACGAGTTACCTCGGCGAGCAGTCCGATCCCAGCGAGCAGCGCTATGTGTTCGCCTACACGATCACGATCCGCAATGAGGGCGGCAGTCCGGCCACTCTGCTCACCCGGCACTGGATCATCACCGATGCCAACGGCGCGGTGAAGGAGGTGCGCGGCGAGGGCGTGGTCGGTGAGCAGCCGCGCCTCGAGCCCGGCCAGGGCTTCCGCTATTCGAGCGGCGCAATCCTCGAGACGCCGGTCGGCACGATGGAAGGCAGCTACCAGATGGTCGACGAGCAGGGCGAGCGGTTCGATGCGCCAATACCGCTGTTTCGCCTGGCGATGCCGGGGATTCTGCATTGAGCCGATTCGCCATCGGTGACATTCAAGGCTGCTACGATGAACTGCGCGCGCTGCTCGCCCGCGTGCGCTTCCGCGCCGATCGCGATCAGCTGTGGCTGGTTGGTGATCTGGTCAACCGCGGACCGCAGTCCCTCGCGGTGCTGCGCTTCGTGCGCGCCCTCGGGGAGAATGCCGTGGCGGTGCTCGGCAACCACGATCTGCACCTGCTCGCGGTCGCCGCGGGCCAACGCCGCGAGCGCCGCTCCGATACCCTCACCGAGGTGCTGGCCGCGGACGACCGTGTACAACTGCTCGACTGGCTTGCCGAGCGGCCGCTCGCGCATCTGCAGGCCGGTGATCTGATGGTGCATGCCGGCATCGTGCCGCAATGGAGCGCCGCGGCCACCCTCGAGCACGCGCGCGAAGTCGAGTCCGCGCTGCGCACCGACAGCGCGGCGCTGTTCGCGCACATGTACGGCGACCAGCCGGACCGCTGGTCGGAGCAGCTCACCGGCATGGACCGGCTGCGTTTCATCATCAACGTACTGACGCGCATGCGGCTATGCTCGGCCGACGGGCGCATCAACCTCGCCCTGAAGGGCAAACCGCCCGCGCACGATCCGCTGTGGCGGCCCTGGTTCGAAACCGACCGACCCCTCGCGCGGGAGGTCCGCATCGTGTGCGGGCACTGGTCGGCGCTCGGCCTGGTGCTGCGCGCGGATCTCGCCGCACTCGACACCGGTTGCGTGTGGGGCGGCGCGCTGACGGCGCTCGATCTCGACACCGGCCACACGGTGGCCGTCCCCTCGCGCGGCTATCAGGCGCTCGAGGCATGAAGAGCGCGGCGGTGGGTTCCCTGCAGGCGCTCAATCTGCACGGATGGATCGAGGCGAATCGCGCGCTGCTTGTCCCGCCGGTCGGCAACCGGCGCGTGTTCGCCGACGGGGACTTCATCATCATGGTGGTCGGTGGCCCCAATACCCGCCAGGACTTCCATGTCGATCCGGGCGAGGAGCTGTTCTATCAGCTCGAGGGCGACATCGTGCTGCGTACCATTCAGGACGGACACTGCCTCGAGGTGCCCGTCCGCCAGGGCGAGATGCTGCTGCTGCCGGCGCTCCTGCCGCACTCGCCGCAGCGTCCCGCCGGAACGCTCGGGCTCGTCATCGAGCGCCGCCGCCGCCCTGGGGAACGCGACGGGTTCCAGTGGTACTGCCCGCACTGCGCACAGCTGCTGCATGAGACCTCCCTCGAGCTCACCGACATCGAGTCCGAGCTGCCAGCGGTATTCGCCCGCTTCTACGCCGATCGCACCGCACGCACCTGCACGCGCTGCGGCACGGTGCTCGAGCGCTGACGCGCACCGCGCAACTTCCTCGACCGCGGTGTTTTGCTTACACTGCCCGCGCGACAACTCGTACGGTCGCGCCGGGAGGTCCTGATGTCACGCGGGCTTGGTGTACGGGTGCTCCTGACCCTGTTCGCGCTGGGCTGCATCGCCAGTGCGGCGCTGCTCACGTTCGGGTACCTCCCGAGTGCGCACTTCCCGGTGCGGCTGCTGCCGCAGCACAACGGGTTGTACCGCATCGAACCGCGGCAACAGGCCGCCGTTCCACCCGGTCTGCGGGCAGGCGAACTCGTGTCGGCGCGCCGCCTCGGACCGGCCGCGCGCGCAGCCGTGCTCACCGAGCTCGATATTGCGCCAGGCAGTGTCATCACGCTGCCGGTCGTCCGTGCGGGCACGACGCACACCGTGACGGTCGCGGCGGTCCGCACCAGGTTGTTCACACCACTGCAGACTGCCGAATTTCTCGGCTTTCAGGTGCTCATGCTCACGATCGCACTGCTGACGCTCTGGCGTGGGCGAAGCTGGGCGGCGTGGGGACTGTCGGCAACGTTCCTGAGTGCATTGTTCGTCAGCGGACCGCTGCAGATACCGGTTGGACCGCACGCGCTATTCTGGCGGCATGAGATCATCACGGCCACTCACGCCGTGATGTTTACGACGCTGTACGTGTTCGCCGATGCCCTGGCAGGCGCCAGCCTGCCGGCCCGACTGCGCACTGCGGCCCGATGGGGTTTCGGGATCGTGCTCTTGGCCACACTGGCCGTGCAGCAAGCGCGGTATATCGAGCTGATCCGCGCCGGCAGCGCATTCATGTCAGGCGGTTATGCGGCCATGCTGGGGCCGCTTGATCTCCTGATGCCGCTCCTGGTGTTGCTCGCCGGATATCGTCATGCGGCGCACCAGGACCGACTGCGTATTCGTTGGGTGCTGTGGAGCACCGGACTCATTTTTGTCAGCAACCTGCTGGAGTTTTCCGCACCTGCAGCCTGGTACATCGTGCTGAGTCAAGTTGTGTTTGTGCTGCAAGCGTTGGCACTGCTCGGCTTCCTGTACGCCGTGTTGCGCGCGCGCCTGATCGACGTGGCCTTCGT
Source organism: Pseudomonadota bacterium (assembly GCA_021822385.1). Lineage (GTDB taxonomy): Bacteria > Pseudomonadota > Gammaproteobacteria > Steroidobacterales > Steroidobacteraceae > 13-2-20CM-66-19. Next base: position 12,792 of record JAKARC010000052.1, read on the forward strand.
CGTCGATCGCGCCTTGGTGTTTGGTCTGATCACCGCGCTCGTGTTCGGAACGTTCTCCATCCTCGAGCTCGCGCTGCACCAGTTTGCGATCAGCGACCGGGTGGGCTGGACGCTGCAGGCACTGGCCGCGCTCGTGCTGGCGATCGTGCTGAGCCCGCTGCACAAGCGCCTGGAGAACTGGGTCGAGCAAGCGTTCTTCCGCAGCCAGCGCCTCGCGCTGCTCGCGCTCGAGCGCCTCGCGGGCGAATGTCCGTTCGTGGAGCAGGAAGCGCATCTGCTGCAACTTGCCATCGAGCGGATCATGCCCCAGTGCGCCGCGGTGGCGATCTACGAGCGCGCCGGTAGTGCCTACCGGCGCCGGGCCGCGAGCGCGGCATCCTGGCCGGTCGTGGTCGATGCCGATGATCCGGTGTTCGTCGCACTGCGTGCGCAGCGCCAGCCCGTGGCGCTTGCGGCACAGACCAACCACATCGGCCCCGAGGGGCTGGCGTTGCCGATGACCGTCGCGCAATCCGTCCTGGGCGCGCTCGTGTGCCGGCCGCGCGACGGCGAACAGTTCGCCCCGGAAATGCGTACCGCGCTCGCCAACGTGGCGCATCACCTCGGCATGGCGATCGTCGGACTGCGGCATCGAGAGCATGCGCGACTGGTGGCCGACATGGCCACCGGCCGCATCGACGCCGAGGCTGCCCGGCGTCGTGCGGTCGCACTGCTGGAAGGGGAGCTGTCGCAGGCCGATGCCGTGCTGTAAGGTCCTGGCCGGTCAGTTGAACGAACGTGTCCATCGTTCGCGCCAGCGACCGCCCGCGTGGACCCGGATGACACCTGCTGGCTACAGGATCGTAAACCCCGCCTGACGGCGGCGCACACCGGTGACGTGGGCGCTCGCAACAGGAACGCCCGTGTCGCCACGGCTGTATGCCGGTTGTGAGTGGCGAGACATTCCGGACGATTTACGCACGGGACCGAGGCGCGCGTGCCGCTGCAAGACACCCGAGTCGGCGCCAACGTCTCAGCGCCGTGGCGCGGCGTCCGTCTCACCCGCTGGCGCCGCCTCGGATATGCCGATGCGGTGCGTCGACTTGACTTCCTCCATGACGAAATAACTGTGCGTCTGCTGCACGC
>JAKARC010000053.1 GCA_021822385.1 Pseudomonadota bacterium
CGCGTTTACGCTCCGGATCCCAGAGGTTCTCGGCCAGCTGCAGGTGAGTGAGCACCGATCCGTCGGCCCGCTTCTGTCGCGACTCGCGCAAGTACATGTATCCAATATTACTCGGATACAGACGTCTGTAGAAGCCTCTCTGCCAGACTCCATGTATCTATGACTTTTCGGCCAAATTCACCGCAGCGGCGGTGTAACGCGTTGATTTTGCTCGCCCTCGACCGCCGATGCCCCCCGCCATGTGCCTCGCAACTGTCAAACTCGGGTCTAAGGAGCCCGGGTGAATTACGCCGTGGCCGTCTTTCCCCAATTCAACTCGTGGTAATCGAAGCCACACTCCACCTCGGGCTTGAGAATCTGGAAGTACGGCGAGATATCGAAATCGCGCGGTGTGAACAGACTGTGATGCCGCACGTGCAGCACTTCACGCGCGCCCTGGGTGAGCGGCTGCCTGCCGTCGGTCTCAATCAGCGGCAGGATGGGATAGCGCACGGATTGGAACGCCTGCGCAATGAGTGTCGAGCAGATGGCCCGCGTCGGGCTCCCACTGCCGAGCGCCAATAACTGTCGGCGCCAGTACACCGGCACCGGCGGCACCGGCAGCAGGTATCGCGCCAGGTCGATGATGTTCTTCAGGTCGTATTGCAAACCGATGCGCTCGAGCGCGTAGCGGCACACAAGGGCACCGTCCGCCTCCGTCAGCCCCACCGGCCGGCAGATGCGCAAGTTGTGCCCGTCATAGGACGACAGGGACACCGCCCGCACCCCATGCCGCAGATCGGCTTCGATGAGTGTCGGCGCTTCGAGACCACGACCCGTTTCCCGAAAGTCCCCGACAAAGAGCGCCGCATGCGACCAGGTGGACTGGGTGAGATATTTGATCGGCGTGCTGACCCGAGACTTACCCTCCACCAGCAACACATCGGCCGGCTTCAGCACCGCCGCCAGACAATCGAGCGAGACGACCGCGAGCGGCTCGTAATGCCGAATCGGCTGATCGAGGTAGCGGGCCAGCCAAGAGCCAGTCCTACTCAGCATGGGAGTTTCCCCGGCGCCCCGCAAGCGGGCGGACATCCTTAAGACCGGCGCTGCGCCCCGGCGATTGCAGCTCCCGGGCACCCCGGGCGACACTCGCTGCCGCCTCGACCCCGAGCACACCCCGCATGGCGCCCAAGCGCCGGCGCCAAACCAGAAAGGCTCCGATCGAGGCGCCTTTCGACGGTCGCTACTCGTGAGTCAGCTGCTCAGAGGCTCGCAGGAAGCACGGATCACCGAGGGCGCTCGGGGGGCGATAGAGCGGTATTCGTCGGACACAGCCGGCGCGTTACGCCGCCGTCACAGCGCGCAAGTCCGCAACCCCGCTGGAACATCGCGCCGCTCAGGCGTGAAGAAATTGCGATAGGTGTTGCTGATCAACCGACCGCGGGTGACCCAGGAGCCGCCGCGCAGAACCTTGCGCGTGCCGAACCATGGCGCAGAGTAGTCCGCGTACGCATCCGGGGCGAATCCCGGATAAGGTTGAAAGGAGTTCGCTGTCCACTCCCATACGTTACCGAGCATTTGCCGGCAACCCCACGCACTATCCCCGGCCGCATGCGCCGAGACGTCGACAGCGCCCAACGCAGTACCGTCGAGATTGGCGTGGTTTGGATCCGGAGCACCATTGCCCCACGGATAACGGCGCTTCCTGGGGGAGAATCCGCCGGTGGATGCCGGCACTGTTGCCGCCGCCGCCTCCCATTCAGCCTCGGTCGGCAGCCGCCGGCCGGCCCAGCGACACCACGCCCTGGCTTCGTACCAATTGATGTGATGGACCGGCCGATGCGGCCGAAGGGGGACCTGACGATCGAACCATCGTTCGCTCCATCCGCCATCCCGCGGGCTCCAATACGCGGGGTGCCTCGCCCCTGCTGCGTTGCGCCACGACCAGCCCTCGGTATCCCAGAAGCGAGCGCGCTCATAGCCCCCGTCGGTCACGAATTGCAAAAACTCGGCATTGGTCACCGGAGCGCGCGCCATGCGAAACGGGGCGATGGTCACGGGGTGTGCCCATTTTTCATTGTCAAACACGAAGGAGGTGCCGGGCGGTGAGCCGAGCAGGAACGTTCCGCCGGCAATGGTCGCATCTCCCGGCCACGGACCGGTCTCTCCTTCGATGTCCGCGTCTGCGGCCGTGGTGAATTCAGGGGGCGGATAGCCCAATGTCTGGCGAGTATAGGTGAGTGCCTCGCCATGCATGTCCTCGTGAAAGATCGCAAGCTGCGTGAGGGCAACCGCCTCGGCATCCACCGGCCGGGTGATCAGTCGGTTCAGCAGGGCCTGCCGGACCCTGTCCAAATAATCGAGCGTATCCGCGAGCGACGGCAATGGCAGGTCCCAGCGGGTATCATGGCCGACGGTCGAGGAATCATACAGCGAGTCCGCGTCACCCAGCCGAGGCTCACCCCCATCGCATCGCCGCAGCACGAAGTACTCGTGGAACCACGCCACGTGACCGATCTCCCACAGGATCGGATTGACGATATCGAGCCGCGGTCCCGTCAACTGAGCGCCATCGAGGCCTGTCGCCAAGTCCAGGGTTCGCGCGCGGGCGTCTGTCAGATCATCGATCAGGCGCTGGATTTCCGCAGGCACAATCATGAGTCTACTCCGCCATGAACATCCGCCTGATCACACCCGCCGCCGAGGGCTCGCGCACCGGCAACCGGACCACGGCAATGCGCTGGGCTCAAATTTTGTCGGGTCTCGGGCACCACGTCGGCGTGGACACCCGATACGATGGCACATCGGCCGATCTGATGGTGGCGTTGCATGCGTGGCGCAGCGCCGAGAGCATCCGCGCCTTCCGCGACCGCCATCCCGAGCGGCCGCTGGTGGTTGCCCTGACCGGCACCGACTTGTATCGCTTCCAGCACACTCATCCCGAGGCGACGCACTCTTCGATGGCCCTCGCCGATCGGCTGGTGGGCTTGCATGACTTGGTCGGCAATGCCATCCCTCACGCGGTACGAGGGAAGCTGCGGATCATCTACCAGTCGGCCCCGGCACAGCCGGACCGCTTGGCGCCCCTGCGCCGCTCCTTCGAAGTGCTGGTGATCGGCCATCTGCGCGAGGAGAAGGACCCGTTGCGCGCCGCGCGCGCCGCGCGCTTCCTGCCCGCCGAATCCTGCGTTCGCATCGTCCATCTGGGCAAGGCCCATGACGAACACTGGGCGGGGATAGCGTCCCAGGAAATGGCAGACAACCGGCGCTACCGCTGGCTGGGAGAGGTGCCCGGGTGGCGCGTTCGCCGCGCCCTCGCGCGGGCGCGCCTGATGGTGTTGAGCTCGACCATGGAAGGGGGAGCCAACGTAATTTCGGAGGCACTGGCGGCCGGCACGCCGATCATCGCCTCGCGCATCGACGGCTCGGTCGGCTTGCTCGGCGGGGATTATCCCGGCTATTTTCCGGTCGGCGATACCGCTGCACTCGCCGCCCTGTTGCGGCGTGCCGAGTGCGAGTCCGCATTCCTCGACGTCCTGCGCCGCCATTGTGCCGCCCGGGCGCCGCTCATCGATCCGGCCCGCGAGCGCGGCGCCTGGCGCGACTTGCTGGCGGAGCTCAGCGACGCAGGCTGACGGGTTCCGGGCTGTCACTGCGTGCCTGCACGGTTCCAATCGCCGCCGCCCGGCCGTAACCCAACCGCCACAATTCCTCGAGACAATCCTCCACACGCTCGCGCGGCACGCTCGCGAGGAGCCCGCCCGCCGTCTGCGGATCGAAGAGCAGCGGAAACCGCTCATCCTGGGCCAGGAATTCGAGGTCGCGAATGGCGCGGCGCAACCGCAGATTCTGCGGCTGCAGCGAGCTGAATATGCCGAGCCGCACCGTCTCGAGCGCACCCTCGAGCAACGGCATGGCATCGAAATCAAGCGCTACATCCACGCCTGAGGGCTTGGTCATCTCGAGCAGATGGCCGAGAAGCCCAAAGCCGGTGACATCGGTACAAGCGCTCGCGCCGTATCGGCGCAGGCAGAGGGCTGCCGCCCGGTTGGACTGCACCATCGAAGCGAGCGCCGCCTCGATCCAACGCCCCTTGGCCTTCTGCCGCATGTCTGCGGCAAAGAGGACTCCCGTGCCGATCGGTTTGCTCAGGATGAGACGCTCGCCCGGTCGCATACCGCCCTTGCGCAGCAGTCCCTCACGGTCGGCCAGGCCGTTTACGGCAAATCCCAACCCCAGCTCCGCCCCTTCGCCCGTGTGGCCGCCGACCAGGGCCGCGTTCGCTTCCTCCAGAACCTTGAGCGCGCCCGCCATGAGCTGCTGCAATTCGTCTTCCATCTTCGCCTCGAGGCCGTAAGGTAGGGTGACGATGGCGAGCGCCGTGTGCGGCTGGGCGCCCATGGCGAAGATGTCGCCGAGACTGTGATGGGCCGCGACTTGGCCGAAAACGTACGGGTCATCGATAAAGGACCGAAAATAATCCACCGTATGAACCATCACCTTGCCGGAGGGTACGGCGACCACAGCGGCGTCATCCGGAGCATCCAGCCCGACCAGCACCTCGGGCCGCGAGACCGGGCGCAACGAGGCGAGCGCCCGATCCAGTATTGCGCTGCCCACTTTGGCACCGCAGCCGCCGCAGCGCATGGCGATGGCGGACACCTCTCGGATCGCCTCCGCGCCGGCGAGTCCCTCGGGAACGCCGAGATCCTCCTGCTCCGCCATGTCGGGCAGTTCGTTGAACTTGCGCATGAAGCGCCGATCGATCCAGTCCTTCCAGCGCCACATCAGCCGACCCTCGAAGGCCCAGCCGTTGCGGGATGCAACGGCAGATCGGTCGCCCGTGCTGATGAGGCTCAGAAACTGTCGCTGCGCCGTGAAAGGCAACAGGGGACGGCCGAGCAGCGCGCGGCGGAGATTTCGTTCCAACGGCTTGGCCGCCCGCACCGCGAACACACCCGACTTGGGGCGCGGATGATCGACCAAGGCGGCGATGTCGCCGGCGGCGAACACATCCGGGTGGGAAAGTGATCGCAGGGTGTCGCCCACCTGAACGAAGCCCCGATCATCCACCGAGAGCCCACAGTGCGCAAGCCACGGCGCCGCGCTGGCCGAGGTCGCCCACAAAACCTCATCGACGGCGTATTCACTGCCGTCGGCGCGAATGAGCCGCCCCTCCGAAATCTCGACTACCGCCTGGCCGGCGAGCACCTGAACCTGCCGCTCGGCGAGTATCCGCTCGAAAATCCGCCGTGTTCTTGCGTTGTGGGCCGGCAGGATGCGCTCCGTATCGGCGAACAGGCAGTACTCGAGGCGATCGGCGCTCCTCCCGGCGGCCGCCAGGAGTTGACGCAAGCGGAATTGGATCGCGAGCAGGATCTCGACCCCTCCGGCCCCGGCGCCGACGACCCCGATGCGCAGAGGTCCGTCGTGAGCCAGCACCCGGCGGCTCAACTTTTCCCAATGGGTGATGAATTGTTGGATCGGCTTGACGGGAACGACGCCTCCCGCCCCGGGAACGTGCAGCGTGCCTGGTGTGGAGCCAATGTTAATGGAGAGCAGATCGTAGCGCACCGGTGGACGGCCTTTGCACAGGATCTTCCGCTCATCGAGATCGAGGGCGATTACCTCATCGTGGTAGAGGCGAGCGCTCGCGAAGCGGCACAGCGGCCGCAGGTCGATGTGCACGTCATCGAGTCCATAATGACCCGCGATCAGCCCCGGCAGCATCCCCGAGTACGGCGTGTGCACGTCCCGGCAGATTACCGTCAATCGCACGCCGGGAACCGGCCTCATCCCGAAGCGCTTGAGCACCCCCACGTGACTGTGCCCGCCGCCGAGCAGGACGAGGTCTTTGAGGACAGGCGGCTCACCGTGTCGCATGGCTTGCGCTACTCCCAGCACGCGAGGCCGAACCGCCGGCGAGCCTGCGGCGGCAGGGCCGCACGAGTTTGTGTGTCGCGCGCATGATATCGCTAGAAGACCGGTTCTGCCGCCTCGCCATTGCAGAGCTGACAGGCGCGGGTCCGGACCCAAAGCCCTCGGGGCGGGTGCCGCGCCGGGAACTGGCTCACCGAGTCGTGCCGATTCATGTTTGCACCTGCCTATCGGCCGCACGCGCATAGCAGGGTTTGTCGGCGCGCCTGCGCGCGGCCACCCATGTAGATCGAGCCGCAATATCGATCCGCGCCGACCGGTCTGTCCAATTTACGGGAATATTCGGTTCGTCCTGGACGCAGTGCATGGCCATTCCATTTCACAGCGTGCGGCCGGGGACGGTAGATCAGGGGAACCATGAACCGCTCACTGGCTCATCGCTCATGGCATCGACATGCCGCAGCAGTCATCTTCATGGTGATCCTCGTGGGCGGCCTGTACTCTGTGAAATGGCATCCCTACTATCTGCGCAGCTTCGTCGCTGCGGCGCATCACTCCATCGGTCCCTCGATCCTCCTCAGCGGCGACTCGAAAGCGATCCCGTCGCCGTCATGGGGCGCCGCGTGGGCCTATGCAAGCGCTTATGGCAAAGCAATCTGGGTGGCGCTTGTGCTCGGACTTCTGGTTGGGTCGGGCGTACAGGCCGCGGCGGTGCCGCCGCGCTGGATCGAGAGCCTGTTCGGGCGCCGCGGTATTCGCGGCGTTGCCGCCGGCGGCCTTGCGGCCGTGCCCGCGATGATGTGCACCTGCTGTACCGCGCCGGTGGTGGTGGGTCTGCGGCGGGCCAGGAGCACCGTAGGGAGCTCGCTGGCATTCTGGCTGGCCAACCCCCTGCTCAATCCTGCAACGATTGTTTTCACCGGATTTGTGCTCGGATGGAATTGGGCGGCCCTACGACTCGCGTTCGCGCTGCCGGTCGTGTTCGGTCTCGCCTACCTGACCGAGCGGATCGTGCAAGGCGTCGGCCCATCGCCCGCCCGGTTGAGTGAAACGTCGGGGAACTCGGAGGCGGACCTCTTTCTATTGCGCTGGGGCCGCGAGTTGGGGCGTCTCAGCATTCGTCTGCTGCCGGAATACGCGATTATCGTACTGGCGCTGGGTGCGGCCCGGGCGTGGCTATTCCCCACGGTACCGGCTGCTACGGGCAACGATGTCCTCTGGATCACCGCCCTCGCGGCCGTCGGGACGGCGTTCGTGATCCCCACAGCCGGCGAGGTGCCGATCGTCCAGAGCCTGATGGCACTCGGCCTTGGCTCGGGACCCGCCGCGGCACTGCTCATCACTCTGCCCGCGATCAGCGTGCCCTCTGCCGTCATGGTGTCACGCGCCTTTCCCCGGCGCGTCATGTGGATCGTCGCCACTGGCGTTGTGCTGAGCGGCATTGCCTGCGGACTTGTTGCGAAGGCACTTGGATTTTAGACGGCCGGACGCTCGACCGACTCTTTGATCAAGACGACCAGACGCTTCATGCTATCCGGCACCTGTCAGGCACCCACCAGCGCCGGGAGCGCAGCCAGCGAGGCAATCTCCCGATCAGGCTGACCTGGCAAGCGTTCCGCACGCTGACCATATCGGTTACACCACACGACGCGCAGACCGAAAGCCGAGGCCGCCCAGGCATCCCAGGCGTTGGACGACTGGAATGCGATGGCGCGAGGCTCCAGCCCCAAGCGGTCCACCGCGAGCTGATACACCTTCGGATGCGGCTTGTACACGCCGACGGCTTCCACCGACAGCACAGCGTCCAGTAACGAGTCGAGCTTTGCGTGGCGCACTGCCGCCTCCAACATCTCGGGAGAACCGTTGGAGAGGATCGCGGTCTTCAGTCCGGCCGCCTTCAGCCGCTGAAGCACTTGCGGCACCTCGGGAAATGCCTCAAGCCGCAAGTACTGGCTCATCAGTCGCTCGCGCAGCGCAGCATCGTCGATCCCGGCGGTCTCCAGGGCGAAATCGAGCGCGTCACCGGTGACCTGCCAGAAATCCGCATGCCGGCCCTGCAGGGCACGGAGCCAAGTGTAGTGCAATTGCTTTTCCCGCCACAGCAGATTGAGCTTCTCACGCAGCGTCTGCGGCACCTCATGGCAGCGGGAAGCCGCCGAGGCGTAGTCGAAGAGGGTGCCGTACGCGTCGAAGACACAGGCGCGGATTCCGCTTAACGGGGATAGGTTCATAGCACCTCCTGCGACGAGCTCACGCTTCGCCCCGCGCCGGATAGTCCTTTTCAATGACGAAGTGCACCGCCTGAAGCACCTCGGCAAAGGACGGTCGGGCAAAAGGCATGGTCTGGATCGAAGCGCAATACAGCGTCCCATCGGGCCGGACGAGGAACAAACCGGGCTCGGTGAACAGCGCCGGCTCGCACGTCCCAATCGCGCGCGAGATGTACAGCCCCCAGTGCCGCGCCGCCGCGATGCTGAGGCCATAGCCGATCGGCAGGCCCTTCAGACCCCACTCCTCTCTCGCCTGCCTTGCCCGTGCCGCCGTATCGACACTGATCGCGATTGCTTCGACACCACACTGCGCGAATTCGTGCAGCGTACCCTCGAGATCACGCAGATAAGCCTTGCAGATCGGGCAGTGCAGACCCCGGTAGAAGACCAGCATCGAGAACGCGGCGGGCCGTGCCGTCGTCACATCGAAGTGCCCTCCGTCTACGATCGGCAGCTTGAGTACCGGAACCTTTGTGCCGGGTTTGATTGACATACTGTTCCCCTCAAACCGTTTCCGATGTCCCCCACGGCGCCGCGCGCGCACCTCGCAGCTCCAAGCGCTGAGCGTGGCAGGTGAGTTGGAAAGCCGGCTCGGCCAGTACGCTCACCGATTTGCGCTCGATCATCACACTCTCCCCAAGCGTCCGGCCGGCACTCGGTGCCGCTCGGGCACGGCTTATCGCGTGCGATCCTGCTTTGCCCTCGCTGCATTGATCTCCTCGCTCAGTCGCCGCAGGTCATCGAGCGAGCGCCTCTTGGGACGCGATTCGCTCGATCCCGGCACGAGAGTTCGATGATAGGGGTCATGGGTCAGGGCGTCGTTCAGCGCCGGCTCGACCTGGAAGCTCAGATCCGCTCCGAGGGCCTTCAGCCGCTGGGTATCGACGTCCGGCTGGACGGTGCCGGTCTCATTCGGCCACTCCCAGGTGGCGTTTCCTTGCCGATCAAATGCCACCCGTCCGAATGGCTCTCGCGGTATGTGGGTTTTCATGTCGGTGCCTGTCGATGCCGGCATAGATCTCGAATCCATCGCTGAGACCGGCGGGAGGTGGGGAAATATTGCGCTTGGGCCCCAGATCGCGGGCCGAAATATCCGCGCTCCTGGTACGGTCCTCCCGGCAGGCGGGCGGAGATTCAATCCATGCACACGGGTCGCGATGGCAGATTTATCCCGGTGATCGGCGTTCCCGGGGTCGGTGCACAGACGTAATCGCGAAGTTGATCGATGCCCGAAGCAGCCGCCAAGACGCTTCACATACCGATAGCACGGCTGCTTGCTGCCCTTGCCGGGCTCGCCGCTGCCGCCTTTCTCATCCTCGATCACGGCTGGCAAGATGTGCTGCGCGCTTTGCGGACAGCCGGCTGGACAGCGATCGGGGCGATCACGCTCTTTCACGCCCTGCCGACCCTGATCTGCGGCCTGGCGTGGTGGATCCTGCTGCGGTCCCACTCGGCTCAGCGCTGGCCCGTATTGGTCTGGCTGCGTTGGATTCGAGACGGCACGGACGGCGTCATCCCCATCGGCGGAGAATTGATCGCGACCCGCGTACTGGGTCTGCGGGGCGTTACGCTCGGTCCGGCAAGCCTCATCGTGGATCTCACCGCCGAGTTGCTCGCACAGGTAATGTTCGCCGCCCTTGGATTCGCCCTGCTCATGACCCGCCATCCCGCCTCGCATGACTCCGGCTGGTTTGCCCTCGGCATCGGGCTCATGGCGGTGCAGTTCATGGGCTTCCTCGTCGCGCAGCAGAAGGGGTTGTTCCGGCTCATCGAGCACCCCCTCGATTGGATCCGGAAACGACACCGCGGCACGCAAGCCCGGTCGGACCGGACGCTGCACGAGCATGTACTGGCCATCTACGCTCATCGCCGCGTCTTTTTCGGATCCATTCTGCTGCACCTGACGGCCTGGGTGATCGGGGCATTGGAAGTTTGGATCGGACTTCGGTTCATCGGCCACCCTCTGAGCGTGGCCCAGACGTTGATCCTGGAGAGTCTCGTGACCGTCATCCGCAGCATCACGTTTTTCGTTCCCCTGGGCGGCGGCGTTCAAGAAGGCGGCTATGTACTCGTCGGGAGTCTGGTGGGCCTCCCTCCCGATATTGCCCTCGCCATATCGCTCCTGAAGCGTGCGCGGGACCTGATCAAGGGCGTGCCGGCCCTGCTGCACTGGCAGCTCATCGAAACACGCGAATCCCGACGCGCCGCATCTGACCGGAGCGTGCTCCAACCGCAGGAGGAGGCATGAGTCCGCCTTTCGCTTGCGAGCGATCCAGAGACAGAGACGCCTCACCGCGGGCGCCCACCCCAGGTCAGCGGGGCGGCGCTTACAACGAGAACGATGGCCGCTGTCCCAACGCGACGCGCCATTGCAGCACGTGCGGGAACTGGGATCCTGGAACACGATGAACCACGCGCGCGAAGTCGACTGCCACGGCCGCGGTGATGTCGGCGACGGTGAAGCGGTCGGTCGCCACGACCTCCCGGCCCTCCAGCCGCCGATCGAGCATCGCGAAGAACTCGTCAATCCGCTTCAGTCCGCGCTCGGTGAGCTGCGGAATCTGGGCATATCGCACGGGCCCGGGCAAGGCTCGATCACTCATTGCCTTTGAGCTGTTGCGCAGAGCGTCCATGACGGCGTGCAGGCCCTCGAATTCCGCCCGCCAGTTCCAGCTGGCGACTTCCGCTTTCTCCAGCGCCGTCTCGCCCAGGAGCGCCGGCTGCGGGAAACGAGCTTCCAGGTACGCGGCAATTGCGGCATTGTCCGTCAAGACCGCCCCATCCTCCGTGCGCAAGGCCGGCACGGTGCACCATGGGTTGATCGCAGAATACGCCTTGCCATATTGCTCCCCGGCACGCAGGTCCACCGCGAGCGTCGCGTGGCGCACCCCCTTCTCGGCCAGCAGGATGCGTGCGCGCCGAGGACTCGGCGCCCCAGCGCAGTCATAGAGCGTCAGCATGCCGCGCGTCTCCTCGGCGGAATCGTACGTCATTCAGGTCCCCATATGGCAATTGTGGACTTAACGGTACAATATAGCGGCGCTATCGGCAATGGGGGTGCGGAATTCGCTTTGAGCCGGGCTACCCCAAAATTTGCCTGAACACGCGCGTTGCTTCTGCGCGAACGCATTCGTGAGGCTTCTCCGACCGGCGAGGCATCGAGCAGCCGGGACTTCTAGAGGTTCGAGATGACGGAGCACGAGTACGCACCACCACAAGTGTGGACCTGGAACAAGCCGAGCGGCGGACAGTTCGCGGGCATCAACCGCCCGGTCGCCGGTCCGACGCACGAGAAGGAACTGCCAGTCGGCCGCCATCCGTTGCAGCTGTACTCGCTCGGCACGCCGAATGGCGTCAAACTCACCATCCTGCTGGAGGAGCTACTCGCGCTCGGACACTCCGGAGCCGAGTATGAAGCCTGGCTCATCCGGATCGGCGATGGGGAGCAGTTCAGCAGCGGTTTTGTGGCGGTGAATCCGAACGCCAAGATCCCGGCCCTGCTCGATCGCAGCGGCCCAAAGCCGATCGGCGTATTTGAATCGAGTTCGATACTGGTGTATCTGGCGGAGAAATTCGGCGCATTCCTGCCGACTGCGGCCGCCGCACGCGCCGAATGCCTGTCCTGGCTCTTCTGGCAAGTCGGCAGCGCCCCCTATCTCGGCGGCGGATTCGGCCACTTCTACGCCGACGCACCGACAATGATCGAATCCGCGATCGACCGGTTCGCCATCGAGGTCAAACGCCAGCTCGATGTGTTGGACCGGCGTCTTGCCGAGCGCGCGTATGTTGCGGGGTCCGATTACACGATCGCGGACATGGCCATATTTCCCTGGTACGGCGGGCTGGCGAAAGGGGTGGCTGTACGGCGCCGCCGAGTTCCTGAGTGTGCAGCAGTATCATCACGTGCAGCGTTGGGCGGATCGACTCCTCGAGCGGCCGGCGGTGCGGCGCGGGCGCATGGTCAACCGCATCAGCGGCGAGCGCTCAAGTCAGCTGCACGAGCGTCACGATGCGGGAGATTTCGAGACCCAGACGCAGGAGAAGCTCGGGTCGACGCGGTAACCGATAGTCCGTTCGCGATCGCGACGCGCCTCATTTCGCGCCCGCGAACGGTCCGGCTGACGGTTCGCACGCCGGGGCCCAAGAGAGAAGCCGTCCCGATTGTGCAAACCGCCAGCCGAAATCGTGCCCATTGATCCCGCTCCGAGAACCCAGACCGTCCTACACTTCCAAAGATTGCGCGGTGACCGAAGCGCTCACCAGAGGCGCACGATGTCCCCGTGCGCGAATAGCGGTCCCACCTTGATCCCGAGCTCTGCCCGGCCATATAGCTCGGGCGGTACCCCGACGTCCGCCACGTAGAGCTCTCCCGCCCGCTCTCGCGCCTGCGCAAACGCCAGCCCTTTTTTGGGTAATGCCAGGGTCATCGTGACGCGGGCGCAGATTGCCGGATCGTGTACGAATCCGGAGCTGGCATCGACGCCAGACGGCACGTCGAGCGCGATGACTGGAGCAGACTGGGAGTTTGCCCAACCGATCAGTTGCGCGGTCGCCCCGCGGGGTGGACCTTTCAGACCGTACCCGATCAGGCCATCGAGAACCGCCTCAAATGCTTGCTCGGGAATCTGTGTTCGGGCAGCTTCAGTCGCACCCAAGAGTGCGAGGCGCTGAAGAATCCGCCCCTGGTGCTGGGTGAGGGGCGCCAGATTTGCGAAGGGTCGACTCAGAAAGACACTCACCTCAGCGCCCCAGCCGTGCAGGCGGCGTGCCGCGACCAGCACGCCGCCCCCGTTGCCGCCGGGCCCGGCCAAGACCGCGATTCGTTTCCCGACGGGGTTACCGCCCAAGAGTCGCTCGCGCGTCAGGTGTGCCAGATTGCGACCAGCGTTCTCCATCATCTGGATCAATCGGATCTCGTAGTGGTCCTCCATGATGCGGTCGACGTCTCGCATCTGCGCTGCATGCAGGAACGGCGGCGAGAAGCCAGCAGACGATTTCATCATCATGCGAAGAAGCGAGTCAGGACCGTGCACGTGTTCGACGCCCTACGAGCACGGTAGGACCATACCGCTGTTCCCGGTGGTCGTTGAGATGTGAATGCCGGCATCGAGGGGTCCTGGAAGTATCTCTACCCGCCTCTTCGACTCCGGCATCCATCTTTCGTTACAGCTCACACGCAGCGCCACCCGCCTCGACCCCAGAGGAGGCCATTCTTCCCGGGTCGATCGCACGCATCGCAACGTGTCAGGCAGTGCAATGTCTGCCCGTCCGCCAGGGTCTACCACCCATATGGGCTAGTCTTGCCTCGGAGGTCCGATGAGCTTAGTGAGCGGTAAGCCGCAATCGAGCTACCCGTGGATTGTGCGTCTATTTTTCTGGAAGCAAAGACGCACCTATGGGCGTGTGCTCGACCCAAGCCTCCTGTGGGGTCGATCCCCCTGGGTGTTCGCCGGGCTCGCATCGCTGTACGGAGCGCTCGATCGACGTTCCTCGCCGATATC
>JAKARC010000054.1 GCA_021822385.1 Pseudomonadota bacterium
CGCGTGCGCACCTGACCACCGTCAACGTCGCGCCACCTCCGCAACGCCAGCGCGGTATCCGCGTCGAAAGCGCCGCCGCGTTGGTCGCCGCCCTGAAGGAAAAGGGACTGTTGTCATCATGAGCGTAAAAGTTCTGATCATCGCGGAACATGACGGTAAAATGTTGAGTGCCGCCACCGCCAAGTGCGTCACCTGCGCGGCCGCAATCCCCCAGGCTGAGATCACGATCGCCGTCTGCGCCGAGTCGGCTACAGCGGTCGTCGCACAGGCCGCCGGCCTGCAGGCCGTCGCGCGGGTCCTTGCCGTGGAGCACCCCGCGCATGCCCATCCGCAAGCCGCAGCCATTGCGGCGCAGGTTGTCGCACTGGCCGATCCCTACTCCCACATACTCGGACCATCGAGTACATTCGGCAGGGACCTTATGCCGCGTATCGCTGCGCTGCTCGACACCGCGCACGTGAGCGACATCATGGCCGTTGAAGGCCCATATCGCTTCCGCCGTCCGATTTACGCCGGCAATGCCATCGTCACCGTCACCGTACCAGAAGGGGCCAAGGTCGTGGGCACCGTGCGCACGGCTTCATTCCCCGCTACAGCCGCTACAGCCGGTGGGACGATGGCTCCGATCGAAACGGTACCGCATCCCGTCGAGCCCCCCACGCACACCCGTTTTGTGTCCATGTCTGCGGCCCGCACCGATCGGCCCGATCTGCAGACTGCCACCCGCGTGATCTCCGGCGGACGGGCCTTCGGCAGTGCCGAAGCCTTTCAGCGGCTGTATCGACTCGCGGAGAAGCTCGGCGCCGCGGTCGGTGCGTCGCGCGCCGCAGTAGATGCTGGTTATGCGCCCAATGAATTACAGGTCGGCCAGACCGGCAAGATCATCGCGCCTGAACTCTACATTGCGGTGGGGATCTCAGGCGCCATTCAGCACGTGACGGGCATCAAGGATGCACGCACCATCGTCGCCATCAACAAGGACCCCGAAGCGCCAATCTTCGAGATTGCCGATATCGGTCTCGTGGGCGATCTATTTGAAATACTGCCGCAGCTCGAAGAACTCCTCTAGCGCCGATCCGGCTGCCCGCGTCGGCGCTAGAGGCGCGCTGTAGCAACTCAGAGCTGCTCGAGTACGTATTCGGCGGCTGAGACCTTGAACTGACCAGGCGCTTCGACGTTGACGTGACGGACTACCCCATCCTCGATCACGAGCGCGAAGCGCTGCCCGCGCCGACCCATGCCGAACGCGCTCGCATCAAGCGCCAATCCGAGCGCCTGCGCGTACTCGCCATTGCCGTCGGCGAGCATCATGACCTTGTCCGCAACGCCCGAGGCTTTGCCCCAGGCATTCATAACGAACACATCGTTCACGGCCATGCATGCGATCAAGTCGACGCCCTTGGCGCGGATCTGGTCGGCCAACTGTACGAATCCCGGCAGATGCTTCGCATCGCAGGTGGGCGTGAAAGCTCCCGGCACCGAGAACAGCACGACCTTCTTGCCCTTGAAGAGCTCCTCGGTGCGCACGTCCTTCGGTCCCTCAGCCCCCATCGTCTTCAGCACGCCCGCAGGCATGCGCTCGCCGGCCTTGATCGCCATTGCTGTACTCCTTAAGTAATTGCGCGCAAGCCCAGGCTGCCCCTCAGACAGCCCCGGACTTGGCTTTCAGACTCCACAGCTGCGCCAAGCGCACCAGTGTCGGCTGACCCTGCACCTTGTTGAAATCCGCGAGCGCGGCACTGTTGTTTCCAGCCGCGAGTTCTGCGATACCGAGCAGAAGGCGGGCTTCGGCCGGCTTCTTCAAGCCGCCCTTGGCAATGCCTTCCCTGAACAGCTTGACCGCCTGCGGGTAGTCCTGATAGCCGTAATATGCCAGACCCACGCGGATATCCGAGTTGCCCGTCTTCTGCTCGTTGGCCAGCACCGCCGTATGTGCAATGGTCTTTTGGCCTTCGGCGGCCTGCTTCTGCGCATCGCTCAGAATACGCTCGGCCTTCGCCTTGCCGTTGGCGGTCGTGAAGACATCATGCTTCAACGCGGCCGTCAACACCTGCACCGCCTCGCCAGGGTCGCCCGCTTCGATCGCGAGCTCTGCGTAGGCGTCGAATTCGTGCGGCTGCTGCATCACGCCGACCGCATAGGCCAACCGATAGGCCTCAAGCAGATTCGCGTCGCTGTGGATGTTCTTGAACGTCCGATACAGCAGATACTGCCAGTCGCGCCGTTGCGGATAGTAGACCACCAGCTGCTCGAGCGCATTGAGCAGACAGTTCTCATCATGCAGTTTCTGGCAGGAACTCTCGATCAGCTGCAGCTCACGCAAGGTGGGCTTGCCGCCGGCGCGAATACGATTCGCCACCTCCTGCTTGACGAAGGCAATGGTCCCACGCCAGTCCCCGAGCAAATAGTGGGCCTGCGCGACCAGGGTATCCATTTGCGCCGGCGTCGCATAGCCTCTGTTCAGCGCCTCGGTGCCGTACTTGATCGCCTGATGGTAGTGATGCAGCTGGTAGCCGAGCTGCGCCAGCGCCACGACGAAGTTGCGCACCGTAGCCGGGGTCGCATACGGATCATGCATCAGGACCTTGAGCTTCGCCGGCAGCTTCGCGTCCTGGTTGGTCTTCTCGTACGCGTACACGTAGAGCTGGTTGCGCACATGCTGCGCATAGGGGCTCTCGCGCAACTCCTTGTTGCCCGCGAGCGCGTTGAGATCGGCGATCCCGGCGGCGAAATTGCCCTTCTTCATGGCCATCTGCGCAGCCTTGAGCTTCAGCGCAATGCCCCGCTTCATCGCCATTGACGGGCCTTTTGCGGCCGCCTGCGCCGGCGTCGCACCGAGCAGCGCCATACCTGAGAGCAACACCGCACCGATCGCGGCGGTTGCCACCGTTCGCATCAACTTGTCGAATCTGTTTCGCATAAATGTCGTAGTGCTTGCCATCATTGTGAGAATTCGGATGTATTGACGAAGCCGACTTTCTTCATCCCGTTGCGCTCGGCCGCAGCGAGCACCTTGGCGACGATGCTGTACTTCGCCATGCCATCGGGACTGAGATGGATCTCAGGCTGCGGGTGCTTGTCCGCTTCGCTCTGGAAGTACCCGTCAAGCACATGGATGTTCGGCACCACGGTGCCGTTCCAGGTGATCGTACCGTCGAATTCAATGCCAAGATTGATCACCTGTGGCGGGGTCTTTGGCGGCTGGTGCTGCCGCTGCGGCAGATCAATCTTGGTCGTATGCGTCATGATCGGCAGCGTGATGATCAGCGTCACCAGCAGCACGAGCATCACGTCGATCAACGGCGTGGTGTTGATCTCGATCATCGGGCCCTTGCCGGACCCCGTCGACATGGCCATGGATTCAGTGCTCCCCGAACGCGCCGCGGCGCCCGTACAGAATGATCATCAACGCGCTCCCAGCTCTTTCGCGCTCGGCTCGGTGATGAAGTCGACCTTCACCATTCCGCCGCGCTCGAGCTCATACAGCACGTGTCCAATGTAGCGGTAATCGGCATTACGATCACCGCGGATCTTCACCGCCGGCTGGGGCACCTCTACGGCCACCCTCTCGATCCGCCGCAGCAGCTGACGACTGCTCGGCATGAGCTCCGTGCCCCAGTAAATCGCCCCATGACGGGTCACCGAGATGGTGATCTCATGCGGCTTGGTCACCGTCGGCAGATTGTTCGCGTGCGGGAGCTTGACCTTGACGTGCTGGGTAATCACGGGAATCGTGATGAGGAAGATGATGAGCAACACCAGCATGACGTCGACGAGCGGCGTCGTGTTGATGGCAGCCATCACGCTCGGCTCCTCGCCCGGGTCGCCCCCTACATTCATCGCCATTTTCGAAAACTCCTCACGTCGAACGTGCCCCGCGAGCCCGCGGGGCACGTCGCGCGCATCCGGATCTCAATGCTCAGGAAACCAGGCTCACTTGCGCACGGCGGCCGACGGCGCCGCTGCCGGCTTCACGCCACCGGTCTCGGCACTCGCCACACGCGCGCCGCTGACGAGGTACGCGTGCAGGTCACTGGCAAAATTGCGCAGCGCATCCTGCAGGACCTTGTTGCGCCCGAGCAGCCAATTGTAGCCCCACACCGCGGGCACGGCCGCCGCCAGGCCGAGCGCGGTCATGATCAGCGCCTCGCCGACTGGGCCTGCCACCTTGTCGATGCTCGCCTGTCCGGCGAGCCCGATGGCGATCAGCGCGCTCAGCACGCCCCACACCGTACCGAACAGCCCGACGAACGGCGCCGATGAGCCCACCGTGGCGAGCAATCCCAGGCCGCGCGACATGTTGTTGCCCACCTGCTCGACCGAGCGCTGCAGCGACATGGTGATCCACTCGTTCAGGTCGATGCGGTCGGTCAGCCGGCCATCGTGGTGCGACATGGCGCGCAGCCCGTCCTCGGCAATGGCGCGAAACTGGCTGCCCTTCTCGAGCTTCTCCACGCCTTCCTTGATGGAAGGGGCCTGCCAGAACTTCTTTTCCGCGTCCCGCGCCGACTTCTTCAGCCGGTGTTGATCCCACAGCTTGGTGAAGATGACATACCAGGTGGCGAGCGACATCGCCAGCAGCAGTATCATCACGAAACGGTCGATCAAACCCCCTCGGTTCCACAGGCCCGACAGGCCGTATGGGTTAGCAACGGATGCGACAGCTTGGGTAGCCATAGATTTCCTCAGATCACAAGATCACAAATGAGCCGCCACGCGGCGCGTTGGTTTCACGAGAACGAAAGTACGATTGACAGTGGCTCGAGACATGGTCATCAAAAGTCATTCAAGCGGAACTTGATCGGAAGGTTGCCGCAGAAGTTGATCGGCACCCCGTTACGCTTCTCCGGCACCCAGTGCCCGGAGGTCGCCCGGGCATAGCGCAGCGCGGCCCGGTCGAGAATGCCGCTACCGGAAGTGCGCACCAGTTGCGGTCGGCTCGACAGCCGTCCATTCGGGCCGACGCAGATGTGCACCGTGGCCGTGCCCTGCTCACCGAGCTGCTGGGCAGACTGCGGGTAGTAGTTCTGCGTGTTCGGGAAATCCCTGCCGCGTCCGAGCGGGGTGTAGACCACCGGCGCGGGGGCGGGCGGCGGCGCCGGCGGCGCGCGCACCACGTGCTTCACGACCGTGATCGCGTGACTCTGCGCGGCCGGAACCGCGATTTGAATGAGCGGCGGCGGCACCTGCACCTGCTGCTGCACGAGTTGCGGCGGCGGCGGCGGCGGCGGCGGCAGGTGCTTGTGAACCTGACGCACGATTTGAGTCTTGAGCGGTGGTTCAACCAGCTTGACCGCTTTCTGCATCAGGCCGGTGGCCAGCGCATACAGAATCAGGATGTGCAGCGCGATGATGGCGATCAGTACGGCCGTGCGCCGCGTGAAATACTGCGTGTCGTGTACGTATGCACTCATGTCTAATTTTGCAGAGGCGTCGCTGTTGCCTATGAAAACACCGGAGCGAGACGACCGCGCGCGAAGGTAGCGGTCTTTGCGCCTGGCCGCAAGTCGCTCAATCCGGACCCGAGCTGCCCGGCGGCCGATCCGCCGGAACGTTCAACCTGTAGTCCACGCCCGGGCGCTGCCGTCAGGCCGGCTCTCGCGTGGTTCACTCCCCCTGACAGATTCGGTTTCACGGCGACCCTGGAGCAGAATGCCAAGCGTGCGCCATGTACATCCTCGATGCAGGTACTAACTGTAACCGCTACGTGTCGCGCTGACAACTCCAAATTGCCTCGCCCAAGGCACGTGTGGGTCCTGACCGCGAGCGTGCTCATCAGCGTGCGCATTAGCGCGAGCTCTGCCGGGACGCGCCGCGGCCGGTGACCGCACCCTCGGACGCGCTGCCGACGAGCAGCGCGTACTTGGCCAGCACACCGGCCGGCGGCTCCTTGCGCGGCTTCCAGGCGGCACGGCGCCGGCGCAGCTCGGTGGCCGTCAGCTCGACGGTGATCTCACGGCGCACGGCGTCGATCGTAATCCGGTCGCCCGTGCGGATCAGACCGATGGGGCCGCCGTTGGCCGCCTCGGGTGCGACATGACCGACCACAAATCCGTGACTGCCGCCGGAAAAGCGGCCGTCGGTGATCAATGCGACCTGCGCGCCGAGCCCGCGGCCGACAAGCGCTCCGGTCGGGCCGAGCATCTCGCGCATGCCCGGCCCTCCGCGCGGGCCTTCGTTGCGGATCACCACCACATCGCCTGCGCGAACGTGGCCGGCGAGGATCGCCTCCGTTGCCGCCTCCTCGCTCTCAAACACGCGCGCGCGCCCGCTGAAGCGTTCCCCTTCATGCCCCGTGATCTTCGCCACCGCGCCCGCGGGCGCGAGATTGCCGTAGAGCACCACCAGGTGGCTGTCCTTGCGCAACGGTGCGGCGAGCGGGCGCACGATATCCTGGTCCGCCGGATACTCGCCCACGCCCGCCAGATTCTCCGCGAGCGTGCGGCCCGTCACTGTCAGGCACTCCCCGTGCAGGAGTCCGGCCGCGAGCAGCATCTTCATCAATGGCTGAATACCGCCGATCGCCACGAGCTCGGACATCAGATACCGGCCACTCGGCTTCAGGTCGGCCAGCACCGGCACCCGCCGACCGATGCGCGTGAAGTCGTCGAGGCCAAGCTTCACGCACGCCTCGTGCGCGATCGCGAGCAGATGCAGCACCGCATTGGTGGAGCCGCCGAGGGCAATGACCACCGTGATGGCGTTCTCGAAGGCTTTGCGGGTCAGCATGTCGCGCGGCTTCAGGCCTGCCTCGAGCAGGCGCATCACCGCCTCGCCCGCCCGCCGGCAATCGCTCACTTTCGCCTCACTCACGGCATCCTGTGCCGAGCTGCCCGGCAGCGATAAACCGAGCGCCTCGATCGCTGCGGCCATGGTGTTGGCCGTGTACATGCCGCCACAGCTGCCCGGTCCCGGGATCGCCGTGCGTTCGACTTCGAGCAGTTCGGCGGCGGAGATCTTGCCGGCCGCGCGCGCGCCGACCGCCTCGAACACCGCCACGATGTCCCGGCGCTGCGCGCCGGGACGGATGGTACCGCCGTAGACGAACACTGCCGGGCGGTTCAGGCGTGCCATCGCCATGGCGCAGCCCGGCATGTTCTTGTCGCACCCGCCGAGGGCGACAAATCCATCGAAGCCCTCCGCCCCGACCACCGCTTCGATCGAATCGGCGATGAGCTCGCGCGAAACCAGCGAGTAACGCATGCCGGGCGAGCCCATCGAAATGCCATCCGAGACAGTAATCGTGTTGAACAGAACGCTCTTGCCGCCGGCGGCATCGGCGCCCGCCGCCGCCTCGCGCGCGAGCTCGCCGATGTGCATGTTGCACGGCGTCAGATTCGCCCAGGTCGAGGCGATGCCAATTTGCGGTTTGTCAAAATCGGCATCGCCAAAGCCGACCGCACGCAGCATCGCGCGCGCCGCGGCACGTCGGTCGCCTTCGACCACCACGCGCGAGTAGGCGCGCGGATCAACTGTTTTCTTCCGAGTCACTGCTGTTTTCTTCCGCGTCACTGCTCGTGATCGTCCCGTGGTTGCACAGCACACATGCAAAAATCGCATGCGGCACGCATCGAACGTCAGCGCCCCCGCCCGCCGATCGCTCCGCTAGCCGAATTGCTCGCGCAGCAGACGATACAGTGCGCGAACGCATTGCGGCTCGGCACCGACCGGCCGGCCCGGCCTATCCTTAGCGTTCCACGCGTACATGTCAACGTGGATCCAATCGGTTCTTGCGCCGACGAACCGCTGCAGAAACAACGCCGCAATCACGGATCCGGCCAATGGCGTGGCTGCAACATTGCCGAGATCGGCGATTGTGCTCGCCAGATCCTCTTCGTAGCCTGCCCACAACGGCATCGGCCAGAGCGGATCGGCTTCCATCGCACCGAGTGCGCACAACCGCTGTGCAAGCTGCGCCGGACGGGCGTAGACGGCCGGCAGCTCCGGTCCGAGCGCGACGCGCGCCGCCCCGGTGAGCGTCGCCAGGTCGATCAGCAGTGCCGGATGTTCCTCCTCTGCAGCTGCCAGCGCATCGGCGAGCACCAGCCGGCCTTCGGCGTCCGTGTTGCCCACCTCCACCGTGAGACCGCGACGCGAGCGCAGTACATCGCCTGGGCGGTACGCCGCACCGCCGACGCTGTTCTCCACAGCCGCAATCAAGACGCGCAACTGCAGCGGCGCCTCGAGGCGCATCAGCAGATCGGCAAGGGCGAGCGCGCAGGCCGCCCCGCCCATGTCCTTCTTCATCAACAGCATTGCCGACGCGGACTTCAGATCGAGCCCGCCGGTATCGAAGCACACACCCTTGCCCACCAGCGTGACGCGCGCGGCGTCGGCTCGTCCCCAGCGCAGATCGATCAGCCGCGGTGAGCGGACGCTGCCGGCGCCGACGGCCTGCAGCAGCGGGAAACCGGCCAGTTCCCCGCCCTGGAGCACCTGGCAGCGCGCCCCGTGCTCTTGCGCCAGCGCCACCGCCGCCGCTGCGAGTTCGGCCGGCCCCAGATCGTTGGCCGGCATGTTGATGAGATCGCGCGCGAGAGCGCTGGCGCGTGCGGCAGCGCTCGCGTAGGTCAGATCGGCCGCAGCCGGCGCGAGCAATGCCGCCGCCGGCTGCACCGGTGCGCCGCTGCGATAGCGGCTCATGCGGTAGCCGCCGAGCAACCAGCCGAGCACGAAGTGTGTGGCGGCGCGCGAACCGAGCCCAGTCTCGAGCCGCCAGGGCAGCGCCGGCAGTCGCTGCGCGGCGCCGGCCGCATCCCAAGGCTCGAGATCTTCCGCCGAGGTGATCGCGCCGAGACCGAGCAGCGCGCCACCGACGCCCTGCGCTCCGGGCAGGGTCAGCACGCGATGACGCTCGGCGCGAAACCCGTGCGTGCGCACCCACTCGACCACCGCGACACTTTGCTGCGCAAGCCAGGGCTCGAGCGCGCTTTCACAGAGCAGCCACAGCGGGCGGCTGTCGCCCGGGTCGGTGCGCAAGAGCGTTTCATGTGACATGCACCGAGCATAGCGCCTGCGCGCCAATTGACAACAGCGCAGCGCTTGTGTTGACATCTATTCTTAATCCCGTCAACTTCAGCGCTCGCTCACTCAGGCACAAAACCCGTGGTACCCGCAGTAAAGATGACCGAACGGTCCCAGGCGCAGCGTGCGCCAGCCTCGACGTTCGCGCGCCTGCCGGTACTTCTTATCGGACTGCTGCTCCTTGCGGGCAGCCGGTGCGGGGTGCTCGTGGCCGCCTGAGGACGCTCGGGCAGGAGCGAGAAAAGAGATCCAGAACCCCGCACCGGCCCACGTGGCCGCTGCGGGGTTTTTTATGCCCGTCATGGTGTGGTGTAGTGCACCATGACGGTGATGTGACACCCAAGGCCGATGGGCCGATTTGGAGATTCGACATGAAGCTGTATTCGCACAAAGACATCGACAAGAAGGCCCTGCGCGCCGCGCGCATCGCGGTCATGGGCTACGGCAGCCAGGGCCGTGCGCATGCCTTGAACCTCAAGGACAGCGGCTTTGACGTCGTGGTCGGAGTGCGCCGGAGCGGTGCGAGCTGGAAGAAGGCGAAAAAGGACGGCCTGCCGGTGGCCGAACCGGCCCGCGCTGCCCAGGATGCGGACCTGGTGGCGATGCTGGTGCCGGACATGGCGCAGAAAGGGCTGTACGAGAGCATTGCGGCGCAGCTGAAGCCCGGTGCGACTCTGCTGTTCGCCCATGGCTTCAACATTCACTTCAAGCAGATCAAGCCACGCCAGGATCTCGACGTTGTGCTGATCGCTCCGAAGGGCCCCGGGGATCTGGTGCGCCGGCAGTATCAGCAGGGCCGCGGCGTGCCGTGCCTGATCGCAGTGGCCCAGGATGCCACCGGCAAGGCCCATGCGCGCGCCCTCGCCTATGCGCACGGCATCGGCGGCACGCGCGGCGGGGTGCTCGAAACCACCTTCGCAGAGGAAACCGAGACCGATCTGTTCGGCGAGCAGGCAGTGCTGTGCGGTGGGGCGACCGAGCTCGTGGTGCGCGGGTGGGAGACTCTGGTCGAAGCAGGTTATCAACCCGAGGTCGCCTATTATGAATGCCTGCATGAACTGAAGCTCATCGTCGATCTGCTGCACGAAGGCGGCATCACCAAGATGCACCAGTTCATCAGCGAGACGGCCAAGTACGGCGACCTTACCCGCGGCCCACGCATCGTCGATGCGCGGGTCAAGAAGGAAATGCAGAAGGTACTGCGGGAGATCCAAAGCGGCACCTTCGCCCGCCAGTGGATCCGCGAGAACGCCTCGGGCCGCAAGCGCTACGAGAAGCTGCTCAAGCGCGACCTGCACCACCCGATCGAGAAAGTGGGCGCCGCGCTGCGCGCACGCATGCCCTGGTTGAACGATCCACGCGCCTGAACCCCTCGCCGAGGAGGACCCTCCCATGACCGCCGAACCCGATAAAGTCCTGATCTTCGATACCACGCTGCGCGATGGGGAACAGGCCCCGGGATGTAGCATGACCCGGCCGGAGAAGCTGCGTGTGGCGCGTGCGCTCGCCGAACTCGGCGTCGATGTGATCGAGGCGGGATTTCCGGCCGCCTCCCGCGGCGACTGGGAGAGTGTCCAGGCCGTCTCGCGCGAGGTGCACGGCCCCATCATCGCCGCGCTGGCGCGCTGCAACCGCGAGGACATTGAGCTTGCCGCGCGCGCTCTCGCCGATGCCCCGCGGCCGCGCGTGCACGTCTTCCTCGCCACGAGCGCCATCCACCGCCAGTACAAGCTCAACATGGCCGAGGAGCAGATCCTGCGCACGGCGGTCGAGGGCGTACGCCGGGCGCGCGAGCTGTGCGAGGACGTGGAATTCTCCCCCGAGGACGCCTCGCGCACGGAACTTGAGTTTCTCGCGCAGGTGGTCGAGGCGGCGATCGCGGCCGGGGCGAGCACCGTCAACATTCCCGATACCGTCGGCTACACCGTGCCGGACGAATTCGCCGAACTGTTCCGCTACCTGCGCAAGAACGTGCGCGGCATCGATCGAGTGCGACTGTCGGTGCACTGCCACGATGATCTCGGCATGGCCGTGGCGAACAGCCTGACCGCAGTCGTGGCGGGCGCCCGCCAGATCGAGTGCACCATCAACGGCATCGGCGAGCGCGCCGGAAACTGCTCGCTCGAGGAAGTGGTCATGGCGTTGAAGACACGCGCGGCGTTCTTCAATGTCACCACCGGGATCCGCACCACACGGCTCTACCCGACCTCGCGCCTGGTCTCGAGCATCACTGCGATGCCCGTACCGCGCAACAAGGCGGTGGTCGGCGAGAATGCGTTCGCGCACGAAGCGGGCATTCATCAGCACGGGGTGCTCAAGCACTACTCGACCTACGAGATCATGCGTCCCGAAGACGTCGGCCTGTCGCGCAACCATCTGATCCTCGGCAAGCACAGCGGCCGACATGCCCTGCGCGAGCGCGTGCGCGCGCTCGGCTTCGAGCTCGCCGAGGCCGACTTCAACGAGGTCTTCGAACAGTTCAAGGCGCTCGCCGACCGCAAGAAGGAACTGTTCGACGGGGACATCGAGGCGCTGGTGCTGCGCGCCGGCGGCAGCGCGAACGGTCCCTGGAGCCTTGCCGAACTGCAGACCCACGCGGTCACCCGAGGCGCAGCAAGCGCGCACGTGCAATTGCGCCACAGCGATGGCCGCCTGGTCGAGCAGACCGCCGAGGGTGACGGCCCGGTCGATGCCGCCTTCAAGGCCATCGAAGCGGCCACCGGCATCGGCGTGATGCTGCGTAAATTCGAGATTCGCGCCGTCACCGAGGGCGAAGACGCGCAGGGCGAGGCACTGGTGTACGTGGAGTACAATCAACGCACCTACCGCGGCTCGAGCGTGAGCACCAACATCGTGGAATCGAGCACGCAGGCGTTCCTCGAAGTGATCAACCGCATCGAGCTCGCCGCCGCCGGCAACCGCGCGCGCGAGGAGCGCGCCGCGGCGGCTCATGCCGATTCAACGCATTGATCGACAGTGCACCCGGGAGATATCGCACATGCCCATACCGGCCACGCAGTTCATCTGGTTCAACGGCAAACTTGTCGCCTGGGAAGAGGCGACGGTGCACGTGCTCACACACGCCCTGCACTACGGATCCTCGGTGTTCGAGGGACTGCGCGCCTACCAGACGCGAGAGGGCGTGTCGATCTTCCGGCTGCGCGATCACACCCGCCGATTGCTCGACTCGGCCAAGATCTACCGGATGAGCCTGCCGTTCTCGGCCGAGCAAATCGATGCCGCCTGCCGCCAGGTGATCGCGGCCAATGCGCTCGCGCACGGAGCGTACATCCGACCGATCGCGTTCCGCGGCTACGGGGAAATCGGCGTCACGCCGAAGAACGAGCCGCCCACGGAGGTGGCCGTGGCGGCGTGGGAATGGGGCAAGTACCTGGGCCACGACAGCGAGGCCCAGGGTGTCGATGTGTGCGTCTCGTCCTGGCACCGCGTGGCGCCGAACACTCTACCGGCACTCGCCAAGGCGGGCGGCAATTACCTCTCGAGTCAACTCATCGGTGCCGAAGCGCGCCGACTCGGCTTTCAGGAGGGCATTGGACTGGCGCCCGATGGTACCGTGAGCGAGGGGTCGGGGGAGAATCTGTTCGTGGTCAAGGACCAGGTGCTGCTCACCCCGGCGCTGTCGCATTCGGTCCTCGGCGGCATCACCCGCGACACGGTGATGCGCCTGGCGCGCGAGCGTGGTCTGGAGATCCGTGAGTGCGCCATTCCGCGCGAACTCCTCTATATAGCCGACGAGGCCTTCTTTACCGGCACCGCCGTCGAGATCACCCCCATCCGCTCCATCGACCGACTCACCGTCGGCGCGGGCAAGCGCGGTCCGATCACCGAGATGCTGCAGAGCGCGTTCTTCGGCCTGTTCACCGGTGCCACGCCCGATCGATGGGGGTGGCTCGATCCGGTCGACATGGCGGCCCCTCGGGCCGCGGCGGAGGTCTGATGGGCACGCCACTGACGCTGTTCGAGAAGGTCTGGCGCGCCCATGAGGTCGTGCCGGAGACGGCCGACACGCCGGCGGTGCTCTATATCGATCTGCACCTCATCCACGAAGTGACCTCCCCGCAGGCGTTCAGCGTCCTGCGCGAACGCCACCTGTCGCTGCGGCGCCCCGAGCTCACCTTCGCGACCATGGATCACTCGACTCCGACCCGTACCGAGCAGGTGTTCGGCGGCGCGCCCATCACGCTCGATGCGGCTGCGCGCCAAGTGCGCCAGCTCGAGCGCAATTGCACCGACTTCGGGATCGAACTGCTCGGCCTGCGCGACAGCCGCCGCGGGATCGTGCACATCATCGGACCGGAACTCGGCTTGACGCAACCCGGTAAGACCGTGGTCTGCGGCGACAGCCACACCAGCACGCACGGGGCACTCGGCGCACTGGCCTTCGGCATCGGCACCACCGAAGTCGGGCATGTTTTCGCCACCCAATGCTTGTTGCAGCGCAAGCCGCGCACACTGGCTGTGAATGTCACCGGCGCCCTCGCGCACGGGGTGGGGGCCAAAGACCTCATTCTCGCCATCATCGGCACGCTCGGG
>JAKARC010000011.1 GCA_021822385.1 Pseudomonadota bacterium
GATCTCGGCGCCTCGCTCACTTCGGGCAGATCGCGCTTGGCCGCACCCGGGCCACTGCCGAACCAGACATAGGAGTGCGCGGCGTCCGGCTTGAGGGCGACATCGGCAACCTCGCGCAGATACACCGGCCGGCCCGCGTGCATGCCGACGACGAGGTTGTTCACCACGGCACGGTCGGCGAGGAACTGCCCAGCCTGCACCGGCACCACCTTGTCGTTACCGATCAGCGCGCCGGCCTGCAACGTGAGATTGGCCGCTTGCAGGGCGTGCGCGATCTCGCCGGCGTCAAGTCCATAGGCGGCGAGCTTGCCCGGATCGAGCCGCACGCGCACGATGCTGCGCGGCGCGCCGATCGTATGCACCCGGCGTGTCCCGGGCACCCGCTGCAACTGCGTCTCGATCGCGTGCGCGACCTGCCCGAGCGAGTAGGACCCGCCCGTCGGATCGCGCCGCCAGAGCGTCAGCGTCATCATCGGTACGTTCGCTATACCCATCGGCCGCACCAGCGGCTTGAGGATCCCGGAGTTCGCCGGCCACAGATTCCGATGCGAATAGATCGCGTTGTACAGCCGCACGATCGCGGTGGTACGCGGCTGACCGACCCGGTACTGCACGGTGACCACAGCGAGTCCCGGGCGCGATACCGAATAGATGTGCTTGATGCCCCGGATCGCGCTCAGCACCCGTTCGAGCGGAGTGGTGACCTGCCGCTCGACCTGGAGCGAGGAGGCGCCCGGGAAGGGCACGAATACATTCGCAAACGTGACATTGATATCGGGGTCTTCCTGGCGCGGAGTCACCGCCAGTGCGAACAGCCCCAGGGTCACCGCCACGATCGCGAGCAGCGGGGTGATTTGATTGTGCAGGAACCGCCGGGCGAGCCGGCCGCTGAACCCGAGCTCGGTGCTCACTGTGCGCTCCCGGTGAGCACCGGGAACGGCTCGAGCCGGCGCATCGCCAGAAGCGGATTAAGCGCAACCCGCTCCCCGCCGACAAGTCCCGAGAGCACCTCGACCTCGGCGCCGATCCGTCGCCCCAGCCTGACCTGCTGCAGCAGCGTGTTGCCATTGGCTTGCACAAGATACACGGCGGTCACCGCGCTGCGGCGCACCACGGCACTCACCGGTATCAGCAACTCCCGCCGCCGGCCGGTGGGAAAGCGCACGCGCACGATCATGCCCGGATAGAGCCCGGCGACCCGTGGCGGCAGCGATACGCGTACCGGGAAGGTATTTGAGCCGGCGGTCGCCGCCGGAAACACCACCACCCGCCGGGCCTCGAGCACTCGACCGGCAAGGTACACCGTGGCCTTGCCCAGCCGCCGGATCGTACCGGCAAGAGACTGTGGCACGCTCACGCGCACACGCAAACGGCGCAGCGACGCCACACGCATCAGAGCCGTCCCCGGTGCAACAGCCTCGCCGACCTCGACCCGGCGGGCAACCACGACGCTCGCGTATGGCGCGCGCACCGCTGTGTAGCCCACCCCGGCGGCAGCGGCAGCGAGCTCGGCACGCGCCGCGTTGACAGCCGCAAGCGCCGCGTTGTGCGCCGCGGTCACCTGATCGAAGTCGGCTTTCGGCACCACACGCTGTTCATACAGCGTCCGGATGCGCCGGTAGCGCTGAGTCGTCTCGATCGCCCGCGCCTCGGCGGCGCGCAGCGCCGCCCGCGCCTGCCCGAGACTGGCACGCTGAATCGTCGCCCGCAGTCGCAGCAAGACGGCACCGGCGGGCACGAAATCATTCACGCCGTAATAGATCGCCGCGACGCGTCCGCTCGTCTGCGCCGTGAGCGTCGCCCGATCGGTCGCGCGCACGACGCCCTCGAAACTGCGGCCGGCCGGCATGCTCTGCGGCTCGACACGCATTGCCGCGAGCGCGGCGGCAGCGGCTTGAGGCCGCGGCGGCCTGTGCGGTGCAGCGCAGCCGGAGAGGACCGCGGCAACGCCGCACGCGGCTGCCACGGTCCACGAGCGCATTCGATGCACGATCCGCACCCCCAACTCAGAATGCCGCGCCCGGCCGCACGCCGAAATGCTTCAGCATGCGCGCGAGCGGACAGAAGCGGCTGAAGGCCGCCTGCAGCATGTTCACACCGACGAAGCCCGGCAACAGCAGCCACCACGGACTGATCCACCAGGCACACAAAACCCCGACGAGCACCAGCGTGCCCGCAAAGGCAAATACGACCCGATCGATTGTCATGACACTCTCCACGGCTTGATCCCGGGGCACGCCCGGCGACCCGACATGAAGCGCATTATATTAACTATTTCTAATTTAGCAAGTGGTAATTTAGCGTCGCATGATCTATACTCGATCCATGATGAAAGACACGTCATCGCCCGCGCCGCGAGCCGCAGCGCCGCCTGCCCGCACGGGCGCGCTTGCGCGCGTGGCGCGGGATCTGCAGCCGCACTGTCACGAGGCGATCGGGGTCCTGCGGGCGCTCGCGAATGAAAAGCGGCTGCTGATCCTGTGCCATCTGGTACCGGCGCCGCTATCGGTGAGCGAACTCAATGCGCGCGTGCCGCTCAGTCAGTCGGCTCTCTCCCAGCACCTGGCGGTGCTGCGCAATGCCGGCATGGTGCGCACCCGGCGCCGTTCGCAAACGGTGTACTACTCGCTTGCCACCGGCATCGTCACGCGCCTGCTCGCGGTATTGCATGATGAATTCTGCGGCCGCTGAGCGCGCCTGCGCCCGCGGACAGTGCACGCCGCAGCCGCACCCGTCGCCTCGCCCCGCACACGCCCCTGCTCGCCGTCAGGCCCCGAAGCGAAAGCACGCATAGGCTTTGCCGCCGATCAGGCCGCGGAACTCCGCACGTCCTGGATCCTCCCCCGCGGCACCCGCGGCCACGAGCAGCGGCAGCAGATGCTCCGAGCGCGGATGGCAGAGCTGTGCATTCGGCGCCTGGGACCACTGCAGCAGGCGCGCGCGACGCTCCGCCGGCGATACGCCGGTGACCGTTTCATGCAACCACGCGTCGAAGGCGATCGACCCCCCCTCGCCGCCGGCAAAGATTGCGCGCAGGTTGTGATAGCTGCTGCCGCTGCCGATGATGAGCACGTTCTCGGCGCGCAAGGGTGCGAGCGCCGCACCGATCGCAAGGTGACGCGCCGGATCAAGATCGTGCGTAAGCGAAAGCATGACCACCGGAATGCGCGCCGCCGGATCGATGATGAGCATTGGCACGAACACGCCGTGGTCGAACCCGCGCTGCGCATCGGTGGCGGCACCACCCACGCTTGCGAGCAGTGTCACGATGCGGCCGGCCAGTGCCGGCGAGCCGGGTGCCGGGTAACGCAGCTGATACGTATGCGGTGGAAATCCGTAGTAGTCGTACAGCATCGTCGGCGCGGCGGCCGTGCTCACCGTCGGCACTTGAGCCTCCCAGTGCGCCGAGACGACGACGATGGCCTGCGGCGGCGCCGGTAGGCTCGGCAGTACGCCGGCGAGATAGGCGCGCAGCCCCTCGTAGGCGTGCGGTCCGAGCGGCGGCGGGAACTGCATCCAGAAGCAAGGTCCACCGCCATGGGTGAGGAACAGAGTCGGCTGCACTGCGGGATTTGACATGGGGTTTGTCCGCTGGGCGAGGCAGCATGCTAGCATCGGCGCGCCATGAATTCGCAGTTGTGCACGCGCCGGCCGGCGACAGCGGATCTACCGATCCGCCCCGGCGAGCCGATGCAGATCGCCGCAGGGGTATGGCGTCTGACCTGCCGCAATCCCGGCGCGATGACCGGGCCGGGCACCAACAGCTATCTGATCGACGCGTGTGGCACGTGGACCGTCATCGATCCCGGGCCGATGCACCCCGAGCACGTGCAGGCGCTGTGCGCCGCGGCCGCCGGGCCCATCGGGCAGATTCTCGTCACACACAGCCACCCCGATCACTCGCCCGCGGCGGTAGCGCTGCGCGCGCTCACCGGCGCACGCCTGCTGGGGCGCTCAGGCGCGCATGCGCGCGGCCATGACCGCACGTTTGTGCCGGACCAGGAACTCAGCGACGGCCAGTCCGTGCCACTCGGCCCCGGCACGGTCCTGCGCGTCATTCATACTCCGGGCCACGCGGCCAATCATCTGTGCTACCTGCTCGCACCGCTGCGGCTGCTGTTCACGGGCGATCACATCATTCAAGGCTCGACCGTGGTGATCGATCCGCCCGATGGCAACATGAGCGATTACTTCGCCTCGCTCGAGCGCCTGTTGCGCGAGGACCTGGCTGTACTTGCCCCAGGTCACGGCACGCTGATCGAGCAGCCCCATGCGGCGCTGCGCGCACTCATCGCCCATCGCCTGCAGCGCGAAGCGCAGGTGCTCGCGGCGTTGTGCACCGGTCGGCCTGCGAGCTTGAGTGAACTCGTCGACCGTGTTTACCGTGACCTGCCGGCCACCCTGCATCGGCTGGCCGAGCGCTCCGTGCTCGCGCACCTGCTCAGGCTCGAGGCGGCCGGCTGCGCCCGCCGGTACCGCGGTCGGTGGCGCTCGTGAGAGGCGCTTATGCCACTCAGACCTCCTCGCGCGTGTGCCCAGAAATCAGCTGGATGATCACCGGCATGACGAGCAGCACCAGCGGCAGCTGCAGGAACACCCCGGCAATGATGGCAATCGCAAGCGGCTGCAGCATCTGATCGCCGGAGCCGCTCACCGCCGCGCCGAGCGGCAGCAGCGCAAGCACCATGGCAAGCGTACTCATGGTGATCGGCCGCAACCGGTTGCGCGCGGCCTCGTAGATCGCCTGGTGCGGCTGCATCGTCTTCCTCAATTCCTGGTACTCCGAGACCAGGAAGATCGCCATTTCCGTCGATATGCCGATGATCATCACCATGCCCATCATGGCCGTGATGTTCAGCTGTACCCCGGTGAGCCACAGGCCGACGAACACCGCGCCGGTCGAGAACAAGGAGCTCACGATGACGACGATCGGCAGGGCGATACGCTCGTACAGGAACAGCAGCAGGATGAACTCCGCGATTAGCGCCGCGGTGAATACCTTGATCATGCCGCGGGCCGCAGCCTGCTCCTGCTTGTACTCGCCGCCGAGGGTGTAATAGACGCCGTGGGGAATCATGCCGGGACGCTCCAGCACCCGCGTAACCTCGCCGATCGCCGCGCCAAGACTGCCCCCGTCCTTGATCCGCGCGGTCACGGGCACGATCTGCGCCAGATTGTTGCGGGTCAGCCGCGGCTGCCCGGCCACGAACTTGACCTGCGCCACCGTGGCGAGCCGCATGATCCGTCCGTCGGGTGCACGAATCGGCAGATCACCGAGTTCATTGCGGTAGATCTTGCCGCGTGGCGGATCGAGCCAGAGCCGCACGCCGACATTGCGGACCGTGCCGAGGTAACGTGTGACCACCGACCCGTAGAGATAATGGTGCAGCTGGCTTGCCACCTCCTGTGCGGTAATCCCTTCCATCGCGGCCGCGGCCGGATCGACGTGGATGTCGAGCGCGTCGCCGGCGGGCACCACACCGCTGTTGACCGACGTGGGTTGAATGTCAGGGGCCTTGGCAATCGCCGCCGCCACCCGTCGCGCCACCGTGGGCAGCACCGCCGGATCGCGCGCGGTCAGGTCTATCACCACCGGCTGCGGGCGTCCGACCAGATCCCCGATCATGTCGCTCATTAGCTGCGCGGTATCGAAATGAACGCCAGGCACTTGCGCGGCGATCTTGCGCGAGATCTCATCCATGACGGCCCAGATATTCGGTCGTCTGTCCGGAGGAATGAGGCGCACGAAAAAGTCGCCCTCGTAGGTCGAATTCAAATCTGCCCCAAGTCCCGCACCAGTGCGACGCGAGAAACTTGCAACGAACGGATCATGCTCGAGAATTGCCTCGATCTCGAGCAGCTCCCGGTTCGACTCGGTGAGCGATGTCCCCGGTTTGGTGTGGTAATTGAGGACGAAGCCGCCCTCATCCATGCGCGGCATGAAACCGGTCGCCACGTGCGTGTAGGCGAAGAAGCCGACCGCGAGCAGCGCCACGATCCCGGGCGCCAGCCACAACGGCCGGTCGAGCAGTTTGTTCAGGGCGCGGCGGTGCGCGCGCACGAACCAGGTCTCCCGGCCGTGCGCCGGATCCTTGAAGGTACTGAAGTTGACGAGACTGCGCGCGAGCAGCGGCACGATGAAGGCGGTCAGCAGCAACGAGATGATCAGCGCCGCAGCCACCGTGAGCGAGAGGAATTTGAAGAACGCGCCCGTGACGCCCGAGAGGAATGCGAGCGGAATGAAGATGATGACGGTGGCGAGGCTCGAGCCGATCTGTGGCCCGAAGAATTCCTTCGCGGCCTGCAGCACCGTCGCCTGCGGATGCACGATGTGCGGCAAACCGGTGCGGCGGGCAATGTGCTCGACCATCACGATCACATCGTCGATCAGCAGGCCGATCGCCGCGGCGATGCCGCCCAGTGTCATGATGTTGAACGTCATGCCGAGCAGCGACAGCAGCAGCACGGTACTCAACACCGACAGCGGCACCACGATCATGGCGACCAGCATCACCCGCAGGTTGCGCAGGAACGCGAGCAGCACGAGACCGGCGAACACCAGGCCGATCAGAATCGCCTCCTCCAGCGCCGCCACCGAGGAGCGCACCAGTTTCGTCTGATCGTACCATTTGATGACGTGAATCGAGCGCGGCTGGGTCTTCATGAAGGCCGCAAGCTTGCGCGCGACCTTGCGTGCGAGCGTCAGAGAGTCCGCCGAACTCTGCTGATACACGTTGATATTGACGGCCGGGTGACCGTCATCATTGACCAGGAGCCATCTCGGCACGGACCCCATCGTGATCTTGGCGATCTGCCCGAGCCGGACGATACCTCCAGTCCCGACGCGCAGCGCCACGTTGCGGACTGAATTGATCGAATGGAACCGGTTGTCGCTGATCGCCAGATACAGCAGATCGTTGTCCTGCAGCCTGCCGACCGCACGGATGATATTGGTCTGCGCGAGCGCGCGAGTCACCTGAGCGAGCGTCAGGCCATAGACGGAGAGCTTGCGCATGTCGACCGCAACCTCCACCTCCGGGGTCGCGCCGCCGAGGATCGTCACCTTGCGGATGCCGCGAATACCGGTAAGCAGCGGCACAATCTGATATTTCGCCAGTCGTCTGAGGGCCGATGAGGGCACCGTGTTCGAGATCAACCCATACGAGACGAACGGCATGAGGATCTCCGGACTCAGCCGCAGGGCGATGAAGGTCGTGCCCTTGGGCAAATTCGGCAGCACCTGAGCGAAGGCGGCATCGATCGTGAGCAATGCCAACTTCATGTTCGAGCCCCAGGGAAAATCGACGAAGATCTGCGCCGAGCCGCGCGAGGTGGTCGAACTGACGTCCACCGCACCCGGCACCGCGCGCGCCACGCGCTCGAGCGGTTCGGTCACATCGATGAGCATCTGCCGGGGCGGCATGTGGCCGGAACTGACCTCGATGCGGATGCGCGGGAAACTCGTGACGGGGAAAAGCGACACCGGAATGGTAATCACGGCGAAGATGCCGGCCAGGCCAAGCGCGAACGTGATCGTGAGCAGCGAGCGCCGATGACGCTCGACCCAATCGGTGAAAGTCACCGTGCCGCTCCGGGACCTTTGTGCGTGCGCAGGCGGATGTGCATGCCGTTGCTCAGCTGGTGGTTGCCCGCCAGCACGAGCGGCGCATGCGCCAGCAGCGGACCGGTGATGACATTGCGATTGCCCAGGGAGTCGGCAATGCGCACGCGCACCTCGCGCGCAACGCCATTGACGGCTTGTACGACATAGGTCGCACCCCGGTCGTTGATCAGGATGGCGGCATGCGGCACGACGTAACCGCGAACTTCGCGGGTCGTGATCGCCGCCTTGCCCAGTTCTCCGGGCAGGAACGGTCCGGCCGGCAGGCCGATCTCGACCGGCACCAGTCCCGAGCCTGCCTCGGCCATCGCTCCGCACATGAGCACGCGCGCCGGCACCGAGCGGTGGCCGCCGATGAGCGTGACTCGCGCCCGGTCACCCACGGTGATCTGCCCGGCCTGCGCCGGGATCACCCCGACCGTCAACACCAGACCACGCTGGGCGGTCAGATCGAGCAGGGGCGAACCGGCGGTGACGAGCGCACCCGGACTTGCGCTGAGCGCCGTCACAATGGCCGGAAACGGTGCGCGCAGAGTCTTTGCACCGGAGGCCCCGAGTGCCCGCAGTGCGCTTAGCTCCGCGCGCGCATCGGTGAGCGACTGGCGCGCGTCGGTCACCTGCTGTGCCGTCGCGAGATGCTCGGCCAGGAGCTTGCGGCTGCTCGCCAGCAGATGCCGAGCGACCGCGACGGACGATTTCGCCCGGGCATATGCGGCGGCCGTCTGCGGATTCGGCACCAGGCGCACGAGCGGTGCATTGCGCGGCACGGCCTGGCCGAGCCGCACGTTCACTGCGCCCACGACGGCCGGCATCGGCGCCATGATGACTTCACGGCCAGAGCGGCTCGGACCCACGGTGCCGTAGGCGATCACCTGGTGCGCCAGAGCGCCATAGCGCAGGCGTGTCAGCGTAACCAATACACTCGGGGTCAGCTTGGCGTTCGCGGCACGCGTTGGCGGCAACGCGGCGATCCGCGCGGCGGTGCAACAGAGGGCAAAGACAACAGCTCGACGACTCATCGCTAAAGTGTCCTTGGATGTGCGGGCGGGGCCAGGCCGATCCGCGGCAACCCGAGCCCGAGATCGACGGTGAGCGCAACGCGCGCCTGCGCGAGCGACAGGCGCAGCGCATTGGCCTCGATCTGACTTTTGAGTGCGGCGCTCTCGTAGTCGGCGAGCGAGCGTTGATCGAGATTATCAGCCGCATAGGCCTTGCGGGCTGCCGCTGCCATCATCTCGGCAGTGCGCGCAGCGCGGGACGCCCGCGCGACGTCACCATGCAACTGCCGGATCCGCACCACAAGGCTTTCCGCCATACCCACCGCCTGGTCAAGTCGGGACTGATACTGCTCGTGCAGCAAGCGCCGGCTCGCACGTGCCGCGGCAATCTGTCCCTGGTTGCGATCGAAGATCGGCAGGCCGAATGCAACGGTCGGACCCGCATTGCGGGTGTTGGTGTTGTCCTGATCCCATTGTCCGCCGAATACGAAGGCCGGAAACTGGCCGATGATCGCCGTGCGCACATTCTCATCCGCCGAGCGGTAGCCGAGGCGGAGGGCAACAAGATCGGGCCGCCGTTCGGGCAGATCGGCAATCCAGGGCTTGAGCGTCGACGGCAACGGCCTCAGCGCCGGCGCTGCGAGGGCAAAACGTACGCTCGGCTCAAGACCGAGCAATGCATCGAGATCCTGCCAGCCGCGCAGCTCGGTGAGACTGGCCGTCGCCACGAACTTTGCCGCCGACGCTCTTGCCATCAGCAGGGGCGCGAGCACCGACAGGGCGAGCATGCGCGCCCGGGTCGCCGCCCGCACTGCGCGCACCTCCCGATCGAGCAGCGCCAAGTCACGCCGTGCGAGCTTGAGCGAGCGTCCGCCCCAGTACAGCTCGAGCGCGAGCACCCGCGCCTGCTGGGCCACCTGCCAGGCCCGCCAGAGCAGATCGGCGTTCACTTGCGCAAGCGCGAAGTGCGCCGCGGCAAGACGTGTGCGGTACGTCAGTATTGCACCCACGTTTTCCGTCAGCGACGCCGACCAGGATGGCGAGACGCCCGGTGAGAGCAGCGGCTCAAAGGTCAGATGGCCGGTCGGGTTCGGCAGCAGCGAGGCTTGCAGCACCCCGGCACGGGCGAGTTCCAGATAGCCGCGCTCGGAGCGCAGCGCTGGATCGTTGAGCACCGCCAGCACGCCGATGTCATCGAGAGACAGCGGCTTCGACAGATCGATATGCCGGCTTCCGCCTGCCGACGGCAGCACTTGCACCGTGGCATGCAGCAGACCGAGACGCGGAGCGAGATCCGCAGTGCGCGCGAGCGGCAGCGCATGGTAGGTCGCACAGCCGCCGAGCACTCCAGCGGTCGTCGCAACGAGAACCCGTGCCAGCGACCACAGCCGCGGGCGGTTGGGTCGAACCGCGCGCGGCCTGGGATCGAGACGCCCGAACACACTCGGGTCGCACCTACCACTACGAGACATCGGGAGTCTGTCTCTCCTTGCTGGAAATACATGCATAGCCCGGGCACACCGGTGAGCCTTTGCCAGGCTCCACGCGCTGACAATGATCGCCGGGGCGCACAACAGGGCCGGAGCGGCGATGACAAACGGGCATCCACCGCCTCGATAAAGTATCATGAAATCCGCGGCGATCGAAGCTCGCCGAGTCAACTGCGAGACCGATCACAGGCCCTCTGTTGACACCTGCGCGCACCGCCTGCCTTGCTGGCGGCCGCGCGCTTGCGGGCGCTTACGCAGCGAGCCCGGCCGGATCCGGACCGCAAAGATTTATTCAGACGCTGCATCCGCAGCGCAGGCGGCCGACCGCCCGGTTCGGCATCACGGCGGTGCCGGTGGGTACGGTCGCGATTGAAAAAGCGGCCACCCACCCCGATTACAGGCGCATGGGCAGCGGAGAGCGGCGATGATCGAAGTGAATCTGACCACGTTTGAGCGCGAAGTGATCCAGGCCTCGCACCAGTTGCCTGTGCTCGTGGACTTCTGGGCGCCGTGGTGCGGCCCCTGTCGAGCGCTCGGTCCGGTGCTCGAGCGGCTCGAGAACGCGTACGCCGGGCGGTTCAAGCTGGTCAAGGTCAACTCCGATGAGAACCCGGAGCTCTCGCAGCAATACATGGTGCGCAGCATCCCGTACGTGCTCGCATTCGTGCAGGGTAATCCGACCGACGGCTTCATTGGCGCGCAGCCCGAGAGCCAGGTCCGCGAGTTTCTGGACCGGCTGCTGCCGGGCCCGGCGGAAGCTGAACGGCGGCGCGCCCACACACTCGTCGAACAAGGCGACCTTGCCGGTGCAATCACCGCTCTGGGGACCGCGCTGCGCATCGATCCGCAGCTCGATGCTGCGAAGCTCGACCTCGTCGACGTGCTCCTCAATCGCCTGCCTTCCGCGCCCGAACCTGCGCAGCTGGCCGAGGCCGACCGGACGCTCTCGTCCGTGGGTGCGCGCGGTCAAGCAGAGGCGCGTTATGCGGCGCTGGTCGCGCGCCTGAAGGCCCTACAGCAGGCCGCGACGCTGCCAGACCTCAAGACCCTGCAGACTACCGTAGCCGAGCACCCGGAGGATCTAGCCGCCCGCACCGCGCTGGCGAGCAAACTCATCGCCCAGAATCAACCCGGGCCGGCTCTCGACCAGCTGCTCGAGATCATCCGCCGCGATCGCGACCACGCACAGGGTGAGACCCGACGCACCTACCTGTCGGTGCTGGAACTCGCGGCGCACCAGCCGGCGCTGGTGAGCGACTATCGCAAAAAGCTCTCGGCGCTTCTGAATCGATAAGCCGCACCCGCGCCGGATGTGGTGCGCTACTGCGCGCGACCCGGGTGAGCGGCCCGCAGCAGTGCGTCGATCTCCGCCTCGGCCCGCAACCAATCCTCGGTCTCCCCGCCGGGGGCGAATCCGCGCTGCTCGGCATTAAAGTAGGCCGCCTGCGCAATCATCGCCAGACGCTCCTCGGCCGTTACGGACTTGACCGGAGCACCGGAATTCCCCTTTGCCTTGACCTTGGTCTTCGGCTCGATCTGCGCCCGGGGCCGGCGCGGGGACGTTTTGCCCGGGAGGCTGGTTCCGGTCCCGGCTGCCGGGGTGGAATCGCTTCGACGAATCGCCATGACTGCTCCTCCTAATGGCTCAGATGCGGTGGGGCACTCGCTGTGCCCAAGATGCGCAACCGATAAAGCATAGGCCCGAATGGACCGCAATGCCACCGCGGATCGCAGCGCAGCAGCGCTGCGCGGAATATTCCAACACCCCGCCACGTGCGTACGCGCGGCGAACAGCCACCCCGTCCGCTCCTGCGGCCGCACCCGCACCGTTACAATGCCTCAAGGCCCGATCGAGCCGCGAGTCGAACAGCACAACCGATGAAAAAACGCCCCGACTCTCCCCACGCCACGGGCCTGCGCCCGCTGCTTGCATTTAAGCGCGCGCAAGTGCCCTGGCCGATTCTGCTGCGCAACACGGCGGCAGTGGTCCTGCCGCTCGCCTGGGGCATCGGCAGCGGCCGGATGCTGCTCGGGATCGCGGTGAGCATCGGCGCACTGGTCACGATGTACTCCGACCAGCCCGGACCATACCGCGAACGGCTGACGCAGCTGCTCGCGGTGGCGGCCGGCGGCGGTCTCGCGACGTTCCTCGGCCTGACCCTCAATCATCATCTTCCGGCGTTGCTGCTGGCCGCCCTGGTGGTCGGCTTTTTCGGGGCGCTGCTCGTGACCTTCGGTGATGCCATCGCCCGGGTCGGCATGACGGCCATGATCCTGCTGGTCGTCGCCACGGCGTTACCGGCGCCGACACTCGCCAGCGCCGTGCACCTGACCGTGGCCGTCACCGCCGGCGGCCTGCTGCTCACCCTCTTCTCGATCGCAGCCTGGCCGCTGCAGCGCCACGGACCTGAGCGCGCGGCGCTGGCAAGCGTCTATCGGGAGCTGGCGGCCATGGCGCGCCGGACCGGGGCCGAGGCGAGCGATGCCCTCGAGCTGACCGAGGGCATGACACAACTGCAGCATACAGTGCTTGGCCCCCATCGGGCACGTGGCGCCGTGATGGACTACTTCAGTGTCATGTTGGAACTCGCGGAACGTATCCGCCTGGAACTGATTGCACTCGGCACCCAAGGCGCCGGCGCGCCGCCCTGCCCGCTCGTGCCGCAAGAGGCCGCCACCGTGCTGGATGCCATTGCCACCGTCATCCTGACGGCAAACGATGCACAGCAATCGATGCACGCCGCGCTGCAAGCGCTGCTCGATGCCGAGCGGCGCTATGGCGGGCAGCAGCCGACTCCGGCGAGCGCCGCCTGGCGCCACGTGCAGGCGCTCTCCGGACAGCTCGCCGCGGCTGTTCGCAATGCCAGTCGCGCAGCGGCGTACGGCGCGCAGCGCGCCGTACGCGAGGATGGGCAACTACCACGCGCATTACGGCCTCAGTCTTCGCTTGCGCTGCTCGCCGCCAGCCTCACGCCAGGTTCGGCCTCATTCCGTCACGCCATTCGCACCGCGGTATGCTTTGCTGCGGCCTTGTGGCTGTCGCGACTGTTGCCGCTGCAGCACGGCTACTGGATGCCGATGACGGTGGCAATCGTGTTGCGTGCCGATTATGCCGCGACGCTCAGCTACGGGCTGCTGCGCATGGCCGGCACGGTTCTCGGGCTGCTCCTCACCACGGCACTGGTACTGGTCCTGCCGGCAAGCGCCTGGGTCCATCTCGCGGTGCTGGCCGTCCTGTGCGCCGGATTTCGCTACCTCGGTGATGTAAATTACGGTGCCGCAGTCGCGTGTCTCACGGGAACCGTGGTGCTGCTGCTGGCGTTCGTCGGCGAGCGACCCGAACCGACCGTGATTGCGCGGCTGGTCGACACGGTGCTCGGCTGCACGCTTGCGCTCACCGTGTATGCCTTGTGGCCGACCTGGGAGAAAGTCCGTGCGCGGCCGATGCTGGCACAGCTACTGCAGGCGTATGCGGCTTACCTCCTCTCGATCACCACCGGTGATGCGCCGCAACGGCAGGAGATGCGCCAGGCCGCCCGCGTGGCTCGCATCAACGCCGAGGCCTCGGTGCAGCGCCTGTTCGCCGAGCCCGCGACCCCGGCGGCGCTCGCCGAACTGGCCCAGTCGCTCCTCACCAACGGCAACCGCCTGGCACGCGTGCTGATGACGCTCGAGGCTCTGATCGAACAACACGGCCGCCTGGGCGACGACGCTGCGGCGAGATCGCTGCTGCTGCAAGCCGCCGATGCCTTGCAGGACACTGCCACCGCCCTGCGCGCCGGGCGGGCGCCCGAGCAGTTGCCCTCGATCCGCGCCCTGCAGCGCCACCTCGCCGGCGCGCTCGAGCGCGGGCACCCGGGGACCGCCGCGGAACTCGGCGAACTGTGCGACCGCCTCGTCGACACCATCGACACGCTGGCGCACATCATTGCGCGCGCCACGGCGCTCAGCGCCCGCGCGGCGTGAATGCGCGCCCCGCCTACCCGGGCAACTGCCGCGCGGCGCTGCGCTTGGCCTCGCCCCCGTTGGCGCGGCGGCGCGACGGCGCCGGTTTCATCTGCAGCTGCAGATCGCGCAGATAGTGGCGGAAGTCCTTGCCGAGCACGGGATGCCCGAGCGCAAACTCGACGGTGGCCTGCAGGTAGCCGAGCTTGCTGCCGCAGTCGTAACGGGTACCGGCGAAGCGATAGGCGTACACCGCCTCCTCCCGCATCAGCGCGGCAATACCGTCGGTGAGCTGGACTTCGCCGCCGGCGCCGTGCCCGAGCTTCTCCAGATGCTCGAAGATCGACGGGGTCAGCACGTAGCGCCCGACCACGGCCAGCGTGGAAGGGGCGGCAGAGGGTTTCGGCTTCTCCACGATGCTGCGCACGCGCGTGGTTGCCGACTGATCGGCCTCCACCGCGACGATGCCGTACTTGTCCGTGTCCGCGCGTGGCACCACCTGCACGCCGAGAACACTGGCGCGCTTGGCCTCATAGACGTCGGCCATCTGCTTCAAGCAGGCGACGTCGCTGCGGATCAGGTCATCGGCCAGATGCACGAAAAACGGCTCACTGCCCACCGCCGGCTGCGCGCACAGAACGGCGTGGCCGAGTCCGAGCGGCGCCGGCTGGCGGATATAGATGCACGAGGCGTAGGACGGCAGCACACTGCGGATCTGATTGAGCAGACTGCTCTTGCCTTGACGTTCGAGGAATTGCTCGAGCTCCTGATCGGAATCGAAATGATCCTCGATCGCGCGCTTGGACGCCCCGGTGATGAACACCAATCGCGTCGCACCGGCCGCAAGCGCCTCTTCGACCGCATATTGAATGAGCGGCTTGTCGACCACCGGCAGCATTTCCTTGGGACTCGCCTTGGTCGCAGGCAAGAAGCGCGTGCCGCGTCCCGCCACCGGGAACACGGCGGTACGAATGATCGACTTCGGTGCTGTCCGCATCTGTAAACCTCCACAAGCTGTGCGCCTACTGCGCCCCGGCGCACGGTGCAGGTCGGTAGTGTAGCGCCGTACGTCAACCGAGATTGCGCGCTTCGTCGCGCGCGTGCCGCATCGTGGGGCGCGCTTGCGCCGCAGGCGGTTCCGGACCGACGTCCCACTTGAATGCCGCCGGGCGCATGCTGTCCCAGGTGCGGCACTTCGGGCAGCGCCAGTACCAGCCCGCGCTCAACAGTCCACACTCCGCGCACTGATAGCGTCCCCCGCCATCCCCGAGTCGCTTCAGCAGCAGCGCCAGCGAATAGGCTTCAATGGCCGGGGCCGCCTGCGGCTCCTGCGCAGCTGCGAGCAGCTGCAGCTGCGCCGGCGGCAGCGCGCTCGCCAACAGCCACGCCTGCTGGCGTGGATTGATCTCACCGCAGCGCTGCAGCCGCACCCACAGTGCCGCCAGCACGTCGGTCTGCTGTCCGGCCTCGGCGAGCGCCAACGCGCGCGGGATGATCTCGATGGTGAGCGCCGGATGCGCCGCGAGAATCTGCAGATAGGCCTCGAGCGCCTCGGCGCGCGCGCCCCCGGACTCGGCGATGCGCGCCGCAAGCATCTGCGCGCGCGGCAGATCCCGCGCGCGCGCGCGCGCCTGGCGCAGCAGCGACCGGGCACGCTCGGTCTCACCCTGCGCGAGCGCCTGTTCGGCGAGTTCGCACAGATAGTGCGCGGCAATGCGGCC
Source organism: Pseudomonadota bacterium (assembly GCA_021822385.1). Classification (GTDB taxonomy): domain Bacteria; phylum Pseudomonadota; class Gammaproteobacteria; order Steroidobacterales; family Steroidobacteraceae; genus 13-2-20CM-66-19. Next base: position 15,776 of record JAKARC010000011.1, read on the forward strand.
CCGCTCGCTTTGCACATGCGTTGGCAGCGCCTGCAGCGTCTGCAGCGCATTGTGCCAGTCGCCCTGCGCCTCGTAGATGCGCAACAGCTGATCGAGCGCCGTATGCCGGTACTCGCTCGATGCGGCCAGCTCCTGAAACAGCAGCTCGGCGCGATCCATCAGGCCGGCGCTGAGATAATCCAACGCCAGGGCGAAAGTCGCCTTGGCACGCAGTCCCGCATCACCCTGTTCGCGCAGCCGCGTGTGCACGCCGATGGCGCGGTCGACCTCGCCGCGGCGGCGGAAGAGGCTGCCGAGCGCGAATTGAATCTCCGCGGCATCGCCGGCCTCGGCCATGCGCGCAAATACCTCGACGGCATGATCGAAGCGGTCGTTGATGAGATGATCGAGTCCGACGTAATAGTCGCGCGGCAACCGCACCGTGCGCCGGTCGCCCATATGACGGCCGAGCAGCCAGGCCGAAACGCCTACGGCCGCGAACGCCAGCGCGAGCAAAGAGGCGGGCAACGCGATCACCTGCGCAATTTAGCATGCCCCGGAGATGTCGGCCTGGCGCCGGCTTGGCGGGGACGGGCTTTCAGCCGCGAATCGGCTCGCCGGCCCCGTTGTTGACGCGCTCGCGCAAGTCCTTCCCGGCCTTGAAATGCGGCACGTATTTTCCGGACAGCGCCACCGCCTCGCCGGTCTTGGGATTGCGGCCCTGGCGCGGCGGGCGAAAGTGCAGGGAGAAGCTGCCGAACCCGCGGATCTCGATCCGTTCCCCGCGCGCCAGTGCGTCGCTCATCACCTCGAGCATTTCCTTCAAGGCCAGCTCGACGTCCTTTGGCGGCAGATGCTTCTGCTTCGCAGCGATCAGTTCGATGAGCTCAGATTTGGTCATGACGGCGGCACGGCGGCGCCGCTCCCCATCGCGGGAGCGGCGCCCTCACAACTAGCCACGATCTCCGATGTGTTCCTTCAACAGCTCACCGAGGCTCGTGCCCGTGGGAGCCGCCTCCGAGGAGCGGTAGCTCTGGACCGCCTCGGCCTCCTCGTGCGCCTCCTTGGCTTTGATCGAGAGCGAAATGGTGCGGGTCTTGCGATCGACACCGATGAATTTCGCCTCGACCTCCTCACCTGGCTTGAGCACCGTGCGCGCGTCCTCGATGCGATCGCGGCCGAGCTCGGCGGCGCGCAGCTGGCCCTCGATGCCATTGCCGAGGTCTATGACCGCACCGCGGGCATCGACCTCCTTGACCACGCCCTTGACGATCGTGCCTTTGGGGTTCTCGGCGATGTAGCTCGAGAACGGATCCTTGGCAAGTTGCTTGATGCCGAGACTGATACGCTCGCGCTCCGGGTCGATCGACAGCACCATCGCTTCGACCTGCTGACCCTTCTGGAAGCTGCGCACCGCCTCTTCCCCGGGCATGTCCCAGGAAATATCCGACAGGTGCACCAGGCCGTCGATGTTGCCCGGCAAGCCGATGAAGATGCCAAAGTCGGTGATCGATTTGATCTGACCGCTGACACGATCGCCGCGATTGTAGTTCTCGGCGAACTCCTTCCACGGATTGGCCTGACACTGCTTCAGGCCGAGGGAGATGCGGCGGCGCTCCTCGTCGACATCGAGCACCATGACCTCGACTTCCTGACCGGTATGCACCACCTTGGCCGGATTGACGTTCTTGTTCGTCCAGTCCATCTCCGAGACGTGCACCAGACCTTCGACACCATCCTCGATCTCGACGAACGCCCCGTAGTCGGCGATGTTGGTCACTTTCCCGAACACCCGGGTATGCGCCGGATAGCGCCGCGAGATGTTCTCCCACGGATCGGCGCCCAGCTGCTTCAGTCCCAGGCTCACCCGCGAGCGCTCGCGGTCGAACTTCAGGATCCGAACCTCGATCTCATCGCCGACCTTGACGACCTCGGAAGGGTGCTTGACGCGCTTCCAGGCCATGTCGGTGATGTGCAGCAGCCCATCGATACCGCCGAGGTCGACGAACGCACCGTAGTCGGTGAGATTCTTGACCGCCCCGCGCACCACCGCGCCCTCCTGCAGATTCTCGAGCAGCGCGCTGCGCTCGGCGGAGAACTCCTGCTCGACCACCGCACGGCGGGAGACCACGACGTTGTTGCGCTTCTGATCGAGCTTGATGACCTTGAATTCGAGCGGCTTGCCCTCGAGATAGGCCGTATCGCGCACCGGTCGCACGTCGACCAGCGAACCCGGCAGGAACGCGCGCACGTTGTCGATCTCGACGGTAAAGCCGCCCTTGACGCGGCCGGTGATCACACCGCTGACGATCTCGGACTTGTTGAATGCGTCCTCGAGTCGGGTCCACGTCCGGGCACGCTTGGCCTTCTCCCGCGACAAACGGGTCTCACCGGTGCCGTCCTCGACTGAATCGAGGGCAACCTCGACCTCATCGCCCGCCTTGACCTCGAGCTCGCCCTGCTCGTTCTTGAATTGCTCGACGGGAATGACCGCTTCGGACTTCAGGCCGACGTTGACCACCACGACATCGGGGGTCACCTCGACGACCAGACCCGTCAGGATCATGCCGGGACGAATGCGTTGATTGGCGAGACTCTGCTCGAAAAGCTGTGCAAAACTTTCTGTCATACCTTCACTCGCATGGGCCTGCGATGCCCACGCTCAGAATCTGGCGCCCCGCGCGTCCTTCGGGCCCAGGCAGATGCGAAACACGGCCTGCGCATCCGGTGCGCACGCCAACCCTTGGTCCAAGATTTCAACAGGACCGCTACGCCCACAAGGCGCGCTGCCGGCCCAATTCGATCACTTGCGCGAGCACGGCTGCGACGTCGAGCCCGCTCGAATCAATCACCACCGCGTCCCGTGCCGCAATGAGCGGCGCGGCGGCTCGGTGCACATCGCGCTCATCGCGCTCAGCAATCTCGCGCGAAAGGGCCGAAAGACTAGCATCAGAGCCCTTTTGTTTCAACTGGTTATAGCGGCGCCGGGCCCGCTCTTCAAGACTTGCGGTGAGAAAGATCTTCAGGGGCGCCTGCGGGAAAACCACCGTGCCCATATCCCGCCCATCGGCCACCAAGCCCGGGGCACGCGCAAACGCCCGCTGGCGCTCGAGCAGCGCAGTGCGCACTTGCGGCCATGCGGCGACCCGGGACGCGCACTGACCGACGGCCTCGGTACGGATGGCGTCGGTCACCACCCGTCCGTCGAGACAGATCCGCTCTTCATCCGTCGATGCCTCAAAGCCTACCGCCATCGCGCGTGCGAGCCGGGCATGCCCTTCAATATCATCCGGCTCGAGCCGATGCTCCAGTCCGCTCAAGGCCACCAGACGGTACAGCGCGCCGCTGTCGAGCAGATGCCAGCCGCATCGTCGCGCCAGCGCGCGGCTGATCGTGCCCTTGCCCGATCCGCTCGGGCCATCCACGGTCACGACGGGGACCGGGGCGCTCACGCGGCTTCCACGCCCACGCCCGCCGAGCGGGCGAGCTCGAGGAACCCCGGAAACGAGGTCGCCACGTTGGCGACATCCCGAATCTCGATGGGCGCACGCGCACCGAGGGCGGCGATGGCGAAAGCCATGGCAATGCGATGATCGCCCTGGCTTTCGATGCGCCCGCCGCCGAGACTCGTGCGTCCCTTGATCCACAGGCCGTCCTCGAGCAGCCGGTTCTCGACACCAAGGGTGCTCAACCCCGCGGCCATCGCGGCCAGCCGATCGCTCTCCTTGACCCGCAGCTCCTGCGCCCCGCGGACCAGTGTCTCGCCGTCGGCGAGCGCCGCCGCCACGAAAAAGACCGGAAACTCATCGATCGCGAGCGGAACCAGCGCGCGCGGCACTTCGATGCCGCGCAGCTGGCTCTTGCGCACCTCGATATCCGCGGTCGGCTCCGCGCCAGGGGCCGCGCTCGCGTGCGCGTGCAGGCGGATATCGGCGCCCATGAGGCGCAGCATCTCGAGCAGCCCGGTGCGGGTGGGATTCACCCCGACGTTGCGCAGCAGCAAGCCTTGGTCGGCCGCCAGAATGGCCGCCACGATGAAGAACGCCGCGGAGGAGAAATCCCCCGGCACCCGTACCGGCGCGGCCCGCAGCCGCTGGCCGCCGGTGAGCGCCACGCTCGATCCCGTGCGCGTCAGGTGAACCCCGAACGCCGCCAGCATCCGCTCGGTGTGATCGCGCGAGGGGGCCGGTTCGATGACGCAGGTGCGCCCTTGTGCACGCAATCCGGCCAGCAATAGCGCCGATTTGACCTGAGCGCTCGCCACCGGCATCGCGAACTCGATGCCGGCGAGCGCCGCGCCCCCCCGAATGCGCACTGGCGGGCGGCCCTCGAGGGTCTCGATGCGCGCGCCCATGCGTCGCAGGGGGGCCGCGACCCGCTCCATCGGGCGCCGCATCAGCGAGGCGTCCCCGATCAATTCCGAGTCGAAGCGCTGTGGGGCGAGCAGTCCCATGAACAACCGCATTGCCGTACCGGCGTTGCCCATGTCGAGCGCCGTCCCGGCCGCACGCAGACCGTCCATGCCGACCCCGTGCACCCGCACCAAGGAGCTCTCGGGCCGCTCGATATGCACCCCGAGCGCGGCAAGCGCCCGCAACGTCGACAGACAATCCTCGCCGGCGAGAAAGCCGCTGATCTGCGTCTGTCCCTCGGCCAGAGCGCCGAGCATCAAGGCTCTGTGAGAAATTGATTTATCGCCTGGTATGGCCAGCTCACCGGCCACCCGCCCGCCGGGAGCAACCCGAAAACACGCTGCAACCGTTGTCGCGGTCATGAATTTCCTGATGTGATAGTCAAAGAACGGCCCGAGGATAGGATCCAAGCAGCCGGAACAGCGAGGCACGCCGCTTCAGCGATGCGAGCGCCCGGGCGACGTGCGGCTCCTCGGCGTGGCCGTCAACGTCGATGAAAAAGACATAGTCCCATTTGCGCCGGTGCGAGGGACGCGACTCGATTCGGGTCATGCTGACGCGATGGCGGGCGAGCGGCTCGAGCAGCCGGTACAGGGCGCCGGGGGCATCGGTATGTCCGACGGAGACCAGAAGCGTCGTGCGATCCTGCCCGCTGCGGGCGAGCAGCACCCGGCCGAGCACGAGGAAGCGCGTGGTATTGTCCGCACGATCCTCGATCTGCGCGGCAAGCACCTTCAAGCCATACACCTCGGCGGCGGTCTGCCCGGCAATCGCCGCGGTGCCCCGTTCATCGCGCGCGCGTCGCGCCCCTTCGGCATTGCTCGCCACCGGAATCTGCTCGACCTGCGGCAAATGCTCCTGCAGCCAGATACGGCATTGCGCCAGGGACTGCGGATGCGCGCACACGCGCACGATGCGCCCGAGCGCGTTCATGCCGCCCATCAGATGATGATGAATGCGCAATTCCACCTCGCCACAGATCTTCAGCGGCGAGGCGAGAAATCGGTCGAGCGTGTGATTGACCGTCCCCTCGGTGGAGTTCTCGATGGGCACCACACCGAAGTCGGCCGCACCCGATTCGACTTCCTGGAACACCTCATCGATGGAGGCGAGCGGCAAGGCGCGGACCGAGTGCCCGAAATGCGTCAGCACCGCCGTTTGACTGAAAGTCGCCTCGGGCCCGAGATAGGCCACCTTCAGCGGTTCCTGCTGGGCGAGACACGCCGACATGATTTCGCGGAACAGCCGCACCAGCTCCTCGTCACGCAGCGGGCCGCGGTTGCGCGCGCGCACGGCGCGCAGAACCTGCGCCTCACGTTCCGGACGATAAAATGCGGCCACGCCGGCCGCGCCGGCCGCGCCACTCTTGGTCGCCCCGATCTGCCGTGCTAGATCGGCACGCTCGTTGAGCAGGCGCTGGATGCGCTCATCAACGCTATCGATGCGCTCGCGCATCTGCTCCAACTTGGACTTGACGGCGGCAGAGTCACGCTTGCGGGACGATGTCCGGGCCATCTGTGCGGTCCTTGAGGGCATTCAGAGCACGTGCGCGCTGAGCACGCCGGGAATCTGGCGCACGGCCGAGAGCAGCTCCCCGGCGCAGGCACCGACCACATCGACCAGCGTGTACGCATACTCGCCACGGGAGGCGTTCAGCAGTCCGCCAACGTTCAAGCCCGCGGCGGCAAGACACGTGCACAACTGTCCGACGACATTGGGTACATTGAGATTGACGACGGCAAGGCGGGTGCTGCCCGGCCGGCGCGCCAGGCGAGTCTCGGGAAAGTTGACGCTGTTGCTGATGTTGCCGTTCTCCAGAAAATCGCGCAGCTGATCGGCGGCCATGATCGCACAGTTGTCGCTCGCCTCGCCGGTCAGCGCTCCGAGGTGCGGCAGGGCAATGACCCGCGGATGCGCCTTGAGCCGATTGTCCGGGAAATCACACACATAGGCATGCAGCCGATCGGCATCGAGCGCCGCCACCACTGCGGCGTCATCGCAGATTCCGGCGCGCGAGAAATTCAGCAGCACCGCCCCGCGCTGCAACAAGCGCACGCGCTGCTCGCCGACCAGTCCGCGGGTCTGCTCGTTGAGGGGCACGTGCACGGTCACCATGTCCGCGCGCGCAAACAGGTCATCGAGCGAGAGCGCCTGCTCGATGCCGGCGGAGAGCTGCCAGGCCCGCTGCACGGTAATCTGGGGGTCGTAGCCGAGCACGCGCATGCCGAGCGCCTCGGCGGCATTGGCCACCTCGACGCCGACCGCTCCGAGCCCGGCCACCCCGAGCGTTCGCCCGGCGAGCTCGAAGCCAGCGAAGGCGCCGCGCCCGGCGGCCACCTGGGCCGCGATGGCTGCGTCATCACCCTCGAGTGCGGTGGCAAAGCGCCATGCGTGACAGATATTGCGCGCGGCGAGAAAGAGGCTAGCGAGGACCAGCTCCTTGACCGCGTTGGCTCCGGCCCCAGGGGCGTTGAACACCGCAATGCCCCGGCCACTGAAGTCCGCGACCGGAATATGCTCGACCGCCGCGCCGGCGCAGGCGACCGCCCGCACCGAATCGGGGAGCTGCAGCGCATGCATGTCCGTCGTGCGCACGAGCACCGCCTGCGGACGCGCACAGTGTGCGCCGATCTCGTAGCGCTCGCGCGGCAGTCGTTCCAGGGCGCGAGGACTGATATCGTCGAGTGTCAGGATCCGGTAGCGCATGCGGGCGTCTCAGCCGTGGCGCCGCTCGAACTCGCGCATGAACTCGATCAGGGCCTGCACGGCGGCAAGCGGCACGGCGTTATACAGGCTCGCACGCACGCCGCCGACCGACCGGTGGCCCTCGAGCTGCGTCAGGCCCGCCGCATGCGCCTCGGCGAGAAACATCGCCGTGAGCTCGGGCCGGACCAACGTGAACGGCACGTTCATCCACGAGCGGCACTCGCGCGCGACCGGATTGCGGTACAGCCCCGAGGCATCGATCGCGTCATAGAGCCGTTCGGCCTTGACGCGGTTGCGCTCGCCCATTGCCGAGAGCCCGCCGTGTCGCTCGATCCACTCGAAAACGAGGTCTGCGATGTACCACGCAAAGGTCGGCGGCGTGTTGAGCATCGAGGCGCTCTCGGCCATGCGCGCGTAATTGAGCATCGTGGGGATGTCGGCCCGGGCGCGCCCGAGCAGACTCTCGTGCACGATCACCAGACACAATCCCGCCGGGCCGATGTTCTTCTGCGCTCCGGCGTAGATGAGTCCGTAGCGGCCGACCTCGATGGGGCGCGACAACAGGGTCGAGGACATATCGGCCACCAGAGGCACCGCGCCCGTATCCGGCACGTACGGAAATTCCACCCCGCCGATGGTTTCGTTCGGCGTGTAGTGCACATAGGCGGCCCGCGGATCGAGCCGCAACGCTGCCGGCGCGGGCACCGTGGTGTACCGCGATGCGGCTTCGTCGGCGGCAATGTTCACCTGCACTGCGAGCCGGCCGGCCTCCTCGAGGGCTTTGCTCGACCACAGGCCGGTATTGAGGTAATCGGCGCGAGCACCCTGCGCGGCGAGGTTCAGCGGCACCGCCGCGAACTGCGTGCTCGCCCCGCCCTGCAGAAACAGGACCCGATAGCCCGCCGGAACGGCGAGCAGCGCGCGCAAGCGCGCCTCGGCCCGCTGCGCCAGTGCGGTGAATGCCGTGCCGCGATGGCTGACCTCCATCACCGACATGCCCGTTCCGGCCCAGTCGGTCAGTTCCGCGCGGGCCTGCTCGAGCACCTCGAGCGGCAAGGCTGCCGGTCCGGCGGAGAAGTTGAACACGCGCACGAGAGTCCTTCCGGCCAAAAATTCAGCAACAGGGGATGGGCAATACTAGCAAGGGCGCCGGCCCGGTTGCGCAATTTCGCGCACACGCACACAGTCGCGCCGAATGGAGCCGGAGCCGAGGCAGGGTCCGACCGGCACCCCTGCCGATGCCGCCGGTCACGCGGCCGGCTCGCTCGGGTCGGTCGTCCCGGCGCCATCGAGACCCTCGATCCGCTCGATACCGACCAGACGCTCCCCGTCGTCGAGACGGATCAGGCGTACGCCCTGGGTGTTGCGCCCGAGCACCGGGACCTCATCCACACCGGTGCGCACCAGCGTGCCATTTGAGCTGATCAGCATGATCTCCTCGCCCGGCAGCACCTGCAGGGCGGCGACCGTAGCGCCGTTGCGCTCGCTCGTCTGCAGCGCGATCACCCCCTGGCCGCCGCGCCGATGGCGCGGGAATTCCTCGATGGGCGTGCGCTTGCCATAGCCGGCGGCCGAGGCGGTGAGCACCTCGCCCGCAGCCACCACGATCAGGGCGATGACCTCCTGATCTGGCGCCAGCGTGATGCCGCGCACGCCCGTTGCATCGCGGCCCATCGCTCGCACCTCGTGCTCGGGGAAACGGATTGCCTTGCCGCCGCTCGTGACAAGCACGATCTCGCGCGCGCCGTCGGTGAGCGCCACGCCCACGAGTTTGTCGTCCGCGCGCAGATCCACTGCGATGATGCCGCTTGCGCGCGGTCGCGAAAACGAGCTGAGCGGGGTCTTCTTGACGGTGCCCTGACTCGTCGCCATGAAGACATAATGCTGCTCGTCATAGTCCTTGACGGGCAGCAGCGCGTTGATCTTCTCGCCCGACTCGAGCGGCAGCAGATTCACCATCGGCTTGCCGGCCGAAGCGCGCCCGGCCTGGGGCAGCGCATACACCTTCAACCAGTAAACCTTGCCGCGATTGGAAAAGCACAGCACCGTGTCGTGCGTGTGGGCCACGAACAACTTCTCGACGAAATCCTCGTCCTTGACCGCGGTTGCAGCCTTGCCGCGGCCGCCGCGCCGCTGCGTCTGGTACTCCGAGAGAGGCTGCGACTTCGCGTAGCCGTTGTGCGAGAGCGTCACCACCACATCCTGAGGCTCGATCAGATCCTCGGTGGTCAGATCCAGGTGGTCGCGGCTGATCTCGGTGCGCCGCGCATCCCCGTAGGTGGCGCGAATTTCGAGCAGTTCCGCGCGGATCACCGCCGTCATCCGCTGCGGCAGCGCCAGGATCTCGCTGAGGTCGCCGATCCGCGCGAGCAACTCGCCATACTCGGCGATGATTCGATCCTGCTCGAGGCCGGTCAGACGGTGCAGGCGCATATCGAGGATGGCCTGCGCCTGGGCGTCCGTCAGCCGATAGCCGCCGGCCTCGAGTCCACCGGCCTGCTGTGCCGGCCGGGTTGAGATCCCCCCGGCGCGATGCAGCAGCTCGGTGACCGCGCCCGGCTCCCACAGGCGGGCCGTGAGCGCCGCGCGCGCCTCGGCGACGGACGGACTCGCCTTGATCAGCGCGATGACGGCATCGATGTTCGCCAGCGCCACCGCCAACCCTTCGAGGATGTGGGCCCGCTCGCGCGCCTTGGCGAGATCGAACACCGTGCGCCGCGTGACCACCTCGCGCCGGTGGCGCAGAAACGCCTCGAGCATTTCCTTCAGCGACAGCAGCTTCGGCTGTCCGTCCTCGAGCGCCACCATGTTGATGCCGAAGACGCTTTCCATCGGCGTCTGCGCGTACAGGTTATTGAGCACCACCTCAGCGATCTCGCCGCGCTTCAGCTCGATGACGATGCGCATGCCGTCCTTGTCGGATTCGTCGCGCAAGCCGTCGCTCGCAATCCCATCGATCTGCTTCTCGCGCACCAACTGCGCAATGCGCTCGATCAGACGCGCTTTGTTGACCTGATATGGCAGTTCGGTGACCACAATCGCGTGCCGATCGCCGCGACCGACCTCCTCGATCGCCACCCGCGCGCGCACCGACAGCCGGCCGCGCCCGGTGCGGTAGGCGGTGGCAATTTCCTGCGCGCCGTTGATGATGCCGCCGGTCGGAAAGTCCGGTCCCGGCACATGCTGCATCAGGCCCGCCAGCGGCAACGCCGGATCATCGAGCAGCGCCACGCAGGCGTTGATGATCTCGACGAGATTGTGCGGCGGAATATTGGTCGCCATGCCTACCGCAATCCCGGTCTGACCGTTGATCAGAAGATTCGGGATGCGCGTGGGCAGTACCGACGGTTCAACCTCCGACTCGTCGTAGTTGGGGGTGAAATCGACAGTTTCCTTCTCGATATCCGCCAGCAACTCATGCGCAAGGCGCGACATGCGCACTTCGGTGTAACGCATCGCCGCCGGCGTGTCGCCGTCGACCGAACCGAAATTGCCCTGGCCGTCAACGAGCACATAGCGCATGGAGAACGTCTGCGCCATGCGTACGATCGTGTCGTATACCGCCGTATCCCCGTGCGGGTGGTACTTGCCGATGACATCCCCGACAACACGCGCGGACTTCTTGTACGGCTTGTTCCACTCGTTACCGAGTTCGCGCATCGCATACAGTACGCGCCGGTGCACGGGCTTCAGTCCATCGCGCACATCCGGCAGCGCCCGACCGACGATGACGCTCATGGCGTAATCGAGGTAGGACTGGCGCATCTCCTCTTCGAGGCTGATGGGCAGAACTTCGCGCGCGATCTCGGACATCGGGTGTTCGGGGCTGTGCCAAAAGCGCGTATGTTAGCACGGGGCGCGTGCGCGCAAGTCGCACGTGCGCGCCGGATGGACCGGATGGGCCAATGGGACGACAATGGTGCCGGTGCCGCGCGGTTGCGGAACCACGGACCGGACGGCACGCACGAGCAGCGACGGAGATCAGGTGAGCATGACATCCACAGCGCAGCAGAATTCAGCGTATGGCGAGCTGAACGTAGAAAGCGGAGAGATCGGCAAGTTTGACGCCCTGGCCGCGCGGTTCTGGGACGAGCACGGCCCCTTCCGCCCGCTGCACCAGTTGCATGCGCAGCGCATGCGCTTTATTGGCGAGCATTGCCGCTGCGCGGGAGCGCGCGTACTCGATGTGGGTTGCGGGGGAGGTCTGGTCTGCGAGTCGCTCGCGCACGCCGGCGCCACCGTCACCGGCATCGACCTGGCCGAGGGCATGATTGCTGTCGCACGCATGCACGCCGCGGCGCACGGCCTCGACATCGACTACCGGGTCGCATCGGCGGAAGCGGTGCTGGCGAGCGCCCCGGGCAGCTACGACATCGTCACCTGCATGGAAATGCTCGAGCATGTTCCCGAGCCCCGCGCCATGCTCGCCACGCTCGCCGGGCTCGTCCGCCCCGGAGGCTCGATTTTCGTCTCCACCCTCAACCGTAACCTCAAGTCGTTCCTGGTGGCGATCTGCGGGGCCGAGTATCTGCTCGCCATGGTGCCGCGCGGCACCCACGAATACGAGCGCTTCATCCGACCGAGCGAGCTGGCGCGCTGGGCCCGCGCCGCCGGTCTGAGCGGGCGCGCGCTCGCCGGCATCACACTCGATCCCCTGCGCGGGGCGCGCCTGTGCACCGATCCGAGCGTGAACTACCTGGCTGTGTTCGAGCGCCCGGCATAGCGCGATGGTCCAGGCCGCACTGATCGCAACGGCGGCGCTGCTGCTCGGAGCTCTGGTGGGCTATCTCGGCGGCAGTCTGCGGGCGCAACGCCAGGCGGCGGCTCTGCGCGTGGAAATGGAGGCCCTGCGGGTGCAGTTGACGGCCGAGCAGCGCACCGCCAGCGAGCGCGGCGCGGCGTTCGAACAGGCCGAGGCACGGCTGCGCACGACATTCGAATCCCTCGCCACGCAGGCCCTCAAGAGCAACAGCGAATTGTTCCTGAACGTCGCCCGTGAGGCGCTTGGACGTGAGCAGGCGCAGGCGCAAAGTGGCCTGAAGGAACGCGAGACGGCCATTGCGCAACTGGTCGAGCCGCTGCGCGCAGCGCTGGCGCGAACCGAACAGCAGATGCAGGCGATCGAGCGCGAGCGGCGCGAGGCGGACACGGCATTGCGCACCCAGATCGAAGCGCTCGCGAGCGGCCAGAGCCAGCTGACACGCGAAACGCGCAATCTCGTCACCGCATTGCGCCGTCCCGAGGTGCGCGGCCGCTGGGGCGAGGTCACGCTGCGCCGGCTGGTCGAGCTGGCCGGGCTCAGCGAGCATTGCGATTTCACCGAACAGGCGCAGGTGAGCGGCCCCACCGGGGTGCTGCGGCCCGACCTGATCGTGCACATGCCGGAGTCACGCGACCTTGTGATCGACGTCAAGACACCCCTGGATGCCTATCTCGATGCGCTCGAGGCCCCGACCGAGGAGGCCCGCCGCAGCGCGCTGCGCCGTCATGCGCAGCAACTCGAGGCCCAGGTCCGTCAGCTATCCGCCAAAGCGTACTGGGCGCAATTCGAGCACAGTCCGCAGTTCGTCGTGTTGTTCCTGCCCGGCGATCAGTTTCTTACCGCGGCTCTCGCCGAGCGGCCGGAACTGATCGAGGCGGCGCTGCGAGAGAACATCATCATCGCCACACCCTCGACACTGATGGCGCTGCTGAAGACCGTGGCCTACGGGTGGCGGCAGAGCGCCCTGGCCGACAATGCGGCGCTGATCCGCGAGTTGGGCCAGGAACTGTACCGGCGGCTCGGGAACTTCACGACGCACCTGCAGCGCATGGGTCAGCGTCTCGACGGGGCGATCGAGGCTTACAATGCCGCCATAGGATCGCTCGAACGCCAGGTCATGCCGCAGGCGCGCCGCTTTACCGAGCTCGGGGTTGCGGCCGACGCGCCGCTGCCGCACCTCGAGCCGCTCGAGCAGCCGATACGTGAGCTGAGCGCGCGTACTGCCGATACGTCTTCACCGGGCGACTGAGTCCTGCGGCGGTGCGGCCGCATCGGCCGCGAGGAGCGCTTCGATCTCATCCGGCCGCAATGCCCGGAACTGTCCGCGCGGCAGTGCGCGCCCGAGCGCGAGGCTCCCGAGTTCGGTACGCAGTACCCGGCTCACCCGCACCCCCTGTCGCTCGAACAGCTGGCGAATGCCTTTGCCGCTTGCGCCTTGTGCCCGCACCGTGTACCACCGGTTGATGCCCTCGCCGCCGGCGGCACGGCACTCGAGCACACGCAGGCGCTCACCACTGTCGAGGACACCGGTGAGCACTCCGGCGCGTTGCGTTTCGCCGAGCTCGCCAATGATCCGAACACTGAAAACACCGATCCAGAACCGCACGCGCCGCTGCAGCTGTGCTGCGCACGCGCCGTCGCTGCAAATCAACTCAAGGCCCCCATCGATGCGCGGCATGGGACTGATGACGATGAAGCGGCGCCCGGCGCGGCCCGGCAACCGCTCGAGAGCGGCCAGCGCCTCGGCAGTGTTCGTTGTTGGCTCATCGAGCCGCTCCCCACTCGAGCGGTGGTAGAGATAGGCCTGCGCACCACGCGCCGGGTGCTGCCAGTGCACCAAGCGCCCGTCGAGACGAACCTGATCGCTCGGCCCCACGCGCATGCCGAGTTCGGCGGGCCCGCCATTGACGGTGAGCCGCGCAGCGCGAATCCACTGCTCAACCTGGCGTCGCGAGGCAAGACCGGCATGCGCAAGCACCTTCTGCAGCCGCTCGGGCGTTTCGTCCCGAGCCAGGCTCCCGGACACTCGGCGCCGTCGAGGTGCACGGGCCACGGCCGGGCTCAACCGCACTCGTCGGACGGCACAGCATGCAGGTGCCGCGGTAGGGTCTCGGACTGCGCCGGGGCGTCCGTGTCACCCTCCCGCTCACCGCTCTTGTCCGGTCCCAGCTGCTCGTTCGGCTCGGACGCCGCACCGTCCGCCATCGCCGCGTCGGCCCCTGCGGGGTTCTGCGGGTGTACCGCGCTCGATTCGTGCTCCGGCAGATCGAGCTGGAGATTCGGTTCACTGAGGGCCTTGAGCTCCCCGAGCGGCGGCAGGTCCTCGAGCTTGCGCAAGCCGAAGTAATCCAGGAACTCGCGCGTCGTGCCGAGCAGTTCCGGCCGTCCGGGCACATCGCGGGTTCCAAGCACCCGCACCCAGTTGCGCTCGAGCAGCGTCTTGATGATGGCGGGGTTGACGGCCACGCCACGCACATCCTCGATTTCCCCGCGCGTAATCGGCTGACGGTAGGCGATCAGCGCCAGCGTCTCGAGCAGTGCGCGCGAGTAGCGCACGGGACGCTCCGCCGAGAGCCGCGATATTTCCGCGGCGAACTCGCGGCGGACCTGGATCCGCCAGCCCGAGGCAATCTCCTTCAGCTCGATGCCGCGCCCAACATACTCGCCGGCGAGCGCCTCGAGCGCCGCGTGCACCGCCGCCGCGTCAGGACGGGCCGGCTCATCAAAGAGCATCTGCAGCTCAGCCGGCGTCAGCGGGCGCCCGGCCGCGAGCAACGCCGCCTCGATCACATTGCGCACATACGACTCGATCATCACACCTCTCTCTCCGACTCACGCCCCCCGGCTTGCGCTAGCGCTGCGCGATCCGCACTCACCCCGGGCTCACCCGCCGCACCCGGCCGGCTCGCCGCGCGCACGTGCAGCGGCGCATAGGGCTCGGACTGCACGATGTCGATCAACCCTTCGCGCACAAGCTCAAGGATGGCCATGAACGTCACCGTCACGCCCATGCGGCCTTCTTCGGCCTTGAACAGGCGCACGAATTCAACGAAGCCGTCGGTGCTGAGCGTGTCGATGATGTGCGTCATGCGCTCGCGCACCGAGAGCCGCTCACGCTGGATGTGGTGGTGAGCGAACATCTGCGCGCGCGCGATCACCTCCTGGAACGCGAGCAGCATCTCCTTCAAGGTCACCTGCGGCAGCACGCGCACGACGCGCCGCTCGGGCGGCTCGGCGCCAGCGGCAAAGTGATCGCGCTCGAGCCGCTCGAGCGAATCGATTCGTTCAGCGGCGCGCTTGAAGCGCTCGTACTCCTGCAAACGGCGCACCAATTCGGCGCGCGGGTCCTCCTCGGCACCCTCCGTGCTGCTCTTCGGCCGCGGCAGCAGCATGCGCGATTTGATCTCGGCCAGCGTGGCGGCCATGACCAGGTACTCACCGGCCAGCTCGAGCTGCAAATCCTGCATCACCTCGATGTAGCGCATGTATTGCCGGGTGATCTCCGCGAGCGGAATGTCGAGAATGTCGAGATTCTGCCGGCGGATCAGATACAACAGCAGATCGAGCGGTCCCTCGAAGGCCTCGAGAAACACCTCGAGCGCCTGCGGCGGGATGTACAGGTCGCGGGGCAGCACGGTAATCGGCTCACCGTTGACCACGGCGAAGGGCATCTCGACCTGTTGCGGCGCCTCGGGATGCGCGCTCTCGGGCGGTAACTCGCTCGCAACGACCGCCGGATCTTGCTTCGTATCGATCATCGCGCTTCAGTCGGTGCGCAAATGCATTGCGCGGCGCACCTCATCGAGGGTCTCCCGCGCGGTGTCGCGGGCCTTCTCGGCGCCCTCGGCAATGATGTCACGCAGCAGTTCGGGGTTTTCGCTGTATTCCTGGGCGCGGCCGCGCATCGCCGTAACCTCTTCGACGATCTTGTCGATCACCGGCTGCTTGCACTCCAGACAGCCGATGCCGGCCGAACGACAGCCTGCGGCGGCCCAGCGGCGGATGTCCTCGCTGGTGTAGATATTGTGCAGATCCCACACCGGGCAGCGCGTGGGCTCCCCCGGATCGGTGCGACGCGCGCGGGCGGGATCGGTCTTCATCGCGCGCAGCTTGCGCACCACGGATTGGGGATCCTCGCGCAACTCGATGGTATTCCCGTAGGATTTCGACATCTTGCGTCCATCGAGTCCCGGCACTTTCGGCGTCGCGGTCAGCAGCGCCTGCGGCTCGGGCAGGATGCTGACCCCGGTGCCCTCGAGATACCCGAGCAGCCGGTCCCGATCCGCCACGGTCAGGCGGCTGACGCCCTGCACCAGCGCCCGCGCCCGCTCGAGCGCCTCGTGATCGCCGCTCTCCTGATACTTGCGCCGCAGCTGCCGGTACACGGTGGTGTTACGTCCGCCGAGCGCCTTGATCGCCCGCTCGGCCTTGGCCTCGAAATCCGGCTCGCGCCCGTACAGGTGATTGAACCGCCGCGCGGTCTCACGCGTCAGTTCCACGTGCGCCACCTGATCCTCACCCACCGGCACGTGCTGCGCGCGGTAGACGAGGATGTCCGCGCTCTGCAGCAGCGGATAGCCAAGAAACCCATAGGTAGTGAGATCGCGGTCCTGCAGCTGCTCCTGCTGGTCCTTGTAGCTCGGGACGCGCTCAAGCCAACTGAGCGGCGTGATCATCGAGAGCAGCAGATGCAGCTCGGCGTGCTCCGGCACGTGCGACTGGACGAACAGCGTGGCGACACCGGGATTCAGCCCGGCGGCCAGCCAGTCGATCAGTACCTCATGCACGTATTGCGGCAACGCGCTCGTATCTTCGTACCCGGTGGTGAGCATGTGCCAGTCGGCAACGAAGAAATAGCACTCGTACTCGTACTGCAGATGCACCCAATTGCGCAACGCCCCATGGTAGTTGCCGAGGTGCAGCCGGCCGGTGGGCCGCATGCCGGACAGTACGCGCCCGCCGGGATTGGGAGTGCTCATCGGACCACTTCTCGCATTCTTAAATAATCAGTATAGCCTGTCCCGGCCTCGACCTGCGGCTTCACGGCAAGGTCGGACGGCTGCTGTCGATCGCCGACACTGCGCCCTTGCCCGCCCTGACGATCACCGCCGGGTGAACCGAGAGGTCCACCACCGTCGTCGGAACTACACCACAGTCGCCACCATCCAGCACCGCTTCGATCAGATGCTCCAGACGCTCCTCGATCTGCCGGCCCGCGGTGAGCGGTGCCGGATCATCGGGTAACCACAGCGTACTGCTCATCAGGGGCTCGCCCAGCTCCTTCATGAGCATCAGGGGTACCGGGTGATCCGGCACGCGCACCCCAATGGTGCGACGGCGCGGATGCAGCAAACGCCTCGGGGTCTCGCGCGTCGCCTTCAGCAGAAACGTGAACGGACCCGGCAGGCAGCTGCGCAACAAGCGAAATTGCCAAGTTTCAAGCCGCGCGAAACGCCCCACCTGGGCCAAATCGGCGCAGACCAGCGTGAAATGATGGTGGCGATCGGCGCGCCGGATACGCCGGACCCGCTCCAGTGCGCGCGCATCCCCAATATGCCATCCCAGCGCATAGCAGGAGTCGGTCGGATAGGCGATGACTCCGCCGGCACGCACAATGTGCACCGCGCGGTGAATCAGACGCGCCTGCGGCGTCACTGGATGCAACTCCAGGTACTCGATGCCCTGCTCCCGGCTCCTTCGAGCCTGTGTTCGAACGCTTCGTCGGCTATGATACGCATTCCGCAGTTGAACCGGCGATGGTCCCTGCCGATGAACGAGAGTGTCCCTGCCACTGTCCATCAGATCCGAGCGCAGCTCGAGCGCGCCTTCGCTCCAGTCTCGCTCGAGGTCGTCGATGACAGCGCGCGGCATGCCGGGCATGCCGGGGCGCGTGCGGGCGGCCACTTTCGCGTGGCGCTGGTCGCAGCGGCGTTCACGGGCCGATCCGCGCTCGAGCGGCATCGCCTGGTATACCAGGCGCTCGAACCGCTGCTCGGTCGCGGCATTCACGCGCTGAACATCAGCGCGCGCGCGCCCGAGGCCCGCCACCGATCGAGCTAATCCCCCGGCATTGCCGGTCCCCCTGCAACCCACTACGCAACGAGAACCTCATGAAGCATCTTAGGATCGTCTGTCTCGGCTTTGCCGCACTTGGCGCGCTCGCGCTCACCGCCTGTCATCAGGCCCCGACGGGCAGCAGCGCCGCCACGGCGGCAGTCGCCACGGTCAATGGCGTACCGATCACGCGCCAGTTCTACGACAGCTACATCAAGATGATGTCCGGCGGCCGCACCGCAAGCGAACTCACCCCGAGCCAGCGCGCAGCCGTGCTCAACATTCTCATTCGCGCCGAAGCCGTGGCGCAGCATGCCGAGAAGATCGGTCTGAACAAAGAGCCGCACACGCAAGCGATGCTCGAGCTCGCGCGGCTGAACATCCTTGAGCAGGCGCTCTCGGACCAGTTCATCGCCAAGCACACGCCGACCGAGGCGCAGCTGCATGCGGACTACGAGCAACAGCTCGCGCACTTCCCGAAGATGGAGTATCACGCACGGCATATCCTGGTCAAAACCAAGGCCGAGGCCGAGAAGATCATTCAGGATCTCGATCGCGACAACGGCCACAACTTCGCCGCGCTGGCGCGCGAGTATTCCATTGATCCGTCAAAGGCGAACGGCGGCAACCTCGGCTGGTTCCCCCTGAGCGGCATGGTCCCGCACTTCGCCGCAGCGCTCGCCAAGCTCAAGGTCGGTCAAATCACTCAGACTCCGGTGCACACCCGCTACGGCTGGCATGTCATTCAGCTGCTCGGCACCCGGCCGATGAAGGCGCCGAGCTTTACCGAGGTGAAGGCGCGGTTGAAGGAGGACGTGGAGAACAAGCAGTTCCTCGCGTATGCCGACGCGCTGTCGAAGAAGGCAAAGATTGAGACCTATCTCGACCCGACGACCGACAAGCTCACCGCGGGAGTAGCCGGTGCACCGGCCATGCCCGTCGTGACCCCGTCTGCCCAGGGCAGCGTTGCTCCGGCGGCGGCACCTGCAGCGGCACCAGCGGCCGCCACCAAGGGCAGCTAGCACCCCGCACGCCTCGCCGGACCACACGGTCCGGCGAGGCCCTCAGCGCCGATGCGCGTCGAGGAGTCGTTGCAGCTCCGCCGGCTCGAGCACCGGAATACCGAGAGCCCGGGCGCGCGCGAGCTTCGCGCCGGGCTCGGTTCCGGCAACGACATAGTGCGTCTTGCGTGAGACGCTGCCGACAACCTTGGCGCCGAGGGCACTGAGCGCCGCTTCGGCCTGCTGGCGGGACATCCCGGGCAACGTCCCGGTGAGCACGAAAGTCTGACCCTGCAGCGGCAAGTGTGCGCGGATCGCGGCAACCGGCTCCCACGTGACCCCGCAGGCGCGCAGCTTCTCGATCAACTCACGATGCGCCGCAGCGCTGAAGAACGCGTGCAGGTGCGCCGCAACCACCGGTCCGACGTCCGCCACCTGCTCGATGCGCTGCGGCTGCGAGCGGGCCGCCTCGATCAATGGCGCGAGATCCCCGAAGTGCCGCGCCAAGGCCAACGCGGTCGTCTCGCCGACTTCACGGATGCCGAGCGCATACAGCAGCCGCGGTAGCGTCGTATGCTTGCTGCGCTCGATGGCGCGCAGCAGCTTCGCGGCGGATCGGGCTCCCATGCGCTCGAGCCCCTGCAATTGCTCGCACGAGAGCGTATACAGATCGGCGGGCGAGCGCACGAGGCCGCTGTCGACCAGTTGCTCGACCCGCTTGTCCCCGAGTCCCTCGATATCCATGGCGAGACGGCTGGCAAAGTGCCGGATCGCCTCCTGACGCTGCGCGGCGCAGCTGAAACCGCCGGTACAGCGGGCCACCGCCTCACCGTCGGGTTTGAGCACCGCGGAGCCGCAGACCGGGCAGCGCTCGGGCAGCAGCACCGGTGCGGCGCCCGGCGGGCGGCGCTCGGGCAGCACACGGACCAACTCGGGAATGACGTCGCCGGCACGGCGAATGACCACCGTATCTCCAACCCGAACGTCCTTACGGCGCACCTCGTCGAAATTGTGCAACGTCACGCTGCTCACCGTTACGCCACCGACGAATTTCGGTGCCAGGCGCGCCACCGGAGTCAGCGCACCGGTGCGTCCCACCTGCCACTCGATTGCTTCGACGCGCGTGAGGGCTTCCTCGGCCGGAAACTTCCGCGCCAGAGCCCAACGCGGGGCGCGCGCGACAAAGCCGAGGCGCGCCTGCTCCTCCAGTCGCTCAACCTTGTACACGACGCCATCGATCTGGTACGGCAGGCGCGCGCGCCGCTCGGCCATGGCACGGTAGTAAGCGATGCACCCCGGCACACCCTGCACCCGTTCGGCCTGCGGACAAACGGGCAGGCCCCACTCCTTCAGCGCCTGCAGCACTTCGCTTTGCAGCGGCGGCGGGGTCCAACCCTCGAACTGTCCAAGGCCATAGCAATAGACCCGCAATGGACGCGCCGCGGTCACGGCCGGATCGAGCTGGCGCAGGCTTCCAGCGGCGGCGTTGCGCGGATTGACGAAGGGGCGCTCGCCGCGCGCCAACGCCTCGCGATTGCTGCGCTCGAAACCGGCAATCGGCATGAAGACCTCGCCGCGCACCTCGAGCAGCGGCGGCGCTCGGCCCCGCAGTGTCAAGGGGAACGCGCGTACCGCGCGCAGATTGGCGGTCACGTCCTCGCCGCGCACCCCGTCCCCGCGGGTGGCGGCCTGAGCCAGCGTGCCGTTGCGGAAGATGGCCGTGACCGCGAGTCCATCGAGCTTCGGTTCGGCCCAATACCACAGCGGCTCGGCAAGACCGAGCCGCTCGCGCACCCGCCGGTCGAATGCCGCCACGTCGTCATCGGAAAATCCGTTCTCGAGCGAGAGCATGGGCACCGCGTGCACAACTTCGCCGAACGCGGCGCTCGCGGCGCCACCCACCCGCTGGGTGGGTGAATCGGGCGTGATGAGATCGGGATGCGCCTGCTCGATCGCCTTCAGTTCGGCCATCAGCCGGTCGTACTCGGCATCCGGAATCTGCGGATCGTCGAGAACGTAATACCGATAATCGTGCCGAGCGATTTCAGCGCGCAGCGCCGCCGCCCGGGCGCGCGCTTGCTCGCTCACGCACCGTCTCCGCCATCGATCTGAAGGGAAGCACGCAGACTTTCAAGACCCTGTGCAGTCAACGCCTCGCCGTGCTCGTCCACCACGACACCCTGCAGGCGCTCATTCAGATTCTCGGCCGCGGCCAGCAGCAACTCGAACGTTTCTCCGGCCGGCAGTGGACCGGGCAGGACGGCAAAGAGGTTGAGCCCCGCGTAGCGTTGAGCATCCATGGAATCGAGGCGAAATGTTCCCGGACGTGTCAGCGACGCAACACTCAACACTGCCCGCCCGGTCTCATCGGGGCGGTGAAATATATCGAGTGGTCCGAGCCGGAAACCTTCGGCCGCAAGCGCCAGACGCACAGTGCGTCCAACGAAGCGCTCGGCGCCCGCAACCACGCGCAACGCAATAATATGGCGCTCGGACTCGGGCGGCCAGTCGAGGACAATGGACGCTGCATCGAACACCGCCCTGACCTGACTTTGCGCCTGCGCCTCGGCCGCCACCGGCTCGGCGCCCGCGGCGCTCGGGGCGCCGCGCACCTGCACCGCGGCGGGCTCGGGCTCGATGATCCTGACGGAGCCGACGCCTTCGGCCACCTCGGCGAGTTCATCGGCGGGGTCCGCCGAGCGCCGGACCGCGCGCAGCGCCGGTGCGGGCGCCGGTGCGACCGGCTCGCTGATCGCGGTGGAACCCGCCCGGGCGGTGGCACTCCGCTGTCCCGGGGCGGAATCCGCCGCTCGCGCGGTGGGCGGTACCGCGGCGTGCGCTGCGCCGGACTCATCCTCCTCGAGCAGCATCGTCGGCAGCTCGGCGAGCGTATCGATTGCAATGGCCTGCTCGCCGATATAAGGCTCGCCGGTGGCGTTCGGGTCGGGACCGAGAGGGCTCAGCGTCGGTATTTCGGACTCAGGCTCGGGCTGAGCGCGCGGCACATCCTGTCCGCGAGCCTGCCGCGGCCGCAACCGCTCCCACACGGCGAGTGCGGCGACAAACGCACCGCCCAGGATCAACAGCACCCAACGCAAACTCAACACCACCACACCCCCGGTACGCTCAGACCGCGGCCAGCCGGACCGCCTCATCGACATCCACGGCCACGAGCCGCGATACCCCCGCCTCGTGCATGGTGACTCCGAGCAGCTGCGCGGCGAGCTCCATGGTCGTCTTGTTGTGGGTAATGAAGATGAACTGCACCCGCTGCGACATCTCGCGCACGATGTCGCAGAATCGCCCGATATTGTACTCATCGAGCGGCGCATCGACCTCATCGAGCAGACAGAACGGCGCCGGATTCAGATCGAAGATCGAGAACACGAGGGCAACGGCGGTGAGCGCCTTCTCGCCGCCGGAGAGCTGATGGATGGTGCTGTTCTTCTTGCCGGGCGGGCGCGCCATCACCGCCACTCCAGCCTGCAGCACATCCTCCCCGACCAGCTCGAGATACGCGTGTCCGCCGCCGAAGAGCCGGGGAAATTTTTCCTTCAACCCTGAGTTGATCTTCTCGAAGGTGTCCTCGAAGCGGCTGCGCGTCTCCTTGTCGATGCGGCGCATGGCCTCCTCGAGCGTATCGAGCGCGCCGGTGAGATCGGCAAACTGCCGATCAAGGTATTCCTTGCGTTCGACCTGCTCGGTGAGCTCGTTGATTGCGGCGAGATTGACCTGCCCGAGACGCTCGATGGCGGCACGCAACCCCGCGAGGCGCTCTTCGGTCCCGGCCACGCCTGCATCGGCAGCGAGTGCGCTCTCGACCGCGTCGAGCTCGAGTCCGGTGGCGGCAAATTGCTCGAACAGTGCCTCGCGACGGACGCGGTTTTCCTGCGCCGCGAGGCGCGCACTTTCCATCGCCGCGCGCGCCTCGCTCACGCGCTGCTCGGCCTCGGCACGCTGCTGCTCGAGCGTGCGCAGCCCAGTGTCCGCTTCGGCCAGGGCAGCGCGCGCGGCGGCCAGATCGCTCTCGAGGCTCAAGCGCTGCGCGAGCGTGCTGTTCAAATCGGCTTCGAGCTCGACGATCGGGCCATCGCCGCCGGCGAGCTCCGCCTCGAGCTGCCCGCGCCGTCCCTCGAGTTCGGCCTGTTGCTCGCCCATGCGCGCCAGTCCATTGACCGCCGCGGCTTCGGCAGAGCGCCGCGACTCGACCCGAATGATCAGGTCGCGCGCGGCAAGCTGCGCAGCGTGTGCACGGGCGCGTGCTGCCGCCAGCGCCTCGCGCCGTACCTCACGTTCTTCCTCCAATGCCTGCCGCTGCGCGCTGAACTCGGCCAGGCGATCGACACTGCCGGCGAGCGCGCCACGGGCGTCGCTGAGGACGGTCCGTGCCGCACTGCTCTCGCGCTCGAGCTCGGTCGCTTCCTCATCGATGCGCGCACGCCGGGCCCTGATGTGCTCGGCGCGCATTCGCGCCGCCTGCAGCTGACCGGAGAGTTCGGCATGGCGGCGCTGAGCGGCTTGGATCTGCGCCCGCAGGGACTCGCGCTCGGACTCCGCCTGCGCGAGTCGGCCGCGCACCTGCTCGAGATGCGCCTCCGCCTCGCGCACGAGCGTCTCGGCGCGCGCTGTCTCCGCCCGCACATTTTTCAGCCGGTGCTCCCGCTCGATGATGCCGGCGTGCGGATCGACGCCCCGGCTCACCCGCAGCCAGTTCGGGCCGAGCCACTCCCCACTGCGCGTGATGACCGATTCGCTCGGACCCAGCGCGCCGCGCACGCCGAGCGCCTCGACCAGAGACTCCGCCGTTCGAACCCCCGCGAGTGCCGCCGCCGCCGCAGCGCTGCCGGAGACTTTGTGCGCGAGCGTGCCGATGGCAGCGGCAGCATCGCTCGACCCGCTCTCGCGCACGAGCATCAGCCGGCCCTCCGGCAGCGACTCGAGCGAAGCGGCGAGCGCATCGATCTCCTCGACGCACACCGCTTCGAGATAGTCCCCGAGGGCTGTCTCGACCGCCCGCTCCCAGCCCGACTCGACCTCGAGGCGCTGCGCGAGACGGGCCGCACCCGCGAGTCCCTGATTGGCCAGCCACGGGCCGACCTGGCCGGCACTGCTGGTGAGCGCCGCGCGCTGTACGGCCTCGAGCGAGGTGCATTCGGCTCGTGCCTGTTCGCGGTACGTCCGCGCCGTCTCCAAAGCTTGCTCGGCTGCAAGCTGCGCCGTGCGCGCGTCCTGCACACTCTCGAGCGTGGCGGTCAGTTTGCCCGTCAGTGCCCGCTCAGCGGCTCCGGCGGCCTGCTCCTGCTCATCGAGCAACGCAAGTTGCGCGCTTGAATCCTGCGCTGCGAGCGCCTCCCGTTCGAGCGCGAGCCGCTCGCTCTGACCGATAAAACGGCGCAGCTGATTCTCCAGCTGCTCGATCCGTGCCCGCTCCACCTGAGCGGTACGATCCGCGGCTGCGAGCGCCTGGTTGAGCTGTTCCCACCGGCCCTGCCACTCTCCAATCTCCCGCTCGCTCGTCTCAAGCGCCTCGCCGGCGCTGCGCTCGGTGCGCTGCGCAGCCTCGAGCTGCGGCGCGCTCTGCTCAAGCTCGGCGCGCAGCGTGGCGAGCGTATGCGTCTCGCGCTCGATGTGCTCACGCAACTGAGCCAGGCTGGCGCGACACTGCTCGAGATCGGAACGTTGCCGCTCGCGCAGCGCCCGGGCATGCTGAATGGATTGTTCGAGCCGAGAGATTTCCGCGCCCAGCTCGTAGTGACGCCCCTGCACGCGTGCGAGCCGCTCTCCGGCCTCGCCGTGCCGTGCACGCGCATGCTCGATGGCCGCTTCGGCTGCACGCTGCTCGGCGAGTGCCGCCTGCATCGCCAACTCGCGCTCGCGCGTCACGGTGTCGTGCGCCTCGGCGCCGGTGTCGAGCTCGCGCATGCGCAGCGCGAGCAGCTCGGCGACCGCCTGACGCTCCTGCGCCTGGAGCTCCTGGTAGCGCCGCGCGGTGACCGCCTGGCGCTGCAGGTGTCGGATCTGTTTCTCGACTTCCTCGCGCACATCCTGCAGTCGCTCGAGATTCTCGCGGGTGTCGGCGATGCGACTCTCGGTCTCGCGCCGGCGCTCCTTGTAGCGGGAGATGCCGGCGGCCTCCTCGACGAATGCGCGCATGTCCTCGGCTTTCGCTTCGATGATGCGCGAGATCGTGCCTTGTTCGATGATGGCGTAGCTGCGCGGACCGAGTCCGGTGCCGAGAAACAGATTGGTGATGTCCTTGCGCCGACAGCGCGCGCCATTGATGTAGTACCCTGAGGAGCCATCGCGCGCCACTTGGCGCCGCAGCGAGATCTCGTTGTAGTTCGCGTACGTGCCGCCGATCTTGCCATCGGAATTGTCGAAGACCAGTTCGACCGAGGCCACCCCCACGGGCTTGCGCGCCGAGGAGCCATTGAAGATCACATCGGCCATGTTGTCCCCACGCAGGTACTTGGCGGACAGCTCGCCCATCACCCAGCGCACCGCGTCGATGACGTTCGACTTGCCGCAGCCGTTCGGACCGACCACACCGGTGAGGTTGCTCGGGAAGGTGATCTGGGTAGGATCGACGAAGGACTTGAATCCGGCGAGCTTGATCTTGGTCAGCCGCATCTGCGCAATCTTCCGTTCTCTTTTGAATGGCCGCCGCAGCGAGGCGCGCTAGTGTAGAGTAAATGTCCATGCCCTCACAGCCCGCACAAGCAATCGCGACCTTCGCCAATCCCGCCCCGCAGGTCGATTACACCATCCGCATGCGGATCCCGGAGTTCACCTGCCTGTGTCCGCTCACCGGCCAGCCCGACTTCGCCACCCTGCGGCTCGCGTACGTGCCCGATCGGCTGTGCGTGGAACTGAAATCGCTGAAGCTGTACATCTGGTCGTTCCGCGACCGTGGCGCATTCCACGAGGCAATCACCAATGAGATTGCGGACCACCTCGCCACGATGCTGCTGCCGCGGTGTCTGCGCCTGGACGCGCGCTTCAAGATCCGCGGTGGCATTGCCACGGAGGTCAGCGTCGAGCGCCGCCAGAGCGGCTGGAGCGGCTCGGTGCTGTGAGGCGAGAGCCGCGGCGCCCCTGTACAGCGGCAGGTGCGCCGGTATAATCGCGCGTCCCGCCATGAGCTGATATGCGTAGGAGCGTTTAATGCCGGCCAAAAAACCCGCAGCGAAAGCCGCGAAGGGTAAGAAGGCCGCGCCTGCGAAGGCCGCCGCGAAAAAATCCGCGCCGGTCAAGCGGCCGCCCGTCCGCAAAACCACCCGTACGGCTGTGCACAAGCACACGCCTGAGCACGCAGCCAGAGCGCAGGAGCCGAGCGCTCCGCTCGAGCAAGACGACCGTAAACATCCGGGTCGTCACCCCGCACAAGCCGCGGATGTCCCACGCTCGAGTGCCCCGGCCGTGCACCCTCAAGGTGCCGCCGCGGGTGACGCGGACGAGGGTGATGGGCTCGAGGCCGGAAGCCTGCTCGCAGGACCCCGCAACGTTCAGCCGTATATTCCCAAGCGCGGCGAACAGTACATGAGCCAGGAGCAGCTCGAGCACTTCCGCAACATTCTGAACGACTGGAAGCGGGATCTGATGGTCGAGGTCGACCGTACCGTCTCACACATGAAGGACGAGGCGGCAAATTTTCCGGATCCCTCCGACCGCGCCACCCAGGAAGAGGAATTCAGTCTCGAGCTGCGCACGCGCGATCGCGAACGTAAATTGATCCGCAAGATCGACGAGGCGCTGAAGCGCATCGAGGACGGCACGTACGGATATTGCCTCGAGACGGGCGAGGAAATCGGCATCAAGCGCCTGGAAGCACGTCCCGTGGCGACACTCAGCATCGAGGCGCAGGAACGGCGCGAACGCCGTGAGAAGCAGTACGGCGACCGCGACGACCGCTACCGATAACTCACCCGCGGGCGGCGATTACCGCTACACCGGTCGCTTCGCACCCTCTCCCACCGGAGCGTTGCACCTCGGCTCGCTCCTGGCCGCGTGCGCCAGCTTTCTCGATGCCCGCAGTCATGCCGGCCAATGGCTCGTGCGTATCGAGGATCTCGACGCACGCAGCCGCCCGGACTGGGCGGGAAAAATCCTGCGGACACTCGATACGTTCGGGTTGCACTGGGACGGTCCGGTCGCGTACCAGAGCGGGCGCACTCAGCACTACCGCGCCGCACTCGAATGCCTGCGCGCCGCAGGTGAAACGTTCGAATGCAGCTGCTCGCGCGCGGAGCTCGTCCGGGTTGCAGCCTGCACCCGCGGCTATCCGGGGACCTGCCGAAGCGGGCCGCGTCGCGCCGGACCCACGGCCACACGAATGCGCGTCGAGGCCAGCCGTACGATCCGTTTCACCGACCGGTTTCAGGGCCCCTACACCTGCCCCGCGGGGACCCTGGGCGATGTGATCGTGCGCCGCCGCGACGGGGTGTTTGCCTATCACCTCGCGGTCGTCGTCGACGATGCGCTGCAGGGCGTAACGGATGTGGTGCGGGGCGCCGATCTGCTTGCGAGCACCGGCTGGCAAATCCTGCTGCAGGAAAAATTGCACCTGCCCCAGCCGCGCTATGCGCACCTGCCACTCGTCACGGAACCGGGCGGGGAGAAACTCGCCAAGTCACGCCGCTCCGTAGCCCTCAGGCCCGAACGCGCCGCCGCACAGCTGATCGCAACTCTGCGGCTCCTCAATCAGGCTCCGCCGGCGGCGCTCGAGCGGGCCTCGGTGCGCGAGGTCCTCGATTGGGCCTGCGCACACTGGAACCCCGCCGCGTTCCACGGTGTTCGCACCGTGGCGGCTGACGGTACGGCCTAATCCGTCGAGCACTCCGCTCAGGCGGCGTCGACGTCGCGCATCGACAAGCGAATACGGCCCTGGCGATCGACCTCGAGCACCTTCACCCGGATCACATCGCCTTCCTTGAGCTTGTCGCTCACGCGCTCGACGCGCTCGTTGGAGATCTGCGAGATGTGCACCAGGCCATCGCGACCCGGAAGGATGGTGACGAAGGCACCGAAATCCATCAACCGCACCACCTTGCCCTGGTAGACACGGCCGACCTCGACATCCGCGGTGATCAGCTCGATGCGCCGCTGCGCCTCGCGCCCCGCGGTACCGTTGACCGAGGCTATCTTCACCGTGCCGTCGTTCTCGATGTCGATGGTGGTCCCGGTCTCCTCGGTGATCTGGCGGATCACCGCACCGCCCTTGCCGATCACGTCGCGGATCTTCTCCGGATCGATCTTCAGCGTGATGATCGAGGGTGCCCATTCGGACATGGTCGAGCGCGGCGCACTGATCACTTTGTTCATCTGCTCGAGGATGTGCAATCGTCCGACCCGCGCCTGCTCGAGCGCCACTTTCATGATCTCGGGCGTCACGCCTTCGACCTTGATGTCCATCTGCAGGGCGGTGACCCCGTCATGCGTACCGGCCACCTTGAAGTCCATGTCGCCGAGATGATCCTCATCGCCGAGAATATCGGTGAGAACCTTGTAGCGCGCGCCCTCGAGCACCAGCCCCATGGCCACGCCGGCCACCGGCGCCTTGATCGGCACACCGGCATCCATCAGCGCAAGAGATGACCCGCAGACGCTCGCCATGGAACTCGAGCCGTTCGATTCGAGAATTTCCGACACGACCCGGATCACGTACGGGAAGGAAGTCATGTTCGGCATGACGGCATTCACGCCGCGTCGCGCAAGATTGCCGTGCCCGATTTCCCGGCGCTTCGGCGAACCCATCATCCCGGTCTCGCCCACGGAGAACGGCGGGAAGTTGTAGTGCAGCATGAACGGCTCGCGGCGCTCACCCTCGAGCGCATCGATGATTTGCGCATCACGGGTCGTGCCGAGCGTGGTGACCACCAGCGCCTGGGTCTCGCCCCGGGTGAAAACCGCCGATCCATGGGTGCGCGGCAGCACGCCGACTTTGACCGTGATCGGTCTGACGGTCTGGCAATCGCGGCCGTCGATGCGCGGTTCGCCATTGAGGATCCGCTCGCGCACGATGTCGCTCTCGAGCCTGAACAGTGCCGCCTCGACCTGTTCCTCGGTCCAGGGCACGTTCTCCCCTTGTACCAGAGCGGCGAGGATTTCCGCCTTGATCTCAGCGATGCGCGCATAGCGCTGCTGCTTTTCGGTGATGGTGTAGGCGTGCGCGAGCGGCGCGCGCGCCTTGGCTTGCACTGCGGCGGCGAGCTCCGCATTGTGCGCCGGAGCCTGCCAATTCCAGCGCGGCTTGCCGGCCTCGCGCACCAGTTCGCGAATAGCGCCGATCGCCACCTGCATCTGCTCGTGACCGAACACCACCGCGCCGAGCATGACGGCTTCCGCCAGGCATTTGGCTTCCGATTCGACCATGAGGACACCGTGCTCGGTACCCGCGACGACCAGGTGCAGATCGGACTCGGCGAGTTCCAGCGCCGTAGGATTGAGCAGATAACGGCCGTCTTTCCAGCCGATGCGTGCCGCTCCGATCGGCCCGTTGAATGGAATGCCCGAAAGCGCCAGCGCCGCCGATGCGCCAAGCAGCGCCGGGATGTCGGCATCGATCTGCGGGTCGAGCGATAGCACGGTCGCCACCACCTGCACGTCGTTGTAGAAGCCATCCGGAAACAGCGGGCGAATCGGCCGGTCGATCAGGCGTGAGGTCAGGGTCTCCTTCTCGGTCGGGCGACCTTCGCGCTTGAAAAATCCCCCGGGAATGCGGCCGGCCGCATATGTCTTCTCGACGTAGTTGACGGTCAGCGGAAAGAAATCACGGCCCGCCGCCGCCACCTTTTGCGCGCATGCCGTCACCAGCACCACGGTTTCACCCATGGAAACACGCACCGCGCCATCGGCTTGACGAGCCAGCTCGCCGGTTTCGAGTGTGACCGTATGGGAGCCGTACTGGAATGATTTGCTGACGCTCAAGGTCAACTCCTTGAAATAAAGCTAAAATTCAGAGGAAGAAACCGCCACCCCAAACGCGAAGGGCCGCCTGTGCGCGGCCCTTGCGGTGTTCGGTTATCGGCGCAGCCCCAGGCGCTCGACAAGCTCCTGGTACGTCTGCGGCTTGGTCGCCTTGAGGTAATCGAGGAGCTTGCGGCGCTGGTTGACGAGCTTGACCAGTCCGCGCCGTGAGGAATGGTCGCGCTGGTGCGTGGTGAAATGCTCGCTCAAGCCGTTGATGCGCTCGGACAGCAGCGCGACCTGAACCTCGGCGGAGCCTGTGTCGGCCGGACTGCGCTGAAATTGCGCCAGAATCCCGCTTTTCTTCTCACTGGTTAAAGCCATTGCACGAAAATCCAAGGTAGATTACCGGTTACCCTTAAGAGGAAGCCCGCAAGTCTACCCGCCTAGTGCCCCCGGCCACAAGCCGTGCAGGCGCACAGACTCTCGAAACCCACCCGTCGTCACCCGCTGCGACCTCGCCCGGAGTGCGTCGCCGGAGGCCCGTCTCGAGGATGGCCCCTGTGCAGGGTCGTCATCGCGCCGGCGCGTGCCCTCGGGTCTGAACACGGCCCCACCCAGTCCCTTCGTCCCCGGGAGTGCCGCGAACGGCTCTCGTGCAAAGCCGCTGCCCAAGTTTCCCCGCACGCCGCGCAACAAGGCTCTCACCCGACTCGTGCGGGGGCGTGCGTCACGTCCGCTGCCGGTAATTCCGCGAGCGCGATGATGCGCCCCCCGGCTCTGTCCCACAGAATGCAGCGCAGCGCACCGAGCAGTTCGCCCAGCCCGATGCGCCTGACACGGGTAAACAGCTGCGCATACTCCTCGTGACATGCAGCGAGACGGTAGCTCGGGATGCTGGACGACAAGTGGTGAATATGGTGATAGCCGATATTGACGGTGAACCAGTTGAGCCAGCGCGGCAGAACCAGGAAGCTCGTGCCCTCGAGCACCGCGGTATCCGGGTTCCAGTGTTGACTGTCGCTCGCGTAAGAATGACTGAAGTTGTGCTGCACCGTGAATAATATGATGCCGACGCCCCCTGCAAGCGACACACTGAGGACATATATGAGGAGAAACGCCGCGGTTCCACACGTCAAGCACAACAGTGCGCCGGCACCCAGCAACACGACGTTGTTCCACAGCATATGCCGATACTCCCGCCGCGACGCCCATAAGCGCGTCTGATAAGTCGCAGCGAGCGCTCGCAGAGGCACCCGCGGCTGCGCGAGTTTCTGCCGCACGAGATGCACGCCCAAGCCCATGGTGCCTCTGATCCAGTTGTAGCGCGGATTGAAGATGAGGTAGATGAAGCCGGCGAGCGGCGCGGCGAATACGCTGCATTTACAGCGATAGGCGCGCTGGCGGGCCCGACTGAGTGCCGTGTACTCCTCGACCGTGAGTGTCGCATAGGGACCGCGGTATTTGTCCCAATCACCGTTGTGCGCATGATGATAATTGTGATGTTGCGACCAGACATACTGCGGCATTCCGGCAATGACGCCGAGAAGAAAGCCGCAGCTTCGATTCAGCGAACAGCTGCGGAAGAGGCTGCCGTGTCCACATTCATGCATCAGGCCGAAGACGCGCACCAGCAACAGAACCAGCAGCGGCAGTGGCAGCACAATCAGCCATAGGGATCTGGCAGCCAGTTCGATTGCGACCCACCACAGCAGCGCGAACGGCACCAGGGTGGTGAGAACCTGCACCCACCCCGTGCGGTCATCCGACCTGCCGTAACGCGCGATCATGGCGCTTCGTGCACCGCCCCAGCCGTCACTCCCAATCATGATGCCCCCGTACGCCGCATGGACGTACCGCTGAATTTATGGAAATCTTATCGCCGCCGAGATTTGCCGCCTCGTCTGCCCCGGTCCGGCTCTTGTCCGAGGATGGCGCCGCGAACCGACGTTGCACCGCGCCCGCACGGCGGCGGATCGACACCATGACAGCCGCCCCAATATGACCGCATCCGAGGGGTCGGTCCCGCTCGGACGGCCGCCTTCCACGGCGCGGTACCAATCCGGGTTCCTGCGGTACGTGCCGCGATCATTGCACTGAAAGCCGATGAGCGGGCCATCGGATCTCTCGCGGGCGTCCGCCGGGCGGGCGCAGCCGCGGATGTCATGCCCGTCCGCAAGCCGCACGTGCCGCGTCTGTCTTGCTTTCGGTCCGAGTTCGTGCCGCCGAGAAAACGTTCGATCATGTGTCGCAAATGTACGGACCACGAGTATCGGCAGGCAGAACGCCGACTGTTGTAACACCCCACCCCGAGGGTATCATGGCCGTCCACCGGGGGAATGGAAATCTCTTGCGCAAACAAGCCGCCGGTCAGTTTCACGACGGCCGCTCGACACCGGGGGCGCAGCCGCGGGGATTTGCGCTGCGCGCCGGCAGTATCGCCGCGCCGCGACACCACCCTACGCAACGAGTGCTCCATTCGGGCACCCGGTGAGCATTCAGGGGTTGAACACTCGTCGCGGCTGAACGCCCCCGGAGCCGTCGGCCACGCCTATGCCGAGGAAACGATCTCCCGCGTACAGCCTGACCTTGCCGGCGAGGCGACCACCCACCGCGATGGCCTGGCCGTGGCGGATGCGCGCGGCCTGTTCGGTGCCGAGACGCACCGCCGGAAGATGTGTGAGCGGCCAGTCCACCGGCAGCAGCTGCGGCGGGCCGCCGTGTTCGCATGCGGCGGCGATCGACTCCAGGGTCTGCATTGGTTCGTGCTCGAATGGCTCGACGCCCAGGCGCCGCAGTGCGGCGACGTGACCACAGGTCCCGAGCGCTCGGGCGATATCCTCGCTCAGCGTACGCACGTACGTGCCCTTAGAGCACTGCGCCTCAAGCTCGATGTGCGTGCCTTCGCGTGCGCGCAGCTGCAATTCGAAGATCTCGATGGGGCGTGGCTGCCGCTCGACCTCGATTCCGGCCCGTGCCAGCTCATACAAGGGCCGGCCGGCGCGTTTCAAGGCGGAGTACATCGGTGGCACCTGCAGCCCAGGCCCGCGAAATTGCGCGAGCACGGCCTCGATCTGCTCTGCCGTAAGGTCGCCGACGCTCGCGCGCTCCACAACCTGCCCTTCCCGATCGCCGGTGCTCGTGCGCGCCCCGAGTGCCACAGTGAACCGATAGCGCTTACGGCTGGAGAGGATCTCCGCGGCGATCTTGGTCGCCTCATCGAGACAGATCGGCAGCATCCCCGTGGCGAGCGGGTCAAGGCTGCCGGCATGGCCGGCCTTCGCGGCGCCATACAGCCGCCGCACACGCTGCAACGCCGCATTCGAGGACAGCCCGGCGGGCTTGTCGAGCAGGAGGATTCCAGCCGGCATCGGCGTCAGCGTTTTGCCTCGTCCTCGGTGCGCGCCCGCTCGATCAATCCCGTCAATCGGGCGGCGCGTTCGACCGTGTCGTCGAGCTTGAATTCGAGCTGCGGCGCATGGCGCAGGCCGAGTTCTCGCCCCACCTGACCGCGCAGGAACCCGCGCGCACGGGTCAAGCCCTGTAGCACTTCCTGCGGGTCATGTGTACCCGCGAACGGCACGAAGTACACGCATGCCACGCCTAAATCGGCGGCGAGCCGCACGGCGGTGACAGTGATGTGGCCCACGCGTGGATCCTTCACCTCGCGCGCAACCAATCCGGCGACGACCCGCTGCATCTGCGCCTCGATCCTGCGGGTCCTGGCGTCGGCGGGACTCATTGCAGCGTACGGGCCACCTCGACGCGCGCAAAGCATTCGATCTGGTCGCCGGCGCGAACATCCTGGTAATTTTTCACACCGATGCCGCACTCCGTACCGGCGCGCACTTCGTTCACATCATCCTTGAAGCGCCGTAGAGATTCCAAGGCGCCCTCGAAGATCACCACGTTGTCGCGCAGCACCCGGATCGGATTGTTCCGCCGCACATAACCCTCGGTGACCAGGCAGCCCGCGACCACACCGAACTTGCTTGAACGGAACACTTCGCGCACCTGCGCCACGCCCACGATTTGCTCCTTGATCTCGGGACGCAGCAACCCGGTCATCATCTGGCGCACATCATCGATCGCCTCATAGATGATGCTGTAGTAGCGGACCTCGACGCCGGTTTCCTTCATCGCCTCGCGTGCGCCGGAGTCGGCGCGCACATTGAATCCGATGATCAAGGCCTTGGAGGCCGCGGCGAGCTGCACATCGGAAACCGTGATGCCACCAAGCCCGCTCGCCACCAGCTTCACCTGCACCTCTTCGGTCGAGAGTTTCTCCAGCGCCTCGCGCAATGCCTCGACACTGCCTTGGGCATCGCCCTTGACCAGCACTGCGACGGTGCCCGCCTTTTGTTCCCCAAGCTGCGAGAACATATCCTCGGCACGAGTCGTCTGCCGCGCCAATTTCACATCGCGCGACTTGCTCTGACGGTACATCGCCACTTCACGCGCCTTGCGCTCATTCTCGACGGCGAGCACTTCATCACCGGCGTTCGGCGCGCCGGACAGACCGAGGACTACCACCGGCATTGACGGCGGCGCCGACTCCACCGCCGCTCCGTTCTCGTCGAACATCGCGCGGACCCGTCCAAACTCCGAGCCGGCGATGATCGCATCGCCGAGCTTGAGCGTGCCGCGCTTGACCAATACCGTGGCGACCGCGCCGCGCCCCTTCTCGAGGCTCGATTCGATCACCACTCCGCCGGCAAGACCGGTGGTCGGCGCACGCAGCTCGAGCACCTCGGCCTGCAGCAACACGGCCTCGAGCAGCGCGTCGATCCCCTCGCCGGTGTGGGCCGAAACGTTGACGAACATGTTCTCCCCGCCCCATTCCTCGGGAATCACGCCCTGTTTGGCGAGTTCGTTGCGCACCCGGTCGGGATCTGCATCGCTCTTGTCGATCTTGTTGACGGCGACCACGATCGGCACTTCCGCGGCCCGCGCGTGCTGGATCGCCTCCAGGGTCTGCGGCATCACGCCGTCGTCGGCCGCCACGACGAGGACGACGACGTCGGTGACCTTGGCCCCACGGGCACGCATGGCGGTAAATGCCGCGTGTCCGGGCGTATCGATGAAGGTCACCACGCCCCGTGGCGTTTCGACATGATAGGCGCCGACATGCTGGGTGATGCCGCCGGCCTCGCCAGCCGCGACTTTGGTGCGCCGGATGTAATCGAGGAGCGAGGTCTTGCCGTGATCGACGTGTCCCATGACCGTGACCACCGGCGGGCGCGCCTGCAGCGGCGCAGCCTCGGTCGGTTCGCCCTGCAGACCCGCCTCGATCTGTTCCTCTTCGACCAGCCGGGCGGTATGACCGAGTTCCTCGACCACGAGCACCGCGGTGTCGCGATCGAGCGGCTGATTGATGGTGGCCATCACGCCCATGTTCATCAGCGTCTTGATGACCACCGGTGCCTTGACGGCCATCTTCTGCGCGAGTTCGGCGACGGTGATGGTCTCGCCGATGCTGACCTGGTGAATGACCGGAGCCGTCGGCTTCTCGAAGCCATGGCGCACTTCGGCGGCGCCGCGCAGCGTGCGCGACTTGACCGGCCGACGCTTTTTGAATCGGGCGGTGGCATCCGCCGCAACGTGCAGCTCCTCGCGTCCATAACGCGTATGCTTATCATCGCTTCCAGGACGCTCACGGGCACCCGCCGCTGCAGGGCGCGCAGCCGCTGCGGTCTCTTTGACCTGGACCACCGGCTCCGCAACTCCCGCGGGCGGGTTGTCGCGCATCTGCCGCTCCTGCGCCTCGCGCTCGCGTCGCTCGAGTTCCTGCTGCGCGCGTTGCTCGGCCTCTCGCCGCGCCTCCTCCTGCGCGCGCTTGCGCGCCGCCTCCTCCTCCTCGATGCGACGGCGATTCTCCGCCTCGAGCCGCTCGTGCTCACGGCGCTCGTGCTCGACCCGCTCCTGCTCGAGTCGCTCGGCTTCCTCGATCTCGCGGCGCTTCTGCTCAACCTCATCGTGCTGCTTACGCGCCTGCTCCTCGAGCACATCGCGCTTGATGTAGGTACGTTTGGTCCGCACCTCCACGCTCACCGTGCGCGCGCGGCCCTGCGCGCTCGAGAGTTTCAACTCGCTTTGAGTCTTGCGCTTGAGCGTGATCCGTCGCGGCGCCGCGTCACCGTCCTGGCCCAAGCCGTGGCTGCGGCGCAGATGCGTCAGCAACTCGAGCTTGGCGTCGTCACTGATGTGATCGTCCGGTCCGTCGACCTGAATGCCGGCCTGATCCAGCTGCTCGAGCAACCGGTCTACCGGCACCTTCAGGACTTCCGCGAACTGCGCTACGGTCACTTCCGCCATACGTGTTGCACCCTGTAAAAATCAGTGGCTGGGCGCGAACCAGGGCGCCCGTGCAGTCATGATGAGCTTGCCCGCATCGGCCGGCGCCAATCCCTCGATATCATTCAGGTCATCGACCGATTGCTCGGCGAGATCCTCGCGCGTGCGCACGCCCCGGCGCGCCAGAGCGAGCGCCAGATCCGGACTCATACCCTCGAGCGTGAGCAGATCGTCGGCCGGCATCGACTGATCCAGCGACTCCTCGCTCGCAATGGCCTGAGTCAGCAGTACGTCGCGGGCGCGATTGCGCAGCTCTTTGACGATCTCGGCGTCGAACTCGGCAATCGAGGCAAGCTCGCTCTGCGGAACGTAGGCGATCTCTTCGATGGTCGAGAAGCCCTCCTGCGCGAGGATCGTCGCCACGTCCTCGTCCACGTCGAGCTGCTTCATGAACAGCTGCACCAGCGATTTCGCCTCCGAGTCGCTCTTCGCCTCGGCATCCGACTCGGTCATGACGTTCAACTCCCATCCGGTCAGCTGACTGGCGAGACGGATATTCTGTCCTCCGCGTCCGATCGCTTGGGACAGCTTGTCCTCGGCGACGGCAATATCCATGCTGTGCGAGTCCTCATCGACGACGATGGAGAGAACTTCGGCAGGCGACATGGCATTGATGACGAATTGCGCCGGATTGTCGTCGTAGGGAATGATGTCGACGCGTTCACCGGCAATCTCGTTGGACACCGCCTGAACGCGCGAGCCGCGCATGCCGACACACGCGCCGACCGGGTCGATGCGGGCATCGGTGCTGCGCACCGCGATCTTGGCGCGCACGCCCGGATCACGCGCCGCACCCAGAATGTGGATCAGGCCCTGACCGACCTCGGGCACCTCGAGTTTGAACAGCTCGATCAGAAACTCCGGTGCGGTTCGCGTCAGAAACAACTGCGGTCCGCGCAGCTCCGAGCGCACCTCGCGCAGAAATGCCTTGATACGATCCTGGGCCTTGACCTGCTCACGCGGGATCATGTCCGCACGCGACACGAAGCCCTCGGCGTTCGAGCCGAGGTCGATGTACAGCCCATTGCGGTCGACCCGCTTGACGACGCCGCTCACCAGCGTGCCGACCCGGTCGCGGTAGGCGTCCACCACCTGCTGACGCTCGGCTTCCCGCACCTTCTGCACGATCACCTGCTTGGCCTGCTGCGCGGCAATACGCCCGAAGGCGACCGATTCCATCGGTTGCTCGACGAAGCCGTCGATCGCGGCCTTCGGATCGATGTCGAGCGCATCTTCGAGCCGCAGCTCGCGATCGGGCGCCTGCAGCTCGGTGGAGTCATCCGCAAACACTTTCCAGCGGCGGAACGTCTCGTAATCACCGGTGCGCCGGTCGATCGCCACCCGCACGTCCCATTCCTCACCGTGCTTGCGGCGGGCCGCGGCCGCGAGCGCAGCCTCGAGCGCCTCGAAAATCACGTCCTTGTCGACGCCCTTCTCATTCGAGACGGCATCGACAACCATCAGGATTTCCTTGTTCACTGCTGTTACCTCTGCACCTGTCGCCACCGCGCTCAACCTGTCAATCTCGCCTTGGCGAGCTCGTCAAACCGCATCTGCACACGCTCACCATCGACGGCAAGCTCGATCCCCTCATCCGCGACCGCAACGAGCGTACCGGTATAGCGACGCCGGCCTGCACGCGGTTCGAGCAGCTCGACAAACACCCGTTCGCCCGCAAAACGCTCGAAGTGAGCGCGCGTGCGCAGCACCCGGTCGAAGCCCGGCGAGGACACTTCCAGCGTATACGTCGTCGCGATCGGGTCCTCGACATCGAGCAACGCCGACACTTCGCGACTGACGCGCTCGCAGTCCTCGATGCCGATTCCGCCGGGCCGGTCGATGTACAGGCGCACAAGCGCACTGCCATGCCCGGTCCCACACTCCACATCAACCAACTCGTAGCTCAGCCGCGCAGTCAGCGGCTCAATCAGGGCGATCAGCCGCTCACGCAAGGTCGCCGACATCGCACCGCTCCCGCCGGGTTGAGCCCCAAAATGCAAAACGGGCCCCTCGGCCCGCACCGCCGGCACGCGCCGCCCGCACGCACTGCGGGACCCGCTGCCGGCCACCCAAAAACAAAAAGCCCCTCGGGGGGCTTTTGGGCTGTCACGCTATCGGGGCGCTCGCCCGAGGGCACAGCCGCTCCGCTCCACGCAGCCGAGGCCTGCGTAGAGCGTGGATTGTACGCCCAAGCTCTGCGCGCGGGAAGGCTTTTATGCCGCAGACTCGCCCCAAGACCGTCCGGCGCGGCCGGACGCTCTGCGCATGCGTTGAACGGCCGGGATGTGGCGACCGCACTCGGACGAATATGCCTACGCTATAGACCCTGCGGGTTTTGCACGGCGCATCCGTAGCCTTTAGCCCGCGGATGCGACTGGCCGGCGAAGCAGAAGGGCTGATAATGGCGCACCGCTTGAGCTCGCGAGCCGCGCCCGGGGGATTCACGGCATGTCGCTCAGTGTATTCGACATCTTCAAGGTCGGCATCGGACCTTCCAGTTCGCACACCATGGGACCGATGCGAGCCGCATGCCAGTTCATGCACGAACTGGAACGTGGCGGTCTGATCGAGACGACCGCAACCCTCACGGTGCGGCTCTACGGCTCCCTGGCACTGACCGGAATCGGCCACGGCACCGACCGGGCGATTCTGCTGGGGCTGGGCGGCGCCTTGCCCGAATCGGTGGATCCGAACGTCATTGCGCCCACCGTACAGCGCATCCGTGCAAGCGGCCGTATTGTTCTGCCCGGGGGGCGGGAGATCGCCTTCGATGAGCGTACGCAACTGCTGATGCTGAGCGGCGAGCGCCTGCCTCAACACCCGAACGGCATGCGTTTTACCGCCCTGGCGGCCGACGGCACACCGCTGCTTGAGCAGGAGTATTACTCGATCGGTGGCGGGTTCATCGTGCGCGCGGGACAGGATCCCGTCCTGCCGGCCGAGGCCGGCGCGACTGTGCCCTATCCGTTCGCCAGCGCGCGCGAACTGCTCGCTCTGTGCCGCGACAATGGCCTCGAGATCTTCGAGCTGATGCTGGCCAATGAGTGCGCGCTCGCCACCGAGGCAAGCGTGCGGAACCGACTGATGCACCTCTGGGCCGTGATGCAGGCGTGCGTCGCGCGCGGCTTCGCGCAAAACGGGGTTCTGCCCGGACCGTTGAAGGTGCGCCGCCGCGCCCCCAAGCTGTATCGGCAGCTGACTGAGAGCAGCAACGCGCGCCCCCTGGAGGCGCTCGACTGGGTCGATGCTTATGCCCTGGCAGTCAACGAAGAGAATGCGGCCGGCGGGCAGGTGGTCACCGCGCCGACCAATGGTGCCGCCGGAATCATTCCGGCCGTGCTGCATTTCTATCGCCGCTTCGAACCCGGCGCCAGCGACGAAGGCGTGCTGCGCTTTCTGCTCACGGCCGGTGCGATCGGCATGCTCTACAAGCAAAACGCCTCGATCTCGGGGGCCGAGATGGGCTGCCAAGGCGAGGTCGGTGTGGCGTGCTCGATGGCCGCGGGCGGCCTGGTGGCCGCCTTGCAGGGCAGCAATGAACAGATTGAAAACGCCGCAGAAATCGGCATGGAACACAATCTGGGACTGACCTGCGACCCGGTCAGAGGACTGGTGCAGATCCCATGCATCGAACGCAACGCCATGGGTGCAGTCAAGGCCATCAATGCCGCACGACTGGCCATGCGTGGGGACGGCAGCCACAAGGTCTCCCTCGATCACGTGATCGCCACCATGCGCCAAACCGGCGCGGACATGTCCACGATTTACAAGGAGACCTCGCAGGGCGGGCTGGCGGTGAACATCACCGAATGCTGAGATCGAGCGGCCCGACGGACCGATCGCCGCGTGGGACGGCCGGCGGGTTGGCGCCGGAAGACCCGGATCTATCCTCGCCGGGGACCTGCGCTACGCGGCCACCGCGACGCGATTCCGGCCGGCGCTCTTGGCCTCATAGAGCGCGGAATCGGCACGATGACGCAGTGTTTCAAGGGAATCCCCGGCGCGCGCGACCGCCGCGCCGACCGACAGGGTCACTTCGCCGGCAAACTGAGCGCCATCGGGATGCATGATCAGCATGCGTTGGGCTGCCGCGCGGATGGCCTCGGCCAATGCCGCGGCGGCGGCGATCGATTTGCCGCGCAGGAGCACTACGAACTCATCACCGCCGAGCCGTGCGGCGAGGTCGCCGCCGTCCAACCGCTCGCGCAGTAACCCGGCGACCTTGACCAGCACTTTGTCCCCGACGACATGACCGTGCGTGTCGTTGATCCGCTTAAAATAATCAATGTCGACGGCCAGCAGGGCCATGCCCGCCAGCCCCGCCCCATCGCCCTGGCAATCGAGCGCTCGGCGCAGGCCGTTGAGGTTGGCGAGCTGCGTCAGCGGATCCCGCAGGGGCTCGCTGTGCGCCCGCTCAAGCCGCTCAATGATGCCATCGACCGCGTTGCGCTGCGTGGCGAGCTGAGCATGCAGCTGAGTCAAGCGCGCGCACACCTGCTCGGCCTGCGCCCGCAGGTCCTCGATCAAAGCTGGCGCGGCACTTCCGTCCGGCTCGGCAAGGCGTTGCGTGGTCGCAGCCAGTGTCCCGGTAAAGCAGGTCAAGGTCTGCTCCGCTTCGCCCGTATCCCGCACAGTACATCCGATGAGCGTACGCAGGTCGCGCTGCGCCAGCTCGAACATTTCCACGTCGCGACCCGCAATATGCAGCGCATGCAGGCGCCGCACTTCGATCTCGGAGAGCGGATTGCCCGCCGCCTGCAATCGCTCGAGGTCCTGGCTGAGCGGCGGATTGATCTCTGCGGCGTGCTCGTACCACACTGCATAGCTCAGCGGGTGGTACCCGGCCGGGTGCGGCGACATCAGCTGCAGCGCGCGCCGAAGAATCTCAGCGCTCTCTTCCCTCGATTGCTGGTAAAGCATGCGGGTGTCGGCATTCTTATTACTTTACGTAATGTAGCAGCGCGCGCACGCCCTTGCACGCCCACAAGCCTCAACGCCGCCACCGGGACCGCGGCGACGTTGAGGGCGGAATAGACCGGTCGAGCCGCCCGGGCGCACGACTGCGCCCGCAGCGCCTCAGATGGCGGGCGGCGCGAAACTCGCCACCGTTGGTGGCGCCTCACCATTGCCGGCGGCGCCAGCGTGCTGCTCGCGCTTGATCCGCTCGTAGATCTCCTCCCGATGAACGGCCACGTGCTTCGGCGCATTGATCCCCACACGCACCTGGTTGCCCTTGACCCCAAGCACCGTGATGGTGACGTCATCCCCAATCATCACCGTCTCCCCGACTCGTCTTGTAAGAATGAGCATCTGCTGGTCCTCTATAGGTGTTCATGATCCAAAGTCACGTTCCGATGCCGATCGGCTCAACCGGAGACTCCCCTCCCGATCAATGGCTCGGTCGCCCGAACCGAAGGCCCCGCTGGAATGACGGGACACTGCTCGACTCGGGCTCTGCGCTCAACCGCTGCACCCGCGTGCCAGACGGTGAGCGCTCAGCCGATCCGCCTGCGGGCTGACCGGCAAAGACAAAGGGCACTGGTGCATCGCTTGTGCGCCCCCTCCGCGGCGGACGGCAACCGGGCGCGAGTCTCGAAATCTCTTCCGGGCCTGTAGCGCGCAACCTTCGCCCCCCGCCACTCCGCTTATCATCAGGCCGCGCGCAGAACACCTGCGCCAGTTGCTCCGGCCGCGTAACCGCGCCGGCGGCAAGTTTCGCCTTGCCCGAGTTTTTGTCGCCGGAAATATGAGCAGACCGGACCAGCATGCGCGCGGCACTGGAGGTAAGACCTCGAGCCCGCTGCGCATGC
Source organism: Pseudomonadota bacterium (assembly GCA_021822385.1). GTDB lineage: Bacteria > Pseudomonadota > Gammaproteobacteria > Steroidobacterales > Steroidobacteraceae > 13-2-20CM-66-19. The sequence continues at coordinate 57,759 of JAKARC010000011.1, forward strand.
CCGCCTGCGTGCCCGAGCTTCGCGCCAAAGCCGCTTACGGCACGCACGGATACCATGGGGCTTCCCGGCCGGAGCAAGACCTGCGCCGACACCCTTTCCGTAAACCCCGCAACACCATTGAATGGGGACCGACCGTCGCTGGCAATCGGCACGCGGCGGTTTACCCGCCACGCTGCCCACCGAGACGCCGCCGGCAGGTCACGCGAAGAAGCGCAGCACGAACCCGCTCCATTGGAAGCAAGATACCGCCCTGTTGTCTTCTGTACCGTGTGCATTCCCTGTTCCCCACCCCGCTCTTCACCGATGCGCGAGACCGCCGCCCGGGGGGTGCGCCAAATTATTATTTTTCGCAGTCCCGGACGCAACAATAAGACATAATTTCGCCATCGCCTGACCATATGGTCAGAAGCGCAATCATGCCTGATCCGGCCTGAAGAAGCGATAGGTCGTAACCGCACCGAAAGAATGGCGCACGCATCTGCCTGGGCTTGTGCGGCTTTGGGCGCGCGAGCGCGAAGATCAGCCCCGGTGCCTCCCCTGCGCCGCGGAAGACCGACAGAGCCGGATGGGCTCACCTTCAACGGCCATCCTCACCGGTCAGAGGAGAAAATTGGCTCTATTGAATTTCGAGTGGGTGGATTTATGGCTTTCAATGAGCGCCTGGCGGTCACTGCTCGGATCGGTGAGCTGGTGCTTGTGGGACCGATGTCGAGTGAAGTAATGGGATGGACCCGTCCCCCCTTTGATACGGCGTCAATTTGCGCCAGCATGAGGATGATCGGTTCTCATACCTCACCGAGGAGACAGGCCCGTGAACGACATGACGATGCTTGGCATTGATTGTAA